>JBGVIT010000035.1:0-42208 GCA_045128915.1 Clostridia bacterium
CACCCGTCCGCCGCTTTCCTTTACGAAAATCATCCCGAAGGAATCAATTCGTAAATTCTCGCTCGACTTGCATGTGTTAGGCACGCCGCCAGCGTTCGTCCTGAGCCAGGATCAAACTCTCGATAAATGGTTATATGAAGCATAAGCTTTATATACTCGATTGTTTGTTAGCTCTTTTAACTAACTCTGACATTTGTTTTCGTTATTCCGAATACTGTCATAAAAAACTCAAATTTTCCGACAAGTTTCGCACTGTTTATTTTTCAATGTACAACTGCTATCTCAAAGACAGCTTGGTTATTGTAACACAACAGAAATTGTTTGTCAAGGCTTTTTTAATTTTTTTTGATAAAAATATTATTTATGTGCTTTTTTATTAGTAAAAGTTTGATAATTCATCATTTCATTATACAATTTGACACATAAAGCTTTATCTATTCATATAATATGCATTTTATTCCTGTTTTAAACAATTATATTAAACCATTACAAAGACAATTTTTATACTCTAAATTGATTTTTTCAAATCGCCGAAATGTTACGAAATTGTTGCGCATTTTTTAAAAACGTTTGACACGCAAACCAATTTATGGGATAATAGTTATATCAGGTGTTGGGAATAATAATCTCACACGGATTCAGGAGGTTTATTATGAATAATGCGAAGCATACGATTGTAGGTCTTATTACAATCGCTATGATTGGCAGTATGTCGGTTAAACAAGCTTGTGATATGAAAGCAGGCATCCGGCTTGCCGCGCTGCGCAGTAATAAGGAAGAAGTTTCCCAAATTATTGCTGAGGATTTTGACAAATCTGATTATAACAGCGCACTTGAACGGTTACAACAAACATATACACAAGATGAAATTAATAAAATCACTTCCCTGAAAAGTACATTCAGAACAAGCTATGTCGTTCTGTCCTATGGAGTATTGGATGTTTTTAATGCTCCGTCCGACGACAGCAAAATTATTGACTGCCTTAAACCATGCGACTGCGTGCAGATTATATCATCTACGGAGCAATGGTACAGAGTGATTTACCAAAACAACAAATCAGGATATGTAAAAAAGGAATTCATTACTGACAGCAAAACAGAAGCAGAATATGCGGCAATGCATTATGATAACTACAAAACAGGAATCATCAAAGCACCTGACAGCAAAATAAATGTGCGGCGCAGCGCCTCATCTTCTTCTGCTGTTCTAACCATGCTTGACAACAACACAGAGATTGTTCTCTTATACGACGATAACGGATATACAAAGATTTATTACGGCGATGATATGGAAGCAGGATTTGTTGAATCATCCGCCATTGAAATTTCAAATAATTGGATTCCTAAAAATAAGGTAACAGAAATACAGACTGCGGCGGCAAAGAGGAAAGATGCTCTTGCAAAAGAGAACATCGCTGATTACGTTACTCCAAACACAAATGCCAAAGGTCCTGATATTGTAAACGAAGCTGCAAAATACCTTGGCACCAAGTACGTATATGGCGGGGCAAGTCCAAAAGGCTTTGACTGTTCAGGGCTTGTACAATACGTTTGCAAATCACTTGGAATAAGCATAAGCAGAACTGCCGCCTCCCAATTCAATCACGGAAAGGCTGTCAGCAAAAGCGACCTTGAACCCGGCGACCTTCTGTTTTTTGCTAAAAACGGAAAAATTAATCATGTAGGAATTTACGCAGGTGACGGAAAAATGATTCACGCTCCCCGAACCGGAGATGTTGTGAGATATACTTCTATTGATTCACAATACAGAAAAAACGGATATATAGGAGCCAGAAGAGTTTACTAATAATACAAAATCGGCGAGTGTGGATAATTTAACACTCGCCGATTTTTTCATGTGCATACGCTACATCATTTGCAAAATCAGTTTTGAAGGGAATTACGAATCTAAACGCATCATGGACTATTTCAAACCGTGTTTTTCCGGCATCTATTATTTCACCGTCAACGCATATTCTCATTATATGGGTATTGGGTATAACTGTTATTTTTCTGCATTTGTCTGTAAAGATGTACTTCTCAATACCTGAAATTTTATGAAATGTTCCTTTCATATAATAGGGTAAAAGAGTAAGAAATCTCATTCGTGATACATTTTTGATTATATTTATACTTATTAATCCATCGTTTACCACGGCAAGAGGATTGCTGTTGATTCCTCCGCCGCAATAACCGCCATTAGCAAGAGAAGTCAGAAGCAATTTCCCGTCATACGCATTTTGTCCGTCAAGTTCTATTTTCATAAGAGAGCATTTTTTTCTTATGAGAGAAATGAAAATTGCAACAACATACGCCATAGGCCCTGATAAAAATGTGTTTTTCTTCAGGTTGTTGGTCAAATCTGCAACATTGCAGTCAAAGCCTATATTGAACATATTTGCACAATACCCGTTAACCTCTGCACCATTTACTAATGTAGCGTATTTAATTGCATCGCATTTCACACTTGTTCCCGACATGAGAAGGTCTATATCTAAAAACTTATCACCATAGAGGAAATTTCTTACAAAGTCATTTCCCGAACCTATTGGTACAACTCCTATTTCTGCATTTTCAAAAGGCATTGCGCCGTTTAGAACTTCATTGAGTGTTCCGTCACCGCCGCAGGCTATAAATCTCGCCGGCCCGTTTTGGCGGCAAAAGCTTTCTACAAAATTGCGTGCATCACCCGGAAATTTTGTTATGTAATATTCTGCACGGTCTTCAAATTGTTTTATCCGGTCTATAAGGTTATTGATATTTCTGCCGTTTCCGGCTTTGGGGTTGATTACAAAAATCGTCTTCATATGTACTCCTCTAATCCTTATAATTTCATAAGTTCCTTTTCTGACACTATTTTTGTGATTTCTCCATTGTCATCTGCTACCAAAACGCAGGTAAATACCCCCGGGCGAATATGCTTAAGGTAATTTGCACATACCGGCTGTCCCTGAGATACGAACATCTGGACGGGTTTGCCTGTTTTGTCCTTATAAATTTCATCCTCCCAGATGAGATTTTTAATTGCCGTCTGAGAATACTTTTCTTTTGAGGTAAAAACATTTGCAAGCATCAGCGCACTAATAAACACGCAGGAATAATTATAGCCCGTTGCCCTGATTATATAAATCCCCAAAGCAAGCAAAATCATAGATAAAATAAAGGATATTAGCTTCATTACCCGCACAGACAAATCCTCACCTGCAACTACTGCAAGCACCTTTTTTGCGATATTTCCTCCATCAAGAGGGCATATAGGAAGCATATTTACGAAAAACAGCATTATATTAACCGCAAAGCCATAGTCATAAAGATACCTTCCTTTATATACGGTTATAAACAAAAATGCTATTATAAGATTCATCAAAGGGCCGGATAAATAGAGTATTATATTATCCGAAACGGAGCAAACCAGATTTGTTTTCAGCCTGAGATTAACTCCGAATGGATGCAGTGAAATGCGGGACGGTTTAAGACCTATAAAATACGCCGCGCCAAGATGAGCAAGCTCATGAATTATCATTGATAGATAGGAAATAACAAAGAAAGCCTCTTTGCCGCTGAGATAGCACACTATAAAAAAAGCCACAGTAAGCGGACTGATATACAGTCCTTTGAAAATTTTAACCATAAACCTCACCCCAGGGTAATTCTATTCGGTTAAATAAGATATTATTAAGCTTTTTTTCTATTAAAGATATAACATACCATAAATCCAAGCGCAGTACCTGCAAAGTCTATAAAAACGTCTGTTATAAGTCCCGCTCTTCCCGGTGATGTAAGCTGAATTGCTTCATCAACACAAGCAGTCATAAGTCCTATAAGCAAAATCCATGAAAGACATTTTTTCAGGTTCAATTCATAGACAGTAAACATTTTGCATGCAAGCACAGATTGAACGGCAAATTCTGCAATATGCGCAAGTTTTCGGACTATCACAGTTACAAAGTCCGCAAAGTTTTCAGGCGGTGATGAAAACAACCTTTCCACCCATCCCACTATAAAGCTTACTATGCCTGCACTTTCCATTGTAGATTCGTCTGCACTTTTTAATGAACGGCAGAATATAAAAACAGTAAATGCCGCAAATAAAGCGGTCCATATAAATCTTTTTTTCAAATCAACAATCTCCTGACTTAATTCTAATTTTTATTATAACAAATAAATTCCAAAAATACAATAGGCAATTTTTCAAACTAAAAAAGGTCTTATGACCTTTTTTAGTTTACATATTTTTTTAACGTTATGTTAACCGAACCCGTTGTTTTAATCATCTCATTAAAGTAGGTTGTTACTGAATCTGCAAGACCTGTTGCAAAGAGATTTTCACCGAAAATGTCACTGTTACAGTAAAGCTCTTCAAAATAATCCGATGTTATACTATCTCCAAGCTTAATATCCTTTACATATTCAGTAAGCTGCGGCAAGAGCGGATCAGGGCTTAACTCAAAGGGTTCACCATTATCATCAATTCCCATCAGGTATCTCAGCCAACCGGCAAAAACAAGGGGTATCATTTTAAGGTGCGACGCAGACATAGTTCCTGAAGCTGTGTATGCTTTGATTGTCTCACCAAATCTGACTGCAAGCTTTTGTGACGTATCAGTTGCAATTCTTGCAGGCGTATCAGGCATAAACGGATTTGGAATACGGGATTGTATGACCTGCTGCAAAAATGATTTAGGATCGATTATCTCAGGATCGGTCACAACGGGAAGTCCTTCTTCGTAGCCTATTCTCTCAACCAGCTTTTTTAGGGTGGAATTCTTCATCTCGTCTGCAATCAGCTTATATCCAAGCAAACACCCAAACACAGCAAGGGCAGTATGAAGGGGATTAAGACAAGTTGAAACCTTCATTTTTTCTACCTTATCAACTGTGTTTTTGTCTGTGAAAATTACTCTTGCAAGCTCAAGGGGCGGTCTGCCGTTAGGGAAGCAGTCCTGAATAACAAGATATTCAACTTGCTCTGCGTTTACAAAAGGAGCTATATACGTGTTTTTTTGCGTGATTACCGGCTCCTGCTCCTCCACACCGTCTTTTTCAAGGATTTCAAGCACCGCCTTGTCCGGTCTGGGAGTTATTTTGTCTATCATAGTACGCGGGAATGATACCTTTGACGTATCGTTTATATAATCAAGAAAGCCAGAACGTATCAAAGATGCGCAGTCCCAAGCCTCTGCGAACTCAAGTACCGCATTTTTGAGCTTATCTCCATTATTTGCACAGTTGTCCATACTTACCATTGCAATCGGCAGCTCATTTGCTACATATCTTTCATAGAGCAATGCGGCAATCTTACCCATATAGGATTCGGGACAGTCAGGACCTTTTTCCAAATCATGCTGAACTGTTTTATTCTCCTTATCCACAAAATATCCCTTTTCGGTTATGGTAAAGGATGCAAGCTGTAATGACTCTGCAGAAAAAATACTTTTTAGAGTCTGGAAATCACCATTGTTAAGAGTCAGGGATTCGGTTATACTTCCTATTACCTTTTTCTGTAAATTGCCATCTGCCTGAAGGGTTACAAGTATGCTGTAATTATCATGCTTTCTGCATATTCTCCGAACTATCTCGTCATCATATCCCTCCGCCGCAATTATTCCTGTATCCATAGCTCCCTCATCAAGAAGCTTCTGGGCAATATTGCATTGGAATGCCCTGAAAATATTACCTATACCAAAATGAACCCATGTGGGCCGGTCTTTAGTTTTTTGTATTACTTCGCTACGATTGAATTCAGGAAGAACATATCCTGCATTTATCCACTCTTCTCTGTTTTTTAGTCCTGCTTCTGAAAGCTTCATTTATTAGCTCCTTTCTCCAATGCCTCCCAAATACCGTTAAGGTATGCAGCGCCTAAGGCTCTGTCGTACAAACCATAACCCGGCATTGCAACCTCGTCCCATATCATTCTTCCGTGATCGGGACGTATAGGGCCTTTAAAGCCCACATCATAAAGTGCCTTCATGATTTCATACATATCAAAATCACCGTCTGCGGACAGATGCGCAGCTTCTTCAAAGTCTGTTGGTGAATTAAACTTAAGATTTCGCACATGAGCAAAATGAATTCTTTTCCCAAAGGTGCGTATCATATGAGGAAGATTATTATTACGGTTTGTTCCGTAGGAGCCTGAACAGAATGTGAGTCCGTTATGAACATCATCCACACAATTCAGAATTCGTGAAATGTTTTCTTCATTTATTACTATTCTCGGCAAGCCGAACACGCTCCATGCAGGATCGTCAGGGTGTATTGCCATATTAATATCGTACTCATTACATACGGGCATGATTTTTTTGAGAAAATACTCAAGATTTTCAAACAGCTTTTCGCTGTCTGTATCCTTATACATATCAAACAGTTCCTTGACCTTTTCCATGCGTTCAGGCTCCCAGCCCGGCATAACTGCTCCGTTCATGTCTGATTGTATTGAGCCGAACATTTTTTCGGGATTCATTTTGTCGATTGTTTCCTGATTATATGCAAGCACCGTTGCTCCGTCAGGGCGTACACGTGCAAGCTCTGTTCTTGTCCAATCAAAAACAGGCATGAAATTATAACAAACCAGATGTATATCCTCTTTGCCCAGATTTTCGAGGGTTTTTATATAGTTGTCGATATACTTATCCCTATGTTCATCTCCTATTTTTATGGAATCATGAACATTTACGCTTTCTATGCCCGAAATGCATAGACCTGCTGATTCTACCTGATTTTTCAGCTCACCAATGGCGTCTGAAGTCCATACTTCTCCGGGCGGCATATCATACAAGGTTGTAATTACACCTTTCACTCCCGGAATCTGTCGTATTTCTTTTAAGGTTACGGTGTCGAAGTCGAAGCCGTACCATCTCAATGTCATTTTCAAATATATCACCTTCAGAATTTATTTGAATTTATTATATGCTGTTTTGTGAAATATTTACCCAACTAAAAATTGGAATATTTTTTACGTATTTATCACGGTTATGATGTGCAAAATAATCCCAAAACAAAATTTATGGTTGCCGCAATAAAGCGGCGGAACGGAGATATATATGGAAAAATCTATGTTGTACCCAAAGACCACCTCAACTCGCCGCATGATTGATATGTGCGGAATGTGGAAATTTAAATTTGATCCTGAAGGTGCCGGCATAAATGAGGGATGGGTAAACGGACTGAGTTATCCATTGTCAATGGTTGTACCGTCCAGCTTCAATGATTACTTTACAGAAAAATCCCAGAGAGAGTACACGGGTGATTTTTGGTATGAAACTGATGTGTTTGTACCGGTAGAATGGCAGGATAAAAATATTTGTCTTAGATTTGACGGAGCAACACACAGAGCAGAAGTATTTGTTAACGGCAAAACTGCAGGCTCTCATGAGGGAGGATTTATACCATTTACAGTATGCGTAAATGACATGGTAAAATTCAACCAGAAAAACAAAGTGGTGGTTAAGGTAAATAATGAGCTTAGCCGCGCATCTCTACCTGCGGGAGAAACGAGAGTATTGTCTGACGGCAGAAAAATATGCAAGCCATATTTTGATTTTTTCAACTATTCAGGTCTGAACCGCCCCGTAAGATTAATAGCTGTGCCAAAAGAAGCAATTTTGGATTTTATCGTTGTGCATAAGCTTGACGGCGATAATTCTATAACCTCTTATAAAGTTGAAACCAACGGAAATAACAGCGTTGAAATTTGCGTATTTGATGAAGCAGGTAATTTCATATGCCAATCAAGCGGCAAAAAAGGCGAAATACGAATAAACAACGTAAGACTCTGGAATGTAAGAGATGCTTATTTATATACCTTTGTTATTAGAATAAAGGACGGCGAAAATGTAATAGACGAATACTTTGAAGAAGTCGGAATACGCACCGTCAGCATCGAGGGAACACAAATCCTTATAAACAATAAGCCTGTTTATCTGAAAGGCTTCGGAAAGCATGAGGACTCACATTTGTTTGGCAGAGGCTATAATCCCGCCGCAGTAAAGAGAGATTTTGAACTTATGAAATGGTGCGGTGCAAACTCTTTCAGAACGGCACATTACCCATACAGCGAGGAAATAATGCAAATGGCTGACAGAGAAGGATTTCTTGTTATAGATGAGGTTGCCGCAGTAGGCTTTTTTGAGAGTCTTATGAACTTTATGGATGCTTCCACCAAGGCATCTACGGGATTTTTTACTCATGAAGATGTGCATACCAAAACAAAAGCAGTTCATAAAGAAGCAATCAGGGAGCTTATTACAAGGGATAAAAACCATGCCTGCGTTTTTGCATGGAGTCTTATGAATGAGCCTGAAACCACAAACAATTCGGCTGTTGAATATTTTAAGGATATTTTTGACTATGCAAGAGAGCTGGATCCGCAGTTAAGACCGAGAACCTTTGCGCTTATTGCCATGTCATTGCCTGATACATGCACATGCTATAACTTTGCTGATTTTTTGTCTCTTAACAGATACTATGGCTGGTATATGCAGGGCGGATTTGAAATAGCCGATGCCAAAAATGCATTTATTCAGGAAATGGACAAATGGGCGGCAAAGGGGTTGAACAAACCTTTCATTTTCTCGGAATTTGGCGCAGATACCATAAGCGGTATGCATAAGCTGCCAAGTGTTATGTGGAGTGAAGAATACCAGAAGGAATATTTACAGATGCAGTTTGAGGTATTTGACAAATATGACTTTGTAAAAGGAGAACAAATCTGGAACTTTGCAGACTTTCAGACGGTTGAGGGTATAATGCGCGCTGACGGAAATAAAAAAGGAATTTTCACACGTGACAGACAGCCTAAGCTTAGTGCATTTTATATTAAAAAGCGTTGGGAGTCATTACCTCAGGATTATAAGGAAAGGAGCTTATAATAATGAACAAACCTTTTGGACTGAAAGACAAAATCGGGTATATGCTGGGCGACCTTGCAAATGATTTTTTCTTTATTTTTGCAAGCTCATTTCTAATGGTGTTTTATACAAACGTACTTGGGATTGCACCGGGGGTTGTGGGAACCTTATTTCTCACTGCACGTATTATAGATGCTTTTACAGATGTGGGCATGGGAAGAATTGTAGATACCCTTACATTAAAAAAAGGCGGCAGGTTCAGGCCTTGGATAAAGATAATGTCTGTACCTGTGTGTATTGCAGGATTTCTTTTATTCACACCGCAGGTGGCAAAGCTTGCAATGTCATACAGAATTATTTATGTGTTTATAACCTATATTCTTTGGGGAAGTATTTTTTACACTTCTATCAATATCCCTTATGGTTCTATGGCATCTGCCATAACTACTGATTCCACCGAACGCGGTCAGCTTTCGACTTACAGAAGCGTAGGTGCGGCTGTGGCAGGTCTGTTAATCAGCGTTGCTGTACCACAGATAGTATATGAATATGACGCTTTGGGTAATCAGATTATTCTGCCTGCCAGATTTCAGCTTGTGGCTTTGATTTTTGCAGTTTTAGCCTTTATTTGCTACCAGCTATGTTACAGACTGTCAGTTGAAAGAGTTGTAATTAATCCTGAAAAAAAGGAAAAAAAGCCGATTATTAATACTCTTGGGAGCATATTCAGGAGCAGAAGTCTTATGAGCATAATTGCTGCAGCAATAGTTCTTTTGCTGTCTATGCTTCTGGCTCAGTCTATGAATATTTATCTTTTTATGGACTATTTTAAAAACAAGTCAGCAATGTCTTTGGCAGGATTTTTAAATACTGCGGTCACGCTTGTGCTTGCGCCATTTACAAAAAGAATTATTAAATCGGTTGGCAAAAAAGAGGCATCGTCTGTTGCGCTGTTGTTTGCTTCAGGTATTTATTTTCTCACCTTTTTCCTTAGAATAAGGAATCCATGGCTGTTCTGTGCATTTGTGTGTCTCGGGAATGTAGGAACAGGTATTTTTAATCTTATGATATGGGCTTTTATTACGGATATAATTGATAATCGTGAAGTCGTGACCGGAAGCCGTGATGACGGAACAATATATGCTTTCTATTCCTTTGCCAGAAAAATCGGCCAGGCGCTTGCAGGCGGACTCGGAGCTTGGACACTTCAGCTTATCGGCTACCGCACCGCAACCGCCGGAGAGACGGTGATACAGACAACAGAGGTAGTGGAAAAAATATATTCTGTTGCTACATTTGCACCGGCTGTATTTTATCTGACGGTTGGTCTTATACTTGTATTCGCATATCCTCTTACACGAAAAAAAGTAGAAGAAAACACAAGAATTCTCGAACAAAGACGTAAAAATCATTAATTAAAAAGGACATAACTCCAAAAGTTATGTCCTTTTTATGATACTTATAAAATATATTAATGAAAGATGCAGCGGATAGTAAATGTAGAATAAATTCTTCATATTTACCTTGCCGCGTTTTCCATTATAGATGCTAAGAAGTATCAGACTTATAAGGGAATGCCATTGCACCCACCATGCGCCAAGGCTTATGAGAATTAAAACTACTGCAGCTGATAAGAGCTTATATAATTTGCCCTTTGAAAAATACACAGCTACCGGAAGCATCACTCCAAAAAAGCCGTAATCTACCTTGTAGTTGGTCATATACAATATATCCGGCAGAATGACTGTAAGGAAATATACTGCTGCAAGGGTACAAAACATCATAGTATATGCTTTATAGCTTCTTTTACAAACAGCATAATCTATACTGTACACAACTGCTACCGACATAGAAAAGGTCACAAATATACATTGATATAAAGAGCCTGAGCCTATAAATGCCGCAACCTGACAGGCAAACGCAAATACCGCAAGCTTTAGTAAATACTTTTTTCTGTCAGATGTAAATTTACAGCCTTCCGCTATCATATATGCAAATACAGGGAATGCTAATCGCCCCGCTATACGAAGCCATGTTATGTGGGGGAAAATATAAAATCCTACATGGTCCAACGTCATGGAAAGCAATGCAATCATTTTCAGCTGATTGCCTGACACAATACCGTCTTTAAACAGTCTTTTTATCATAATCATCACTTATTTATATATTGCTGGAAGAACATATAGCTTCTGTTGTCAAAGTCAAACATATTATTATACTGCATAATTGCATATTTGTTGAGCATCGCCTTTTCATCACCCTCGGCTCTGTCGTAGCTTATATATCCGTTATTATCAAGAGAGTAGTAACCCAGAGCGTTCATGGCAGGGATCTGCTTTTGCATATCGTCAAGGAATTCATAATACGGTGAAAGCTCTACACCTGCTGTCTTAAGCATATGCAGGGCAAGGTAATTGAGACTTGTATGGGGTATAAACTTTTCCTTGATGTCATAATTTGCCCAGATGAAAAACGGAACTGTATATTGAAGCATCTGTTCAGGCAAGGTGTTATATGAACCGCTGTGAAGCTCTTTATAAAAATCATTTTCTACCTTTGGGAAGTGGTCGCCGAAGAATACTACTATTGTATCTTCCGGATATTCCTTAAGTGATGTAAGGAGATATTCCATAGCCTTATCAGATTCGTTGAGAACAGAAAAATACTGCTCCGCTTTGGGATACGGTTTGCTGTAATCCTGAAGGAAGATTGACTGTGTATAGTTTTCACCTTCGTATAAATATCCACCATGATTCTGCATTGTTATGCCGAACAAAAACATAGGCTTTTCGTCCTGCTTCAGATTGAACATATTAAGCATATATTCATACATTTCCTGATCGCTTACATAGCTTCTTATGATATTCCGGTTAGGATAATCATCAACAAATGAACTGCCGCCAAATCCAAGCAAGGGATAGATTTTATTTCTTGACCAGCCGTCTGCCCAATATGGATGAGTTGCAAAAGTAGAATAGCCACATGAATTCATATGCCATACAAGAGAGTAAATATCATTTCTTATGTACTGCTGATACGGCACCGAATTTTCAGGCAGAAACGCCATGGAATGACCGGTTAAAAATTCAAATTCCGAGTTGGCAGTATTTGCACCGAATATTGATGATAGTGCATAGCCACGAATTGTATTTTCCTTAAGTGAATCAATAAACGGTGTGACCGGCTGATTGGTACGGACATCTCCTAAAATACTGAAATCTGCAAACGACTCGTTCATGATTACAATAATATTAGGATGTGATTTTTTTGAATTTTTATCCTCTTCTCCTGAATATTCAATATGGACTCCGTTAATATTTTCTTTGCCGTAGTTCTCAGGTTTTTTAACAAAAGAATCACGTATGCCCAGAAAAAAGTTGAGATAATAACCGTTTTTTTCTGTTCCTTGTGTTCCCCACATTTTTATGGGTATATCTGCAGATGACGTCCACAAAACTCCTGCCATCAGGCACACGCATGCAAGAGCTGCTATACGTGCTTTGAACTTAAGAAATCCCGGAAGCTTAGGCGCTGTCAACTGACCTTTTATCATAAGCGACCATGCAATCCAGCCGAAAATCATATTAGAAGTAATCTGAGGTATGTACTGCTTCGCTACCTTCATTGCAATTCCAGCAGAAAAGAAATCCATAGGACATAGCTCTTTGCCTCGGAACTGATATATAAATCCATTGGCATTCGAAAGTGCTACGAGCAAAAATGAGCCAAGGATAACGGATGTTTTAAATTTCCCCGTTATAACAAACAACACACCGCATACAACGAATATGCAAAGAAAGTTAAGCATCATTTCATAAAAACTTACATCGTGCAAATCGGAGTCGTTCAGCATCTTAACGCACAGAAAAAATGTAATTGCACATACGGAAAGTCCCCATAATATATTGATGAGGTATTTCCAGCGTTTTTTCTCAATCTTTATATCAAAACATCCTGCGCCAAGAAATGCAAGTGCAAATGCGGTACCCGGATACCATGACAGCATTAAACAACATATTATCCAGATTAGCGCATAAATAGCAGAGCGGATAATCGCCGGACGTTTATTCAATTTTAATCGGGATATTAAAGAGCGCATCTTTAGTTTTCCTTTCGTTATTTTCTCAGTAAAGTAAATTAATCAGAATTCGGCAAACTTAGTTGTTCATGTTGAAGCAGTGCAACTGCTTCAACATGAACAGTATTTGGAAACATATCTACTGCTGTTACCATTTTTAGAGTGTAGCCGCCTTGATTCAGGAAATTTATATCTCTTGCAAGAGTTGCGGGATTGCATGATACATACACTACTCGCTTTGGCTGTGACTCAATAATTGTACTCAAAGTTACTTCGTCACTTCCCTTTCTTGGGGGATCTATTATTACTATGTCAGGCTTTTCACCTGACTTTATTAATTTCGGAACTATATCTTCAGCGCTTCCTGCATAAAACTGTGCATTTTCAATGCCGTTTGATGAAGCATTCTTCTTTGCATCTTCTATTGCCTGATCTACTATTTCAACACCGATTACTTTTTTTGCTTTTTTAGCGGCTGTGAGAGAAATGGTCCCTATACCGCAATAAATATCCATTACTGTATCGTCGCATGTTATATCTGCATATTCAATGGCTTTGTTATAAAGGTTCTCCGTCTGTACCGGGTTTATCTGGAAAAAGCTGTGGGGTGAAATCTCATATTCATTGCCGCATAAAGTATCGGTAATTACGTCACTTCCATATATAGTACGGTTTTCGTTACCAAGCACCAGATTGGTTTTTTTTGTATTTATATTTAGTATAATACTGTTTACAGTATCATCAGCGCGGCATATTAATTTGCAAAGCTCTTCTTCACAAGGTAATGACCTGGAGTTTGATGATATTACAACCATAGTTTCCTTTGAAAATCTGCCACGACGTATGAATATACGCCTCACTGCACCCTTATGCCCGACTTCGTCGTAAGGCTGTACCTTGTATTTGTTCATATATTCCAAAACAGCAGTGATAATTGCTTGGTCATCTCCCATACCCAACACACAGCTATCCAAGGAAATTATATTATGGCTCCTTTGTGCATAAAAGCCGCAAACTGTCTTATTATCCTTGTCCTTGCCTATGGGATATACCATTTTATTTCGGTATCCGGTTTCGTCAGGCGCACCTATAAAATCAACTGTAATATCTTTTGGCTGACCGCCTATTCGCACAAGGGCATCATAAACAAATTTTCTCTTGATTTCCTTTTGTGCCGCATATTCAATATGCATAAGCTGACAACCGCCGCACTTTTTATATGCAGGGCATTGGGGCTGAACTCTTGAGGCAGATAAAGATTTAATGGCTGTACATTTACCATAGGCATATGATGATTTTACCTTGAGAATGTGCGCATCAATAACGTCGCCTATGCATGTAAAAGGTACGAAAACAGCAAGTCCGTCTGCATGACCGACTCCCATTCCCTCGTTTGTTATGTCAGTTATTTCAAGCTGTACAATGTCGTTTTTCTTTATCATAGCCCTTTGCCTTTCAACAGCGGATTAATTAGCGAAAAAAGGCGAACGCCTTAAGCATTCGCCATAATATGACTAGTCATTCTGATGCTCTGCAAGATACTCTTCAAAGCTGCTGGCTTTATTTACCTGAGGCTGACCGCCACCTGCATATGTTGTAGGCAGGTCCTCGTCAGGAAAATAGTTGAGAACTTTTTTGGGAGCAGACTTTTTGTAAGTCGGCTTGCGTTTTTCGTTCTTGGGAGCGATTACTACCTTTCTGTATGGCTCTTCGCCTATTGAGAAGGTTGTAACTTCTTCATTACCCTGAAGATTTGCATGGATAATACGTCTTTCGTATGGGTTCATTGGCTCAAGAGTATATTTCTTGCCTGACTTTGCAACCTTGTTTGCAAGTCTTTCTGACAATGCTTTGAGTGAATCCTCTCTCTTCTGTCTGTAACCCTCTGTGTCAATAGTTACTCTTGTGTATTCATCTCTTGATTTCCCCTTGTTTTCTACAAGTGATGCAAGGTACTGAAGACTGTCGAGAGTGTCGCCTCTTTTGCCTATTACAATACCCATGTCATCGCCTTCAAGCTGAATGTTAAGCTCGTCCTCAGCCTTGTCGGAAGTGATTTTAACTTCCATTCCCATTGCATCGAATACCGATGCAAGAAACTCTTCTGCACCTACTGCAACAGTCTGTTCTTCTTTGAGCTGTACGTTGATTACAGCTTCCTTTGCGCCTATGCCGAGAAAACCTTTTGAAGCCTCCTCAACAACTGTATATGTCACTTCATTTTCTGAAACACCAAGCTCGCTAAGTGCAAGCTCAAGAGCTTCTTCAATGCTTTTTCCGCTTTTTTGAATTTGTTTCTGGAAGTTTGACATCGAAATCATCGCCTTTCTTATCAAAATAATAGTTAAGTACTACCTGCTGTACAATCTGCATTACGCTGCTGATTATCCAATAAAGTCCCATACCGGTTGGCAAAATTATTGTGAAATATCCGGTCATAAGGGGCATCATTATATTCATTGTACTTGTCATCTGTGCTGCCTGCTCATTTGCACCCTGAGCACTTTTGTTCTGCATCTGCATAACCTTTGAACTGAGCCATGTTGTCAATACTGCAAGCACCGGAATAATTATAAGCATTACTACGCCCATATCAGAAAAATCTGCTGCCATAATTCTTGAAATTGCCGCAGAGGGCTTGCTTGACAAATCAAGTCCCAAAAAGTCAAAATTGAACGCCCAATCAAGCTGTTCGCCCAGCTTTGAGCACCAATTTGAAATTTCAATCTGTGCTGTTTTTACAAATGTTGAAAGCTCCATTGAACTGTTACTTCCTATAAGTTCGGGAAACTGCACTGCTATTTTTTCTTTCAGCTGCGCTACTATCTGAAGCTTATCTTCTGTCCATTCAGTTACCCCTGCAAGATATGTTATGGGGCGCTGAATAACCTGATAAAGACCGATAAGAATTGGCATCTGAATGAGCATCGGCAAACAACCGCCCATCATGCTTACGTCGTTGTCCTTATAGACCTTCATCATTTCTCTTTGCAGCTTGTCCTTGTCATTTTTGTACTTCTCCTGAAGCTGTGCAATAACAGGCTGTATTTTTTGCTGCTTCTTCATTGCTTTTTGAGATTTTATATTGAGCGGAAGCAATATAAGCTTTATAATTATGGTAAACAGAATGATTGCAAGACCGTAATTCTGTACAAGATTATATATCTGCTCAATAATAAATCCAAGAGGTCTGGTAATTAAAAATTCAAACATGTTTTATTTCCTCTCTATCGTCTTTTTGCTGCATATTCACGGAACGGGATCATAGCCGCCCTTTGAAAAAGGCTGACAACGAAGCAAACGCCATAAGGCAAGCGCTCCTCCCTTTACAACTCCGTACCGCTCCACGGCGGTATAGGCATATTCCGAGCATGTGGGAATAAACCGACAGCAAGCTCCGCCCTTAATGGGGGATATATGGTGTCTGTAAAATACTATTAATTTAAGCACTATTTTTTTCATTTAAGTCTCCGATTTTGCAGCAGGACCTCAAAGCAAATCAAGCCTGGAAAATGCTTTTCCCAGGTCATAGGTCACTTGGCCGCAGGTTTTGCCTACTATGCGATTTCTTGCAACTATGATTAAATCGTAGCTGCCGCAAATGCTTTTGGCATGGCAGTCAAAGGCTGCCCTCAGAAGCCGCTTTGCGCGGTTTCGCTTAACTGCATTACCCACTCCCTTACCAACAGTAAGTCCGACTCGGGTAATGTTGCGGTTGCTTTTTACGGCATAGACCGCCACACAGCCGCAGGCGATACTTTTGCCTCTGGCATAAAGCCTTCTGAAATCTTTGTTTAATTTTAGTCTGTTTTCTCTTTTCATAATTCTTCCGAATACACAAAAAGGCAAAAAGTACAACGACTCCTTGCCCACACATCTATGCTAAGCAGACATTATGCTGAAAGCTTCTTTCTTCCTTTCTGTCTTCTGCTTGCCAAAATTTTTCTTCCGGAAGAAGTACTCATTCTCTTTCTGAATCCGTGTTCTTTTGCTCTCTGACGCTTTTTGGGTTGGAAAGTTCTCTTCACGTTCTGCACCTCCTAATTACTTGCTATAAAAACAATCAAAAATATTACTTCTGATTAAACTCAATCAGACACCTACACAATTATACTAACTTTGCAGTTTTTTGTCAAGACTTTTTTGTTTTTTTTATAACATTTATGAAAAATGAATAATACATCAAGTAGTTATTACGTTTTTTTAACAAATATTATACTTCTTTTTACCTTGTAAGCACATGAATCCAATCGTCCTTAAGATATCTGAACATACAGATTATTACCTTAAATATCTCGTCTGACTTCATTAATGCAAGCACTACCGGCACCGGCCATTGAAGCTTTGACGCAATGACTGCCGACGGAAGCGCAACACACCATATGCATATAGTTTCAGTAATAAGACAGAATTTTGTATCTCCGCCGCCTCGCAGCACTCCCATAATATTTATTGCAGCAAAGGACACAAAAATTGTTATAACCGACATAACATCTATCATCTGTCCTGCCAGAGCAATAGTTTCTTGGGAAAAATCATAAAATTTCAATAAAGGGTTTTTGATAATTAATATTATAGCACCTGCGGCAATCCCCAAAAACACAGCTATAATATTCATGGTAAACGCCTGCTGCTTAACAAATTCACGATTACCCTCACCTATGGATTTCCCCGTCATAACACCTGCTGCATTGGCAATTCCAAAAAGAAAAATTGTAGATAGCTGATGTACAATATTCATAATGGAGTTGGCAGCTACGGGATCTCCCTCAGAATATGTAATATGACCTAAAATTCCTGCCTGAACAGACATTCCCAATGACCAGGCAAGCTCTATTATAAAAACAGGTGTTCCGTGGCGTAGCATATCTCCCACAAGGTATCCGCATTTTACAAAAATATGTTGCAAGCGGAACATAAGCCTCTTTTCTATTAAGAACACATAAACAAAGGTTATTATAAACTCAGTCATTCTGGCAATCAACGTAGCCATAGCCGCACCTTCGATGCCAAGCGCAGGTGCTCCAAGATTACCGAATATAAGCACCCAATTCAAAAATACATTGGTACAAAACGATACGGTGTTTACAACTACGGAAATCTTTACACACTCAATACTTCTTAAGGAACAAAGAATAGTATTTCCCGGTGCAAATATAAAATATGCAAAACCTAATATTCTAAGGTACTTGGCACCTGCTTCAATAAGCCTTAAATCTTTTGTGTATATGCTCATAACAGCTTCCGGTGCAAAAAGAACCACAGCACCCATAATTATTCCAAGAACTGCGCCTATGCGAAGCACAAGTGAAAAAATCTTACGGATAGAAGAAAAATCACCCTTACCGTAATATTGTGCCGACAGTACGCTTGCTGCACCTGCCAGACCAAAACACATAAGTGTCAGTATAAAAAAGGGCTGATTTGCAAGTGATGATGCGGAAAGAAAAACACCGCTGCTGTCAGCCTTGCCAAGCATAAGGGTATCCATCATTCCAGTAGAAAATGTTATAAGATTTTGCAGAGCAATAGGAATTGCTATTCTTAGTGTTGTCATGTAATATGATTTATTTGTAATCAGCTTCATTTGTTAACTCCTGTTTATTAATCCAAGCCATTTTATCATGTTGGCAATATAAAGTCAATAGGGATTTTCAAAACCAAACGTGGCTATTTATAAATTCAGCTCCCAATCTCAAGGGGATTGGAAGTGATGAAACGAAGTATTGCTCGGTTGATGACGCACAATACCCTGCCCGAAGGCGTAGGCGGGCATATCAGGGACATAAAAAAATCCGCAAATAAACTGCGGATTTTATTTATTAGTTATAAGTTTTCTGCATTTTTACACATTCACTCAAGCTCGTGGGTGAGCCTTTTCATATACCTCTCTTATGTGAGAATCCATGAGAGCTGTATAAATCTGTGTAGATGAAATATCAGCATGTCCCATCATTGTCTGCACAGCGCGCATATCAGCACCGTTCTCAAGCAAGTGTGCTGCAAAAGAATGACGAAGCATATGGGGTGTTATTTCACCGTCAATACCCGCCTTTTCGCCGCAGGCTTTTATTATCTTCCAGAAGCCCTGACGTGATATACTGCCTCCTGAACAGTTTACAAAAAGATATTCTTCATCCTTATCTTTCAAAAGCATATTGCGGAACTTTTTAACATACTCGGATACTGCCTGAACAGCTCTTTCTCCTATGGGGATAATTCTTTCCTTTGAAGTGCCGGCGCAGCGGATATATTTCATATCAAGGTCAATGTCAGTCATTTTAAGACCTATGAGCTCTGAAACCCTGATTCCCGTAGCATACAAAAGCTCAAACATAGCCTTATCTCTGCTGCCTTTGGCTTCCGTAGCGTCAGGAGCTGAAAGCAAGCGACTTATTTGCTCCGGTGATAAAATCTTTGGAAGCTTCTTTTCAACATGGGGAGCTTCAAGACTTTCTGTAGGATCAGAATCGGCATAATGATTAATTCTCAGATATGCATAATATGACCTTAAGGATGTTAACATTCTGGAAATGCTGGCAGGAGCTCTTCCGCTCTTTTTCAGTTCAAGAAGATATGTAAGAACATCACTTTTTGTTGCGCTCTGAGCATCATTTACATTTGCGCTTGTAAGATATGTAATATATTGTGTAACGTCGCGTCTGTATGATTCGACAGTATTTTTAGATTTGTGTTTTTCGTTCTGCATATACATGATGTAATCTTCTACACAGCAACTCATCAAACTTCTCCTTCTTATGTGATATATATTAACAAAATCATCTCAATTATTTTTTAACAGATGCATTTATTATATCACAAAAGAATTGTTTGTGAATAGTTTTTTGAATTTTTTTAACACATAAATTATGGAACGTTTACGTTTTTTTTACATTCTTTTTACATCCATGCCGAAATACATCTCATAAATATTGTGGTAACAAAAGTTTGAAAAACGCAAACAACACAAAATACAGTCAGGAAAATTAAGGAAATTAAAATGAATTTTCTTAAAAAAACTTTTTTGTTGTCATAAGCCGAAAAGGACATTTTTAGTGAAATTGACGAAAAATATATTAATGCAGGTAAAAAAACAAGCATCTCCGGTACCAAGGAAATGCAAGCCATAATGCCTTTTATGCCATAAACGCCAAAAAAACAACCCGAAGTATAGCCTATTGCAAAACCTCTCTGTGCCATAATGTACATATTTAGAAAAAAGCCCGGCAAAAAGCATCCTGAGACTGTTATAAGAACCCATAGTGCAAGAAGCTTTTTTGCACTGCTGATAAAAAGCTCTCCCCCACCTCTCGGAACCTCCCCAAAAAAGCTTCCCAGATATCCGGCAACCTCCTCCGAGGCTGAGGAATCAATCCCACCAGCTCTTATACTGCCGCAAATAACACCCACAAGCAACACCAGAGACGGAACAAACACAATAGGTGAAAACAGAGAAAACTTACCCCCATCTGTCATTTCAACACCCCCTACATAATAAGTCTATTCCCGAAAACAAAAAAAATGCATAACTGCTTTCGCAGTTATGCATTCAGCGTGTCGATAAACCATCGACACGCTGACAGAATGCGAAAAAGGAAGTTATATTTTGTCAACTTGAATTCGTCGGCGTACATGGGTACGATAGAGTTCAAGTTGGCAAAAAGCAAGCAACCCAAGAAAAACTCGATGTTTTTCTTGGGTTTTTTCTTGTGCAATCAAAATCATTCTCAAAAGCATATTTTCTCGTTAGCTTGCGGTAGAACGACTTTTTCGACGGTCTGATGCATAACTGCTTTCGCAGTTATGCATTGTATTATTCTATATTCTGACCGTTTTCAATGGCTGTTATCATATCAACACGTGTTGCGTGACGTCCGCCTTCATACTCTGCTGTAAAGAATTCGTCAACTATCATCTCAGCCACAGCCTGACCTACTACTCTTGCACCAAATGCAATTATATTTGCATTATTATGCTGACGGCAAAGTCTCGCTGTATATGGCTCTGAACATACACATGCGCGGATACCCTTTACTTTGTTGGCTGCCAAAGATATGCCAACGCCCGTTCCGCAAATGAGAACACCATAATCACATTCACCTGATGCAACGGCATCTGCTACTTTTTTGCCGTATATGGGATAATTTGCCCGCTCCTCGCTGTTGGTTCCAAAGTCAACCAATTCATGCCCTTTAGCTTCCAGATATTCCTTGATGTGCTCCTTAAGCTTTACTGCTACATGATCATTTCCTATTGCAATTTTCATATTCATGCCCCCGTGTATTTTATGTATCTTCCTATATTATAATATACACCTTTCATAAAATCAAATACTTTTTCCAAAAATTATTATTTTTAGACTATACATACAAAATGTCCCGATTTTATAAAATCGTGTCTTTAAATTGTATTGTAATAAATGCATTTTTTGATTATAATTAAGGTAGTATTTTTTATAAAATAAGGAGGAATCGGAATGAAAAAATTACTTACATTCTGTCTTGCGGCAGCCCTTTCGCTAAACCTGGTTGCAATACCTGCAACTGCTGCCGAAAGTACAATATTCGAATATGATTTTGAGTCATATCTCCCCAATACAATCAAGCTCTCAAAATCACAGCGTGTTGAAGTGGTAGAAGATGAATTGAACGAAAAAGACCACGCTGTTGTCCTTGAGAAAAACGGAAAACAAAATCCTGATGATGCTGAGCCTACCATAGCATCTATGGAAGTTAATATTCCCTCTCAGTCATCTACCTTTACAATGGAATTTGACTATATGTATAAAGGCGGTCAGACATGGGTACAGATGTTTAACAACAATGATTGGCCATATGGTCCTGCCATATTATTTCAATCTAACAGCGTAAGTGCATGGAATGGCCCTTCACTTTCCCGAGTTGATGGAGTTTCATTCAATTCCAATGACTGGTTAAGAATTGCTATTGAAGCAAATCCTGCAACTAAAAAATACAAGCTTTTTATTAACGGAAAGCAAGCCTTTGAAAACGATTTCAGAAGCACAACCATGTCGGCAGTTAACAAAGTAGCATTCAAAAACCCCGCTGACGTGGCAGACGGATATTTCTACGTAGATAATATAATTTTCTATACCGGAACATACAATGGTGTTGCATCTGAAAAAGTAAATATGTCCGCACCTAACCCTCAAAGCGAAGCGTACAAAGCAGCCGACGAATCAAGATACATATTTAATGCTGCCCCCATTATGCAAGAGTACTTTGTTGACTCAAACGCTTCTGAAGGCGGTATAGGAACTGCGCAGTCACCGTTCAACACCATAGAGCGTGCAATTAACGCTGTGAAAAAATCCAATGATAAAATGAACGGCGATATTATTGTAAATATTAAAGACGGAGAATACTATATAGACAGCACTATTAATATGACAGATGACGACAGCGCTACCAACGGCTTCAATATTATATACAAAGGCGAAACCCCCGGCGGCGTTAAAATCAGCGGCGCTAAAAAGCTGACAGGCTGGACAAAGCATACAGATTCTATCTGGAAGGTTCCTCTGGAGGATGCGGCATATACGCTTTATCAGGATTCCAGACGTTCTATTAAGGCAAGATATCCAAACCGTGAATTTGATAAGGATTATATAACTCATGCAGGTCCATATCTTGTTAATACTGATAAGGATAACATGAAAACCCATATTAAAGCCAATCCCAATGATATAAAGAATATATCATTCAAGGATATTACAGATGCAAAGCTTTGTATCTGGCCCTGGTGGAACAGAGATTGGTCAAGATATACTCTCTCAATCCACAATGTTAACAAAACCACCGGCTTAATCGACTGCGATGATTCCGATGTTGACCTTGGCGAAGGCGCAAGATACTATATTGAAGGTATGCTTGAGCTTCTTGACGCTGAAGGAGAATTCCACTATGACAGCGACGAAAAGATGCTCTATTATATGCCCTACGGCAACAAGAACCCCAACACAGAATGTACAGTATATGCTCCAAAGGTAACAGAGCTTATAAATATTACCGGCAAATCTCTGACACCGGTAAACAATATTGTATTTGAAAACATCTCATTTGAAAAGACAAACTTTTTAGGACATATAAAGTCATGGCAGAATATTAATAGCGGCTGGGATATTGGTGCAGTAACACTTGATACTACAAACGACATCAAATTCCTTAACTGCCGTTTTAAGAACACAGGTCTTTCAGGTCTTTATATAAAAGGTCATTCAAATTATAATTATGTGTATAACTGCTTGTTTGAAAATATAGGTCTTAGCGGTGTTATACTTCTTTCAAAAGACAGAAACGTATCTGAATATTTAAGACACAATCGCATTTCCAACTGTATTATGCACGATCTTGGCGAGCTGTCCATAGACTGCGCAGGCGTAAACATTTGGTCATCACAGGGTACTGTGGTTGAAAACTGCGAAATATATAACTCACCAAGATCAGCGTATTCACTTCGTGCAGTATGCTGGGAAGGCTCTTCTACATCAAACGACAATAACTTAGTGGGTGGACGGGCAAGACACAATATTCTCAGAAACACAATTATTTATGATGTTGACCAGGATTCAGGCGATAACGGTGCTGTTCACACAGCGGCTATCAGCTATCCGGGAGAAGTGCGTAATGTAAACTATTTTGAAAACATATTTGTTGACTCCATATACGCTCACGAGTCAATGAAGGACCAGTCACCAAACGGGTACTTCGGCGACTATTTCTCAAACCATCAGTCCTTTAAAAACATGAAGGTCACAAACGAAGCAGGTCAGCGAAATTCATATATCAACTCAAGCTTTACAAACAATACTCAAATAAGATATAACACTACTGACCAGAATTCAGTTTCCTTTGAAAATTCATCATGGATAACAGGCTTTGACGAAAGCAAAATGAATTATAATAACATGGGCGTATCAAGAGATTATCCTTTTGAGCTTACTCCCGATTATGATTTGATTAAGCAAGCTGTAATTCTTCAGCAAGGTGCATCGGCTGCAATTAATCACGGAAGTCTTACATACATCGACACCAACAACCATGCCGTACAGCCCGTAAACGTTTCTGACAGACTTTTGGTACCTATAAGATTTATTGCCGAGAGTTTCGGCGCGCAGGTAAGCTGGGCAGATCCGGTTGCTACTGTTAAGCTTGGCAGCAATGTGGTAGAAATTACAAAGGATTCTAAAATTATTAAAATCAACGGCGCTGATAAAGAAATCGACGTTGCGGCTACAATCCTTAACGACAGAACAATGGTTCCTCTGCGTGCAGTTGCAGAAGCTCTTGGAAAAGAGGTTAACTACTATAATGGTCTTGTTGTAATAACAGACGTGAAAGGCTTATTTGATGAAATCCGCGACAACGTAACAATTTCAAATCTGGGCAACGACCTTTATTATGAATATAACCCTGAAAAGTTCAGCTACAATTCAATAAATCACAAATATCAGGACTTTATTATCAGCGGAACAAGCCTTAAAGACGGAGAGGCATATATGCTCCGCACATCAGGCTCTTTCAATGCAGAATGTTATTCTGTAAGCCGCGAAAACGGCAAGGTAAGACTTACAATAAAGGAAAACAATTACGCTATCCCATACTTCCGTGAATTTGATACTGCCGGCGCTGATATTAAGTTTATAAGAGATAATGGATATCTCAGCATCTTGATTGACGGCACTCAGGTATTTGCAAAAGAATTCACACGGGATTCTCTCTTATACGGAACATACAATGGAGCAAATACTCTTGTATGCGACAAAACAGGACTTGGCATAATAGAAATAGACCAGACAAAGCCTATTGAATTCTTACTCCCATACAACCAGCTTGGTATAGGTCAGGTGGGAACATACTACATTACAGCAAAGGATAAATCAGGTAATATGCTCGACCTTACACATCAGGGCATAGAAATATCCAACTCAAATCCTGCTGTTGCCTCTATTTCAGGCGGCTCTGTAAAAGCTTTGACTCCGGGAACAACAACATTTACAGCAACTGTTGATATTAACGGCAAGACTGAAACTCTTTCTGCAGACTTTACCGTAACAGAAAAAGCAGATGTTCTTCTTAAGGCTGACTTTAACTTAGGTTCAACATCACTTATTGGGTGGACACTTAACGGATTCGGAACAACAATCATCAAAACAAGCGATGATAACAGACTTTATCTGTGGGCAAATACAGGGGTGAATATCAACGCAGAAGCGCAGTTTATAAGACCGTATTCAGGTAAGTTCTCGGTAGAATGTGACTTCCAGGTAAACTTCAATCCTGACAGACCTTCGGAGGGAGCTACACCAATCTATGTCCACGGCGGAGGTGCATATGCTATCTCAACCTTTGCTATGAACGGACAGTGGGGTTACTACGACAGTTCTATACCGGGTATCAGATATGTTGCACCCATAGAAAGCGGAAGAAATTACCGTCTTAAGTGTATAGCTGATACTGAGACAGACACATTCGACTTCTACGTTGACGGAGAGCTTATTATGGACGATGCTACGTTTAGAAATAAGGTCGATTCTGTAAACAAGATTGCATTCGGTACCGGTGGCGAACCGCAAAATACTGAAGTATATTGGGACAACGTAGAGATTAAAGCAATATTAGATTAACTAAAACAAGCTGTTGCACTATGCAACAGCTTGTTTTATTCCTCATTTTAGTAATTATTAATAAATTATTAGTGTTGACATATGATAGTTATGGATGGTAAAATTAATGTATAATGTTAAGTTAAAATTACAACATAACAAAGGAGGCTTTCTAATGAAAAAATTCTCAGCTTTTTGCCTTGGCGTAGCATTACTTCTCAATACGACAGTTATGACCGCTATGGCAACAAACACAATTTTTGAATATGGTTTTGACGGCGAAATACCAAGCGCTATACATATTCGCCCTTCACAAAATATTGAAGTGGTGGAAGACGACTTGAACCCAAAAGATAATATTCTGCTTATTGAAAAAAACGGCAAAGAGGTTGAAGGCGACGGCGACCCCAAAATGGCAGAGCTGTACATAGACTTCCCCCGTCAGACAAGCACTTTTACTGTTGAAATGGATATTATGTATCGTTCAGGAAGTGCCTGGATTGTTATTGAAGACGAAGGTTCATGGCCTTACGGTCCCGGTACTTTGGTAGATAAGGACGGACTTGCAGGATGGGACGGCGGTTCAATTAAAAACCTCTATAAAGAAACTACCGTTCAAAAAGGCACATGGCTTCGTGTTGCTGTGGAATGTGATGTAGCTGCAAAAAAATACCGTCTTCTTTACGATGGTGAAGAAAAATTCAATTTTAAATTCAGAAACGAAGCACTCACAGGTCTCAGCAGGTTATATCTGCGCGTTCCGGCTGACGTAACATCAGGATATTTCTATGTAGATAATATTCTCATTTACAGCGGTGCATATCAGGGAATCGAATCATCAAAGGTAAATATGGATGCTCCCGATCCTACAAAGGATGAATTCAAGCCATCACAAAAATCTGACTATGAACTTATTCCTGCTCCCGTAATGGCCGAATACTACGTTGATGCAAGTGCTCCCGCAGGTGGAACAGGCACTAAGCAATCACCTTTCAACACCCTTGAAAGAGCCATTAATATTGTAAGAAAAGCCAACGATAAAATGTCAGGCGATATTATAGTTAATATTGCAGACGGCGAGTATTTTGTTGAAAATACAATACAAATGACTCAGGAAGACAACGGAACAAACGGATTTAACGTAATATACAGATCCGAAACCCCCGGCGGTGCAAGAATTTACGGTGCTAAAAAACTTTCAGGCTGGACAAAGCATACTGACTCCATTTGGAAAGTTGCCGTTGATGAAGTACCTTACACAATTTATCAGGACGACAGACGTTCAATCAAGGCAAGATACCCTAATCGCGAGTTTGACAAAGACTACCTTACATATCACGGAAGTTATCTGCGTGCAACAGGTATTGCAAATGACACACTCCGCATAAAGGTTAACACCGATGATATAAAGGATATTTCCTTTAAAGACATTACTGACGCAAGCATCTGTATATGGCCATGGGCTCATTGCGACTGGGCACTATATACTGCTAAAATCGAAAGCATTGACAAAAAAGAAGGCATAATCATTCCAAACCTCTTAGCTGACGAACAATACGGAAATAAGGCGAGATATTATATTGAGGGAATGTATGAGCTTCTGGACACAGAGGGCGAGTTCCACTACGACAGCGATGAAAAGATGCTTTACTACATGCCGTACAACGGAGAAGATCCCAATACTGAATGTTCTGTATATGCTCCTGTAGTTGATGAAATAATACATATGAAAGGCAAGCCTCTTACTCCCGTTGAAAATATCGTATTTGACGGTATATCATTTGAAAAGACAAACTTCCTGCGTTCACTTTCAATTTGGTATCATACCATAGACAAAGAAACATTGGACGCTATAAAAGGTCTTATCACCATGGATACCGCAAACAATATAAAGATGCTCAACTGCCGCTTTAAAAACAGCGGACTTTCAGGCGTTTTCATTACAGGTCAGTCAAACTACAACTATATAAACAACTGTCTCTTTGAAAACATGGGAATAAGCGGTGTTATTCTCTGCGGCGATACAGAGCAAAGAAACAATTCTGAATTTATCCGCCACAACAGAATATCAAACTGTATTATGCACGATGTTGGCGAGTTGGGAATTGACGCCGCAGGCGTAAATATCTGGAGTACACAAGGTACTATTGCTGAAAACTGCGAATTTTATAATATGCCGAGAAACGCATTTTCTGTCCGCGGAGTTTGCTGGATTGGTACAGCAACCCTTTCAGACAACCTCAAGGTAAGCGGAAGATCAAAGGAAAATGCAATTCGCAACTCTCTCATCTATGAAGTTTGTCAGGATTCAGGCGACAACGGTGCTCTGCATACTGCCGGTGTCAGCTACCAGACAGAAAACGGTAACACAAACTACTTTGATAACGTGTTTGTAGATAATATCTATGCACATCCCACAATGCTCGACTTTGCACCAAACGGATATTTCGGCGACTATCAGTCAAACTGGCAGTCATTCAAAAATATAAAGATTACAAACCATTCAGGTGCAGACGCAAACCGTGCAACTGACGACTTTATTGACGTAAAACAAACAAGATACGGTGCTGATACAAAGCTTGATACAGTTAGCTTTGATAACGTGTCATGGTTCAAGGGCTTTAATGAAAGCAAAATGGATTATGCGAATATGGGTGTTACAGACGACTACCCCATAGAGCTCGCTCCTGACTACACAAGCGTAAAGAAAGCAGTTATTCTCCAGCAAGGTGCTGCCGCAGCTATTAATCATGGTGTGAAAACATATATTGATCCTGCAAATCATGCTGTACAGCCCGTAAATGTTTCTGACAGACTTTTAGTTCCTATCAGATTTATTGCTGAAAGCTTCGGTGCAGAAGTAAGCTGGTCTGACCCCGTTGCTACTGTTAAGCTTGGTAGCGATGTAGTGGAAATCACAAAAGATTCAAAAACAATTAAGATTAATGGTGCTGATAAGGAAATCGACGTTGCAGCTACAATTCTTAACGACAGAACAATGGTTCCTCTTCGTGCAGTTGCAGAAGCTCTTGGAAAAGAAGTTAACTACTATAACGGTCTTGTGGTCGTAACAGACGAAAAGTATCTCTTTGATGAAGTAAGAGATTACATGACACTCCAGAGATTAGGTAATGAGCTTTACTATGAGTATGACGCTTCAAAGTTTAAGTACGACGGTATTAACCACAGATATGATGATTATGTAATCACCGGCACAGACCTTAAAGATGGTGAAGAATACATTATCGCATCAGCAGGCTCTATCAATTCAGAAAGATATTCTGTAAAGCGTGAAAACGGAAAAGCAAGACTCACTATCAAGGAAAACGGATACACAATTCCTTACTTCCGTGAGTTCGACCTTCCTGCAAACAAGGTAAGCTTTGTAAGACAAAACGGCTTCCTCAGCGTATATATTGATGATGTTCAGGTACACTCCACAGAGTTCACTCATGACTCTTCAGTATATGGCACATACACAGCAAACGGAGTTAATACTCTTACAAAACAGAATACTGGTCTTGGAATCAGCAACATGGATCCAAATGCAACACCGTCTTTGATAACAACATCAGACGAAATCGCACTTGATGATAATACTGTAACATATTACCTTACAACTGCGGATACAGAAAGCAACATGATTAACCTTACATATCATGACGTTAAGTTTGAAAGCTCCAATCCATCAGTTGCAAGAGCCGAGAATGGCTACATAATTCCTGTTTCAATAGGTAGTGCAACTCTTACATGTAACGTTGTTATTAACGGCGTACCTCAGTCTCTTTCTACAACTGTTAACATTGTAGAAAAAACCGACATACTTACAAAATCAGACTTTAACATGGGTATGCTTTCACTTGCAGGCTGGGAAATCACTACCATCGACGGTTCACAAATCCTTGTAAATGACAACAAGCTTGAAATCAGAGCTAAATCATCTAAGGATATGGACCTCAAGCGCACATTTAAGCCGTATTCAGGTAAGTTCCAGGTAGAATGTGAATATACTGCAATCTACGATCCATCCAACCCCGGTGGCGGCGGTGCTCCTATATATATACAAGGTACTGAAGGCTGGGCAATATGTCTCTTCTCATACGACGGACAGCTTGCATATTATGACGGCGGAGTTAAAATTCTTGAAGGTGTTGAACATAAGAGCGGCCAGACTTATAAGTTCAAGCTTATAGGTGATACTGAAACTCACAAATATGATGTTTATGTAGATGGCAAGCTCATAATGGATGACTTCAACTTCAGAACGCCCGTTTCATCAATTACAGGAGTACGTTTCGGCTGTGCAGGTGCACCGAAGAACGTAACACTTCAGTGGGATAATATAGTTGTAAAGGCTATCAATTAATTTAACTAAAACTCTCATGACAAATGTCATGGGAGTTTTTACTTATAAATATGAACAAACATTTCCAAACTTGTTGACGTTAGACGATTTTTGGTGTATAATGATACATGTTTTAAAGGAATATGACTGATTAGGAGATGTAATAAATTATGAAACTTGGTATAGTAGTTCATGCACCAATTTCATATATCTCTATATATCCTTATAAAACTCTCTAAATGGCTATAAACAAAGGATTATCACAAGAGCAGAATTCTATATATTCCCGTATAACTCCGTATATCTCATAAAAAATTGGTGTCAGGAATGGTGTCAGGGCGTATATAAGCTATTTTAAAAGGGTTTGACACACCAAAAAATGAAACTACCATCACATTATAAAAGGACTATGGAATAAAATCCGTAGTCCTTTTTGGTTATGATAATTTTAGTAGTTTGTAAGAAGTATCTCTACTGTACGTCCACGATTTTTACGGCGGAAGTTAGAATGGGTGTAGTCACTTTCTAAATAGTATAGGTGTATGTTGTTGTACTTCGATTGCATTTCTTTTATCCATCCTCGCAACATCCGATTTTCTATACCATTATTACTGAGAACATTGGACAAAGCCCACTTAATACCATTTTTCGTACATTGCTCTAAATACAAATATAACCCACGCTCTTTTTCTTCATCCCAGAACTTATTATAAGTTGCCGTTGTTATCAGGTATGGAGGATCAAGATATATGAACGAGCTTTTATCAACCGGAACTTCATTGTAGTTAATATCGGTAAAAATATATGAACCCTGATAGAGTTTATTTGCAAAAGCGAGAAATTTTCTTTTTGCCAATGGCAAGTTGACTTTGTTATGTCCGAAAGGTGCATTATATTCACCTTTGAGGTTATGCTGCACCGTTGAACGATTGAAGCTATGGTAAACAAGGCATAGTCCCCAATACCAGTATTTTGTTTCACGTTCTTCTTGGGGTATTGCATTATAATCGTTTCTGCAAGTATAATACCCTTCTTCGTTATCTTTTCTTAAATCGTATTTCTCTACAATTTCCATAAGCATATTCCAAGCATCTTCTGGAGGAGTGGCATGTAATGCTTTATACATATTCAAAAGAAAATGATTAGGCTCGTTTATGATTACTTTGTTAGCATTAGCATTTATCCCAACGACCGCACTACCTGCAAAGGCGTCGATAAAAACATCAATCTCTTCCGGGAAGAACTTTGTTATATCAGGCAAAATTTTATACTTATTTCCAAGATAAGCGAAAAGCGGTTCTATATATGAATTGTCCTTTTTCTTATAAGCTGTCCAATCTTCCAACTGATACATAGGGTGATTTTTGATATACTTTTTATTGTAAGCAAAGTCAAACACTCTATAAAGTAGCTCCTTTAACCCTTGCAGGTAGGTAGAAGAAATATAAATCTGTCTATCGGGTGAGCGATTATCAGAAACCTTACTACTGCAAAAGCGTCTTTGTAACGATTTCAGTATCGGTAAACACTCTCCGATAAAAACACGATCCATTTTGTCTTTTAGGTATGAGTTATAATACCCGTAATATTTCTTTTGTAAGCTCGGCTTATCATAAATAGTAAGCATATACTCTTCAAAGACGGCATCAAATAAAATGGATGCATTATCACACTCTTGCGTTGTAAGTTCTACAAGCTTTTCTTTACGTGCGACACTTGCTTCTTCCGGCGTGACAAAAGAACCCTTCTCAATGGCAACTTTATTTCCATCGGGAAGGATGCAGTGAATTCGATATGAGAATTTAGAAGTGCCCTTTTGCTTTCTAACGCCTTTTATATACATAATCACTTACCCACTAATTCTTCTTTATAGCTTATTATATCATAAAAAAAGCTTATTGGCAATGAGGTCATAATAAAAAGTGTTATTTTTTAGCTCTTAAGTATTCATACGTCATTAAAGTTTGACAAAAAATAAATAAGATTAAAAAAATCGCAAAATATTTAAGATTAAAACCCCGAAGATGTTGTAGTTGAGTGGTTTATCGATTAAATATTTGCGATTTTCTTTTTTAGTTGTTATTGTTGGCTATTGTCTTCCATTTCCGAAATCTCATCTAAAACTTCTTTTCCGTATTTCTCAATTAACATTACCAGATAGTCAATGCAGCAGTTAAAAGCAGCTATTTGGGCAAAAGTCCAGCCTTCATATTCTTCATCCATATTAACTGCTCACCACAGCTTTCGGATGTTCTTGTTCGTACTGCTTTTTATACCGATAATATGTAGGTACAGAAATTTCAAGTTCTCTTATGGCGTCAAAAGGCTTTAATGTACCTTGCAGAACTCTCTCAAAGGTTTCCGTAAACTTGTCCCACTCACAAGCGTGAGGTCTGCCCATCTTATCCCAATCTCCACGCTCTTTCATTGCCAAAAGCCCGGTTCTTTGACGTTCCGCACGTTTTCTCGTCTCTATATCTGAAAAAACACTCAACAAGTCGAGCGTCAGGTTCTGTATGCAGTCAAACAGCATTTTGTGCATGGGTGATTCAAAATCAATATCAATAGTTGTGGTTGGTATTTCCAATATCATCACTCGGATGTTATTTTCGCGATAAAAGGCCATTTCTTTGGCGAGCATAGAATAATCTCTGCCCATCCTGTCCAATTCTGCGAAAATTATTGTATCATTCGGACGCAAGATGCATTCCTTAAGTGTATTATAATGTGGTCTATCAAAAATTTTACCAGATATCTTATCAACAAATACCTCGTGTGCAAGAGTAATACCACGTTCTTTACAGAAGGAATTTATTAATAATATGCCACGGTCCTCGCACTGCGACGAACTACTGATCCTGTGGTAGCCATAGAAATTTCCCATCAATATTCACGTCCTTCCCTTAAATATGTAAACTCATACTTGTCCTGCCGAGTGAGAAAGTGGTCTGTTGAGTAAAAGTCTGTATCGGCAAATTTATCTATAATGTGCCGAGAATTGCAGAAACTCCGGTCTTGCTCACTTACAAGGGCATCAAGCAGCTCTTCATAAGTGTCAACCCGATAGAACGGTGACATAAACTGACGCTCCTTGAAAGAAAGTGTCTTATCCACGGTATTTTTTAATATCTTTCGTTTCTCTAAATCTACAAGCACTTCACCCACATAGGTAAGCAATGGGTTTTCAAGCCTTTTATCATTCTTCCACCAATGACAATGATATTGCACCACCAGCAATAACTTTCCTTCGGAGTTTACACGTTCAAGCTCAGACTTTAAATAACCGGGAGTGCTATGTTCCAGAGCATAGCCAATGCGGTGGTAACACACCAAACCACGACTACAAAGCATATCACTAAAATTAATAATGACAACATTGCTATCTACCGGCTCAATAATACCCAAAGAAACTCCTTGGTCATATACGATATGCGAGATATAGAAGATATATAAACCTGCCGTAATCTTATATGCGAGAATACCATCAGGACTTATATATGGTTTCTGCTGCTTATACCCAAACCTTTTCCAAAGCTCATCATCTCTGTAATCTTCTTCAGCTCTAACGATAGCCGAAACTCTGTATTTAATCACTTGTATCACCAACCTTTATAACCACTTCGTAAATATCATCCGATATAGAAGATACAAACATAACTTTTACATCGCTACAATCCGCTTTGTTCATTAACTCTCTATACAGTATGTATGCAGCCTGCACGTCTTTACGGTACTCGAAGGTATGACATAGTTCATTCTCGTTAAAACTATACACCCAAGCACCATAAAGGACTATGTTATCAAGGCACGCCATATCTGATGGAGAAGGAGTACCATGTGTCAGTACAATGCTCTCATCTGATACTTCAATCACGCAGTCCATAATCCGACCTTCAAGGTAAGCATCCTGATCCTGTATTCCTTCTTCAACCAAAATGGCTTTTAATAAATCTTTTACCGTCAGCATATTAGCTCCTTTCTTGGTAAATGATACAATCTTTGCGGTCACTACCAACATAAAGTATTGCTTTGTCAAAAAGCAAACTATCTTCTTCAAACTTCTGTCCGTCATAATAGTCTTGAGCTTTATCCAAAGTTTCAAACCACCTGAACTCATAGAAGTTTACCATCATTGAATATTCGTACACCCAATAGCCTTCCGGAATTTCAACGGCGTAAGCATCTTCGAAGTTTTCTCCTTCAAAGTGTTTAGCCCAATAATGCACTTTGTCCTTTTCCTGTTGGAAAGGCTCGGCATATAAATAATGAAATTCTCCATCCGTTCCGAAGACCACTACTGTCTTGTCCCTGTGGATTATACACTCAACTGCACCTTTCTTGAAAATATGTAACGATACAGGACAAATTGTAGAGCAATAGAACTCTACCAAATCTTTTACCGTCATTAAAACACCTCCGAATTTTGCAATTTTTTCTTGGTTTTGTATTCTTCATAAAAGAAATCTCTATTTCTTTCAAGCAACCACAGTACATAATACTTCTTTTCACTTGACATATTTGTTGAAACGAAGTCTATACGAATATCATCGGCGGAAAGATTACTTGTTTCATCACCGATAACAGTTAATTTGCAAAGTAGCTCTCTATACCCATATAGGTTTGTTGCTTTAATATAGAAAACACCCGAACACTCAAATACATGAATACATATTTCTCCGATACACATAAAGGCAGTATCTATCAGTTCTTTTGCTCTCTGCGGATATTTCTCCATTTGTATTAACTGAGTATTATTTGCTGAAACAGACATAATACTACCTCACTCGATTATCAACGGTACCATAAACGCTTCTGTAATTTTTTCTTTTCCTATATTATATATGTAGAAATAATGCAACCCATCCAAATAGAACTCTTTAACAACGCTACCAATTTTTCTTTTGCTACGCTCCGGCAAAATCCGTATTTCAAGTCCTTCGCCGATATGTTCAGGTATCAGTTTCATATTTGTACCGATAAAAAGCAAATGGTTAGATTTTTTAATTCTTCTGTTTTCTATAGTATCAATATGCTCTTTGCCATCCCGAATGGTCTCTTGGTCATAAACGGCGTTGTACCGTAACCAATCAGACAACTTTGTTGTACCGGGAGTGAAAGTTTTATCAAGTAGTTCTAATACGTCATACATATAAATCTCTTTCTTTTTCATAAAACACCACCATTTCAATATATTCTTAAAAAATATAATAAAAAAGTATACTAATTTTGCCCTTAAACCATATTCTTAAAACTTGGTTGTACCTGCTTTTGAATTATTCAACCAAATACAAGGACTTTTTGAGAATGGTCAGCTGTGATGATACCGCATTCTTCCGCTAAAGCCAAGGCCTTTTTAAAGAAAAAATCGTGCAAAAAGCGATTTCTCACTTTTGCACGATATTTTGCATAATTTTTAGCACTTTATAACGATAACGCCCGGTGAACTGTGGCATTATCTTTTTTTCAATTTCTGTAAAAGTTCAATTTCTTCATTTTTTATAAAGCAAGGCTTACACATAAGACATTCGAGATACCCATCAATATAGCCCTGATCGAGCCCTTGACTATACCCAAGTTGTCTGCACTCACACCAATCTTCCTCACAAAGTTCTTCATCTTCCTCTTGAAGCCTTTCGATATAACCTTTTGTGAAACCCTGATTGTAACCCGCATCATATGCTTCCATAATTTCTTCGTCATCAACATCGTCATCATCTGCATCAAATTCACAATCTGGGTGATAGTAGCACTCCTTATCACAGTTTTCGCCATTACACATAACCATTTTGTTAAAGGGGCAATAAGAACCTTGATTGTTTTCATTACCTGCATACAATGGATGATTTACACATTGGATACCACCACAAGCACCTTTTTCCACACAACCACATAATTTACCTGTTAAAAACGGACAACGTGTTATATTATTCATTCTGATCAGCTCCTATAAATGAAAAATCTTATCTTCTTAAACTCAACTTTACATTTCTCTCAAACGAGCAGCTTCTTTTTCATCCTTACAGTACTGTAATAGAATATGATTCCCGTTTTCGTCACGTTCGACGGAAGAAAAGGAGGCAACAATATCATCATACTCAATCTTGAATGTGAAATTTCTTTCTTCATATTTAAACTTACCGTTGGTTTCAAAAGCTTTATGTTTCATCATCTTATCAAAAATGCGTGTTTCCTGAATGAAATTTTCCAGATCTGATGGAGAGGAAAAGATGCCTGCATAATAGACATCCATGGTTTTAGTGGTTTCGTCGCCATTATATACGGTTTCGACATCGAAGATTTCACCCAAGCAAGGTATAGAAAAGTCGGTCCACCTGTCCCACTCGTCGTCATATTCAGCTTTAAAACTTACACTCTTATAACCCTCATAATCCCTTAAAAACACCGAGAAGTGTCCGGCGTTAAAATCGCCGTCCTCAACTCTATCTTTTAACTCTTTGTAGGTATTAAACCCCTCGGAGTAATAGTCCAACTCAGTATTAACTCTTAAAGTTTCATTTACAGGTGGTTCATCATATAGAAGAAAAAATCTATATCTGGGAACTTCTTTGAGTGAACCGGGAATTGCAGATAACTTAAACCCATTCTTACTTGCCTGCAAATTATTTTCATACTTCTTTACCCATTTTTTCTGCTCCGCCAACGGAACAACATCTGCAACCTCGTTTCTAAAGAAAATGTTTTTTCTGCTTATCATAGTAGAAGCAAAAAGCTCTAACAATTCTTTAACCTTTATATTTTTCATAGTGTTCACACTCCTAAATTTCTATTAAATTTTGCAAAATAAAAGGGGTTTCAAATCTCTAAAACCACCTGAACCCCACAAATATCATTAACTATTCAAATTAACAATAACACATAAAACTACTAAACTTACACTTAACCCTCTTTTTTTATTTAATCGCCGCCAAGCAGGTTCATTATGGCAACAATTTTTCTCTGCTCGGCGACGATAATTAAAAATGCGGTTATTAACCGACACTAAAAAACTACACTTGTGGTAAATTTGGATAGGAGTAGAAAAGGACCAAATTATGCAATTTTTTAGGCGGTTCGCATTAATAATTCAAAGTAATTTCTGCTTTGACAGCGCTTTTTAGTGCATCTAAAGCCGCGCACCAATCTTCAGCATCTCTCAATACATCTTCCTTGTTTTCAACGGTGAGCAACACAGTATACCATAAATTTTCTACTGTAACCTGTGTTATGTTTTCGTGTTCAAGCATCATTATAACAGTTTCTTCAAGCACAGTCTCTAAGTTCTTGAAGTTAAATATCTCTGATTCGTGATCTATGTTATATCCGGCTTTACCACCGTAATACACTTCCCAAAAATCAGGAATATCAACAAACAAATTCTTATCGCTATTAAAGATTTCATACACGATAGGAATTTCAATCAACCTTCTTTTAACTGTACTTTCAAAGTCAAACACTTTGTCAATATCTTCTAAACCACAACTGAAATTCACTTTTGGTGTTGTTTTTTCATAGTAACCAACAGTATAAGGAATTTTCTCAAAATATTTACCGTTAAAAGCAAATAAATCTACCTGTACTGAAAGACTTATAGGATCATTTATAAGCTTATCTTCTATATAATCTTTAACCATATCCAAAGTATCACAAAAATTTACTGATACAATACCTCTTTCATCGGGTATATAAGGATATACTAACTTCGCAATAGAAGTTACAACTACAAAAGGAGGAACTTGAACGAACATTTCACCTGCATTATACATACGATATGCCGAGGTAAAATTATCAACATTCTTTCCAACCCATTCAAGTCTTTTTGTCAACACGGGAGTAACTACTCCAGAAATATCTGATAAAAAGTCTTTTTCTCTACAAATAATATTTTTTTCCATACAAGACACAACCTTTCCACTTTTATAAAATTATACTTACTTTCATGAAACCATTGCCGGTTTTATAAAACGGCTATGAGTTTCATGAAACACCGCACCGTTTTATAAAAATGACAACTCTTTTATAAACAAAATCTTAATAACCACAAATACCAACAACCAACCACCAGCACCTATGTATAACCCCATATAGCTTACATAATTTAACTATCAAAACCTTTTGCATCTTCAGCTCTTAACACCAACACCTCTTTAGCCGCCTTTGGAGCAGAAAAAATGCAAAGAAATTCGATGTCTTTTAAATCTTCCATAACCAACTTCATGTTTAAGTCGCCATCCATAAGATCGCTTTTCTTTTCCTTTAACCCCTCTGGAAGAATAACGATCAATTTGTCGTCATCCTCATAATAACGAATACCTTGAAAATATTCGGTTACGATTTCCACGGTTGTTTTAGCTTTTGCCATGACACTCACACTCCTAATAAATATTTTTTTCTTGTTTAATCTTTTCTTCCATAACCAACAACTCTTCAATCTTCATATAACCCATAAGCATATCTATGATATAAGGTCTTAACCACGTCGCCTTACGAGAACTGCCCTCGATAAGAGAGAGGAGGTAAGCAAGTTTATGCTTGTCCACCTTTTTGGCGTGCTTTTCTATATAGTCCAAGCTGATCTTACGGAGATACACCAACTCTGTTAAGCAGTCTTGTAGGTCATATGCCGCCGAAAATTTACTTTCCGGCAAAATAGCAACCATATCCGAAAGAAATAAGGTTTCTCTTGAAATCTGACCGCTACCTGTGTAGAAGGCAAGACGAGCTTCTTCTATATATCCATCTCTAATAAGGTTTACAGTATGCTCACCAATTTTTAACTTCAACTGTTTTGCTGCCCATTTTACCGAGTTTTTTGCACTTTCATAAGAGATATTAAATTCGGCGCAAAAAGCCTCGTAGTCATAACCGCATTTGATAAAGAAAGTGATTTTCTTTTTGGCAGGAGTACGGGACAACCACTTCATTGAATTAACATAGTTGATAAGCTCAGACATCAGTTCTTTTTTATCCTGCAACTTTTCATCTTGACTGTCTTTTACTGCGTTATACTCTCTTGACAACGCTTTGAAGATACTCTCCATACGAAATCACCCTTTATTTACGTAATTTAGCCCTTCGTTGAGTGCAACTGAGATGTACCTACTTTTACTGCACCCAAGCTCTTTTGCCGCCTTATCAACCATCTTTGTTAACCCCTCTGATGTTCTTACCGTAACAACCTTTTTCTGCTCCGATGTCTTTTCTACCTTAGGAATTTCAACACCGGTGCGAGAAAGTTGCATGGCAACAGACAGTAATAATACCTCGGAAATGCTCATCTTTTTCTCACCTGCAATATACACTAACTTATTGTAAAGGTTTAAGGAAAGAGCAGTACCGAGAATATGATTTTTCTTCACGCTAAACATTCTCATCACGTCCTTTCATATAATAATATTTCTTTCTGTAGTAAAAGACGTAACACATGTCCAATTTTTATACACGTGTCCAAAAATATTTTTCTAAAAACACTAATATAACTTCTAACCCATTAACTCAATGTTTCTTTGATTTTCTTCACTGCTTTATCACTCTGTAGGAGATATGAAAAAAATTCTACGTAACCAAGTTCTCTGATATGATTAGCGAATTTTCTGATGGCAATTTTATCTTCGTAATACAAAGACAGTTCTAACAAGCGCCATATGTCTATGCCTTCCAGCAAAAACAAATTTTCACGCAAATCTAAAAACTCTTTAACAAGGTGATCTGTATCACATTCCATAATAACATCATCCTCAAAAGGTTCTGTTGTTAAAATATCAAAGCTCTCTATATCATCATATTCTTCAACCATTTTCTCAAAGGAAAACGTTCTTTCTCTATACATGCTGAGTTTTTCAAACTTGCTACCTTTTTTATCAATGTATTTCAAGGGAATATACCCATCATCCTTACAACCCATTATCTTTAAAAATGCATCTGAAACATACTCACGATTATACTCGTTCATTTCACTAACCAACTTATCAACTTTTTTCAATTTCTCTGGTGTCATAACCGGATTGATACTAAACGTTACCAACATATACAAAACCCTCCTTATAATAAATTTGATGGTTAAAAATCTCTTTTTTAATAACTATAAATCTTACCTACTTCAACGGGTTCAAACAAACCCATCTCAAACATAGCCTTTACAACGCTATAAGAACTCACGTTATTATCGACCTTAATGAAACTATATGTTGCAGCACTTGGAGTAAAAATATATTTTTCATTTTTCTTAAAAGGTCCTATAATACCAAACACTTTAAGCTCCGGATTAAAGAGAATGAACCCATATCTTCCAGCTCTAAACTCCTCAGCCATAAAAACAGCAAGTTCCAATGTTTCAAACTTTATCATACCGACTCACCTCCGATACCGTAAATTAACCATTTCACCTCCCGAAAAAGCATTATAAAATACAACGGAAATTTTTAACCATCATATTTATTACCTTTGCTGTCTCAATAGATGTCAAAATCGGATTTTTTATGTGTTATTAAATTTCATTTATGTTTCTAAATGCTGTTATTTCAATTTTTGTACAAATAAAAAGATACCACCTGCTCCCGGAGGAGAGGTGGTATCTAAAAAACCTGCTATTTATAAATCAAATCCCTTTAAAGAGTTAAGGTCGATATTTTAGAATTAACATCCGAAAACGGAAATTTGAATATCCCATTAGGATTAACCATTCAAAATCCGACAGAAGCACCTTTCCCATATATTCAGGAGATTGCAGTTTCAGAATACAAGATACTTGATAACAATAACAAAGAAATCATCAAGACAAAACTCTCTGCAGAAGATGGTGATAAAGGAATCATTAGTGATGGCAAGGTATTGATTACCCTTTCTCTTGATAGTGAAAAAATTAAATCAGGAGAAGAATATACAATCGTAATTGAAAAAATGTATGGTCTATCAAAAGCAGACGCACCTCTCCACATAACCGGAACTTGGAAATGTAGTTTTATAAGATAAACAAAAAGGGATGTCATAAGTTGAGTAACTTATGACATCCCTTAGACTTTGCGGTAATGTTATGATTTCTTCTGATATATAAAGTAGCAAATCCAATAAATGATTACGAGAACAAATTGAGAGTATCCAACCCATTTTGCAACATCAGGCATATCAATTAGTGCAGTAATAATTACAACAGAGCAACTGATTAAAAGGTATATAGAGAAGGTTGCACTTTTTGCCTTTTGAATAATTGATATATTTCTTTCATCAGTTTCGTTGATTTTTTGCTTTTTAATACTATCCTCATTTTTAGTAATTTTCAAATATTGTATAATACGTGCTACACCTACCATTGCTAATGCAAAGCCGAAAGCGGAAATATATTCATTTTCAGATTTAGTTGCAGTTACTCCGATGATCATTATTGCACCAAGCACAATGCATATAACACCATAATATAATCTTTGTTTAAGTTTCTTTTTGTAATCCATTTTTAATCCTCCTCAAAAATAAATAAATCTTCGATTTTTGCATCAAAGTATTTTGCCAACTTGAAAGCAAGCTGAAGTGAAGCTATATACTTCCCATTTTCAAGCGAGATAATGGTCTGCCTTGTCACATCAACCGCTTTTGCCAAGTCGTCCTGTGTTAATTTTCTTTCTTTTCGGTATTCTTTTATTTTGTTTTTCACGCAGATCCTCCTTACTTGAAAATGTATAGCCGACTTTACATTTTCATTATAGCATTACATCTTCAAAATGTCAAGTGTGTTTTACATTTTTATATAAAAAATAAAGCCTATCACTCCGCAAAGAGCGATAGGCTCTGTTGTTTTATTTATCTGCTATGTGAATATCAATATCCGGTGTGCCGATATACATATCATCATTACCATCAAGGGTATGGTATTTTACGATTGTATAATCAGGGTACTTAAAAACAGCACTGCCGCCATCTTTGTATCGCAAATCTTGTATAACACCATCTGCAACATCCCGATTGGCTTTTGCAAGGATTGCAGACATTGTAATCTTGCCACGCTTAAGAGCGTGGGCAAGGGAGTGTTGCTCTCCGTCAACTGTTATAATCACATCCTCAAGACCGTGATAATAGAGATTATACTGTCTATACCAATAAGATTCTGAATCGCTATCGTGTGGCTGTGCTTTGTCATATATTTTCTTGGTTACAAGTTCATTTGACGGAACTACCTTCATTTTCCAATCTCTCGATTGAATGTAGTGGTCTGCACATCTAAACAGTTGTTTCATCGTAAAAACCTCCTGTGTTTCTGAGATTATGACAGATATGAGAAGCTACAATACTATCTACAACATATTACATTTCTTTGCCTG
>JBGVIT010000036.1:0-97701 GCA_045128915.1 Clostridia bacterium
ACTGATTTTGTTAAAGCTCCATATTTCATTCCGTTTGCAAAATGTGTTGTGTTCATTGATGAACCCATTGCACCATTTCGCCAGCCGTAGTAACCGTAATAGTTTCCGCTCCAGTTATTGAAATCGTGGTTATATTCTTTGATGTATGGAGTTTCCTCTGCCATTACTAAGGACTGTGTCATTGTAAAAGTTGTTGCTACTGCAACAATAAACGCTAAAAATCTTTTTAACATTTTTATTTCCTCCTTATTTTGAATATGAATAAATTTTAGATGTGAATAAATTCATATTTGCAAGAGACTTAAAAACATAAACCTCTACATTGTCTCCCTCCTGAATATTCACAGTAGGTACTACAGGAGTGGATTCGTATTCGCTCGATGTGTGCGGAATCCACTTTACATATTTTAGCAAATCTCCATTGTAAACAACAACTGCAAATAACAAGCTTTGGCTATCGCCCGTTTCGTTAACAACTATCGGCTCTATTGTCAAAGCACCTGCTTCTTCGTTGAATAAAACTGCTCCTATATCAACAGGCATCAAGCCGACATTTACCGAATAGGTTTCTTTCTGTCCTATTGCAATTTCCGATTTTGTTTTTACCGTTTCACCAAGAACAACAGTTAACTGCTGATTTGATGGTAATTCGGTTGACAATGTACCAATAATTGCTTTATTTGAGTCACTCATCTCAACTGACTCAAAAGAAATTATATCATTATCCGCATTCGTGAGATATACATTATCAGTAGTTACGCTACTCGCACTAATTGCTTTTGACAATTTAATTTTTACTTTTTCTGCATTATATGCAATGATTCCGCTACCCGTAGAATCATCATAATCTACAGCAGAAATCGCAGGAGTATCGGATTCAATATACGCATATACATTATCAAAAGCCACGTTTCCATCCACAGACTGACTTGAAGCAACAAATCTCAAATCATCAATACCGCTTGCACAAGCTGCATCCAATGATTTATTTTGTACCATAGGACATGAATCTATTTCGGCATCCGATCCTGTTTCCTTCATATAAACACTATAAGTCTGTGAATTCAAATCAAACACAAACTTCACCCTATACCACTTGCCTGCCACAGCTTCTGCATCAGCAGTAGCACTTCTTTCGCCTACAATCGGAACATCAACTGTCTCACCACCATACAATCGCAATTTGTCATTATATAGGTGTCCCAGTGTAAGAACCCCCCCTGATGTTCTTCGCAACCACAAAGTAAAAGGTTCTTTTATATCTTTTACATAAATATCCATTTCAAGATATGCTCTTTCTTTTGCCTTAAAATTAAATCCAAGATATCTTCCATAAGAATTACTCTCCGTCCCCGTTGATAAAAGAACCGCTTGTGTATCAGCTCCGGCATTGTCTTTAATACTTGCAATTTTATACGAACCACCAGTCGCAGCTCCTTTAGTAAAACCATCTCCGGTTTTTGGTTCTTCACCTAATGTTCTCTGCTCTAAATCCTGATTTATTCTTGTTGCAGTAACAATTCGTTCCTCTGCATAGGCAGAAACGGTCATAACAAAACAACAGCAAATACTAATCACTATTGACCAATTAAACACTTTTCTCATCTTTTTCACGCTCCTTTCTTTATCCGTTGCACTGCAATTGAGCAGTGCAACGGTTTAATAATTTATTTTGCCTTAAGAATAGCAAGTTCAATAACATTGTTCCATAGATTTACACTATTTCCAAGTCCAACAAACTTGACATATCTTGCCTTAACACTCTTTTCCAGCTCGACAAGTTCATAGTCCTCGGTCGTTGCACTTGTAGCATAACTATCAATAACCTTTTCGTAGTTTACACCATCTTCTGAAACAAGTATATCATATTTGAATGAGCGTTGTTGTCCCATCCAGAATGCCACCGCAACCGCATCTATCTGAACAGTTTCACCTAAATCAGCAACAGCCCACTGTCCAACACCACTTGATGACCATCTTGTTCCCATATTCTGGTCATAAGCTCCTTCCGGTGGATTACCTTCCTGAGCATTAGATACCGTAAAGCTACGGAATCTGTGTCGCTCATATCCTAAAACATCTTCCATAGGACCAATATAACGATAGCCTACAGCGTAAACTCCTGTTTTGTGGTTTCCAGATGGATCAGTAACCGTAATAATTGTTTTTCCGTTAATAAAATCATCGGTAGATGTTACTTCGATGCTATACCCCTTCTTTGATTCAGCCGTTATAACAGGAGCCGGATCCTCTGCAACATGAGGAATCTTATATGTAAAAGTATCAGCATCAAAGTCATCTACTATGTTGCCATTAACCATAATACTGTCAAGCTTGGCTGTTTCCTTAAACGGGCTCTTTTCAGCTCCGTCAATGCATTTCCACTCAGAAAGAGGAATATCCACAATCGGTGTTGTATCTGCATTTTCAAACATCGGAGCCATTTTTACAGTTAAATTCATATTTCCGCTTGCACTCAGTTTGATAACTATTCTTGTCACTCCCGGATTAGACTGTTGCGAAATTTGTGGAGATGTTTCCAGCGGAACTGCTGCTGTTGTATATATTTCAGCAGGCATATTCGTGTTGAAAGTCAACCTTAACTGTTTACCATCCTGCATAAGAATTGCTGTGTTATTATCAATAATTCTTACATCTGCTTTAGTATGCAAGAACCAGTACACGTCACTCTTTGCCTTAAGAGTCATTTCGTCCCGGACAATCAGAGACCGTCTCGAGTCTGTAAGCATCATACCTCTTTTTGCGCTTGATGCCTTACTTTGATAAGCCTCTGTTGCATCTATTATAACAAATGAACTCTTCTCACTTTGTCCTGTTCTTTCAATCGGGCTAAAACCTGCATCCTGTCCCGGTTCTTTGGACGGATTTATTACAATAGCATTGTGACCTTCTGCTCTTCTTCGGTACTTATCTGTATCCGGTGCTTTGTTAGTATATGGCTCCCAACCGAGGTCATGAGCCCACCTTACACCGGCTACATCATAGATAAACGATGCGGTATCATAGTGATTATGACCACCTGTTGTATTACCACCATGAGTGGCAACAAAAGCTGCGTCAAAATCATTATAATTTTCATGCATTCCGTAACCCTGAATAATGCCACCATAAATCTTATCAAGAGGTAAATCTATATCGCTTCCCTCTACCAAATCAGTATTATACCAAATTGCATCCTCGACCATGGCAGAATAACCTAATGTTTCCATCTGTCTCAATCTGATTTTTGCTATATCAGGTTTATTAAAATACTGTGCAAAATAATTCATATATGGTGAATTGGTTTTTTCTATCTGTGCATCGTGGAACATATATGTTCCCTGATAAGAACCAAAGTATGCGGAGTAAAGTGCAAAATCATCAACACCTTTATAGCTCATAAGCTGCAGGTCATTATTGAATGTATTTACAACCGAGCTTCCGGCATAGGTTACATATTGCATTACATAATCCCAATAATGCACGCCTTCTTCCCAACCGCCATATGCAAGTTCATACCACATATATTCCATAGAGTGTAAGCACTCACTTATAAATGATGAAATGTAATCTAAATCAGTTTCTGCTATTGCAAGGGCACCAAGAAGCGTTCCGCCATTACAAACAACATTCCAGTTAAGCTTCGTTGTTATCCACCAAACATTCTTGTTGTAGTATGAATTGTTGGCTTGCTTAACACCATAATTCATAATTGCAGTTTCAAGAACATCTTTCTGTTCTTCATTCATCCAATCATAAATCCAGTCATATCCAATAGCAAAGGCCGCTGTCATTTCACCTACATCAAGGAAATGTTCGGGGTGCCATCCCGGGAATGCCGCTGCATTTTCCAACTCAATATATGCTCTTTGAGCATACTTTTCATCACCTGTAATCTGCCATGCAAAAGCAAGATTCTTAACTCTCGACAGTATGTACTTTGATACATCGAGAAGCTTGCTGTCGTTAAGGACATATGTATATGGTTCTTTTGTTAAATCACTGTCAGCACTTTTAACTACGGAGTTACAAATCTCAGAAAGTTTTGGATTAGAATTTCTCGCTTCTTTTATACGTTCAAAATCATCTTTTTTTGCAAGTATGCGAGGATGCGTTTGTCCATCTTCACCATTGGCTTTGATAAACATTTCTTTAATTTCTTCCGCATTGTACCGCTTAAATGAAATCGCACGATTGGTAGTTTCAAGCCATGTTTCTGTACCATCTATAACTTTTTTTGAAACATACATTACCCCGTGTTCATCATCATAAAAGTTTAATCCCAGTGCTTGTGCGCATTCTTTTAAAGGAAAATATAGTGTATCATCTGAATCAAGGCGTTGACCTGGCACTTCAGCATCGGCAAAAACAATCTTATCTGCAGATATATTTGTATCCTCGCCTGTGATTTCCTTAAATAAGTCAGCAGTTATATAGCAAACATCATCTACTTCTTTAATACCTTCCAAAGCCTTAAATTTGCCATTTATGAAGCCCTGTTTTGTATACGGATTAACAGCATTTACAGATGAAAGTTTCTTTGCTGTATAATCCTTTTTGTCAAATACACTCTCGCGTGCTATCTCTTCATTTGTTATGTCGCGTGGTTCAGTTCCACCATAGATACGGAAGTTATCTATTTTTAAATCACCAGTACCACCGGAAATATAAAATCTGATATAGTTTATATTTCTCATAACATTTGCAGATAACTGAACATTTCTTACAACAAGTTCATCGTTTATATAATAATTTACACTATTTTTTATAACATCAATAACAAGTGCAACTTTTACAAACTTACGAGGTTTAAGTGTTGCCAAAAGAGTACCATTCTTTGCTGTAAGTTTACTTCCACCAAGATTAATCAAGGTTTCGTTAATCACTGCTGAGTTCGTAGTAGAGTCGCGCAAATAAAACATAGAGCCCGAAAGATTGGCATCATCTGTTCTTAATTTTGCTTCTAATACCATTTTTTTGATAGTATCGGCATTTTGATACTCAACATAACAATCACCCTCTGCATTATTCAGTATCTGCAGATAATGATTTGTATCCTCTTCTTCTATAGAAATTGTAGAAAGCTTTGGTGTCAAAGTCATACCATAATATTCCATACCTTCTTCTTCAAAATCATTTTTTAGAAGAATTCTGTTTGGATCTTTTACCTCTACTTCTTCAACATATTCAATTTCTTCCTCGTTAAAATTTGAATATATCTTTCTATTATTTTTTTCTTTACCCTTATATACCCGAACATTGTCAATTAACAAAGTACCTTCATTTCCCAATGGTTGAGTTTTAATTGTTATATACTGTGGTTCTGCACAAGTGGTATTCATTTTCCACTTGCTAACAATTGCCTTATTATCAGCATACACAGTGTAGTATCCCATTTCAAGATTGTAGCAAATTGACAATTTTTTGAATTTATTTCCTATATTTCCAACAACCTTGTCGTTAAAAGTTTTAAGTTTGCCTTTTGAATCAGTAGTAAGTGCAGTAAAATTTTTTCCGTTCTTATCAGTAAAGCCAAAACTTATACTTCCGCACTCACCTGAAAAGGACACATCGTGTTCTGCAATAAAATAAATACCCGCATCCGACACAGGAATATTAACAGTAACCGGATTGTTATTTGCCGCTATACTCAGTGCCTTATCCTTATTTTTATCTGTCCTTAACACTACTCTATCTACAGGATTGTCCCCCACGTTCATAGAAGTAGGCTTATCATTAGTTGCATACGAATCAAATCCTTCTTGAAACAAATCAGTTTCATCAGCTTTTACCGCCATCAAACAAGTTGACATAGTCATCGAAAAAACAATAATTAAACTTATTAATCTTTTAATTTTTTTCATCACATATCAGCTCCTCTATATATAGTCAGTAAATATCCATATAACCAAGAATAATGCAATACAACATAATCTGCTTGATGTCCTGCATTAACATAACCTCTTATTTCTGAAAGAGAAGATGGTATGAGTTGTCTCGAATCGTAATCAACTATAACAACATCTGTAGTATTGGCAGTAAGATGTGTAAGATTTTTAAGTGAGAAGTCGTATTCTCCAGTATCTAATTTTTTCTGGGCAAGATATATATATCCATTTTCAGCATAATACGCTTTACCAGCCGCAAAGGATATCGCAGTCCATCCTTGTGAAAAGCTTGGAACACCATCAATATCATTTCTTGCAAACACATCTTCGTCAGCATCAAAAACGACTTTTAATCCTGTGATTTCGTCCTCAAAAGTGGTAAATGCACAAATATCTCCACGACAAAGTTCGTTATTCCCTGATGCCTTAACTATCTCTATGGAATTATCAATTGTATATTCGATAAATTTCCCCTTTGCCCAACCACTTAGTTGACGCTTTACTTCATCCTCTTCTTCATCCCAAACTTCAACAACCTTATCAACAACTAACATGCTACTATCGCCATCAATTTTTATATCAGTTATAAGTTTATTTGTTTCATAAACAGCAACCTCACAACTTCCATCAACCGATACATTATAAGGCTTAACTGCATACTCTCCATCTACAAAATAGGAAACGTCAGTAACCTTATAGTTATCGTAATCAGTTCTGTCTTTTGGAACTATAAAAAATGTTGTCTTTGCAGCATTGAAATACGGATAAAATAATTTTCCGTAATAACGATATCTGTATGAATCAGCGAAATCATATTTTAACAATGTATCATCATTTGACAGTCTGCTTTTATCATAAAAATCAGTTGCACTTTCATAAGTATCAATCTTCTTCAATTTGCCCTCTTCGTCAAGACAATACCTAACAAGCTGTGCAGTATCCTGTCCACTATCTGCGGTTTGCTGCAAATTAGCTAGTGCAACATCAACATCTTTAAATCTTTTACCATTGATAAAAAATTTTTCAGAGCTTTCATAGGATTTCATCACATTATCAGTATTGAAAATTATGAATATTAAGTGTTCGTTTAAATCATCCGATTTAACAGCTCGCACCATATAACCTAAAGCATAACCTATAGTTTTAGCGGTAACACTTACAAGTTCACCATGAAGCCCGACAATAAAATCACCTGATGTTCCGGGCAGAGCACAGAAACCAAAAAACTCTTCGAAATAGTGTGATGAATTATATTTAATTCCATCAATTTCAAGTTTACCATCTGAAAATTTACTGTCTATCTTTCCTGCTGTTTCAGTAAGATACATATAAATTTTGACCAATTGCCCATCTTTTGACTTGACTACACCAACAATTGATTCTGCTGTTAAATCAGAAAATAATAATTTTTGTCCTGTAAAATAATTGTATATTTCATATTTGCAATCATCTATACCTAAATTCAGCATTCTATTTTGGGAACGAGTGTCATATATAATCTCATTTGCAGAATCAACACTCTTTATGCACATATAATCAGCCTCAGTAATTATCGCAACATCATATTTTGAATCATCATCGTTTTCAATAAGTGTTATATCGCCTTTTAAAGTCTGCATTACAGTTTTAAAACTATCTGCAATAAAGCGACCATTATATATAACATTTGTACTCTCATCAACTCGGTATGTCTTGTCCGTGATTTCATCATAAATTTCTGTAGGAGTTACAAGTTCACAATTAAAGGAGCTTAGTTCGAGAGTTTCAGTTTTATAATTTCTGACAGCTAAGACATACATTTCTCCATCTCTATCAGCAACCCACGCCTTAACCTTCATTCCGATATATTCATCAAAATTCTTGATACTCTCATATTCCGTACCATTAATTCTAAACTTTGAATCAGTGGTAGTTCTGGAAACATCTCCTATCATTGTTACAGAATTACCGGTAACTATACCTGAAATTTCAGTAGCATTGTACACTCTTTGTAATAGATTTTCCCCACTATCATAATAACTTAAACTTGAACTGTAAGATTGATCAATAATTGATGCAGTCATAAAATTTTCAAAAAGCAACATTGCATCTTCAAATTTGACATTTCCTACAGTACTTTCAATATTCCTTGTTAATCCATTTGACGAAGCCAACGCACGATAAGCATGTGGAAATCCACCTTGTTGTTCAGCAATAAATGTGTAGTTTAACATAGAACATAAAATTTTGAAAGCCTCATCATATGTAATTGCATCATTTGGTCTAAACAATTCAACTTCAGCAATAACCCCACTACTAACAGCATAGGACAGTGCACCACACAACAGTGCATCCGAGGTATCGACATCCGAAAAAATCGTTTTATTACTTGTTGTTGGAATTCCGTCATGAAGCAAGCTTTCAGAAATTACAATAAATTCTCCTCTCGTAATTTCTCCATCATAAACCTCGTCAACCGTATCTGTTAAGAAACTAATTAGATTAAACGCATCCGTAATCTTTGTTTCATTCTTTGCGGAAGCAGGAATTAAACCCAAAAACATTGTTATTACAATAAGTAATGCACAAATTTTTTTCATCTATCATTCCTCCTTCAAAATATTATATAAAACCATTGATGTTTCTGCACGCGTTGCATTATTCTTTGGCATAAAATAACCGTTATTTCCTTGAATTAATCCCATTTTCGTAAGCATCGCAACGGAATCTACAGCGTAATCAGAAATCTCATGAATATCTTTATATGTCATTTCCGTTCCATCGTTCAATTTCAAACAACGAGCAATTATTACACACATATCTTCTCGAGTAATTGTATCATTAGGAAAAAACATGTTGCCATTTCCTAATACAATACCCGCCGAAAAAGCCCCTGATACATATGGCATATACCAAGCATCTTCTTGACAGTCCGAAAACACATTTTCTGATTTCTGTTCAATTTCGAAAGCAGTCACGCAAAGCTTTACAAACTCCGCTCTTGTTACAGTATTATCCGGACGGAAGCTACCATCAGAATAGCCATTTACAATTCCCTCATCCGACAAGAACAAAATAGCTTCTGTACCCCAATGTTCGCTTATATCATTAAATACCGGCTTAATTGCATCGGGTGGTGTACTAACGGCAGGAGTTACAACTATTGGAGCTGAGAAACTTGGATTATTGTTTCTGCCACCTCCACCGCCTCCTCCACCTGATGGTGAATTACTGCTGTTCTGTTCTTTTTCAAGTGCTGATTGATATGCCTGATATGCTTCCGAAGAACATTCGGAAAATATATCACTTATATCCGACCACACCAAATATATTTGTTCATTAATAAGTGTGTTCGTGATTCCGGATAATTTTGCACGAATATCCTCGTACATAAGTTCAAAAGTATAATTCTTGTAGTAATCTGCTTTTATTAAATTATACTTAGTCATATCCGGTTTTATCTCATCGGCATATCCTAAAAATTCATCCTTTAAATAAGAATAACTTTCAGCTTGTTGCAACTCTGCCAGAATAATAGAACGGTAAAACTCTTTTGCAAAATCAATATTGTCAAAATCATATGACGGAATATGTTTCAAAACAGCTGTGCGAGTTGTCGCCTTTACGGTATCTACATTGAAAATTTCTTCAGGTTTAATTCCAAAATCTGTTTTATACTCATTTATAATCTCAGACCAATTTTTACCGTTTTTAGATGCAATAATTGCGTAAATTCTATTGCAAGCCTTGGCAAAAGAACTTGCATCATAGCCTTCTGCCGGTTGCTGACCGTATAAATAGTTGATAATTTCAGACTCATTTGTAAGAAGCTTTTCTTGTGAAACACCAATAGATAATGAATTATTTTTTACAAGTATTGTAAAAGCATCTTTATCATCATTTATTTTAGTTTCTTTCATTTGAATTAAAATACTATTCGCTTCTGAAGAATTTATATGCACGAAGGGGAAACTTTTTTCTGTTTCCCCACTGATAGCATATAAAATATATTCTCCGCTTTTAAAATTTTCATTAAATATTATTTTATCTTCAAAACTACCGTCTGAATTTGATTTTACTACTTTTACTGCCGATTTATTATTCAAGTCAACAGTTTGTGAATTTCTATCATACGTTGCAGGAAGAACCGATAATGTAATATAGCCTTTTTTTCCCAGCAAATTGCCACCAAAGACCAATGTAGATGTATCATTAGTATAATTTGCTCCAAATGTCGGTTCAAATGCTTTTACTCCTGTAACTGTTGAAAAAACAATAATACAGGACAGTAATAAGCTGAAAAATTTCTTCAAAAAATCTCCTCCTTATTATTTTTGACTAATTATACTTTCTATGTCAACCACAAGATTCCATTCTTTATTGATGTATTTACTTACATCAGGTTTATCCTCGTTTATATGTTTATCCAGTGCATCATTATAACGCTTTGTTAAATTCTCTAATGTTTCTTCTGTATTCAAATCAGCCTTTATAATATTAGCAATCGTGTCAGAATATGAATCTCCTTCAACTTTTATATATGCACCCGGATTGCTGTAGTCTCCGACACCCTCAATAAAGAACGCAGGGCTCGATGCACTATATAATTCTGCTGCACCTTTTAGTGTGTTATTGATTTTATCAGCACCTATAAGTGATTTAAACTGGAAATTACCCAACCCAGCTTCTTGAAGTTCAGCAGAAACTTCTTCACCAATAAACCATCTAAATACTTCAAGCTGTTCTTCAGGATATTTTGACTGTGCACTCATTACATATGAAGCACCGCCTCCAATAGCCGCAGGATAACCACCTACAACCTCACCTGTTATTGTCGGGAAATCAACGCATGCCCAATCACATTTTGCCGGGAATTGTTCATTGAACACTGCCACATCCCAGCTGTAAGCAGCCATCATGCCTATATTACCTTCAGCAAACTGAGCTCGAGCCATATCATTGTCTATAGTTGACGGTGATGGGAAACAACTTCCATTGTTGATCAGCTTTTTCAATACTTCTATCATGTCGGCATACTGAGTAAAATCATATCTTCCCTCAACAGGATTATATCCATTTATCACATTAGCTCCAGAAGGAATTGCCGGATTCAAAACATAGTAGTGAATGAAGCCATTCGATTTGAGTGGCAGACCAAAACCATACTTTTTACCATTTCCCTTTTCTGTAATGATTTTTGCATACTCAATAAGTTCATCCCATGTCTTTGGAGGTTGTTCCGGGTCAAGTCCGCATTCTTTAAACAAATCTTTATTGTAAATCAATCTATGCGAACTAATGCCTCCTGTTTTTACGGTAAATTCAACTAATCTATCCTCGTTATTTCGAACGGAAGGGAAAAACGGAATCAAAAGTTTTTCTGTAAACCAATTTATAGTTTCATCATCTAATTCCCTGTACCATCCATTCATCACTGCACCTGCATCAAGTTTACTATTTGACGGATGAATATCAGGTGATGAATTCGACTGGTAAGAAGCTTTAAGAGCATCAACAAAATCGTCAGATTTTAATACTAACTGCACTTCAATGCCGCTCTGATTTGTTTTGTTAAATTCTTCAACTTGCTTTTGTCTCATTTCTGCATCACTTCTGCCGTTTGTCCATATTGTGATGACTTTCTTTCCTTCGTCTGTTTTTATGCTGCTGCAGCCACTCAAAACAATACTAAATACGCAAATCAGTGAAAGCAGTAAACTAATACCTTTTAAAACATTTTTTTTCATAACCGATTACCTCTTTCTTTTAATTTTATATTTTTAAAATTAACCCTTTACTCCACCAAGAGTTAATCCTTGAACAAATTGTTTGTTTGCACATAAGTAAACAACTAACATCGGCACTATTGAAATGGATGCTCCACTCATAATTATCGGCCATTGTGTAGCATTAGTACCATCAGTTTTTAGTTCAACTATTGCAACCGTTAATGTTCTCAATTCCGGTCGTCCCATCGTAAGTATCATTGGCATCATATAGCTATTCCAGCACCCAACGAAAGCAAGCAACGCAACCACTGCAATTACCGGTCTAATCAACGGAAGAATAATTCCCCAAAAAATCCCAAAAAACGAACAACCATCAATATATGCAGCTTCATCATACGATGTACCCAATCCTTTTAGAAACCCTTCCATCAAAATAATATGAGCTACTGAAATTCCGGAGCTTATAAATATTAATCCAATATAGCTACCTGTCATATGTAAATCATTAAGTAATTTGAATAAAGGGTACAGTGTCGTAGGTCCAAGAGCTAAAAACATAGATGAAAGGTACACCAATCTAATAACCCTAAAAAATTTACTTTTCTGGCATCGTCTCGAAAATACATATGCCGTCATCGCTGAAAGCAACGTGTGTGATGTTGCTGCAAACACAGCAACAATAATGCTGTTCATCGCATATCTCGGAAAATTAACAGTATTCCATGCATAAATAAAATTACCGAAATCCCATTTTTCAGGAAGCAACTTTCCTGATGTCAAAAATTCCGTGTTTGATTTAAATGCACCAAAAACAGTATACAGAATAGGTATAATTACAACCGATGCAACAGCCGCTGCAAGGAGAAAGACTATCAATCTTTTAAAAATTTTCAAAAAAGAACTCACCTAACACACCTCCTAATATATTATTCTGTAAGATCATCCATTTTACGAGTCATTGTACGATAAATAGCCGTAATCACACCAACAATAACCGCTACCATCAATCCCATTGTTGCACCATATCCATAGTTTGGTATGCCATCTGCCTTAAAGAACTGGTTGTACACAGTTAATGACATTACCTCTGTTTCATGATTTGGTCCTCCTCCGGTTAAAACAAAGACACTTTCATACGAACCAAGTGCACCAATAAACATAAGCATTAAAATCGTTTTCAATACCGGAGCTAACAACGGTAAAGTGATTTTAAAGAACTGGGTGACTTTTCCCGCACCATCAATTGAGGCACTTTCATATACATCATTAGATATGTTAGTCAACCCTGACATTACAAGCACAGTATTCTGCCCAAACCCCTGCCAAACAGAAAGAAAAACACAACACCAAAAGGCTGTTTGCGGATTTGATAGCCAGTCAATCTCCTTGGTTATCAATCCAATATCCATAAGAACCGAATTTAAAAGTCCATTATATGGAGAAAATATCAATGAGAACACAACACTCATTACAGATGTACTTAATATAATCGGAATATAATAAATACTTCTAAATAAATTACGGCTTTTTAATATCTTTGACGATAGCAACGTGCCAAGAAGAACCGCTATCGGAAACTCAATCACAAGTTTTGTAATAACAAATTTAAACGTGAATCCAATTGATTTCCAGAAATGTTCTTCCCTTGTAAAAAGCCTTATAAAATTATCCAATCCCACAAATTTTGCTTGTGTGATTCCATCATATTCATAAAAAACATATCTCAAAGCCCACAAAAGCGGGTAAAGAACCAAAGCACAAAACATAATCAATCCCGGCAAAACCATCAAGAAACCAACAAAATTATGTTTTTTATCAGTTGTACCTAAGAATTTCTCATGTATACAATTAATTTTCATTATGTAACCTCCATTAACTCATATACTACTCTTAAATATTCTAATCTAATGTATGTGAAATGTAAATTAATAATCTTACGGAAAATGTTCATTTTTTTATTATCAAGCAAACAATTGATCTCCATATCTTAATTCTTAGTGATAGGTATAACTATCTTTACATTGGTGAATTCATTTTCTTTAGATGTAATTTCAAAGGCAAATTCTGAATAGCATAACTGTAACCTTCTTTTTATAATTTTCAAAGCTATACCATTATTTTTTTTGCACAACTCACTATCAACTTCATTATCTGTCTGAATAGATAGAAGTTTTTCATCACTTATACCACAACCATTATCCCAAACATTAATAACCAAAAAACCTTCCTCTATTTTAATCGAAACATAAATCTCTCCGCTGTCTTTATCAAACAAACCATGCACCACCGAATTTTCAACTATTGGTTGCAGCAGCAACTTAGGTACAATCACCTCATCTGCCGCATTATCCATTTCAATTTTTAGTTCTATTTTATTTCCATACCTAAAATTCTCCAAGGCAATATAATTTTTTATGTGTTGTACTTCATCGTACATCTTTGTATTCATTTTTCCTTTGTTTAGTCCATGTCTAATAAACCCTGCAAGAATATATATCATTTCTGCAGAATTTGTATAATCTCCACTTTCAGTAACATAATAAATCGAATTAAGAACATTATAGATGAAATGTGAATTTAGTTGTTCCGTAATTACTCTTGTATTTAAATCCTCATTAATTCGTTGTTCATTTGATATTTTAAAAATAAGTTCATTTATACTTTCAAGCATTTTGTTGAATCTTCTTTCCAAATAGATAAGTGTTTCATTCTTACTTTTACAATTCCAGCGAATATTCATTTCATTATTCTCAATCTTCTTCATTACAGATTGAAGCTCTATAATAGGTCTGGAAAACCATTTCGAGCTAAAATACATCAGCAGAAAAGCTACTATAATACCAATAATACCTGAAATAATCAACAAAGTAGAAAAAACATTTTCTACTCCAACAACATCCGATTTATTTATTTTAAAGAAAAAATGCCATTTATTTGTTGATAGAGTATCATAAAGAAGTATTTCTCCTACATTTTCCATATACCCACTATCAGTTTCAATTGCAACATCTCTAATTATGTCATTATTTTCTCCATCTTCACTATTAGCTAACATTACATTCCAATCTGCATCAACTAAAGCACAATATGAAGATTCCTTTACATCAACGGCATTCAATCTTTTAAAAAACCACTCTTCATTGAGATAAAAAACAAGCATTCCTTGTTTTTTGTTCTCATGGTATATTGGCTTAATAACTGCCAAGGTCTTGTTTGGTATTAATCTCAAAACCTTTTGATTATGAGATGGATACCATAGAACATACGAATCCCTTTTTTCCAGTTCATTAAACCAAGGTTCTTCCTCTATATCAATCTCACGCATTAAGGAAGATTGTGTATAATCGTAAAAAAGCTCTCCATCATCTCTATAATAATAAATAGAATCTATAATGTCGTTGAATCTTTTTTGTTCGGCAATAACCTCTGCAAACAATACATGTTCACCTGCTTGAATTTTCTCGGTCACATTGACTATATTTTTAAATTCCTGAGAGTTTTCTATATGAGCCATCTGCTCAATAAGCATATCAATTCTACTGTTCATTTCGTCTGTTATCTGTGCCATTATCTTCTCTTTATTATCTATATAATTATTTAAATATATATCATTTATATTTGCATATAAAATCAAGCCCACAACAAACAAACAACAAATGCACATACCGAACAAAACAAAAAACACTTGTACATTATATTTCTTAAAAAACTTCATCGTTGTTTATCCCCTTTGTGTCTTTTGAAATTCGGAAATTGTCATTTTGGTATGTTTCTTGAAAAACAGGGAAAAATACCTTGGATTCTCAAACCCCAACATATCCGCAACCTCATAAACCTTATATTTTTTTGTAGAAAGAAGTTCCATCGCTATTTCTATGCGTCTATCCGCAATGTACTTCGAAAACTTTTTTCCTACTTCTTTTTTAAAAACAGCTGAAAAGTAATTTGGAGTAACATGCACAAACTTTGCCGTTTCCTCTAAGGTGGGAGCATTGTTTAAATTTTCTTCCATAAATTTAATTGCATTATATATTACATTAGAATATCGTTCTTGTGCACTTTGAGGCTCTTTCATGCATCTGTAAGCTTCTGTATAACATTCCTTAAAGCCTCTACCTAAACAATCAGAGCTATAACCTATATCAATAAATACACCAACGCTTTCTTCAACTGCTTTTTTTATTTCATTAGCAAATTCAACGAGAGCTTGTTTATTCAAAAACCCTTTATATAGTAGCAACACAACACCCCCTAAATTATCTTCTGCTAAAACAATTTTTTCGTTTTCAAGCACCTCTTTTAAAACATTCATAATGCCATAGCGAATCACAGAGTGTTCCGAAATGAAATCCCAATTTTCATCAATCTTGTTTTTGTAATTTATAACAAACAAATAGGCATGTTCATCAATTAAAACACTATCAGTTCTACCATTAATTAAATCTAAAAAACTTTTCTCATATTCCTTGTTTTTTACCTCAATATTATGCAAAATATCCTTTTGTGCTTTTAATATCGCATCTTCTATTGTATTAATTTTCGCTGGTTTTAGAATGTAATCATCAACTTTGTACCTAAGTGCTTTTTGGGCAAATTCAAATTCATCATATCCACTAATGATTATTATTTTTGTATCTTTTGATATTTCTCTAATCTTTTCTACTAACTCCAATCCATCCATTTGAGGCATTTTTATATCTGTAATAACAATTTCAGGAAAATATTGTTTATATGTCGCCAAAGCATCAATTCCGTTATCTGCCTGATAAACATTATCAATACCAAGTTTATTTTTATTAATCTTGCGAACAATAATCTCACGAATCGCAATCTCATCATCTGCGAACAGAATATCCATAGCACATCATCCTTTCCTTTAATTTAAGTTATATATAATTTTATCAAATATATATTCTTCTTTCAATATTATAACTTATGCAAATTGTTCACTTTATTATCGACTTTTACTCTCAATCTATCTTTTTATTATTTATCTATTGCCTAAATCATATCATTTTTATATAATTGAATATAATTACATAAATTTTCGAAAAGGAGACGTAGGGCCATGAATAATAAATTCAAAAATATAGATAAAAAATATCGTCCAATCCCATTCTGGTCATGGAATGAGAAACTCAACCCCACAGAAACCAAGCGCCAAATAAATCTTATGAACGAAGCCGGAATAGGCGGTTATTTTATGCACGCGCGTGGTGGTCTTATGACTGAATATATGGGCGAAGAGTGGTTTGAAAATATATCTGTCGGCATTAGTGAGGGCAGAAAACACGATATGCAACCATGGGCTTATGATGAAAATGGTTGGCCAAGTGGTTTCGGAAACGGAACAGTAAACGAACTTGGTACAGATTATCAGCAAAAATATCTAAGGTACGATTCCAATACAGAAAATAGCAAAAATACTATTGCTATCAACAACGGACTCCGTTTTTACTATGAAGTGAACCCATATTATGTAGATACTCTTGATAGCAAAGTAACAAATGAATTTATCAAGAATATTTATCAACCCTATTATGACAAATACGGAAATACCATGGAGGGCTTCTTTACCGATGAACCTCAAATATCACGAAATGGTATTCCGTGGAGTTTTGTTCTTCCTGAAGAGTACAAAAAAGCATACGGAGAAAATTTGATTGATAAACTTATAGAACTTTTTAAGCCAATTGGAAGCTACGAAGATACTCGCTTTAAATTCTGGAGATTAGTTACAGTTCTATTCTCACAAAACTTTATGAAACCCATATATGACTGGTGCACCGAACACAATATAAAAATCACCGGGCACTTAGTATGCGAAGAATCACTCTATTCCCAGCTTACTTGCAATGGTGCCTGCATGCCTCACTATGAGTATTTTCATATGCCCGGCATGGATTGGCTATCACGCAGAGGAAATTTTGACTGTTTTACTCCGCTGCAAGTTTCATCTGTAGCACATCAATTAGGCAAGAAAGAAATTTTGTCAGAAACCTTTGCACTTTGCGGTCATAATGTCAGCTTTGACGAATTAAAAGAAATCTACGAATGGCAAATGGTGCACGGCATCACAAAACTATGTCAGCATTTGGAAGGATATTCTTTAAGAGGACTTCGCAAACGCGACTATCCACCTGCAATGTATTATCAACAGCCTTGGTGGGATGAATATAAAATTTTTAATGATTCTATGTCCCGTATCGGTATGCTCCTCAGCGAGGGTGATGTTAATTTTAATGTTTTGCTTTTACACAATCAATCAAGTGCATGGGTATGTTATAGTGGCGACATTAAATCAGAAGCAGATGCTTCCGAAATAAAGTTTTACAACGATTCTCTAAAAAAGGCATATTTTACACTTGAGGAAAAGCATATTCCTTTCCACTTTGGAGACGAAATAATTATGGAACGGCATGCTTTTGTCGATGGAGATAAATTGGTAATAGGTAATCAACGTTATAGCACCATCGTTGTTCCTAAGTACAAATATCTCGGAGAAAATACCAAACAACTTTTGATCGAGTTTGAAAACAACGGTGGAATTATAACTACAGCCGAACAGCTTCCGGCAAACCCCGTATGCGACAATAAGGATTTAATATACACTACAAGAAATTTCCCTGACTTTAGAATTCATTATTTTGTTAATAAATCAAACAAGACCATCGAGGAAACATTTTCTTGCGGAAATAAATTTCTTAATATTAAAACCGGTGATGTAATTCCGTTTTACGGTAAATACAAATTCGCTCCCCACGAGAGTCTAATTATAATCAACGATAATGACAACGATACCGCTCTGCAAGAGAATCCAAATTATAATTTAACACCCCTTGATTTGTCAGGAACTTGGAATATAAAAAATATGACTCCCAATATTTTAACCATTGATTGTTGTGATGTGTATTTTGACGGTGAATTAGTAAGTAAAAATGAAAATGCAGTCGATGTTATTCACATGGCACTACAACTAAAAAGACCTGTTCATATAATGTGTGATTACTCTTTTATGGTCGAAGATATTCCTTCGGATATATCACTCGTTTGCGAAACTCCCGAAAAATTTACAATCAAAGTAAATGGAGAGAAAATCCAGAAAACAGATGTTGGATATTTTTCAGACAAATCTTTCCGTATACTTGATCTTGAAAGAAAAATCAAGCAGGGCTTTAACAGTATTGTTTTTGAAGTTGATTTTACACCAAGTTCCACTTTACTCTCAAATATAGAAAAAGCACTACAGTTTGAAAGCGAAAAAAACAAGCTCACTTTTGACACTGAAATCGAATCCATATATCTCATTGGTGATTTTTCTGTCAAAACCAATGGAGTTTTTTGCCAACTTGAAAAAAATGCCCTACGTTACAATGGAGATTTTTCAATTGCTGCACCTATAAAATCAATAAACCCCGAATGCCTCACAAAAAACGGATTACCATTTTTTGCAGGAGAATTAACATTGTCAAAAAACTTTGACCTTGACAACACAAATTATTGTATAAAATTATGCAAAACCGGCATAAATGTTCTTAAACTCACAGTAAACGGAATTGATGTCGAAACTAAACTATGGGAACCATACGAATGGGATATTTCTAATTTGATTGTTTCAGGAAGAAATCAAATAGAAATTACTGTTATTAATAATTTGCGCAATATGTTAGGTCCTCATCACTTGCCCGAAGGAGAATCCTATGCAGTTTGTCCTATTCACTTTCACAAACAGCCTTGTGTTTGGACAAATATGAAAAAACTTCCTTGGGACAAGGATTATTGTTTCGTTAATTTCGGATTTAATAATAAGGAGACTAACTTAAATGAAGATATATAACTTCCCAACTGAATATAACAAAAACTCCGAAGACTTTAGAGTTTATTGGCAAGGAAATAATATTCCTGTATACAATTGCGATGTTTCAGCCTATCCCTTTAATAGAGTATGGCAAGGAAAACAACGACCGTTTAATCAAACTGAAAAGGCTTCTTTCATATCTTTTGGAAGTGATACAGAAGTTTCTCTTTTAATTGAACCAAAAGCAACCTTTAATGATGTTATTATCCGCCCATTATCAAAAAACATAAATCCTGTAATTAATGAAAACAATATAATGGTAAAATTCCCAGGACCCGGGCAATACTCTGTTGAGCTTGATGGGATTCACAATACATTAACTGTATTCATAAACCCCGAAACTGATTTTAAAATTGATAAAAGCGATAAAAACATGCTTTATTTCCCTCCAGGAGTACATATATTTGATGAAAGAATAGAGCTCAAAGACAATCAAACCATTTTTATAGATGAAGGTGCCGTACTAATGGGTTCTATTAATGCAACTGATAAAAATAACATTAGCATTATCGGGTATGGCATTCTCGATAATAGTCGAATGAATAGAGCAAATGAAATCAATGGTTGCGCAATACTCGATCCAAATTCGCATAGGCAAACAGGAAACCCTATATTCTTAAACCGGTGTAAAAACATTGTTATTGACGGTGTTACCATCGTTGACTCTTCAGGTTGGAATATCTATTTGGATGGGTGCGAAAATATAACCATAAACAATATTAAGCTTATTGGAATGTGGCGCTATAATGCTGATGGCTGTGACTTTTGTAACTGTACAAACGGACTTTTACAAAACAGCTATTTAAGAACTTTTGATGACTGTGTGACAGTAAAAGGTTTTAAATTAAACAATCATCTTCCTGTGCAAAACATAACAGTCCAAAACTGCGTTTTATGGTGCGATTGGGGCAGAGCTTTGGAAGTCGGTGCTGAAACATGCGCACCCTACATAAAAGATGTACTGTTCTGCGGTTGCGACATTATTCATGGAAGCGATGTAATGCTTGACATTCAACATGGGGACGCATCTAATATAACTAATGTGAAATTCAAAAACATCAACATAGAATATTCTGGCAACGAAAGAAAACTTGTAATTCAGGAAAGTGATAACGATTTATATCCGGAAGACAACATTGAATACACTCCTATTCCATTTACAGTTACAACTGGTGCAACAATGTGGTCTATTGATACTCACGCTGGTAATGTGTTTGACATCAGCTTTGAAGATATAAATATTACCACGCCAAACGGATTAATGCCACAAGGTTCTTCAATCTATTCAAAAGAAAATACAAGTTTAATTAAAAATATATGCTTTAAAAACATTCTCATTAACGGAAAGAAATGTCAATTTGATGACTTGAATTTACACATAGGAAACAATGTAACAAAAGTAGATTGCATTTAATTTCATTGACGAAAACCTTATTTTAGTATTAGAGCAATGCGATTGTAGTTTCTTTTGAACATATGACATGAAAGGAAATAGCTGATACATATTCTGAAATTGGTGGTTTGAAATACATAACTGTTGATAACGAAACATTCATAGATATAGTGGATGGATCAGTAATGGTAAAAAAATAGCTTTTATATGATAGATGCTTTGATAGGGTTGTGAATAATGATAAGATTCTTTCTCTCTGCAATATGAAACAGGAAGAGCTTATGCCACTTAAAGAAGAATTAAAGCATGAATTAAATAATATAACATTGGATGATATAGGGTGTGCTGAAAAGATTAATGAACAGATGGATATATATCTTGCGGAGATGAAAATAGAGATGAATTAAAGAATGCTATATGTAGCTTTGTATTTATTAATGCTACGCGTACGCAAAAGAAATAGCAGATAAAGTGGACCACAGGAACTCTTGTTTTGCCCGGAAGGGTAGTGATGTGACCCCCAAAAGTTAGACTTTTTATAGCGTAGTAGTTTTAATGACTGCTACGCTATTTTTACGCAGCCAAGGCAGCGAGCCGATACGCAATCGGACTCATCCACCCAAGTTTTTCTTTAATTCTTTTCTCGTTGTAATATTTTATATATCTTTCAATAGCATTTTTAAGCTCATCAAAGCTGTAATATGTAGTTCCGTAATACATTTCCTGCTTTAATATTCCAAAGAAATTCTCCATTACAGAGTTATCATAACAATTACCTTTGCGAGACATACTTTGAAATATTTTGTTTTCTTTAAGTGTAAATGAATATGCCCCCATTTGATATGCCCAACCTCTGTCTGAATGGAATGTTCTCCTATATTGGCAATCAGAGGTTATTTCTATTGCTTGTTTTTGTGCTGACAAAATGCCGGAAGCAGATGGTGTTCGCGTTATACTATAACTTAAAATTTCTCCATTAAGCATATCTAGAAATGGATCTAAATACAATTTCTTAATTACCATTCTGCCTTTGCTATCTATCTCATAATATTTAAATTCAGTAGTATCGGTAGTTATCTTTTGATGCGGTACAGTGGTGTTAAAACGACGGTTAATTCTGTTGGGAGTTATTTTGCCAACATTTCCTTTGTATGAGCTATATTTGCGACTTTTGCGAGTAAAAGAGGTAACTTGAAAGCCTAATTTTTGCATAATTCTTTGAACTTTCTTTTTGTTCACAAAAATCTTTTTGTTTCGTAATTCTCTATACACTCGTCTGTAACCGTAATCTTTGTTTTCTATATGTATTTTAGTGATTTCATCCTCTAAATATTTATCGGGATTTTCTCTTTCAAACCGTTTTTGCCAGTACATATATGTTGACTTAGGAAAACCAACTACTGCGAGAATGTCCTTTAATTTGAACTGTCCTCGGAGACTGTGGACGATTCTCGCTGTTTTCTCAGAAGAGCTTCTTCCTCTAAACGCAGTCTCCTCAATTCTTTTAAATATGCATTCTCTATTCTTAATCTCAAATTTTCATCTTCAAGTTCTTTGATATGTTCAGCACTTGTGTCTACCGGCTTTTCTTCAATAGGTTTAGATGGCTTTTTAAACTCTTTAATGTCCAATGTTTTCTTACGACCTTTCTTTTTAGATCTCAAAGCATCAGGACCGGCAATTCTGAAATCATTTACCCATCTGGCTATCAAAGACGGATTGTTGATACCTTGTGATAGAGCTAATTCCTGATATGAGACTTCACTTGATAAATACAATTCTACCACATAAAGTTTAAATTGAAAAGAGTAATTTTTATTTTGTCTTGAACGCATTAACCCATCACTGCCAAATTCTTTATACGCATTCACCCAAACACGCACTTGTTTTTTATCTGGTATGTTGTTTTTCTTTGCGATAGATTCATAACCGACTTTGTTATTTAAGTACTCTTGTACAACTTTTAATTTAAATTCATAACTGTATTTTGCCATGAAAAAACCGACCTCCCAATCGTTAGATTTTTGGTCTAACTTTTGGGGGTCGGTTCATAGGTAATTGGGGGATTTTTGTTATAAATTCATTTCAGCCAAGTTAACTTTTTTATCCGAAGAACGGTAACAAATGCAGAAAAATAAAAATTCTATATATTTTCTTATAACTAATGAGGTAAGTTATATTTTGTGCAGAATATACAGATAGATGGATGCTGAAAGAAACAGAAACTTATTTCTTGCGCAATTCTCTTGGGGTGGTGCCAGTTAGTTTCTGAAACACAGTCCTGAAATAATTTGATGAAGAAAACCCGGTCTTGTAGCTGATTTCTTCAATAGAAAGAGTTGTATGTGAAAGCAAATCCAATGCGTGTTGAATCATTATATTATGCTTGTATGTGATAGGCGTGACATTGGTTTCCTTTTTGAAAAGTTTAAACAATCCCGATTCACTGCAATGGCATAGTTCTGCGAGTGTAATTATTGAAATATCCTGATTATAGTTATTTTCTATATAGTCAATAGCTGGCTCTATAGTTGTATATGCAGTAGATTTAGGGGAAGTTTGAAGTTTTTTGTAAATATCATCAAGAAGCTGATAAAAATATGAAATACACAGGAAACATGATTTTTCATAAGCTTCATTCATTTTATCAAACAGCTCGGCAGGATAGTTTCTTAGTATCTGGAATTGATATTCATAAAAATTGTATTTAGATTTGAAACAAAATTGTATTGAATACCATTCAATATCAGGCGTACCATACCATACAGAATGATATTTTGTTCCGTAAGCAATGTAAATTAAATCACCTGCATAAGCATAAAAAGTCTGACCTTTATAAAAGAACTTTGCAGAGCCTTTTTTTACATATCCAATACATGGATTATTAAAATATACTTCAGGCCCTGCTGAATGTGTGTTTTTGTGCTTATTGTTTTCAATAGAATATTTTGTAATTAAATATGTGGTATTCATAATAATCATTCTTTCTTGCAGAATAATGGTGTTTTCGTGTATTATATCATATTGTTTTTAATGTGTCAAGGTAGTATTATTGTTTTATTGAATATTTTACGAGGTGATTGTTGTGGATAAACAAATTGTATTTATTGAAAAAAACAAGGCGAAATTAATTGATGTAGAAAGTCAAATACTTAAGCCGACTGAAGTTAGAGTAAAAACTATTTTCAGTACAATAAGCAATGGAACCGAGAGGGCAAACATAACTGGCGATCCAACTATAGGACTTAATGTAAAACCGGGTTCTGAGGCTGTGTTTCCCAGAGTGTCAGGTTATAGTAGCTCCGGAATTGTTGTTGAAAAGGGTACAGATGTAAAAAGTATTGAAATAGGCGACAGAGTTGCTATGTATTGGACAAAACACAGAAACTATAATGTTGTTGATGAAAAGAATGCTGTAAAAATTGCAAATGATAATGTTTCATTTGCAGAAGCATCTATGGCGCATATCGGAGCTTTTCCACTTGCGGCAATCAGGAAGACAAGACTTGAAATTGGCGAATCAGCAATGGTTATGGGTCTTGGAATACTTGGACTTATGGCTGTTCAGCTGGCTCGTGCAGCAGGTGCAGTACCCGTTATAGCGGTTGACTCGGTGGCAGAAAGACGTGAAAAAGCATTGAAGTTTGGTGCAGATTATGCATTTGATCCATTTGAGAAGAATTTTGCAGAAAAGGTCAAGGCTGTAACAAACGGAGGAGTAAATGCTGCTATTGAAGTTACCGGACAAGGTGCGGGACTTGATGAAACTCTTGACTGTATGGCTAAATTTGGTAGAGTTGCACTTTTAGGATGCACAAGAAGCAGCGATTTTACGATTGATTATTACAGAAAGGTTCATGGGCCGGGTATAACCCTTGTTGGGGCACATACACTGGCGAGACCGGAGTATGATTCCTATCCGGGATATTTTACAACCTATGATGACATAAAGGCTATTTTGAAATTATGTGCAAATAACAGAATAGATTTTAAAAGCATGGTTGAAGAAATACATTCGCCGAGTGATTGCGAAAAAGTTTACGATCGTCTTGTAAATGACAAAAAATTCCCAACTGTGGTTCAGTTTGACTGGGAAAAAATTTAACGGAGGGATTTTTATGCGTAAAATTAAAATTGCACAAATTGGTACCAGTGCTAATTCACACGGAAGTGATGTATTTAATACAATGAAAAGAAACAGCGATGTGTTTGAAATTGTAGGTTATGTAATGCCTGAAAATGAACGCGAAAAATTTCCTCATCGTATGGCGGATTTTGAAGGATATTGCGAGCTTACTTTGGAAGAAATTTTAGAAAATCCTGAGATTGAGGCTGTTGCTGTTGAAACCGAAGAAATATATTTAACTAAATATGCGCAAATGGTTGCTGAACATAAAAAACATATTCATATGGAAAAACCGGGAGGAATTGTTTTAGAGGAGTTTGAAAAACTGATTGAAACAGTTAAAAATAATAAATTAGTATTTCATACAGGTTATATGTACAGATATAATCCTTGCGTGATTGAGCTTAAGGAAAAAATCAAGAACGGGGAGCTTGGCGATATTATCAGTGTTGAAGCACAGATGAATTGCATTCACAATGATCAAATAATAAAATGGCTGGATAATTTTCCCGGTGGAAATTTATTTTTTCTCGGGTGCCATATGATAGATTTTATATATTCAATTCAAGGTAAGCCCTTGGAAATTATACCCCTCAGCTGCTCTACTAATATAAATGGTAACAATACATATGATTACGGTATGGTTGTTATGAAATATAAAAATGGTGTATCGTTGGCTAAGGCGCATGATACACAAATTGGGGGATATGCCAGACGCAATCTAACTGTTACAGGAACAAAAGCAACTATAGAGATATGTCCTCTTGAAATGTTTGCAGATAATGGTTTGTATTTTGCGGAAACAACGGAATATACAAGCCGTGATTGGGGCTCAAGGGGAGCCAAAACACGAAGTGAGTCGTTTGATAGATATGATAATATGATGTTGGGGTTTGCTTCTTACGTAAGAGGCAACAAAAGAAATCCCTGGAGTTACGATTATGAACTGGAATTATATAAAATAATTGCCGAAGCCTGTGGAAATAAACAGCTGAAAGGAAAATGAAAAATGAAAGCGATACTTGTTAACGAAGATAAAAGCTTAAGATGGGATGAAGTACCTAATCCCGTAATAAAATCTGAAGAGGTTCTTGTAGAGATTTATGCAGCGGCACTTAACCGTGCTGATTTAATGCAGAGGGAAGGAGATTATCCGCCACCACCAGGATGTCCTGAGTGGATGGGGCTTGAAATTTCGGGAGTAATCATCGAAATAGGAGAAGAGGCAAGAACAAAATCAAATTGGAAAATTTGAGATAAGGTTTGCGCACTTCTTGGCGGCGGTGGTTATGCCGAATTTGTGGCAGTAAAATATGATATGCTTATGCCGGTTCCTGAAAACTGTACAATGGTAGAAGCAGCAGCGATTCCGGAGGCTTTTGCGACAGCATATCTTAACCTTTTCATAGAAGGAGGTATCAAGCCTGGAAACACTCTTTTGATGAATGCAGGCGCATCAGGTCTTGCCAGTGTTATTATTCCTATGGCAAAAGCATTTAGCGTAAGAGTAATTACAACTGTTTTGACCGATGAAATTGCAGAGTCAATTAAACACTTAAACGCGGACAGAGTAGTGGTTACACCAAAGGAAGATATCTCAGAGGTATTAAAGGAAGAACTTGAAAACGGTCATGGTGTTGATGTCGCAATCGACTGTCTTGGTGGTGAAATAATGGGGAAATGTATTCATTATCTAACACACGGAGCAAGATGGATTATGATTGCGGCTCTTGCGGGAACAAAGACAGAAATAGATCTTAAAAACATCTATGTAAGGAATGTAAGAATTATTGGTAGTACTTTACGTTCGAGAACACCCGAAACCAAAGCTCAAATTCTATCTAAACTTGTAGAGAAGGTGTTTCCAAAGATTGAGAGTGGCGAAGTGAAACCTACTATTCATGCGGTTCTTCCTATTGAAGAGGCGGAAAAGGCTCATGATATCTTATATCAAGGCAAGAGTGTAGGTAAGGTTGTTTTGACGATAAAGTAATATGGATATAGAAGTAATACCTGTCAAATATGGAAAATCCACTCTGCCTGAAAGTATGATTTTGCAAAGTGGATCAGAGGATAAAGTGTGTGCTATTGATTTTATTGTTTATGTGCTAAAAGCAAAAGAAAAGGTGATTTTGGTTGATGCCGGTTGTGAAACAATGCCGGGGTTTGTTATGACTGAATTTATCGGCAGCATCAAAGCACTTGAAGAAATTGGTATATCTGCAAATACTATTACAGATGTAATTATAACCCATTCCCATCATGACCACATTGAATGCGTAAAGTATTTTAAAAACTCTGTTATACACATTCAGAAGGACGAGTTTGAATGTGGAAAGCAATATATTCCAGAAGGGTTTGGTGTAAATGCCTTTATTGATACATATTTGGTCTGTGATGGCGTGAAAATAATTAAAATCGGAGGACACAGCAAGGGTTCGTGTATTGTTGAACTAAATGAAAATACAGTATTCGTCGGCGATGAATGTTATCATAGAGACTGTATAACACGAAAGGTACCAACAGGTGCAACTGTTTGTCCTGAAAAAAGCAAAACATTTATTGAAAAATACAGCAATTCAAAGTATACACTATTCTTTTCACATAGCAAATAAAAATAGAGGGGATGTATGTTTATTCTCAAAAGGAGGAACTGTAGCAAAATGAAACATTTTGCTACAGTTCCTCCTTTGCAGACTGTCGAAAAAGTCCAGATTTTTCTGGGCTTTTTCTTCATTTTGTGATATAATATTCTTGGGTGATGAAATATGATGCAAAAAGGATATGAAAACAGATATCAAGTTGAAATGATAAGTATAGAAGACCTTGTACCACAAAACCATCTGTTAAGACAAATAAGTAATGCAGTGGATTTTTCTAAAATATACGAATTTGTGGAAGAACTGTATTGTGATGATAACGGCAGACCAAGTATTGACCCAGTTGTACTTTTTAAGATGGTTTTAATTCAGCATTTGTACGGATTGCCATCGTTACGAAGAACTGCAGATGAAGTATCATTAAATATTGCCTATCGTTGGTTTTTAGGATATGGTTTAACGGATGAAACTCCCCACTTTTCCACAATCAGCTACAACTTTCGTCATCGTTTTAATGCAAACACAATAGATAAAATATTTACATGGATATTAAGCGAAGCTGCCGAGGCGGGATATTTGAAACCGGAGGCAGTATTCATAGACGGAACACATATAAAAGCAAATGCGAATACTAAAAAGAAAATTGAAATAGAAGTTCCCGTTGCAGCTAAAAGATATGCAGACGAACTCTTAGAAGAAATCAACAATGACAGAATAGAACATGGAAAGAAACCTTTTGACGATGACGATACACCCAAAACAAGCGGAAAGAAAAAAGATAACACATCAAAAAAGAAGTTGAAAAATCGTAAGAAAGCAGAGAAAACAAAGAAAATTACACAAAGTACAACTGATCCTGAAAGTGGACTTTTTGTAAAGGGTGAACATCAAAAACAGTTTGCATATGAAGCACACACTGCCTGCGATAAAAATGGGTTTGTTCTTGAAACGGTGGTAACAGCCGGTAATGTTCATGATACGATTCCAACATGGCTATAATCAGAAACAAAAGCTAAATCTCCGGCTTGTACAGTTGAAGCTGAAACAAGTGTACTTGCACCTTTTTGTCCTATCTCTCAACATTTCCATATGAGAAGCATCCGTTTCCATCCATTCGTCATAACAAGCAGACAAAGGATAGTCGAGTTTGATAAGCTCTGCAATCTGCTTATCAGATAAGTAGTCATCTTCAAAGGTCATAAGAATATCATCTCGCATTACTTTTTCATATGACTTGTCAATGATTTGTTCCGGGGGAAGTGTTTTAAGATGTTCTACAAAAGCATCTTGTTCCTTAGATGCTTTCTGATATAACAAATCTCTTAAATCCTCTTTAGTCATTTAAATCACTGTCCTTTCAATTTTGGGTACAAAAAAATCTGCTGATTCATATTGAACCAACAGATTATATCCCTCTATTTACAATTCCTGTATCTCTTTTCTTCTTTTAGGAGTTAAAAAATTCTACAATTTTTTTAAATACCTTCTTCATGGTGGGTATCTTGGTGGGTGTTATTGTACTATTTTTCTTTAACCTTATTTACGGAAAAATCAAGAATACGCTTTTTACGCTCTGTAAGCATTGTTTTATAGAATGTATTTTGTATTTCTGTAATTGTTTCGGTATTATCAATAATTTCAAATACCTTTTCCATATCAATACGTTCTGTAATTTTAATCAATGCTTTATTGCAATCCCCAAACTCTCCTGATGATAAGAATTTAAAATAGTTTATCTTCTTTCCGTTATATGTTATCGCAGACAAGGGTATATCAAAAACTCTGTGATTTAATTCATTTTTATTATTCAGAATTTCCTGCATCATATCCTCATCTGCCTGAGGATATAGACTGCTACCACAGTCATACACAGGTGCAAGTGTTACCTGATCAGTAGTTGTATCATATAAAAATCCCCAGTTGCCGTTATGTCTATCCCAATTACCGATAAAAGCATCGACTATGAACATATCCCAAAATCTTTCTTTGAGCTTTTCAGAATCAACAGATGTTTGTTCTTCAATCGTTGATAAAATATCATTAAGGTCTGTTCCATATCCGTTTCTTTCCGAATCTATGATACGGTTCTTTAAAGAAGCAAAGTCCTGAAGCACAACTCCCGGTCTTGTAAAGTCCTTACATGCAACAACAATTTTTGTTTTATTTTTACTTGTATATGTTCCTATCATTGTTTCCTGCACAGGAATTCCAAGTAATTCAAAAATCTTACAGCCAATATGCTCACTGATACAACTGTTTGTATAGCTCATATCTTTGTTTTTTGTCGGATACGGCGGAAATTTAAGCATATACTGCTCATCATTATATACTACCGCAATTTTACCGCCGTTTGCTCCTGCATATGCTTTATTTTTCTGTATAGAATTTGTAAAATCTATCATATAGCATTCTCCATTCTTAAATATTTACGTCTGAGATACCAAGCCTGCTCGCTCGAAATAAGGTTTTCAACCTCGGCGGAATTCAAATCAGCATTTAATTCGCACCAACATATATCCCAATTCATATCCTTTTTGCCACTGTCAACAATCCTCCAAGAACTTTTCATACGGTCGAGTGATTCCTGAACATAAACCGGCAATCCGCACTCAAAATGTGCTTCATCAATAGGCATTCCTGTTTCTGCATTATATTCATGATCATCAAGCTCCATTATATCTTCCATAGACCGATTTAATGCTTTTGCAATCTGATATACAGTTTTTGCAGAACATTTTTGGATAGAACTTTTACCTGAGCATATATCAATAACAGTAGTTTTTGGCACTCCGCTTATCTTTGAAAGCTGATATTTAGTGATATTTTCATTATTTAATAACATTTGAAGCGTCATAATTACACCGTCCTTACACATATATTATATATTATTATATCGGAATACCGACCTTTTGTCAATATACTCAGGTAATTTTCATCAAATTGACATATTTATCTCTCCAATCCTACAACTTTTTTCTGCGGAGCTTCATCTTCATCAGGACCACCAAGCTCTGCACCTTCACGGTCTTTCTTATCCATATTGAGAAGTGCATCAACCTCTGCAAGTCTTTTTATTTTCTCCTGTAATTCCTCCTCTTGCGGAAACTCTTTCTGACTTTCAACCTTTGCAAGCTCAAACTGCTTTTTTGTTTCTTCAAGATTTTCCTTTACAATTTCTAATCTTTTCGGGAAGCCTTCAAGAGCATTATCAAGTCTTTGCAGGTTACCGAACACATCTGTACCAAGCTCTACTTTATGGCTAAGATTACCTTTACGAACTCTTGAAAACAGTTCTTTTTTCTTCACTTCTGAATCAGCATTATGTATGAATTCGATTTCATTCTCAGGCACACCATTTGCAATCAGCTTATCCCGAATATCGGTATATACATTAAATGTACCGTCATTCTTAGGAGTAGATAAATCACAGAATACAAGCTGCGTTCCACGAATATCGGATGTTTCTTGCCAAATATCAAACACCTCTTTTGCACACGCAGAAACCTTTGAATTTTCATCATCAGGTAAAAGTGAATTTATGAGTCTTTGGTCAAGTGCAAGCTTTCGTCCGTCATTGGTAATCTTCAGCATATTATCAACTGACGGATCAACCATTCTGTTACGAACCTTTTCTGCTCTGTCTGCAAGCTCTGAAACCATTTCCTTTTGAATTTCAGTAGGCTCAACAGCGATAGTTTTGTAATGCGGTTCAGGAGTCGGAAGATTGAGCATATCCGCAGTCTGAATATCTGCAACATCCTTAAACATTGACATAAGCTCAGGAAGATTAAAGAATCTCGCAAACCTTGTCTTTGCTCTGTAGCCTGTTCCTTCAGGTGCAAGCTCTATTGCAGTAACAGTTTCACCGAATGTAGAAGCCCAAGCGTCAAAGTGTTGTAAATTCTTATCCTGCAAGGTTTTATACTGCAAATACCTCTGCATTGTATAAAGCTCAACCATACTGTTTGATACGGGAGTACCCGTTGCAAAAATAACACCTTTACCACCCGTGAGTTCATCAAGATACTGTGTTTTCATAAAAAGGTCTGATGATTTCTGTGCTTCGGTTTGTGATATACCGCCTACATTTCGCATTTTTGTATAGAGGTAGAGATTTTTGTAAAAATGAGCTTCGTCCACAAATATTCTGTCAACGCCCAGCTCTTCAAAGGTAACCACATCATCCTTTCTGCTTTGGTCATTGAGTTTTTCAAGTCTTGCTTCAATAGCTTTCTTCGATTTTTCAAGCTGCTTTATGGTAAATCTTTCACCCTTTTCAGCTTTCAGCTCAATAATTCCGTGCATAATTTCAGTTTTTTGTCTTTCCAAAACTGCCTTTTGTCTTTCAATCGACATAGGAATTTTTTCAAACTGAGAGTGACCAATAATAACCGCATCATAATCTCCGGTTGCAATTCGTCCGCAGAACTTTTTACGGTTCTTTGTTTCAAAATCTTTCTTTGTTGCAACAAGGATATTTGCAGCAGGATAAAGCTGTAGAAATTCAGATGCCCATTGCTCGGTTAAATGATTAGGAACTACAAAAAGAGACTTATTACATAATCCCAAGCGTTTCATTTCCATAGCTCCGGCAACCATCGTCCAAGTTTTTCCGGCTCCAACAACGTGACCAAGCAGAGTATTACCGCCGTACATTATTCTTGCAACTGCATCCTCCTGATGTTTACGGAGTACAATTTCAGGATTCATACCACTGAATGTAATATGGCTACCGTCATACTCACGAGGTCTTACTGAGTTAAATCTTTCATTGTAAAGCTTTGTCAGTCTTTCACGTCTGTCAGGATTTTTCCATATCCAATTATCAAACTCTGCTTTAATAAGGTCTTGTTTTTGCTGTGCAATAGTTGTTTCTTTTTTATTGAGAACAGGCTTCTTTCTGCCTTCTTCATCCTCAACATAATCGAATATACGGACATCTTTAAGATTAAGGGATTCCTCAATAATCTTATATGCACTAATTCTTTTTGTTCCGAATGTATTCTGTGCTTTAACACCCTTATCAGCACTTTTGCCTTCAATAGTCCAAGTACCTGTAATATTTGAGTACCGCACTTCAACTTTATCTTTTGCATACCAACCGGGAGAAAGAAGTTCAAATATGAAGTCCTTTATATCTTCAGGTGGTATCCAAGTTGAACCAAGTCTGACAGTAATTTCACTTGCAGTTAAGTCTTTAGGTTGAACCTTTTGCAATGCTTCAACATTGATTTTGAAATCTTCATTGTTAATAGGCTTTATTTCCTTTGTTTTTCTACCCTCATCTGTTTTAAACAAATCATCGAGCATACTCTTCCCGATGTTTATTCCTGTTCCTGCCATTATCAAGCACCTCCTTTGTCAGATTTTTGTATGCTTCTGCAGCGATACCTTTTGCATCATGTGCATAAACACTTTTACCAACCGCCGATGCTTCTGCAGCTTTAACAGAATTAGGTATTTCCGTTTTATAGATTTTCAGATACTTGGAGTAATTTAACCTGATTACCGTTGAAACTTCTTTGTTGTATAATGTTCTTCTGTCAACCATTGTTAAAAGTATTCCATTGAATTTCAAATCAGGATTTATTTGTCTTTGCACTTTAGTTACAGTTGAAACAAGCTGCTCTAATCCTTTAAGCGGAAGATAATGTGCCTGAACGGGGATAATAACCTCATCTGCTGCAACAAGCGAATTAATCGTCAACATTCCAAGTGACGGTGTGCAATCAATAAGCACATAATCATATTTGTCCTTCACACTATCAATGCAGTTTTTCAGCACTCTTTCTCTACTCATAACATTCACAAGTGCAGTTTCCATACCTGAGAGTTCAATATTTGCCGGAATCAAATCAACTCCTTCTTCGTGATGTAAAATACTATCCTCCGGCGTAATCGGCTTTTCCTCCATTGACCGTTGCATTAATGTTGATAGTGTAACATCAAGCTTGTCCGGTTCCTGAAAACCCAAGCTCTCTGTCAAGCTCCCCTGAGCATCGCAATCAACAAGCAACACCTTTTTACCTTCATTCACAAGTCCAACTCCAAGATTTACTGTTGTGGTTGTTTTGCCAACACCACCTTTTTGATTTGCAATAGCAATAACTTTACCCATGTTTCATCATCCTTTCCTGTCTTAATCTTTTTATTAATTTCTCACCGTCAAGTTCACAAAGAGCTGTGAACCAATCCGACCTGAAAAATCTCTCTATAGAATCTCTTGTTTGATGACATCCGCAATGTCTGTAATCTCTGACAGCCTGCATTATAATTGCTTCTGCAAGCATCTGATAATTCTCATAAAACTTACACATCTGCCATCACCTCAATTCTTCTTTGGGTTTGCCATATCATATTTAACCTTTGCTGAGAACCAATTATCCGATGTTTCAAACGAACGGTAAATTGTTGTAATTAAAAATGCCCGTATATTACGGACATTAGAGCAATTTTCTTGTAATGCAAAATATATGTATTCGATATGAGAACTGTCTATCTTCAAAAATCTGCTTTTGACAATCTCATGCGGATATTCTTGTTTGTTAATTCGGATATATGGCTCTTTACTGCATACAACATCAACCATAAGCTCAATAATTTCATCAAGCCAATCCTTCTCAAATCTTTGAATCATAATGTCATATTCAACATTTGATTTAATTATTTTCTCATATATTTCTCTTTCTCGTATCCATCCTATCGCATCAATCGGTTCATCAGAACCGTTATCATACTCCTCTTCATCACTGATAGGATATGATAGGATAGTATCATTAAAATCAGTATTATTAATATCAGTATTATTTATATTAGTATTATTAGAGTATGATTTTGGAACTTCTTGAAATTCGATATTCATACTTCTTGAAGCATGATTTTCATACTTCTGCAAGTTTGATTTTGGAACTTCTGGATTTTCCGTATTCATACTTCTTGAAGTATGATTTTCATACTCGGAAGATTCAGAGGTTATGAAGTTCTTTACATAAATGATATTTGGCTTTCCTAACCCTTGTCTTTTTCGTTCTATCAAACCCACACAGTTATCAAGTTCCTCCAATAATTTTGATACCTTTTGCCTTGCACATCCCAAGTCAACAATTATATCTTCCATAGTGTAAATGATATACACTCTGTTATCATCATCAATCCATCTGTTTCTCATTGATAATCCCATCCGGTCAAGCATAAGTCCGTACAGCAATTTTGCATCCGTTGACATATAACGAAATTTCTTGTCTTTAAATAAACGCTTTGGGATACGAAAGAAAGAAAACTGCTCCGCTTCGCATCCATAGAAATAATCAAAATCCAATGCCATTATTCACACCTCCTGACTCAAAATTTATATATAGAAAAAGACAGCCTATATACCATAGACTGCCTCTATTTTTACAATTTCTTCTCAATTTTTCGCATATCTTCTCATCATATCAAGGCTCAAAAGTAGTAAATTAGTAGTAATTTTAGTACAAGATATTGCGATTTTTCCCATTAAATAAGGGTTTCAGTGTTTAATCATAATTTTTGACTTAAAAAACAAGAAATTACTTGCTTTTTGCGATTAAATATAGTATAATATATGTATATTACATAGTACGAAAGGAACCAGAAAAATGGAAGGTACTGAAAATAAAATCATTAAAAAAGATCCTGAAAAAATCAAAGCAATAGATGAGGCGATTAAAGATATTAAGAAGAATTTCGGTGTAGGCAGTATTATGAAGCTTGGCGACGCACCGAACGTTGCAGTTGATGCTATTCCCACCGGCTCACTTACTCTTGACGTTGCACTTGGGGTAGGCGGAATTCCCAGAGGCAGAGTTATTGAAATCTACGGCCCTGAATCATCCGGTAAAACAACTGTTGCACTCCACGTTGTTGCAGAAGCACAGAAAATGGGCGGAGATGCAGCGTTTATTGATGCCGAGCATGCTCTTGATCCGGTTTATGCAAAGAATTTAGGTGTTGACATTGATAATCTTATAGTAGCTCAGCCTGATACGGGCGAGCAGGCGCTGGAAATTGCAGAAGCACTTGTCAGAAGCGGTGCTATTGATATTATAGTAGTTGACTCAGTTGCAGCTCTTGTTCCAAAGGCTGAAATTGAGGGCGAAATGGGTGATTCTCATGTGGGACTTCTTGCAAGACTTATGTCTCAGGCGCTGAGAAAGCTTACAGGTATTACTTCCAAAACCGGTACAAGCGTAATATTCATTAACCAGCTTCGTGAAAAGGTGGGCGTTGTGTATGGCAACCCCGAAACAACTCCCGGCGGACGTGCTCTTAAGTATTTCTCATCAGTACGACTTGATGTAAGAAGAATTGAAGCGATTAAGAACGGAACAGAGCTTATAGGTAACAAGACCAGAGTTAAGGTTGTTAAGAACAAGGTTGCGCCTCCGTTTAAAGAAGCTGAATTTGATATACTCTACGGAGAGGGCATTTCAAAGGAAGGCAATATTCTTGATATTGCAACTGACTACGATATAATCAAGAAAAGCGGCGCATGGTTCAGCTACGACGGAGAGAAGCTTGGCCAGGGCAGAGATAACGTAAGAAAGTATATGGTAGAGAACCCTGAATTTACTAAGATGATAGAACAGCAGGTACGCGAAAAGCTTATTGACAACGGCAAAAATAAGGTTGGTGAAAACACCGAAAATAAATAGAATAGCAAATTTTAAATTTGTGTTCTTTACTGAAAATTCCTTGCCGTATAAAAAATATATTGACGTTCTGTGTATAATATAGTATGCTATAATTATGTTATTATCACTAATTTGAATTTATACGGATTAATCGTTTGAAGTCGTAATAATAGGGGGTCATTCAAATATGTTTTCTAAAGAAGTTACAGTCAATAATCAGGTAGGACTTCATGCCAGACCTGCAACATTCTTTATACAGAGAGCTAATGAATTCAAGTCAAGCATCTGGATTGAAAAGGACGCAAGAAAGGTTAATGCAAAGAGCTTGCTTGGTGTTTTATCACTTGGTATAACAAAAGGCACTACAGTGAATATCCTTGCTGACGGTGCTGACGAAGAAGCAGCAGTTAACAGTCTTGTTGAACTTGTTGAATCAAACTTTGCTGAGTAAGAATTTACAGAAGCCTTGCTAAGAGGCTTCTGTTTTATCTATGTATATTATCGGAAGGAGAGATACTAATGCAGGCTAAAAAGAAAAAACAGTTTACATTCAGAGATAAACCGCTGTTTCGCTCAGGAAATACTCTCTACTATGGCGAGCCGGGCGAACGATATATGTTACAGCTTGATATTTTGGAAACCAAGAAGGTAAAAGATATTGAATCAGCGTCTAAGGTAAAAATAAAGCTTATTGCCAATGACGGAAATCTTGATTCACCTCAGGTTTTCCGTGAATCAGAAAGAGAAGATATTTATACAGCGCTTGATATTGGTCAGTGGTGGTTAAAGACAGCTCTTTCACAATAATGAGCAATAAAAAATACTGAACGAATAATCGTTCAGTATTTTTTTATTATAATGATTTGAAAAATGTAAGCATATTCTTTGCCTGCTTATCTATTGATGCCTCTGATGTATCATCTATCAGGTCACGCCATACATAGATTGCATCGCCTACCTCGCCGCCTGCAACTACAAATGGCTCTGCTACTATTCTGCCCTTGAAATCAACATCACGAAGCGCCGCAAAAATTTCTTTCCAATCAATATGGCCATAGCCGTTACCGGGAGCTGTTCTGTTGTTTTCACCAACATGAAGTCCTACAAGCTTGCTTCCTGCTGTTCTGATTGCATCGCCCATGTTGTCCTCTTCTATGTTCATGTGATAGGTGTCAAGAAGAATACCAACATTGTCACAATCAACTCTGTTTACGTAGTCAAGCGCTTGCTTTGCAGTATTTACGATAATACCCTCAAAACGATTAACCGCTTCAATTCCGTATGTAATTCCGTATTCTGCAGCTCTTTTACCAAGCATTTTCATGTTCTTTACGCTGTTTTCTCTTGCTCTTTCAACATCTACTACATCAGGAACACCCCAACCTGCGTAGCTTACGCCTGAAAGGATTTTACCGTCCATTTTATGAATTCTGTCGATGATGTTGCCAAGATACTCAATGCCTGCTTTCTGGACATTTTCATCAAGAGATGCTATGTCGTACTTTTTATCAAGGCCGAGGCTATATGTAAGCTCTATATTGTATTCCTTTGCCACCGCTTTAAGTTCTTCCATGCGTGCATCTGACATATTAAGAAGCGCCTGCGCCTGAAACTCAAGCACATCAAAACCAAGCTCTGCGGCTTTTTTTATGTATTTGGCATGGTCGGCTTCCCAGGTATTAACCCAGAAATTCATAAAAATTCCATACTTGTTATCCATTTGGGTTACCTCCTATCAATACTCGTTTACAAGACGTCTGTACATAGGCTCGTCTTCTACAACTTCGCTGAAACGTCCGGACGGCTCTGCAAAGATATTGTCATTATTATCGTCATTTACCTTTGAAACCTCGCCCACAACTAAGTCGCCTGCACCTGTCTTTGCCCAGAATCTGTGATAGATATATGGAGTAAGAGTGATGCTTGCACCTGGTTCTACTTCGATTATTTCTTCAGGCTTATATGTATATTTCTTTGCGTCCATTAATACTTCTACCGGCGTTTCCATATCTGGCTTGTCCGCTGCATTTCTCTGACAAACCTGAACACAAAGTATGCCTCCGCCACGATTTATAATATCTTCTGTTTTATCAATATGATAGTGCATAGGTATCTCCTGACAGTTGCCGTCTTTAAGGAGAATATACTTTTCACAATATGTAATTGTTTCTTCCGGTCTTTTAATATCTCCGTTACGAACTGTAAATAGAACAGCGCCGGTTTTTGAAAAGTCGCCCTTGCCAAAATCTGTTACGTCCCAACCGAGCATTGTACTTTTAATAAGCTCATCGCCCTCGCCGCTCCAATCGTCTGCAGCTCTTCTTGCAAAGGGTGGCAAAGTGATAAGTCTTTTTGATAAAAGGTCTTCTGCCCATTTGATAGCATTATTGATTTCGCTTCGTTTCATTATAACAACTCCTTACTGATTTTTTGGATACTATAACCCATTGTGTATTAATTATACCACACATTTCAGGATAATTGTTACAAATTCTTACTGACTTTTATCGAATTCTTACTGACTATTATGTATTATTCTTTTTCTTCTATCAGCACAAAACGCGGTACTTTTTTGCCATTATGCTCTACTTCTTCATTCCACATATGAGCAGGTCTTACCCATATTCCACACTCACCGTAAAGAGCTTTATAAACCACCATTTTTTCCAATGTTTCCGAATGTGTTGCAATTTCTAAAAGCTCGTATTTATTGCCTTTAAAATGCTGATAAATGCCTTTTTTCATATATACCACCCTTAACTTAAATGCGGAGTGCCCCTTAGGACACTCCGCATAATTATTTTGATTATTCGCCAAAGTAACGGAAGAGGAATGTTACAATCTGACCGCGTACGCATGATGCGTCAGGTCCGAATACATCTTCTGCCAATCCGTTTGTAATGCCGTTTGCAACTGCCCATGCTACTGCATCACCGTAGTATGCATCTGCTGTAACATCAGCAAATGCTGATTCTCCTGCTTCTGCTGCAGCTTTTGCAAGTCTGAAGAGGAATGTTACTGTCTGAGCACGTGTTACAAGTGCATCAGGGCTGAATGTTGAATCTGATGTTCCTGATGTGATACCGTTTGCTACTGCCCATGCTACTGCCTTTTCGTAGTAGCTTCCGCCTTCTACGTCTGCAAATGCGCCTGCAGCTTCAACTTCAGGACTTCCTGCTGCTCTCCAGAGGAATGTTACCATCTGACCTCTTGTACAATCAGCTTCAGGTCCGAATGAATCATCGCTGAGACCGGTTGTAATACCCTTTTCTACCGCCCACTTAACAGGAGCTGCGTAGTATGTGTTATCATATACGTCCTTGAACTGACCTGATGCTACCGGTGTTTCAGGTTCAACCGGCTGTTCTGGCTGTTCAGGTTCTTCGGGCTGTTCGGGATCTGTGGGTTCGTCTTTTGCTTCTTCGTACTCAACTTCAACTGTTACACCGCCCTTAGGCATTACGAATGAAAGTGTTCCGTCTGCATTCTCTGTAAGCTCGACTTCATTGCCGTTCTTATCAAGAATCTTAACTTCCTTAACTTCCTTGCCCTCTACTTCGTTAACTGTTACCTTAACCTTAGTGCCAGGACGAGCTGAACTTGTGCTGAGCTTAACTGCACCCTTAGAATCAGAGCTTACAGTTACCTTATTAGATGATGCTCCGCTGCTTCCGCCAACGCCGATTGGGTTCTTGGGAGTTACTGTTGATTCTCCTGACTGTGTGCTGCCTATACCGTTGATAGCTTCAACCTTAATTTTATATTCTGTGCCGTTTGTAAGGCCTGTTACAGTGTAGGTTGTCTGTGAACCGTCAACTGTTGCTACGAGAGTGCCATCTACATAAATCTTATAGCTTGTAATAGCTGAACCGTTTGCATTAGCTGAAAGTGCAACTGTTGCCTGACCATTACCTGCAGATACGCTTGGTGCCTCTGCGAATGATGGAGCTGTTGCAGGAACTGCTACTGCATTTGATGTGATTTCACCTGTATAGGTATCACCCTTTGCTACGAGCTTAGCTGTAATTGAGCATCCCTTGTCTGCATCCTGAACTGTATATGTTGTTCCGTTTGCATTTTCAATAACTTCGCCATTTCTGAGCCATACTATATCATAGTTTTCAGCTGCAGGAGCGCCTTCTACTGTTAATGTGATTTCTGATGTACCTGCAAGTGTTGCTGTACCTGTAAGAGCTGTCTTACCAACTACTACTGCTGAGCTTTCGATTGTGCCCTCGTAGTTACCTGTTGATGTTACTGCTACTGTAATTTCTGCATCAGCATCTGCAGCCTGAACTGTGTATGTTGTTCCGGTTGCTTCTGCAATAGCTTCGCCGTTCTTCTTCCACTGATATGCAAGTGTACCACCTGCAGGAGCATTTGCTGTGAGAACTGTATTTTCTGCGATTGTTGCTTCGCTTGCAGAAATTGTTACAACGCCTGTGTAAGCTGCAGGGTTGATTGCAAATGTTGTAGTAAGTGTACCTGAGTAGTTACCCTTACCTGTTACTGTTATAGTAGCTGTTCCTGCATTTGTGTTATCTGCATAAGCTACTTCATAATCATTTGTTGATGAAAGAATCTTTGTTCCCCACTTAACATCAAATCCAGGTGTTAAAGCTGAACCTGTGTATGTGTAGCCATCAGCTGCAAGACCTGCGAATGCAAAGTCTGTATCGTTAAGAGCCTTAGCTGTGATTGTGAAAGTCTTTGTTACTGTACCTGAGTAGTTGCCCTTAGCTGTTACTGTTATAGTAGCTGTACCTGCGTTTGTATTAGCTGTATAAGCTACATCATAGTCTGTTGAAGCGTTAAGAGCTGATGTTACCTGAGGCTTAATTTCTTCGCCTGTGAATTCCTTGTTTTCAAGGTCGAATGTAAAGTCTGCGTCTGTTACTGTTTTAGGTTCTACTGTGTACTCGATTGCAAGGTCTGTTGCAGCCTCGAAGTTTGTATCTGCTGCCTTTGTAGCTGTAATAGTTACAGTACCTATCTTAAGGAATGTTGCTGACCATGTTGTATCATTTACCTTTGAAAGTGCTACAACTGTGGGATCTGAGCTTGTAAGGTTAAATGCACCTGTACCGCTACCGCCACCGAGAACGATTTCTACAGCTTCTTTTGAATAAGGCTTTGTGATGTTCTGGTCTGCACCATCGATTGTAAGAGCTGCCTGGAGCTGCTTTGTAATCTTCGCATTTTCGAAGTTGAAGATTGAATTAACTGTGTAGTTATCCTTATCAGCACCGGTAAGTGCAATACCATCAAGCTCAACAGTATATGTTCCAACTGCTGCACTTGCGTAATCGCCAGCTTCAACTGCTGTCATATCAACTGCTACATCATCCTGACCTACAACACCTGTAAGACCAAGTGTACCTGTGATGGTGCCTGCTGTTGTTGTTTCGTCATATACCTTTGTGATTACAACGTCACCTGCTGTTACTGTAAGTGCCTTAGCAGTAATTGTAAGAGCGGCTGTTGTTGTTCCCACGTGACCGGGGATTGAAGGATTCTGTGTATCAGGTGTGTTGTCCTCGTAGTTTGCAGTTATTGTATATGTACCTGCATTCTTCGGAGCATCGGTTGTTGGACCGTACTGTGTTCCGTTTGTTCCTTCATATGTATATGTCCATGTGTAGCCGTCTGCAGGCTGAGCTGCATAGCTACCCTGAACTGTGTAATCCTGACCATACTCTTTTGTTATGTCAGCAAGAGTAATTTCAACTGTTGTCTTGTTCTTGAACAAGAAGTTAACTGTTACGTCAGCATCTTCATAGTTCTGTGTTGAAACTGTTACAACAACTGAATCAGTTGCATCTGCAGCCTGAGCTGTTGCTACTGTAAGGTTAAGACTTGTTCCGTCAATGCCTTCGCCGTTCTTCTTAGCAAAGTTACCTTCTGTCTTAACTGCGTATGTTGCATTGCCTGCATCTGCAGGGATTCCTGTAATGATGTTCGCAAGGTTGAAGCTATAATCCTTTGAACCCTGAACAACACTGTCAGCGAGCAATGTCTGTACAGCTGATGCTGCAAGAGTAGGAGCTGCTGCCTTTGTTATGTTACCCTTTGCAGAAACTGCAGTTGATGAAAGTGTATAGTTCTTAGCCTTTGCTGTGTTTGCAAGTGCTACTGTTGCTGTTACGTCAATATCATTTGCAACGTTCTTATCTGCAAATGTTGCAGCTGATACTGTATAGTCTGTGCCGAATTCAAGAGTTTCACCGTTCTTAAGTCCTGTAAATGTTACTGCTGTGATAGCACCTTCTGTATTACCATTATACTGCTTAGAAGTTACTGTTGCGCCTGAAGGAGCGATTTCAGCAGGAGTAATTTTCCAATATCCGTATGTTGAGCCTGTGTAGTTGCCCTGACCGTTAACCTTAACTGTGTAGTTATCAGCCTGAACATTTGTTCCGCCAACTACTGCAGCATCTACCGCAAAGTCGCCTGTTATAAGACCTGCAACCCCTGCAACGTCAGGAGTAATCTCAAGACCTGTGTATGTTACACTAAGAGGAGCCTGAGCTGTTGTTTCAGCTTCTGTTCCGTCTATATCCAATGAAACAACGTAGCCTTCGATTGACTTAGGCTCAATTACTACTGTAAATTCATCAGTACCCTTATAATCGTTGTCTTCATATGTTACCTTTACAACATATGTGCCAACATTGGTAATCTTACCGAGAGGAACGATAGCAGTTGCTGAGCCGTCCATAACCTGAACCTCACTTGCTGTAAGCGCCTGACCGCCAACCTTTGCCTTTGCGGCAAACATTGTCTTGTCAATAGTATAACCGTCAGGTGTGTATGTTCCTGTTGCTGTCTTACCATCTAATGTAAGGCCTGAGGGCTGAGTTTTCCATTCAATTACAGCCTCTTCCTTGTCGATGATTGTAACTAATACTGAGCCAGTATAGTTTTCGTAGTTATCCATGCCTGAAGCTATGTAGTAAAGTGTTTTTCCTACTGTTATATCAGCGATAGCTGCAATAGCATCTTCACCAGAAGCTTTTGTTGCATAAGAATTATCTGTGTACCATTCGATATCAGCGGTTACCTTTTCGCTGTTAACACCTGTAAGTTCAGCTGTTGTTGGGAGCTGATTGTATTTTGCGGTGTATTTCTTTGTAAAGGTTGCCATACCTGCTGTGATACTAACCTTCTTAATATCCCACTGGATTGAAAGGTCAGTTGCGTTCTTTGTTGTATCCCAAACTGTGTTTGCCTTATCATTAAGGGTTGCTGTTGTAGTATATGTTCCTGCACTTGTAGCCTTTAAGTCGCCGCCAAGTGTATAATATTCTTCATCACCTGCATTAATAGGAGCGTCCTGTTCAGCGCCTGTGTATGCAAGGTTATCTCTGTATGAAGGTGCATCTACTTCGTAGGGGTTAACTGTGATGTTAACGTCTGCTGTGTATTTGCCGTATGTTACTGTCCATTTTGTGTCAGAAACAACAAGCTTTGTTGCAGTATCAACTACTACTTCGTTTGTAATATCCTCAGTTGATTCATCATCATATACAGCTTCAACTACCATACCTGCCTTATCAAAGGTGTCAAAAGCAGTATATGTTGTCTTTGTAGGATTAGCCGCAATCTCAATCTTGTCGATTGACTTCTTAACTGTTACTTTAAACTCGCTTGTGCAGCCGTTGTATGAACCTACAAGTGTGTTTTCACCAACTACAAGACCGTTTGAAGGAAGTTCAACTGTAAAGTCGCTCCATTCAGGACTTGCAGAATCATATGTATTAGCTGCGCCTGATGCATCAATATAATCAAATGATGCAATCATGTCTTTGATTTCTTCAGCAGTTGTATCCTTATAAATATCACCGCTTACTGCGCCGATTGAAATTGCAGGAGCTTCAACTATTGTAAACTGTTTGTCCGACGCATCACCTAAAACTGTCTTGTCACCCTCGTAACTACCTAATACCTTAATTGAATTAAGGTCTTCCTGAGTTAATGCTTGAGTTGCTGTAAATCTAACTCTTAACAAGCTTCCTGATGGTTTGATTGCTCTATCTCCATATTCATCTTCTTCACCCAAGATACCACCGCTGGCAGCCCAAGATGCTTTAACAACACCAGTGCCTCTATTCGGGTTCCAATCAGGTGCGGTATCTCTATCACCCTTTGCAGGTTCAGACATTTTAGTTGAATCAAATCCAATCAAAATATCATAAGCAATCAAAGTATTTTCATATACCGTAGGATTGCCAGCAAAATTTAAGAAAGCGAAAAACTTACTTCCTGACTCAACACTACTAATAGGGTTATTACCATTTGCATCACTTGTAAACTTGAAGGATAAATAAATAGTGTTATCATTAGTTCCTTGTGCTATAGTTGCCGCTGAAGCCGGTGTATATACCAAGCTTAAGATCATTGCAAGCGACAAGCTAAGTGACAAAATCTTTTTCATAATTTGCTTCATTTTAGCTCCTCCTTAATTGAACGAATCTCTCAAACCTACACTATACTGTAGGATCATACCAGCATCCTGTGCTGTTACATTGCCATCTTTATTCACATCACCAGACAGCTCCTGCACAGCTGTTGCAGTCTTAATACCAACACTTATCTGGAGTACCATACCAGCATCTTGTGCTGTTACGTAACCATCCTCGTTTACATCACCCAATATATATTGCGGCTGAGAAGGTTGTGTTATTGTTACATCCTTTGCATAGCTGAGGGGTACTGAAACAAGAGTATGTCCCTGAGCGTTGCTTGAGATAAACAATGTCATATCAGTTGTTGCTGTGGGAAGCATGGGGTAAACATTAAATGTTACTGATGTTCCTGATGCTGTTGCCTGATTGATATAGTAAATATCGCTTGACTTTGTGGGAACTGTGCTTCCGTTAGCAAGAACTACACCGTAGTAGCTGCCTGATGCAGCCGCTGAATATGTAACCTCTATTCTGTCTGATGCCGGATAGAAGGTATCAGCTGTTGCGTCTGCGTTCACATCCTGAGAAATTGATGTAATTGCACCGGCTTCACCCTTAACGGTTGTTGTTACGTTTTCTTTTGTTCCTATATTATAGAAGCCTGATGCGGTTGTTGTATCGCCTGCGGGAGGTGTTACAACAGGATCGTCTCCGTCGTCGCCACCGGCAGGGGGAGTTACTGTTCCGCCACCTTCGCCTGTATCGCCGCCTTCTCCGCCGGGAGGTGTTACGGTGCTGCCACCCTCGCCGCCTTCACCGGAGCCGGAATCATTTGAAATTGTTGCTATTGCATAGTTCAAAGGTACAGAAACCAAATTATGACCTTCTGCATTACTTGAAATATACAATGTCAAAGCAGTTGTCTGCTCTGGTTCCTTCGGGAAAACGTTGAAGTTAACAGAGCCTGATTCTGCTGTCACCTGGTCGATATAGAAAATAGTGTTGTCCTCTGTGGGAAGTCCTGTTCCCTCAACAAGTATAGCACCATAATAGCTTCCTTCGTCAGCTGCCGTATAGGTTACGTCAAGTCTGTCTGCACCTTCATAAAATGTTTCTGCTGTCTGGTCACTATCTACATCCACAGATGAACCGGTTACCGCGCCAGCATTTGATTTTGGTGTTACAGTCACGTTCTGGACTGTTCCAATATCATAGAATCCCTTAACGGTAGTTGTGTCCTCTGCAAATGCAGTAGATGTCAGCAAGCAAATGCTTAAAGCTGCTAAAATACCGATTGCTTTCTTCATGTTATATATCCTTTCCTTTCCGTGCTTTACGCACTATAAATACTTATTTAAATTAATCCATACAGGAAATAATTTTAAACATTATTTATATGTATCAACATAATTTACCAAAATCTTTGCAAGCTGCGCTCTCGTTGCAGTATTCTGCGGACTGAGAGTTGTTTCACTTGTTCCTGAAATCAGTTCATTATACACTGCCCAATACATTGAGTCCTTCGCCCATTTGGATATTGATGAGCTGTCCTCGAAAAATCCGTCGTATATGGCTGTAAGAAGCTTTTCATCGCCTGACTTGCCGCCTGAATAATAATAGAGGATTTTCATTGCGGCTTCTCTTGTAAGCGTGCCTTCGGGCATGAACGTCTTTTCATCCGTTCCGTTAATATAACCGTTGGCATATCCCCATGCTATTGCGGACTTGAACTCAGGTATCTGAGAGTCAATATCCTCAAAGGGTGTGGTGTCCGAAGCTTCGGGCTTGCCTGCAAGACGCCACAGCACAGTTACATACTGAGCACGTGTTACATTTGCGTCAGGGTTGAAGTTACCCTTTTCGTCGCCGTTAAAAAGTCCTTTTTCTGCCGCCTTGTTAATAAACTCAGCGCCCCAATGCCCTGCAATGTCACCAAAAAGCGCTGCAGCGTCGGGCTTTGCTGTTTCTTGCTCTTCGGTAGGCTCTGTGGGCTGTGGAGTCTGAACTTCGGGCTGAGTCGGCTCTTCCTCATAGGCTTCGCCGCCTTGAACATTTTCTTCAGGCTCCGGTGTAATTACTTCAACGGGCTTTTCCGTTGGTATTGGCTTTTCCTCTTGGGGAGGTTCAGCTTTCTCCTCAAAATCTGCTCCGATGACTTCGTAGGGAATGTCCTCATTGTCTTTGTCGCAAAGAGTAACATCCGCTATGGAGAAATCAAAAGCTTCAATAGCATCTTTCAAGACAAACTTGCAAGAAGCAACTACACCATTCCCTTCAATGGGCTGTGCAGCTGCCGCCGCTATTATAACTCCTGCATCTGCCTTAGAATTAACAGCTGACATTTTACCATCCAAAAGCGATCCCTCTCTTGCACTTGTACACTCAAGCTTTGACTTGTCATAAGCCAGCGTAAACTGCACTGCACACACACCGGGATTGTTTGAAAGCTCCACCGTTACGGTGAACTCCTCTCCCACAGCGGGAACTGCTTCCGGAGCTTTAACCGTAAGCTTTGCACTTTCTGCGAAAACAGCGGTTGGCAAAAGCACTGAGATCATAATTAGTATTAAGCTGTAAATTAATAGATTTTTCTTCATCTATCACCTCTCCTTTGATGAATAGTCATATATTATCATTTTACAATAATATTACAAGCAAGTCAACCGTTTTTAAAAATTACTTGCTTTATAATTATACAAAATTTTGAATAATATTTTGGGCATATTGACACCGCATTAAAATATACTCAGTTCAAGCTCGCGACTTAGCTTTTCAAGAGCCTTTATTCCGGCAATACTGTTACCCTTATTGTCGAGAGCAGGAGAGTAAATTCCTATACCCATTCTGCCCGGCACAACAGCCATAATTCCGCCTCCTACACCGCTTTTTGCAGGTATTCCCACATTGAGCGCAAACTCTCCTGAGCCGTCATACATTCCGCAGGTCATAAGCACCGCATTTACATATCTTGCATACTTTGAGTCAAAAAGCTGCTCGCCCGTCTTTACATTCTTTCCTTTGTTTGCAAGTACGTGCGCCATAGATGCAAGGTCAACACTCGTAACCTTAATAGAGCAGGCGCGAAAATATAAATCAAGCACTTCCTCTGCATCATCGTCCATCATGCCGTAAGCTTTGAGCATATATGCAAGTGCTCTGTTCTTATTTCCCGTAAGCTTTTCGGACATATATACGTCGCGGTCTATCCTAAGCTCAGGATTATTTGTCATTTTCCTTGCAAGCTCTAAAAGGCGGTCAAACTTTTCCTTATAGGAGTTTCCGTTTATAAGAGTACAAAGGGCAATAGCGCCTGTATTTATCATAGGATTTATATGCTCTCTTTTTAGCGCCTGATCGCTATAATTAAAGGCATCAAATGGCTTGCCGGTAGATTCTACGCCCACAAGACTGCGGACACAATCCTCACCCTTATCCATAAGCGCAAGAAGCAAAATAATTGGTTTTACCACACTCTGCATGGTAAAGCTTTTATTATAGTCACCTGCGAAGCTTATTTCTCCTCCGTCTGACATAAGGCATATGCCAAACTCATCAACATTCGCTTTTGCAAGCTCCGGTATGTAGTTTGCAACCTTTCCCTGATGCTTATATTTTTCGCAGCTGTCAAGAAGCTTTTTCAGTAAATCATTCATGTGCTGCACCTCTTTCTTTCGTATATTTCCATTATAACATAAAATTATCCCGTTGTAAATGGAAAAAATACAATCTTAATAATTGACCGATGCTTCGACTGTTGTTGACAAAGGCATTCCAAAATGATATAATCATCATAAAATATCAGGAAGGAGAAAGCAATATGCTTGAATATATATCAATAGCGCTTTCAGCCATAACAATAATACTTCTGATTGTTGTGGTTGCAAAAAAAGACAAGGGCGCCCATTCCAAAGAATTTTATGACCTTTTATCCGAAAACCAGAAAAACATAGGCGAAATTCAGTTGGGGCGACTTGACGAAATGAGAAAAACAATTCAGGACAGCCAAAAGACAAGCTCGGAGAACCTGAAAAATCAATTACATACTATGGAAGAAAGGCTTCGCTCTCTTGAAAAGTCCAACGAGCAAAAACTTGAAAATCTTCGTACAAATGTTTCCGCAAGTCTTGATACTATACGAAAGGACAACAACGAAAAGCTGGAATCTATGCGAAAGACAGTAGATGAAAAGCTCGAAAAAACTCTTGAAACCAAAATGACCGAGTCGTTCAGGTTAGTTAGCGAAAGACTTGAGCAGGTATATAAGGGACTTGGTGAAATGCAGACCTTAGCATCGGGCGTAGGGGATTTGAAGAAGGTACTTTCCAACGTAAAAACACGTGGTATCCTTGGTGAAATTCAGCTTGGAGCTATACTTGAAGAAATTCTTCCGCCTGAAAGATACGAAACAAACTTTGCAACTGTTGAGGGAAGCCGTGATGTAGTGGAATTTGCAATCAAGCTTCCGGGTGACGGCGAAAAGCCCGTATATCTCCCCGTTGACTCAAAGTTCCCTGCAGATTGTTATTATGCATTGCAGTCTGCATATGACGCAGGTGATACAGAGGAAATAAAAAAATGCAGAAACGAGCTTATTGCACGCCTTAAATCCTTTGCAAAGGATATACGTACAAAGTATGTTTCACCGCCTGATACTACGGATTTTGCCATAATGTTCCTGCCCTTTGAGGGACTTTATGCAGAGGCTGTGAGATGCGGCATGGTTGAAATTCTCCAAAGAGATTTCCATGTGAACATTGCAGGTCCCGGAACAATGGCGGCACTTTTAAACAGCTTGCAAATGGGATTCCGAACTCTTGCAATCCAGAAACGAAGTGCAGAGGTATGGAAAATCCTCGGCGCAGTAAAAACCGAATTTGACAAGTTCTCCGACATACTTGAAAAAACAAAGAAAAAGCTTGGCCAGATCGACAGTGATTTAGACACTCTGATTGGCACAAGAACTGCAGCGATAAAGAGAAAACTCCGTGATGTAGAAAGCATAACAGAGGATGAAACAAAACAGCTGCTCGATGGTGATGTTTAATATTTGATACATAACTGCACATAATAAGCAAAAAGGAGTTTATTATGTGTACTGCGATTTCCATTACAACAAAAAATCACTACTTCGGGCGAAATCTGGATTATGAACATACCTTCGGGGAAAAGGTGGTTATTACACCGAGAAATTATAAATTTATATTTTCAAACAGTGAGGAAACACATAATCATTACGCTATAATCGGTATGGCTCTCCCTTATAATGATTATCCTTTGTACTTTGATGCTACAAATGAAAAAGGGCTGTCTGTGGCAGGACTTAATTTTCCTGAAAACGCCTTCTACTTTAAAGAGGCCGCAGGAAAGCTGAACGTGGCGTCATATGAGCTGATACCTCGAATTCTGTGCTTTTGCGAAACTGCGGAGCAAGCAAAAGAGCTTATTTCAAAAATCAATATAACAGACAGGGAATTTGCAGCGTCCATGCCGCCATCGCCGCTCCATTGGATTGTGGCAGACAAGCATCAAACACTTACGGTAGAGCAGACATCAGACGGACTGAAAATTTATAATAACCCCACAGGCGTCCTTACAAACAATCCGCCATTTCATATGCAGCTTCAAAACCTTGCAAATTATATGCACGTTACTGCTCATGAACCTGAAAATCTTTTTTCACACAAAATAAAGCTTATGCCATATTCAAGGGGTATGGGCGCAATGGGACTTCCTGGAGACTTTTCATCTGCATCAAGATTTGTCAAGTGCTGCTTTGTAAAGCTTAACTGCGTTTTTGGTGAAGCTGAAAAAGAAAACGTAGAACAGTTTTTTCATATTCTGGACTCCGTAGCCCAGATAAAAGGCTGTGTAGAAGTAGGGGAAAGCTACGAAATTACAAACTACTCATCATGCTGCAATACTGATAAAGGAATATATTACTACAAAACATATATGAATAGTCAGATTTGCGCAATAAATATGCATAACGAAAATCTTGACAGCGAAAAGCTTGTTGTGTATGAGCTTTTCTATGATAATAATTTCTATATACAAAACAAAAAAAACAGTTCTCAGGAACAGCATTAAAAAAACGCTTATTAAATCAGCAAATTGCTTGTTTTAATAAGCGTTTGTTGTTTATAAGTCCAAACAACTTGTTTTTTATTTTACAGTCTTAATTACAAACGAATATTCAAATTCCTTTTCATCAAATCTGTACTTTTCAAGAAGCTGTGGACCGCAGCAGTTTGAACCCATTCCGCTGCTCTTATAGTCTATTCTGAGCCTTGTTGTTTCTCTTTCCCTAAGCTCAAAGTCATGAAGAGCTTTCGTCATGTCATGAGATGTTACGGGCAGAGCAGAGAACTCAATATTGCCGTCGGTTTCAACCATTATACCCTTTGCACCGTCGGTCAGCTTAACCATTTTTGTATTGGTATGATTGCCGGTATCCTGAGGCATTACATAGTGGAACAGCTCATCGTGAGCAGTTGATGTATAGTATCCCATATGGGCATGGTTTATCATATCAATATAGTTCTCGTCTGGGCCCATACCAAAGTATTCAAGCTTGTCAAAGCCTTTTGCCAGGTCAAGCTCTATACCGAATCTCGGCAGGAATGTTCCAAGCTCACGCACCTTGCCTTTGATGTTGTGAATAATAGAGCCGTCAGAGCATATAGTATATGTTACATCAAGCTTAATCATAGGCGCTTTTGCATTGGCTACCACCGCAAGCTTTGCGGTGATTACAGTTTTGTTTTTATCAAGTGTGTAATCCACGCCGTAGCACTTATTAAAGGTAAGGTCCATTGCTGCATTGTCAAGGTAGTTCAAATCATGAGTTCCCCATTGATTTCGTACCTTTCTGTCGTTGTCCGTAGGCGCTCTCCATACGGTGAACTCTGCTTTTTGGGTAAGTATCTTCTTACCGCCTGCATTAATGGAGTCAAATACTCCGTAGCGCTTGTTGAAGCTATATACAAAGCCTTTGCCTTCAAAGATAATATGCTCATCTGTTTCGTTGACATTCATTTGCTCTGTTGTATCAATTTCTACAGGCGCGCGGTCTTTCAGCTTAAACTGTCTGCTTGCAACCTCATAACCCTTTTCTGCCCATACAGCATCTTCCTTAAGCACGAAATATGCATTGAGATATACGCCGTATTCACATTTTTCGGGAATGCTTATATCCACCTTTATTTTTTGTTCTTCTCCTGCAGGGGCGGAAAGTGCATATGTTCCGATTAAGGTTTCTTCCTTGTCACAAACAAGAGTCAGACGCATTTCATACACGTCCATATTAACGAAATAATGCTTGTTCTTTACAGTTATTATTCCGTTTTCGTAAGTGGCATCTACATTTGCAAAAACCTCTTTTGCATTTTTGCTTCCTGCTTTAAAGGAGCGGTCAGGCATAACAATTCCGTCAACGCAGAAATGTCCGTCATGGGGAGTTTCACCGAAGTCACCGCCGTATTCGTAGCCTCGCTCTGTTTTAACCACGTGGTCTGCCCACTCCCATATACAGCCGCCAATGAGCTTGGGATATTTTTCAACCTTTTCCCAATAATCGCCCACATCACCGGGGCCGTTACCCATTGATGAAGAAAACTCACACATGAAAAACGGTCTCGGATCGTCCTTATCCTCTAAAAACCAATCTATACACGGTCTTACGTCCGCAGATACCTCTTTTGAACGCAGAGTTATATGGGGGTACATACGGCTGATAACATCCACAACGTCCATAGGATCATCTGCAAGCCATGCACCCTCAAAGTGAACAAGTCTTGATGAATCCCGTTTCTTAGTCCATTTGGACATTTCAATAAAGTTATTACCGAAGCCGCTCTCGTTACCAAGCGACCACATGATAACGCAGGCACGGTTTTTGTCCTGCTCAACCATACGCTCCATTCTGTCAATGTGGGCGTTTAGCCAATCGGGCATCTGACATACCCATTCTTCATCAAACGGCTTGTAGCCCAGGTCATGATGATACATGGCACTAAAGCCATGAGCCTCCACGTCGGTTTCGTCTATAACATAAAAGCCGTACTCATCGCAAAGCTTATAAAACTCAGGTGCATTCGGATAGTGAGATGTGCGGATACAGTTAATGTTCATCTTCTTCATGGTATTAAGGTCAAGAAGCATTGACTCAAGAGGCGTGCAATAGCCAAGCTCCGCATCTGTATCATGGCGGTTTACACCCTTAAGCTTTACTGATACTCCGTTTATTAAAAGCTCACCGGGATGTCTTGTTTCTACTGTACGTATGCCGAATTTTTCGCATATTACCTCACCGCCGCACTCGATTACAAGCGTGTAGAGGTCAGGGGTTTCAGAAGTCCATTTCTGTGCACTGTCCACCTTGAAGCTCGTCATTCCCTCGCCACTAAACAGCTTTTCACCGTCAGGTGAATAGAGGCTTGCAGTGAATTTTGCATTACCCTCTGTTTCAATATCCACGTTAACTGTGGCATCTTTATAGTCATTATCCAGAACTGTATGGATAAAGAAGTCACGAACACGCATTTTTTCTCTTGCAACAAGATACACATCCCTGAATATGCCTGAGTATCTGAAGCAGTCCTGATCCTCAAGATAGCTTCCGTCACACCACTTTGCTACAAGCGCTGTGATACGGTTGGTACCCTTTCTCAGATAATGTGTAATATTAAACTCATGCAAGAGTCTGCTTCCCTTTGAGAAGCCTACTTCAACACCGTTTATATACAGAAGCAGGCAAGAAGAAACCCCCTCAAAGTTCAGGAAAATATCCTTTCCGTCCCAGCTTTCGTCAACAGTAAAGTCCTTTGCATACACGCCAACGGGATTATCGTCAGGCACATAAGGGGGATCTACGGGATATGGATAGGTTACATTTGTATAATGAGGATTGTCATATCCCAGAAGCTGCCAGCAAGCCGGTACGGGTATTTCTTTTGAAAACGGTATATACGGCGCAAACACAGCTTCGCTCACGTCAAACGCTCTTTCAAAATATTTAAATCCCCAATCACCGTTTAAAAGACAAAATCTGTCAGAGTCCTCTCTTTTACCGTTCATTGCTACAGATAAATCGGAAAACGGTATAAAGTATGCATGAGGTTTTTCGCGGTTTATAGATGTTATCAGATGATTCTGCAACAGTTGTGTTAAATCTCTCATGTTATTCAGTCCTTTCGGTCATTTTGATAATTCATTGTAGTAGTTCAAAATAGCCTTTGCAGCTGTACTTTCGGGATCAATTCCTGCAATGTTTTTAATGATTTCTTCAGGGGTATTCTCTGCCTTGATTTTGCGCCATGCATCCTCTCCGTCATTGTCGTACATAAGCATTGCTGCTGCTGTTTTTGCAAGGATAGAAAAATCCTCGCCGTATTTTTCTATCATAAGAAGAGGACCAATAATACGCTCATCTCTGCCAAGCTTTCTTTGGGGTTCTCTTGCATTTCTTGCTACTGTATCAACGATTGTTTTATCGGTGAATTTGTTTCTTGAAAGAATTGCAAACTCCTCCTGATCCTTTTTGTCGTAACCAAATTCCTGACAAAGAACGCGGTTTGTAATTTCGTAGTTTTTATCAAGCTCTGCCAAAATCTTCGGATCGTTTGCCGCCTTGGCATAATCTGTATATCCCTCAAGCCAGCCAAGATACGCAATAACACAGCTTGCCGCATTATATGTAAAGAGCTTTCTTGTAAGGAAGTTACCGAACTTTTCTATGGGTTTGATTGCCTCAACCTCAGGCACATATCCGCCTAAAAGGTCTGCATTGCATTGAAGATATGGATAGTTCTCTGATGAAATGTTGATGCCGTCTTTTTCAATGGTGGTGCAGAAAACAGTTGCTTCGCTTACAAATATATTGTCAAGACCGATAGCCGCCTTTAATCTGCCTGATGGGTTTGATGCATTTTCGCAGGTGATGATATAGTATGTTTTATGTGGGCTGAGACGTTTTCTAAGCTCTGCACCAACATCATCAAGATTTGTTCCGCCTACGGAAACGAGAATCAGCTCTGTGTCTGAAAAATCCGCATCGTCCCATGTATATGCCTTATAGCTGTCAACGGTTACGGGCTTTCTTACATCACCGAAGAAATGAACATCAAAGGTGCTTTTATTTAACTTCTCAATAAGCTCTGCATCCTTGTCAATCATGGCAAAATCCTTGCCTGCTTCGTTTATAAGTCTGCCGATAAAGCCACGACCTGTTTTTCCGGCTCCAATAACAGTAATTTTACTCATTAATATATCCCTCACCTTTCAAATACTCTATTTTTTCCTTTACAAGAGTTCCTATTGTACCGTTTGCATCTATTTTGCACACATTTTCAAGAACGTAGTCAATACCGTTTTCTCTGCGCATTTTTTCAAGGGCTACGGCAAATTCGTCCTCATCATTTTTGTAGAAAATTGCCGCCGCAATAGCAAGTGAAAGGTTTTCAGGCTTGATTCCGCATGAATCTACCAATCTCGCAGAGCCTACAAGTCTGTCATCAGGTCCAAGCTTTCGCAATGGATCGCGGGCGTTTCTTTCAATGAAGTCAACTATTGTATAGTCCTGAAGCTTATTTAAAGATGTTCTTGTAAATGCCCATTGGTCTTCAAAGGATATGCCATGTTTGATTGAAAGCGCTGTTGCTGTTTCCTTATAGACACCGTCAAGGATTTTGAGAATTCTTTCATCATGTGCAGCATCTGCGATTTTTTCATAACCGAACAGCGCACCTACAAAAGAGGTTGTTCCGTTTGCCGCATTATATGTATAGAACTTTCTTTCAAGGAAGCCTGTAAACTCTGCAATGAGCTTAAGTCCTTTAATGTCAGGAAGATTGCCTTTTATTCTTGACGAATCAACGGGAAGCTCCCAGAAGTTCTGTACATTTACTATAAGGGGATCCTTTTTAAGAAGCTCTGCATCTGATTCAATGGCACTTCTCATAATTACCGATTCCGTAATTCCAACATTGTTTTCAAAATAGCTTCTTGCCTCGTCAGATATAATCTCGCTTATACCGTCTCTTAATATGTCCGCAGGCTTCTTCCAATTTTCGCACGTTACAATGTTTAAAAGTCCCCCAAGCTTTGCCTTTTCTTCAATACCTGCTGCAAGAAACGGTACGATTTCACCCAGATTCTTGCCGCCTACTGCATTGAATATTGTATCACTTTCTGCGATTGCCTTTGAAATTTCATCTTTTTGAGAGAATTTAAGTGCTTTCACATTTTTGACAACACAGTTTTCCTCGCTGTTTCCTAAAATGTTTACGGTGTATTGGCCACGCTCGTTAATAAGGTCAGCAAGCACCTCCGCCTTTTCAACAAACACAAAATCAATATTGCTGAGATACAAAAGGTGTCCTATAAAACCTCTTGCAATTTTACCAGCTCCGAATATTACACAACTCATATTATCAATCCTTTCTTAAAACTGTTCCTTTAATGCCGGGTATAGCTTTTTATATTGTTCATAACGCTGCAATAAAACCTGTTTATACCTGCCCGTAGGCTCTATGCAATGAGATACGCTGTTAATTCTTTCACCCTTTTTAATCAACCCCGATGCTAAAGCCGCAAGCTGCACAGCTCCAAGTGCCGAGGTGTCGTTTTCTGTAAGAGTATATATTTTCTTGCCGAAAAGCTCGGCCTTTATTGTATTTAAAATACTGTTGCGTGATGCACCACCGCTGACTGTTATGCTATGACTTTCGGGTTTGCCCATCCGGTCGTATATGTGATATATACTCATGGCAACTCCCTCAAGTACTGCATATGCCATATCAGCTCTTGTGGTTTTGCCGTTTATGCCGAAGAACACACCTTTTGCATTGCTGTCATATATGGGCGCTCTTTCGCCGTTTAAATAGGGAAGAAATACAGGTGCATTGTTTTCAAGACTTTTCTGAATATTCACATTATCAAAGCCAAGCTCTCTTATACCAAAATCAAGAGATGCACCGCTTGAGCCGGTGACTCCGTAATGGATAAAGCCGTCAAAATACACTCCTGACACCATTTTTGTATCCTTACAAAGCTCATCGCAAATATATCCAAGATGCTCACTTGTTCCGGTAATGTCGAACATCTGACCGCTTTCCTCAATTCCCATGCCTACTAAAGATGAGAAAAAGTCGTTAAGACCTGCATACACCTTTATACCCTCAGGAATTGATGTCATTTCAAAGCACTCCTTTGTGGTAATCCCCACCAAAGCATCAGGTTCTGTAACCTTTGGAAGCGCTGACCTTTCAATCCCCAGCTCATTCAGGAAAAAGCTGCTGTAATCACCTTTTCGGGTGTGGATAAGTCCGCGCATGGAGTATCTGTCCGTAACACACGAGCCTGTCAGTAACCTTAGGATATAGTCCTTTGGCTGACACACAGATTGTACCTGTCCATAATGCTTCAGTATGTACATAAGTCTTGGAATGGGGTATGAAATAAGGTCAGGATGAGGCATTGCTATTTCTTCAACAAATTTATCTGTTGAATATTTTTTCTTTATATATTCAAGCTCCTCGCCGCCTGCAGTATCGTTCCAGCTTATAACGTCTGAATCGTTTATGATATACGTTCCCACCTGAGACGAAAGACCTATGGCGCAAACGTTCTGAAGGTCAAGCTCACTTGTGGCACGCTTTAAAGCATCAGTCCAGCCTTTTGGTGATATTTCTCCATAGGCAGCTTTTGCTTTAAAGACGTCTTTGCCGTCCCACACAATAAGCTTAACGGACGAAGTTCCCAGGTCAATACCCAGAATTTTATTATTCATTTACAAATACCGCCTTTACAAATCCTGCAGGTCTGGTTTTTGCAAGATTTAAACCTTTTTCAAAATCCTCAAGTCTGATTTGCTCTGTTATGAAGCATGAAAGGTCAACTGCACCCTCGCTTATAAGTGAAAGTGCGGTTTTGTGCATATTCCAATTATTTCCCGCGCCTACAACCTTGAGATTTTTTATATGTATATCGTCCATACGTATTTGCATTACCTTGCCTTTTCCATAGCCTGCAAGTGCAAGAGTGCCGCCTTTTTTGAGAATACGCAGACTTTGCTGAATACAGCTTTCCGCTCCCGTTGCATCTATAACCAAATCCGTACCCTCAGGATGAAGCTTTTTGATTTCTTCTTCTATATCCTTTTCCTTAGTCGCTATGGTAGCATATGCACCCATTTGCTCTGCTATTTTAAGACTGTTACGGGAAAGTGCGCATACCACTATTTTCTTAAGTCCCATATTTTTTGCAGCAGCAAGCATACAAAGTCCAATGGAGCCTGCTCCTATAATAAGCAAGGTCTGACCTGCTTTTGCATGTGCTTTTTTAAGAGTTCCCAAAGCAACTCCCAAAGGCTCACAAAGTGACGCATGGGCAAAGGAAACATGAGATGGCTTTTCTATAAGTCCGTAAACGGGAGCCAGCATATATTCTGCATATGCACCGTTTCTTCTGAAGCCGATTTCCTCAAAATCCTCACAGTAACGCCAATTACCGCTTCGGCATGCATCGCACTTAAGACATACTACATCGCTTGAACCAATTACTTCCTTTCCAATCCAGGCTTCATCATCGGCGCTTCCTACTGCATCTACCACACCACTCCATTCGTGGCCCGGTGTAATGGGATAATTTGCAGGTATTCCGCCTGAAAGAATTTCAAGGTCAGTTGCGCATATTGCCGCTGCCTTTACTTTAATTCTGGCAAATCCCGCAGGAGGCTGTGGTATTTCCACTTCCTTCAAAACCGCCAATTCCGGTTTTTCTACAACTATTGCTTTCATTTTTTTGCTCCCTTTCTTAATTATTTTGCTTGACAATTATATCACAGCGTGATATAATTGTCAAGAGGTGAATTGAAATGAACAAAAATTTTTTTGAAAACACAATACTAACAAATAATCAGACAGCTATTTTTTATCTCGGTCAGGTAGGATTCATTTTCAAGTATAATAACAAATATATTCTTATAGACGGCTACTTGTCTGATTATGTGGATAGAAATTGCTCCAATGAAATTGTAAAGTGGGTAAGAAGATATCCTGCTCCCATAAAGGCGGAGGAGCTTGACTTTGTTGATTATGTTTTCTGCACTCATGCACACTACGACCATGCAGATCCATATACTCTGGACGCAATTAATAAAGTAAATAAAAAAGCTAAATTTATTGTATCAGGCGCAATTTCTCATATAATTGAAAGCTACGGAATTTCAAAGGACAGAATATTGGGTGTGGAATGTGACAGAAAATATTCTCTTGACGAGGACATATCCTTTACAGCCATTCCTGCCGCTCATGAAGAGCTGCACAAAAACGAGAACGGATACTATGAAGAAGTAGGATTTTTGTTTGAGCTGGGTGATACAAAGCTTTTTCACGGCGGTGACGGCTGTCCTTATGACGGGCTTGAAGAAAAGCTTATAGGCTGTGATATACTGATTTTGCCTGTAAACGGCAGAGATTATTACAGACGGTATGTTTGCGATATTATAGGCTGCTTCGACAGCACAGAAGCGGCTACCATAGCAAAAAACTGCAATGCAAAGCTTCTTATCCCTACACATTATGACTTATACGACGTCAACTCAATAAATCCCGGCGAGTTTGCTGATAAGCTATATAAAATCAACGCAAATCAGGCATATCATATGTTTGTTCCCGGAGAGAGATACATATTTGCAAATAATTGACAAAGCCTTTTCAAAGTAGTATAATGATTTCAGCAAAGTTGAAATCAGCGATATATCCTGATGTTTGCGATATGTTGCTTTGGCATCAACAAAAGGAGGAACATATTTGAAAAAATTTATTGACCTTGATGACATGGCAAATCACAACTGCTCAAATGTTCTTAATATAATACAGAAAAACGGAACTGTTTCAAGACGTCAGATTACGGAGCTTAGCGGACTTAGCTGGGGCGGCATGACCAAGATTGTCAATAAGCTTTTGGAAAATGAATATATTGTGGAAGCAAAAAAGGAATCCACAACATCAAGCGGCAGAATACCGTCGGTTCTGAGCGTAAATACAGACAAAAACTTCGTTATCGGACTTGATATTAATAAAACCGGTCTGCACGCAGTTGTAACAGACCTTACAGGTAAAATTATAGAAACCTTTCAAGGCAATGTTTCATTAGTAAATAAAGAGAGCTTTATTAAGCAGATAACTGAATTTACAGAAAGTATTTTTAATCAGTTCAAATCTATACCCATAATCTCCATAGGCGTTGCCATGCAGGGAATAGTTGACCACAAAAACGGCATCTCCGTAAAATTTCCCGATATTGCGGATTGGGAAAATGTACAGCTTAAGAAAATTCTTGAAGAAAGGTTCAATGTACCCGTTTTTCTCGAACACGATCCGGATTGTCTGCTTTATGCCCATATGGACAGTCAAAGCAGGGAAAATATTGTTCTTCTCCGTATAGATAAAAGTATCGGTATGGCAGTCAGCATCGGTGGAAAGATTATTAAAGGCAACGGCATTTTAGAAATTGCGCATAACACAGTAATTCCCGGAGGGAAAAAGTGCCGCTGCGGCAGTAGCGGTTGTTTTGAGGCTTACGTTTATCCATGTCTTGAAAATAACAAAATCAACACGAACGCACTCGATGAGCTTATTGTACCTTTAGCTGTTATGATTAAGAACCTTGCAGGAATTTTTAACGCTTCCAAGGTAATTTTAACCGGTGCGTTAATGGAGCATAAGGAGCTGTTTGAGAAAAAGCTCATATCAGAAACGTCACGGTTTGGAAAGGATATAAGCTGGGAAATTTCCACAGCCTCCGACATGGTGGTAACAGGCGCGGCAGGAATAGCCGTAAAAAAATCAATAAATTCAATTATCATTTAAAAAAACCGGCGAGCTGCATCAGCAACTCGCCGGTTTTTGCATAAAAAAGAGTGCTGCATAATGCAACACTCTATATTTTAATTATCTAAGTGCATTTTCAAGCTTTTCAAGCTCTTCTGTCATTTCCTTGGGAAGCATATCGCCGAACTGAGCGAAGTATTTCTTAATACCTGTTTCAGAATCTTCAATATCCTTAATCCATTCGTTGTTATCAACTGCAAGAAGTTCTTCAAGCTGTGCCTTTGTCATGTCAAGGTCTGTGATGTCGATGTCGTCAACCTTGGGAACATAACCGATAGCACATTCATCAGCGTCAACCTTGCCTGCGCATCTGTCAAGAATCCAGAGAAGTACGCGCATATTGTCGCCAAATCCGGGCCAGAGGAAGTTGCCTTCGTCATCTTTTCTGAACCAGTTAACATGGAATATTTTAGGAGCTTTGTCGCCCAGCTTCTTGCCCATGTCGAGCCAATGCTGCCAATATGATGCCATGTTGTAACCAACGAACGGCTTCATAGCCATAGGATCGCGGCGAACAACACCTACTGCACCTGCTGCAGCTGCAGTTGTTTCAGAAGCCATGATAGCACCAACAAATGTACCATGCTGCCAATCTCTTGACTGATAAACCAACGGAGCACACTTAGCACGTCTGCCGCCGAATACGATAGCTGATACAGGAACACCTGCAGGATTCTCAAATTCCTTAGAGATGCAGGGGCAGTTGATTGCGGGAGCTGTAAATCTTGAGTTGGGGTGAGCAAGCTTGCCGCCCTCAGCTGTAAATTCTACGCCGTTAACCTTTGCGCCCTTCCATTCTGTTGCATCAACGGGAGGATTCTTGTCAAGACCTTCCCACCAAACTGTATTATCTGCATTGTTGATACATACGTTTGTGAAAATTGTATCTTTCTTTGTTGATTCAAGAGCATTGAAGTTTGTTTTAACTGATGTTCCGGGTGCAACGCCAAAGAAGCCTGCTTCGGGGTTGATAGCATAAAGTCTGCCGTCGGGACCGATTTTGAGCCATGCAATATCGTCGCCTACTGTCCATACCTTATAGCCCTTCTCCTTAAGATATTCGGGAGGAATAAGCATTGCAAGGTTTGTTTTACCGCAAGCTGAGGGGAATGCTGCACAGATATACTTAACTTCGCCCTGAGGATTCTCAAGACCGAGAATAAGCATATGCTCTGCCATCCAGCCTTCCTTCATACCGAGATATGAAGCAATTCTGAGTGCGAAACACTTTTTACCTAAAAGTACGTTACCGCCGTATGCTGAGTTGATTGACCATATTGTAGCATCCTGTGGGAACTGTACGATATATCTTTCTTCGGGATTTACGTCCTTCTTTGCATGCAAGCACTTAACAAATTCAGCATTGTCGCCAAGTTCGTCAATAACTGCCTTACCTACTCTTGTCATAATAAGCATGTTAAGTACAACGTAGATGCTGTCTGTAAGCTCTATACCGATTTTTGAGAAAGGTGAACCAACAGGGCCCATTGAATAAGGGATAACATACATTGTTCTGCCCTGCATTGAGCCTTTGTAAAGAGCCTTAAGCTTTGCATACATTTCTGCAGGATCCATCCAATTATTGATTGGGCCTGCTTCTTCTTTTGTATTAGTACAGATAAATGTTCTGTCTTCTACTCTTGCTACGTCGTTTTCTGCTGTTCTGTGATAATAGCAGCCGGGAAGCTTTTCCTGATTGAGTTCAATTATTTCGCCTGATTTAACCGCTTCTGCTCTGAGTTCATCTCTCTGAGCATCGCTGCCATCAATCCATACGATCTGGTCGGGCTGGCACATTGCTGCCATTTCGTCAATCCATGAAAGGACTGTCTTGTTTGTAGTCATAATTCTTACCTCCTGACAAGATATTAATATCATTTGCTTATCGAAACCGAAAGTACCCCAGTTTCAATTATGGTTCATATTATACCATGAAATACCATAGAATAAAAGCTTTTTTTGAAAAAAAAATTTTTTTTAGACGAAGCGCCAAATTGTTAAAAAAAAAACGAAGATATATAATAGTTTTGCACAATAATAAAGAAAATAAGTCACCAAGAGTACAAAATCACGTAAGCCGCTTTCAAATTCTGACTTAATTCATTAAAAATAAACATAAATATCCATGTTATATTGACAAAATAAATTCATGAGTGATATACTCTATATATAGATGATTTTTACTCTGAAAGGACTGACTAACCATGTATTTTGAACAATGGAACGGATTTAAGCTCAACACCTGGGACAGAGAAATCAACGTAAGTGATTTTATCAAACAAAATTATACTCCGTATCACGGAAACGCGGACTTCCTTGAAGGCCCCACAGAGCGTACTTCAGAACTTAACAAGAAAATTAAGGACCTGCAGAAAAAGGAAATAGACAACGGCGGTGTTCTGGACATTGACACCGAAAATATCTCTTCACTTTTGTCATATCCTGCGGGATATATAGATAAGGACAAGGAAATAATCGTAGGTCTTCAGACAGATGAGCCTCTAAAGCGCGGAGTAAACCCATTCGGCGGCATGAGAATGGCAAGAAGTGCTGTTAAGGCTTACGGCTATGAACTTTCACAGAATATTGAAGATGCTTTTGAATACAAAACTACTCATAACGACGGCGTATTCAGCGTTTATACTGAGGATATGCTCAAAGCTCGTCATTTTGGTATTCTTACAGGACTTCCCGATGCATACGGCAGAGGAAGAATTATAGGTGATTACAGACGTTGTGCTTTGTACGGCGTTGATGCTCTTATTGAACAGAAGAAAAAGGATAAAGAAAAATACAGCCAATATGATATGTCTGAGGATAATATAAGAACATGTCAGGAAATTTATAAGCAGATTGATTTCCTCGAAAGGCTTAAGAAAATGGCAGAGCTGTACGGATTTGATATAAGCAAACCTGCAGCTAACGCAAGAGAAGCTTATCAATGGTTGTACTTTGCATACCTTGCAGCAGTAAAAGAACAAAACGGTGCTGCAATGTCACTTGGCAGAGTAAGCACATTCCTTGATATATATGTAGAACGTGACATGAAACTAGGACTTCTCACAGAATCAGAAGCTCAGGAGCTTATGGACGATTTCGTTATGAAGCTCAGAATCGTAAGACAGCTTCGTACTCCTGACTACAACGAGCTTTTCGGCGGTGATCCTACATGGGTAACAGAGAGCATCGGCGGTATGATGGAAAACAACAACAAAACTCTTGTTACCAAAAACTGTTTCAGAATTCTCAATACCCTTTATAACTTAGGAACAGCTCCGGAGCCTAACCTTACTGTTTTGTGGTCGGAGCATTTGCCTGAAAACTTCAAGAAGTTCTGTTCAAAGGTTTCTATTGATACTGATTCAATACAATATGAAAACGACGACCAGATGCGAAAGATTTACGGCGACGATTATGCTATTGCCTGCTGCGTTTCTGCCATGAAGGTCGGAAAGCAGATGCAGTTCTTCGGCGCTCGCTGTAATCTGCCGAAGCTTTTGCTTCTTGCCCTCAACGGCGGCTGTGATGAAAAGACGGGAACAGAGATTGCTCCAAAGTCAGAGCCTTACAGCGAAGAATATCTTGAATTCGATAAGGTAATAGAAAGATTTGAAAAATACAGCGAGTGGATATGCAGACTTTACATCAATACTCTTAACGTTATTCACTATATGCACGACAAATATGCCTATGAAAAAATTCAGATGGCTCTTCACGACACGGAAGTGGGAAGATTTATGGCATGCGGTGTTGCAGGACTTTCAGTAATTGCAGACTCCCTCAGCGCAATTAAATATGCCAAGGTTAAGGTTATAAGAAACGAAAACGGTCTTATACGTGATTTTGAAGTGGAAGGCGACTTCCCCAAGTTCGGAAACGATGACGACAGAGTTGATAATCTTGCAATATATGTTCTTGACAATATCAACTCAAATCTGAAAAAGACCAAAACATACAGAGATGCAATACCCACACTTTCTGTTCTTACCATAACATCAAACGTTATGTACGGAAAGAAAACAGGCGCAACTCCTGACGGAAGAAAAGCAGGAGAGCCTTATGCACCCGGCGCAAACCCAATGCACAACAGAGATAAAAACGGCGCACTTGCATCACTAAGCTCCGTTTCTAAAATTCCGTATTCTATCACACGTGACGGCACATCAAATACTTTCTCAATCACACCTGCTACTCTCGGTGCAACAGAGGATGAAAGGATTGAAAACCTTACAAATATCCTGAACGGATATTTCAAAAACGGTGCACATCATATTAATATAAATGTTCTTGACAAGGAAAAGCTCATGGACGCTTATGAGCATCCCGAAAACTATCCTAACCTTACAATAAGAGTTTCAGGATATGCCGTAAACTTCTGCAGACTGAGCAAAGCTCAGCAGCTGGAAGTAATACAGAGAACATTCCACAATCGCATATAAACAAAAAAATCCGCAAATTATTTTGCGGATTTTTTGTTTATAGGTCAACACCAAGAAATTTCTTTGCTACTACTCCTACAAAGAATGATATTACTGCAACGCCTATACTAATTAGGGACATTTCCAAAAACTTCGGCTTGAATTTTTCGCCCTTGGCAACGGATATATAATATGTAAATCCTGCTATAATAAGAATTACAGTAACAAGCATCGCTATCAATGCTGTTATATACTGTTCATTTGTGAATAACAAATAGGGAAGTATTAAAAGCGCTACGGTTATCAGGTATGCAATGCCCGTATATGAGCATGACTTTAATGCATCACTTCTGCCCTCGCTTTTTGCTGCCAGAAATTCGCTGGACGCCATTGAAAAGGTAGCGGATATACCCATTATCAGTCCCGAAAGCGCAATAAGTCTTGTGTTCTGCATGGCAAAGGTGAAGCCTGCGAGAGAGCCTGTCAGCTCTACTAATGCATCGTTCATGCCAAGCACCATACTGCCCACATACTGAAGGCGCTCTTCATCAAGCATCCGGAGCAATGCTTCCTCATGCTCCTCCTCCTGCTGTTTTATATGGTGGCTTTCTTCCACCTCGTCAAACAAAACAGCGTACTCCTTCTGAGCGTTTCCTTCGCCGTTTTCCATAAGCTTTACGGCAAAGGTAAACCCGAATATTAAAGCTAAAAGCTTGTACTTAAATACTTTTAGTTTTTGAGGCTTCATTGAGGTGCCTGTATATGTTTTCCATATTTCATAATGTGCTTTTTCTTCATCAGAAAGCCTGATTAGAGTTTTTTTATTTTCCTCGCCCTTGGCAAATGCGGCGATTTCGCTGTATATAACACTTTCAGTAAGCTCGTTTTGCTGCATTTTTTTGATAATTGACAATGCTTTTTCAGAAATGCTCTTGTTCATACAAATTCTCCTTAGTATAATGAATTTCTGAATTTATTATAGCACAAAATCAGCATATGTCAATATATTAACTTTTCTGTTTGATTTCAGTAATTTCGTATCCTATGCTGCATAATATCTGATACAAATCACTTATACTGTTATTGAGTCCAAGACCTCTTAAGGAATCGAAAGCACCCTGAAGATTGTTATCTACAGCATAGATTTTATCATTTATTACATTGAGCTTATTGTCAATACTTTCCAAAACCTTTGTCATGTCACGGATAGCTGTAATCATTTGTTCCATAATGATGCTCCTTATGAATTATTTTTTCTTAGCTGATAACGGATAACTGCTTTTTTTGTTCTGGCAAAACTTCGACGTTTGTTTTCCTCGCCGCCCATAAAAACCGCTGTGGCTATTAATGAAAAGAGAACTACTCCCATGGCGGCAATTACTCCGCTTTCCATAAACCCAAGCGCCGCAAAAACACAAGCACATAAGATACCCATAATTTCTATTCTGTTCATAAATAATACCGCCTTTCTGTTTGTTTCTGATTTCATTTTACAAAAAGTGATGTACTATAAAAAGGACAGTCAAAATTTTTTCAAAATATTTCCGGAATAAATAAGCTTGCTTCGCACAAAATAAAGGTGTAATACAGACGGAACACAAACCGCCGGTATTACAGTCCGGCGGTTGTCGGACGGCTTTCTTTCGGGGAAGCAGGGAAACACCGTTTTGAAAACGGTTTTTTGGACGGTTTTGAAAGGAGTCAGAATAAGATGGGTAATTGCAACAAAGCTAATGAGAGCATTAAGTGTACTGTTAAGCAATGCGCTCACCACTGCGGTGACGCAAACTACTGCACACTCAGCTCTGTAAACATCGGAACTCATGAAATGAATCCTACAATGGTAGAATGTACTGACTGTAATTCATTTCAGAAAAAGTAAAAAAAGTTATTATGACTTTTTTTGCAATTTAGGAAATTACGACTTGAAAGTATTAATTTCCTAAAAGATAAAACCACCAAAATGGGATGCTTCATTTAATGAGGCATCCCATTTTTCAAATCATTTTTGTTATTTCTTTTTTTAGTCGGCATATAATTCTCTTTTCAAGCCTTGATATGTATGATTGGGATATTCCCAGAAGGTCTGCCACTTCTTTTTGTGTCTTTTCCATACCGCTGTCAGTTCCAAGTCCGAAACGAAGCTGCATTATTTGCTGTTCTCTGCCCGGAAGCTTACCAAGTGCAGAGAAAAGAAGCTTTTTTTCTACCTGCTGTTCTATATTCCGATAAACGCTGTCATCGTCTGTTCCAAGTATATCCGATAAAAGCAGCTCGTTACCGTCCCAATCCACATTAAGCGGCTCATCAATGGAAACCTCCGCCTTTGAGCCTGAATTTTTTCTGAGATACATAAGTATTTCGTTTTCAATACATCTGGAAGCATAGGTTGCAAGCTTTATATTTTTATCCGGATTAAATGTGTTTATGGCTTTTATAAGACCAATGGTTCCGATTGAGATTAAATCCTCCACATATATCCCCGTATTTTCAAATCGTCTTGCTATATAGACCACAAGCCGAAGATTATGCTCAATCAGCTCACTGCGCACAGACTCGTCGCCGCCTCTTAACCGGTCAAGCGCTTCAAGCTCCTCATCCTTTTCCAATGGGGGAGGAAGAATATCGCTGCCGCCTATGTAGTATATTTCCTCAGGACAGTTGTCAAAGCTTCCGTATAAATATAGGAAGCTTGTTTTTATATTATTAATGAGTTTAAGCATGATTTGTGGTCCTTTCTTGTTTAATTCATGAAACAGTTATTAAGTAATACCTTGTATCTTCCCGATGAAGTCAGCGGCTTATCCGTAAATGAGATATAAACCTCTGTAAATTCTCTGTTTTCCATAGGGAAAATAAGTCTTTCAACAGGATATACATGAGTGTATTGTGTTATTCCTGAAATGTTTTTAAAGGGTATAAGCTCGCCTTCGTCTGAAAGCTCTCCAAAAAGGGAACGCTCTCCTATTATTACGGGGCTTCCTGAAGCCGTATGGCGCAGGCTGTTTCCCGTATCTATCATTGCTAAAGCTTCTGTACGCTGACCGTTCAGTTCTATTACCACGTCGTAAATCAGTTTAGGCTTTGATATGTAAAAAAGCACGACCTTTGCAGCTATATAAACCAAACCCAGAGGCATATAAAAAGCCATATCCTCTGCAGCAAAAAAATGACCGCCGCCGCACAGTATGACCTCGATTTTTGAATATGGTACAGTCCCTAAAAGCAAAGCGGTATAAATCATACTGCAACCGACTGCTATGCCTGCTCTTCTCATAAGCTCACCCACAGAGCATTTGCCAAAAATAAGGCGCAAAGAGGGTATATAAATCAAAAGGCAAACAAGCCGTACTTTGTTTGAAAAAAGACAAGCTACGGACATGGCAGAAAAAAATAACGCGCCTGAGATTACAGATAGTTTTTTGCCTTTAATCCCTGCCACAGATGCCGCAGTATCGAGGCAGAGATAATTCATAATAAATCCGCTGAGCATTGCGGAGTCAATATATAAAATCACTCTACTCACCTCAGTAATAATTATACATTATGGCACTTGAAAAAGCTGTCGAAGGCGGTTGTCGTAAAATGTATTTCTTACAACTGAAATCTACATTTTTTGCAAACAAAAAGCTTCGCTTATAAAAGCGAAGCTTTCTAATCTTATTGTGTGTTAATTACAAAGACATCTGATAAGGCACGCTGTTGCTGTTATTATCAATGTAAAGAACAGACCAAGAGCACCGGTTATTACTGCACCGAGAATACTTGTTGCAGCAAAAGTAATTCCAAGAAGAATTATGCCGGTGAGTACAGTACCCAATATTCCTGCCAGAATAGCATTAATAGCGGCACATTTGCACGGCTTATCTTCGTTTGATGTTTTTGCAGAGTAGATGAGAAGCACAGCAAGATATACAACTGCTACGCCAAGAACTGCCCAAAGAAAAGCAGGGGTGAGGGCGATAGTTGCAGTAATTGTAAGAAAAGCGGTAATGATACCGATGATTACGCTTGCTGCTACTGCGAGGCCTACACATTCGTTATTGCATCTGCAATTAATGTTAGTCATGTTTTATTCATTCCTTTCTTGACAAAAAGTACAAAACACCTGTACTTTCCACAATAATATCAGGTCACATATGATTATGCACCCATGATAATATATGCGAAAATTGTCGTAATTGTGAATATAAGAGCAGTTGCAAAGAAAACATAATGACTTTTATATGACAAAATACACAAAAATCATGTTTTTCAAGGGCTAAAAATAAATTTTGGAAAAAACATGGTTGCAATATAAAAAAGAATGTGTTATAATTGATGCATACGGGATTTTAAAAAAATCCCGTAGAGCTTTTGCTCTTTGTGCACTCACGTGCACTGCATCAATTGACGGCGTCGCAAAAATGCCCTTGCAAGCAAGCATTTTTACTCCTGGTAGAATTGTTACTTGCATACGGGGTTTTATTAAAACCCTTAAGTGATTTTTCTCTTTGTGCACTTACCAAGAAAAGTAGTATTTATGCTACAACTATTTTTTTGCGAAAAATTAGAATGAATATATATAAACGTTCAATATTAAAGGACAGAATATGATGAAAGCTATGATTGTTTTTAATTTAATAGTATCAGCTGTATTCTCGCTGTGCTATGCATATCAGCTTGTTTATGTGGTTGTAGGTCTTTTTTCAAAGCCTAAAAAATATATCGCCCGAACAAACCATCGGTATGGGGTTGTAATATCCGCACGAAACGAGCAGGACGTAATCGGCAAGCTTATCCAGAGCATCAAGGCGCAAAACTACCCTTCGGAGCTTGTGGATATTTTTGTTATAGCAGACAACTGTACAGATAACACGGCGTTGACTGCACAAGAAGCCGGCGCTATTGTATATGAAAGATTCAATGACACCCTTATTGGTAAGGGTTATGCTCTTGATTGGTTTTTCAAAACTATTAAAGAAGAATACGGTAACATTGAATATGAAGCATTTTTGGTATTTGATGCGGACAATGTGCTGGATCCATCGTTTATTACTGAAATAAACAAGGTTTTTGATAACGGCTATAAAATTATAACAAGCTATCGAAATTCCAAAAACTACGGACAGAATTGGCTTACTGCCGGATACTCATTGTGGTTTTTGAGAGAAGCGAAATACCTCAATAACGCAAGAATGCAGCTTGGTACAAGCTGTGCAATATCAGGAACGGGATTTCTGGTAAGCACAGACATTATACGGGAAAACGGCGGCTGGATTCATCATCTGCTTACAGAGGATATAGAATTTACAACAGACTGTATTATTAAAGGCGAAAAAATCGGCTACTGTGCAAATGCGGTTGTTTATGATGAGCAGCCTGCAACCTTCTATCAGTCATATCTTCAAAGACTGCGCTGGGCAAAAGGCTTCTATCAGGTATTTATCCGTTACGGCAAAAAGCTTGTTAACGGCCTTTTAAAAGGCAGCTTTTCATGCTTTGATATGCTCATGACTCTTATGCCTGCAATGCTCCTGACACTTATCAGCGTAGGCGTGAATGTGATTGCAATTCCTATCGGTATGATAAACGATGCCGCTGAAATGGGCAACGTATTCAAGGTTCTTTGCCAGACATTATTAAGCTTCTACACAATATTTATGCTATTGGGAGCTATTACTACATTTACTGAATGGAACAATATCCATTGCAGTAAACCAAGAAAAATTCTATATTTATTTACTTTCCCTGTATTTATGATGACGTATATTCCCATTTCAGTTATTGCACTTTTCCGCAAGGTTGAATGGAAGCCTATAAAACATAATGTTGCAAAATCTGTTGAAGATATATGTAATAATACTGCCGTAAAGTAAAAATACACATTGGAGATGAATTCAATGAAAAGATTGTTTAAGAAAAAAGAGGTGCTTACTATTCCGAACCTCCTGAGTCTTTTCAGACTGCTGCTCCTGCCCCTGATAGTATGGCTTTATCTCGGAAAGCACAACTATATAGGCGCAATATTAGCCCTGATTGTTTCGGGAATAACTGATATAGCAGACGGAATTATAGCCCGAAAATTCAATATGATTTCTGACTTAGGCAAAATTCTCGATCCTATTGCAGACAAGCTGACTCAGGGTGTGCTTCTCATATGCCTTGCAGTTAAGCATAAGGCAATCCTTATACTTCTGGGTGTATTTGCCCTTAAAGAATTGCTTATGATAATTCTCGGTTACATAACAATTAAGAAAAAAGACTCCGTAAACAGCGCAAAATGGTACGGCAAGCTTAACACCGTTATAATTTACAGCACAATAGTGCTAATGCTTCTCCTGCCTGATATGCCAGAACCGATAATAACAGCAATGGCGGTTATCTGTATTGCAATGATAGTAATATCATTCCTCTTGTATGCAAGATTTTATCAACGAATATTAAAAAAAGAACAGTAACAAATGAGGTGTTGCATTGAGCAACACCTCATTTGTTTTAGAAATATTTTTTAAATTCAGATGGTATCTTATCCTCATCATATGAGCAAGAAACCTCAAACACATGACCTGATTTAAGTCTGTAACCGATTTTTATATTATAGCGCGTATTGAAGTTTGTAAACTTTTTAAACTCTATCATGCTGTCATACAAACAGTACAATGTACTGATTTCCGAAGCATCAGTAGTGCTTGTAACCTTTGCATTCTTCATCTCAGACTCAGGCTCCGGTCCGTAAGAATATCCTAAATCAGCCTTTTCCCCATTGGATTCCCATGTGCTGATTGTTGCCCCCTCAATACTGCTTGCAGATTCTATTCCCTCGAAATATCCAAGCTCTTTTAAAACTCTCAGAGTATTTTTATAGCTTGAGCGTATCTGGTATCTGTCATAGTTTTTGTTGTGGTCGTTTATATATCCATCAGGCACTTCCTCATTATATATGAGCTTGTTTCTGTATTCAACGGTAATTGCCGCAGAAGCGTTTGAATCAATCATAAACTCTTCATAGGGCAGAGCTTCTATATCCTTTTTAAGCGCATCCACAATAGTCATAAATGCATCATTATCAGGATAGATTACTGCTCCATTATCTTTAAATCTGCGGTCTGATATAGTTAATCTTTCAAATTCCTTTTCTGCTCCGTCAGCAATGGGGAATCTGGTTGCTTTCATTTGCTTTGTTTCATACAAAGGCTTAAGAACCTTAGCATCCTTGTCCGGCTGTACGTCATATGTACGCAGAATAGTTTTGCCGTTTTTGAGATTATAGGTCAAAGGAATGGTGAAATAATTATTATAGGTTCGGTTTTCTCTGTTTTCTAACATATAATTATGAAAGTCTATAACATTTTCTATATCCTTTTCATCTGTAAAATACGGACTTATTCTGTCCTTGATACGATAATCAACCGGTTTGTCGGCTACCCAAATCTGTCCCAAAGGTACATCATGCGTAATAGATACTGATACTATATCTTCTTTATTGGGAATTCTTCTTTCATATCCCGTAAGGTCAAAATGTATTACCGCACAAAAGGCAAGTGCCGCCGCAACATATATAATAACGGGCTTGTGAATACCCTTGGGACTTATGCTCTTTCTTGAAATCATCCATGCTATGATTACACCTAAAATACCTAAAGGAAGTATATACAATAGTCCGTTTTTGTTAAGCACACCTCTGAAATAAAGGTAGCTTACCATACTTGAAAGAAGCCCTATTATTCCAATGAATACAGGCTTGAGCCATAAAAATGCTATAACCTCACCATGTGCTTCAAGCTTACGGTGCTTATAAAGGGAAAACGCTCCTAAGGTAAATAACACTATAAAGCATATATATACAGCTAAAGGCCCGAATGTGAAAAGCTGACTTTCTTCTACATATATATAGTTCAGGATATACTCAATGGAATTGCTTGTATAGCCGTAAACCTCTTGTAAGAAAAACATTTCAAAAAATCCCGTTATTATCAAAGGAAGTGCCATAAAGCCTGATGTAAATACAAGAGTGCCTATGGGATTTCCCGTCATCATGTTGACAAATGATGTAAGAGTATAAATTACTCCCGTATATATGATGCCGCTTACTGTCCATTTTAAAACCTCAACCACAGAATAAAACCGTCTGTATTCGGGATTTATAAGAATTAATCCCAGCAAAATGGCATTAATAAGTATGGGCGCTATGGTAAGCAATGCCCCTGAAGCAAATTTTGATATAAGCAACGCGCATCGCTTAAATGGCAGGCTGTGATGTGTTGACATGGATGCGGAAGAATGCATATATGAAAGCAAAAGCGTTGCCACGCCTACGGCGAACACCATAATGATTATAATTGCACCGGTCATCCATGTAGGCTCCGTATAGAAGTAAGATTCTCTGCCAAGGTCAATAGCTCTTTTACAGTTATTATATATGGGAAAGACAACGGAAATGAATATAATCAGCATTTCCATAAGTCCAACCCACCAAAATCTTTTTATGTCTGACCGGAACAAGCTTTTGTTAAAGAATGATGTTTTCAAACTCATAGCCCATACCTCCTAACTCATAAATAAACACTTCTTCAAGAGTAAGCGGAATAAGGTCGCATATTATTGGCTTGAAACGGGCAAGCTTTTCCTGTATTTCCCCGCTGTTGCCCTTTGCAATAATCATATGTACTCTGCCTACACTTTCCTGATGAAGTATATTAATCTCACGTCTTAGCTCGCATGGAAATTCGCCCTCAAATGCAGCCTGAATTTTATGTATGTTACCCTTTACATCGTCAAGCTCTTTTTCAAGCACAATTTTACCTCTGTGCATTATTCCCACATGGTCGCACACATCCTCAAGCTCCCGAAGATTGTGGCTTGATACCAAAACAGTAGTCTGCCGCTCTGCCACATCCTGAAGAACTATTTTCCAGACATTTTTTCTCATTACGGGATCGAGTCCATCAACCGGCTCATCTAAAATCATAACCTTGGGACATGCACAGATTCCAAGCCAGAACGCAACCTGCTTCTGCATACCCTTGGAAAGACGGCGTACCTTTCTCTTTACGTCTATTTTAAATACCTCTTTGAGATTATTAAATCTTTCCCAATTCCAATTTTTGTAGATGCCTGCATAAAATTTCGCCATATCCATTATGGAATAGGTTGGGAAGAAATACAAATCATCACCAATATAAATAAGCTCCTGCTTAATATCCGGATTTTCATACACAGGCAGTCCGTCTATTTCCAAGCTGCCGCTGTCGGGTGTATAAATGCCGGTAAGATTTTTAATTACAGTTGTTTTACCTGCTCCGTTTGGCCCGATAAGTCCATAGACAGAGCCTTTTTTTACATTGAGCGTTGCATTATCCAACGCTTTAAAGCCGCCAAAGGTTTTAACAACGTTTTTTACTTTTATCATGGCTGTTCCTCCTTATATATTTCTGTTATGAGCCTGAACAGTTCCTCCTGTGCCACACCGATATATTTAAGCTCCGACACAATAGCTTTCAGGTCGTGGTTAAGTGCTTCTGCCTTTTGGCTGTCAGGATTTTTCTCTCTCGGACTGACAAAATTACCCTTTGCCTTAAGAGAATAAATATATCCCTCGTTTTCCAGCTCCTTATACGCTTTCTGGATAGTGTTGGGATTGATAGCAAGGGAAGCTGCAAGCTCCCGCACCGATGGTATTTTTTCATTTTCTCCCAGCACACCGCTTATTATCAGACCTTTGATTTTATCACAAATCTGCTCATAAAGCGGTCGGTGGTCACCAAAATCAAGCTGTAACATTTTATCCCTCCTATCTGTATTAACTGTACTAATACATATAATACAGTATAAATTTTATTTTGTCAATAGGTTTTTGAAAAAATATTTACTTTTTCTGTTTTACGTGGTAGAATATAGGTAACTGATAGGAGAGATTGTTATGGAAAAATTAACCTGCGACTGCAATATAATACATTATGAGGTTGTTAAAGAGGCTGCCGCAAATAAGCTTACACCCACACAACTTCGGCGGCTTACAGCTATTTTTAAGGTGCTTGGCGATACCACAAGAATAAATATTTTATGGGCGCTTATGGGCAGAGAAATGTGTGTGTGCGATTTGGCAGCAACTGTCTGCATGACAAAATCAGCTATTTCACATCAGCTCAAAACCATGAGAGATGCAGGAATTGTTAAATCAAGGCGCGATGGAAAAAACATTTTTTACAGCCTTGATGACAGCCACGTAACTGAAATGCTGACTATGGCATATGAGCATATCAAGCATAAATAAGGGAATGTTTAAAAATGCACAGACCGTTCAATGACGTGAAACTGTCATTATAAGCATTCCAAAAATTCAGAAAACTTATAAATATTGAGAAAATCCGCAAAAAAATTGCGGATTTTTTCGTGTTTTTATGTCATTGAACATACGAATTCAACGCACCACTCGACGTACCATCGTACGCCTTCGGGCAGGGTATTGTGCGGCTTAGACCGCACAATACTTCGTTTCATCCGTTCTGCACTATTTTTAACCATCCCCTTGGGATTGTGGGCTGACTTTATAAACAGCCACTATTTTATTTAGTCCTGCTTAGCCTCAGCTATAACCTTTTCGGTTATTGCCGCAGGTGCTGCTTCATATCTTGTAAATTCAAATGTGAATTCGCCGCGTCCCTGACTCATGGAGCGAAGGTCCGTTGCGTACTTGTGCATCTCTGAAAGGGGTACTTCTGCTTCAACCATGTTAAGTCCCGGCTTATCGCTTTCACCCATACCCATAATCTGACCGCGACGCTTATTAATGTCGCCTATAATATCACCCATTATGCTTTCAGGGATATAAACCTTAAGATAACCTATCGGCTCAAGAAGTATGGGGTTAGCAGCTTTCATACCTTCCTTAAACGCTATGCCTGCTGCTGTCTTGAACGCCATTTCCGATGAGTCAACGGGGTGATATGAACCGTCAACCAATGTAGCTTTCATATTAACAACGGGGTAACCTGCAAGCACGCCGTGCTGGCATGAATCTCTCAGTCCCTTTTCAACTGCAGGGAAGTAGTTCTTTGGAACGCTTCCGCCAAATACGTTTTCTTCAAATATAAGGTCCTCTGTAATACCCGGCTCGAACTCAATCCAAACGTGGCCGTACTGACCATGACCGCCTGATTGCTTCTTATGCTTTCCTTCAACCTTAGCCTTGCCTCTGATTGTTTCTCTGTAAGGAACGATAGGCTCTTCCAGAATAACATTAACGCCGTACTTTGCAGCAAGCTTAGAGATAAGAACGTCAATATGCTGTTCACCAAGACCGTTTATAAGAGTCTGCTTTGTTTCGGTATTATTTGCAACTGAGAATGTAGGATCTTCGTCCATAAGCTTTGTAAGACCGCTTATAATCTTTTCCTCGTCACCCTTTTCCTTCGGCTTAACTGCCATTGACAGAACGGGCTGCGGGAATTCGATACCTGTTAAAATTATATCCTTGCCCATATCGCAAAGGGTATCTCCGGTCTTTGTCTTGTCAAGCTTTGCAACAACGCCTATATCGCCGGCTTTGATGCGCTTTGCTTCAATCTGCTTTTTGCCTGCAAGCAGGAATACCTTACCGATTTTCTCCTGAGAGCCTTTGTTGGGGTTATAAAGTGTTGAATCAGCATTAACATCGCCTGAATATACTCGGAACATTGACATCTTGCCAACATATGGATCGACTACTGTCTTAAATACCAAAGCAGCAGTAGATTCTTCCTCTGACTGAACAACTTCAACCGGTTCGCCGTTTGATGCTGTGTATGCCAGCTGCTCTATTTCTGATGGTGCAGGCAGATACTTGCCTATGCCGTCCATAAGGCTTCGAACACCGATGTTGTCCTGACCTGAACCGCAGTAAACAGGATAAATGCTTCCGTCCTTAACACCTTTTCTTATAGCTTTTTTGATTTCGTCAAAGGTGAACTCCTCACCGTTAAAATACTTTACCATAAGCTCTTCGTCTGTTTCGGCAATAGCCTCCATAATCATTTCACGAAGAGGTGCAACTGTTTCTGCCATGCCCTCAGGTACGGGAATATCAACTCTGTCCATACCTTCATAGCGACGTGCTGTCATATCAACTATATCAACAAAGCCCTTGAACTCGTCATTTTCACGGATAGGATATACGAAAGGTGTTACGCCCTTACCGAATACCTGCTTCATCTGCTCAAGAGTTCTTTCGTAGCTTGCGCGGTTGTCATCTATCTTATTAACAAAAAACATTGTGGGAATTCCTCTTGATTTTGCATAAGAGAAAACCTGCTCTGTTCCAACGGAAACGCCGCTTCTGCCGCTTAATACAACAAGCGCGGAGTCAGCCGCTCTTACAGCTTCTTTAACATCGCCTACAAAGTCGAAAAATCCGGGAGTGTCAAGTATATTATATTTCATACCCTTCCATTCAACAGGAGCCAGCGCTGTTGAAATTGAAAATCCGCGCTTAATCTCCTCAGCGTCAAAATCACTTGTAGTATTGCCGTCCGCAACCTTACCGATTCTGTCGGTAGTTCCTGCGTTGAAAAGCATAGCTTCTGTCATAGTGGTCTTTCCACACTTACCATGCCCCATTATCGCAACGTTGCGGATTTCGTCCATAGCATATTCTTTCATATATCATACCTCCTATTTTATTATTCTAAGACTTAAAGTCTTAAGGTCTTATAAACATTATATACCCCTTGGAATATAAAGTAAACAAAAAAACACTCGTCATTTTACGAGAAAATAACGGGTGTTTTTTGTGCATTTTTTATATGAAGTTAAGTAAAGAGTTATTTTTACTGTGCATAATTTACATATCAAGCTGAGCAATCAGGTCGTTCATACAATACATACCTGCCGGCTTTCCTGCCATGAACTTAGCCGCCCTTATTGCGCCTACGGCAAATATTTCCTTGCTTGCAGCCGAATGTTTAAGCTCTATTACTTCATCTGTGCCTGCATATATAACAGAGTGTTCGCCTACAATAGTGCCGCCTCGAACTGCATGAATTCCGATTTCGGATTTCTTTCTTTTCTTGCGTGAAGTATGTCTGTCATAAACGTATTCAGCCTGACAGTTCATGTCCTCGGATATGGCATCTGCAATAGCAAGAGCCGTTCCTGAGGGAGCATCAATTTTCTGGTTATGGTGCTTTTCGATAATTTCAATATCAAAATTTTCGCCCAGAAGCTTTGTTGCTTTCTTTGCAAGGTCAATAAGCAGATTTATTCCGAGACTCATATTGGCTGAGAAAAACAGCGGAATATCTTCAGCTGCCGCCTCCATGATATTTTTCTGCTGATTTGAAAGGCCCGTTGTGGCAACAATTACAGGCAGCTTTCTTGCCTTGCAGTAAGCTATGATATTTTCAAAGGAGTCGGGATGCGAAAAATCTATTACCACATCTGCCGCGCCCTGATAATCTTCAGGCTTTGTAAAAACGGGATAAGGTGAGGACGGATTTTCAAAAATGTCAAACCCTGCTACTATATTTACATTTTCATCATCTGCTGCAAGACGTGATATAACCTGTCCCATTTTGCCGTTGCAGCCGTTGAGAATTATATTAATCATTATAAAAAACCTCCGATTATTATGCATTCAGACTAATTATACATCAGCCGTTAATAGCTGTCAAGCACAATATTGATTAATTTATTTAAAATATGTGAACAATTTCCAGTTCTTATTGACTTATGAGATGAATAATAATATAATAGTTTACGCGGAAACTAATTTTCGGGAGAGATTATAATGGACTATGAACGATTTATAAAAGTGGCGCATAAAAATATCGCTGTAAGTAATGAGGTCATTAAGAATAAGGCTCAGGAAATGGGACTTTCCTACGGCGAAGCTACTGCCATAATGTTTTTTGCAAAAAATCCACAGCTTTCAACTGCGGCGCATATGGTAAAGGAGTGCGGAGTTTCAAAGGCGTTTGCCTCCAAAATAATGCTTAGTCTTATGAAGAAAAAGCTCGTTACCATAACAACCGACCAGAAAGATAAAAGAAATCATATTATCACCCTTTCAAAAACTGCGGTGGATATAGCGGAAGCTGTTGAAAAAGCTTTTTATGAGCATCTGGCGTACGTAATGGGAGGACTGACTGACAATGAAGAAAATGTTCTTTCCCATATAATCACAAAGCTTGAAAAAAATATAGAGGAGAAAATATCAAGATGAAGAAAATAATCACAACCTTTGCTTTGACAGCGGCGCTGAGCCTGCCACTTTGCGTCTTTGCAGACAGTACCACCATGACAGTTGATGAGGCTGTAAGCTACGCCATAGAACATTCTGATTCTTTTATTAAAAGCAATGCAGAAATTCAGGCAAATACATATTCAGCCTATCAGACCAAAGCCACCCAGAGCAGTCTGAAGAAAAATCCTTATCTTGAAGATATGTCAGTTGACGTATATTTGTCCTTTAAAGGCTATTACCACAAAGCGTCCAAGCTTGCGGCAACTGTGGCAGAAAGAGCAAAGGCTGACCTTATAAAATCTACCGAGAGAAATGTAAAAAACGATTTTTATACATATCTTAACTCTGCTGTGGCAGTTGAAATAGCAGAAGAAAATTTATCCATTACTAAAGAGCGCATGGCGGCAGCTGAGAAAAAGCTTGAAATGGGAACTTTGAGCAAGCTGGACTGCGAAAATTTTGCTCTTGCAAGACAAAATGCTGAAAACTCATATAATCAGGCAATAAGAACAAAGGAATATAACCTTATAAAGCTTAAAAATACCATCAACTTCCCAAAGGATAAGGAGCTTAAACCCGTAGGTGAGTTTATTTATGAGGGAGCAATGCCCACATCACCTGAAGAAGCCATTGAAAAATCACGTTCTTCCAACACATATCTTAACCTGAAGGACGCATTTGAGCTTGCAAAGCTCAAATGGGCAAACACTTCTGTTTACTATACCTCCACAGAGAATAATTATAAGGTGGAAAAAGCAACCTATGAAGCGGCGGAGGCTGATTTCAGAATAAACGTCAACAATATTGACCTTAATATAATAAATATGTATAACTCAATCGTAGCTTTAAGAGAGCAGGTTGAGTATATGCAAAGCTATACAGCATATCTTAAAAGCACCACCGATGCCATGTTCTTAAGGTACGAAATGGGAGTGGTTACAGCAAATGACTACCGCCAGACTCAGCAGGAATATTTTAAGGCACAAAATGAGCTGCAGACACTTCAGCTGACATATGAAATAAATAAAATGAACTATGAAGGCTTGTTCAGCTGATATGAGAGGGGAATAAGAAAATGAACAGAAAAATAATAAGCATCATAACCATAACAGCAATGCTTTCCTGCGTTGCCGGCTGCGGCAAAAAGGATATAAAGAAAGATGCCGAAACAAAAGGTCAGAACGTAACAGTATATACTGCAAACGTTTCGCCTATTGAAAGTAATGTGACATATACAGGTGAAATAAAGGCTTCGGAATCAGTCAGCCTCGTATCAAAGCTCTCCGCAAAGGCGCTGAACGTATATGTTAAGGAAGGAGATTATGTAGAGAAAGGTACAGTTCTCGCACGCCTTGACGATACAGATGCACAGCTTGCATACAGTCAGGCTGCCGCAGGCTATAACAGCGCAAAGGCGGCGCACAGCATGACTGTAAACTCCAGCATAAAGCAGGCAGAAGCAGGTGCAAGGCAGGCTTTGGAATCGGCGCAGCTTGCTTATGAATCGGCTTTGAATACATATAACAGAGAAAAAAATCTTTATGATAACAACACCACCGTAATTACTGCCAAAAATGCACTTCAGACAGCGCAGACAAATCTTGAAAACACACAGCGACTTTTTGATATGGGTGCTGCATCTCAGGTGGAGCTTGACAATGCAAAGAATGCGGCGGAAAATGCAAAAGCCGCTTTTGATACTGCGGCGGCAGGTGCAAAGGCACAGCTTGACGGAGCAGAAATCAATCTTAAAAATGCCGAAAACGCTCTTGCAAATGCAAAGGATAATATAAACCTTACAGCCGTTGCCTCAAGGGAAAGTGCCGCAACAGCAGAAGCATCGGTACAGACTGCCCATGCAGCTCTTGCCATAGCCGAGAACAATGTAAAAAATGCGGTGATAACAGCGCCTATCTCAGGAACAATAGCATCTTGCAATGCTCATGAGGGACAAATGGTTGCCGCAGGAACAGAGGTTTTCTCCATAAAGCAATCAAATTATGTAGATGCGGAAATCGCAGTAACGGAGTCCGTTATTCCTTACATATATGAAGGAACTCCGGCAACCATATCCGTAGGCTCTGTGGGAATAAAGAATAAGCCTGCAACCGTTACGGTTGTAAACCCCGTAAAAAATCTCCAGACGGGAATGTTTACAGTTAAGGTAAGTATCGACAATACAGACGGTGCCATAAAGGTCGGTATGTTTGCTGATATTACTCTTGTAACAAGACAATGTGAAGCTGCAATTATAATACCCGCTGAGGCTATAATAAGAGACGGAGCAGAAGCTTATGTTTATGTTTCCATGAACTCTGTTGCAGAGAAAAGAATTGTTGAAACGGGTATAGAAAATCCTGAGTTTACAGAAATTTTGTCAGGTGTTTCGGACGGTGAGTTAGTAGTTGTAAGCGGCAAGGAATATATATCCGAAACCAATAACAAACTGAACATTACCTCTTACGAGGAGGATGAGCAGTAAATGAAAATTCATGAGATTTCAGTAAAAAGACCGGTCGCCGTTGTTATGGCAGTTCTTGTATTTGTAGTAATCGGACTGTATTCCGTTACAATGCTGCCTATGGAAATGATGCCGGAAATGGATTTATCAATGGCGGTAGTTTATACGGGCTACCCCAACGTAGGCTCGCAAGAGGTTGAAAACCTGATTACGAAAAATATTGAGTCTGCCATTGCCTCAGTATCCGGAGTGAAATCAATTACCTCGTCATCATCGGAAGGCACGTCAATGATAATGGTTGAGTTTTCCACATCGACGGACGTAGATGAAGCGGTACAAAGCATGTCGGATAATATTGATTTAGTATCCTCCATGCTCCCTGACGGCGCAAACGATCCTATGATAATAAAGCTCAACAGCTCTATGATGTCTGCGGCTATGATGAGCGTATCCTACGATGGATATGATCTGGTGCAGACGAAAAAGTTTGTTGAAGATAATGTTGCGGATAATTTAAAGGCAGTAAAAGGAGTTGCCTCTGTAAATATTTCAGGTGGTACGGACAGAATAATTGAGGTTATGGTAGATCCCCAGAAGATGAAGGGATATAACCTTTCTGTTTCGGACCTTGCGGCAGCCATTGCGGCACAGAACCAGAACCTTCCTGCAGGAGAAACCGAGGGCATGAACAAGGACCTTGCGGTGAGAGTTGTAGGTAAGTTTGAAAACCTTTATGATATTGAAAATGTACCTATTACCATAGGCGGAGGCGGAATTATATACCTTCGTGACGTTGCGGTAATAGAAGATACTTATTCCGAAGCAGCAACCCATGCACGAATAAACGGTATGGAGTCAATATCAATCAGCATAAACAAGGAAAGCGATGCAAACACAGTTGAAGTGGTAGAGGAAATTGAGAAGACCATGAAAGGCATCGTGCAGCAAAACCCACACTTTTCATATAACATGACAATGGAGCAGGCAAGCTACATAAAAAATGCCATCAGCTCTGTAACAAGCAGCGCCATAACCGGCGGAATACTTGCGGTACTTATACTGATTTTGTTCCTTGCGAGCATAAAATCATCTCTTGTTATAGGAATTGCAATGCCTATTTCAATTATAACAACGTTTATAGGAATGTATTTTTCGGGCATGACATTAAATGTTGTTTCTCTGGGCGGTCTTGCACTTGGTGTAGGTATGCTTGTTGATAATGCGGTGGTGGTGCTTGAAAACATATTCAGGCGCCGTAATGAGCTTGGGGAGAATGCTGAGAAAGCCGCAATTTCAGGAACGGGCGAGGTTATCGGAGCAGTTGTGGCATCGGTGCTTACCACGTGCATAGTATATGTACCAATTCTATTTATTGACAACATGATGGCGGTAATGTTCAAGCAGCTTGCTTTTGCTATAATATTCTCACAGCTTGCATCTCTTATTACCACATTCCTGCTTGTTCCCATGATGTCATCGAAGATAAATGAAACGGGCGGAACAAAAAAGCTTTCAAGGATTTTAAAGCCTTTTGACAACTTCATGAACAAAGCATATGCCCTTTATGAAAAAACACTCAGGATTTTGCTCTCAAATACAAAAAAGACAGTAATTATAACCATGTCCGTATTTGTTCTCAGCCTTGTAGTACTTGGAATGTTAGGTATGACGCTGATGCCGTCAAGTGATGAGGGAACAATCTCCGTTGCAATAGAGCTTCCCGCAGGCTCACAGCTTGAGGATACGGAAAAAATTGCAGGAGAAATTGAAGAAATACTAAAGGACTTTGAGGACATAGAAACAATTACTGCGAACATTGGTTCAGGAGGCATGACAGCTATGTTCGGTGCAAGCTCAGCGGGCAATGCGTCATTCACCCTTACTCTTAAGGATTCGAGAAAAAAGACAACAAACGAAACCGCAAACGAAATTCGCCGGAGTCTAAGTAACATAACAGGTGCTTCCGTTTCCGTAGAGGCGGCAAACACCACCATGTCCTTTTCTTCAGACGAGGTTCAGTTTAACTTTACAGGTGCAGATGAGGATGCGCTTAAGGAATATGTTTCCCAGGCGGAGATAGTTTTGAAGAACACCGACGGCGTTGTGGAAACGGAAACATCAATGGAAGATACACAGCCTGAAATCAGGGTAGCTCTCAACTCATCTAAAGCTGCAAGATATGCCATGAATACAGCAACAGTTTCCGGACTTGTAAAATCTGTGCTTGGAAGCACAACTGCGTCAAGGTATCTTGACAGCGGCTCGGAATATGACATTAATATAGTATATCCCGAAACCTTTGTAAGCGACTATAATGCTCTCAAATCCCTGCAGGTTAAAACGCCTATGGGTTCATGGGTAACCTTATCTGATATAGCAGATGTAGAAATACGTCAGGGAAGCACCACTCTCCAGAGAGTTGACCAGAAGCGTGTTTATACTCTTACGGGAAAAATATACGATACAGATATTGGCACAGTCACAAGAAACTTTGAAAAAAATCTTAAAGACCTGCCCCAACCTGAAGGCGTTGGACGTCAGGCAGCGGGAACCTTTGAAATCATGATGGACGCTATGACATCGCTTCTTGGTGCAATATTCCTCGGCATACTGCTAATGTACATGATAATGTGTGCACAGTTTGAAAATCTTAAGCAGCCGTTTATTATATTATTTACAATCCCCCTTGCAATGATAGGCGTAGTGCTTGCCCTTGTTGTAACGGGCAGTCCCTTATCTGTTATAGGCGCAATCGGCATACTTATGCTGACGGGTATTATAGTAAACAACGCCATTGTACTTATTGACTTTGCAAACGTTGCAAAAAAAGAAAAGCCAGATATGAAAGCCGAGGATGTACTTGTCCGCGCAGGAAAAACAAGACTCCGCCCCATACTTATGACATCTCTAACATCTATACTTGGATTTTTGCCAATGGCAATGTCGCGTGCAGAAGGCTCAGAGATGATGCGCCCCCTTGCAGTAGTTTTGTGCGGCGGTCTTTTGGTAGGAACGTTCCTTACGCTTTTGTTTATACCGACTCTTTATTTAATTTTTGAAAAAAGAGCGAATAAAAGAAAAAAATCAACACATAATACTAATGTAAATTTTTAATTTACATTATACCTTCCCTTTAAAAAAGCGGATGCCGCCAAAGACGGTATCCGCTTTTTTATCGTTGCCGCAAGGCAACATATCACATCGAAGATATATGGCACGAAGTATATCGCAAATTCCAAAGGAATTTATATCGCGCAAAGTGTCTTTACACTTTGCTATATATCAAGATTAGTTATTTGCTGATTGAATGTCTAATCATTGTTTCAATTACATCGTAAATTTTATTTCTATCCTCAACACTTAATTTTCCCAATTTATCAGCAAGCAGTGAATTTTTGGTAACATATCCTCTATCCAAAACATCAACCAATAATAAATCAGCGGATACTTCCAAAGCGTTAGCAATCTTTAAAAAAGTTTCCATAGAAGGTGCTTTTTCTCCGCGTTCAACCATACCTATGTAATTTGCACTTAAATCAGTCATTTCAGCTAGTTGCTCCTGACGTAACTTTTTGTTATTTCTGTATTTGCGAATATTCTTACCTATACTTTTTAAATCCATATTTTCACTCCTGTGAGTTGATATATATATCACCAATAGTATTATATCATAACTAATGGTATTTATCAACTACAAACTTCGGTTTTTTCATAAAAATTCAGTAAACGCCCTGAGCATAGTTCGATTTCCTTAGCGCTCAGGGCGTTTAGTGAAGCAGGCGGAGCTGGTTGCGCAGCTTTCTTCACGGCGGAATTTTTGTGAAAAAACAAAACGCAGAAGCTTAAAACAGCTCTAAGACTATGATGTGTAAGCTCCATGCAATGGTCGTTTGGGGGTGTGGGGGAATCGAAACCCCCACAACTTTTGGTTCTTTTGGTTCAAAAGAACAGAGGTGATTAAAAATTTAATATAGTAAATGATACTGTCAGCGCATTATAAGAAATCAAATACTACCATCTGATGACACTCTACCTCATCTACTTTAACCTTTGCATATCCCTTTTCATAAACAAATTCTAATTCTTTGTTTTGCGGTGCCAGATATACCTTTTGAGGTGCTGCGTCCAGCTTTACTGCCAGGGAAACGTTATGAACGGGATAGATGTCCTCTATTACTTCTATGGACTTTCCACGCCTAACAGGAACTGCATAGAGAAGATGCGCGATTAAACGGTTTTCGTGTTTTTGCTCCATTAGGGTTGCAACGCCCTGACTTCCAAGGTCGGTAACTAAGGACTTTGCACCGCAAAGAAGTATGTCAAGGCTGTCACAGACAAGCTTTTTCGCAATAAGCTCGCCGTTTTCTGCATAATCGGTAAAGATGTCCCAGGCTATATAGATGCCGCATCTTCCGCAGATTACACCTGTGCCGTCAGGAGTTTTTGATGAGGGTGAATGACGGTGAGAGCAAAAATGCTGTGCTGTTCTGTTAAAATACGGCTTGATTGCTTTTGCAAGCTCTGCACCATTTGTTTTGCGGATTTTCTTGTATGGGGTGTACATGACGTAATCAGTTTCGTTGGGATTGTTGTCAACGGGACGAACGTAGCTTGGAATAAACTCTCCTTCGCCCTCATATTCACCGCCGAAATCAAGAATAAACTTATCACGGATTACGGAGCTTCCGGCTGCAAGAAGCTTGCCGCCGCCGTTTATGTACTTTATTAGCTTAAGCTGTATGTCGGGTGTAATGATTACTTCTTCGGGAAGAATGATTACTTTATAATTTGAAAAATCAGCAAAGGTGTCAATTACGGTAAACATATATTTACCCTCAAGAAGTATTCTTGCAGCACCTGTATCTGAAATCTTGTTTTCTACACTCCACGAAGCTGCGCCTGTATGATTAATGGTGGCCTCAGCAGATAAAATTGCAACATCTACAACTGACGATACATTGTCAAGCCACGGCTCCTTTTGCTCAAGCTCGCTGTACGCCTCTCCTATCAGCTCATAAGTTGTCATATCCATAAGCCCGTCAGGTGCCAGCTGATCACCGATAGAGCATTTTGCTCCCATTGCCGCTGCAAGTGATGCTTCGTATCTTAAGGCATTCGGATGCTTGTAGCCTCCGAACTCACCCCATGATGTATGGAATTTTCCCGTCATGCCAAGATACTCAAGTCCAAGGTTTTCTGCGTATTTTGCTGAAATGGGGAAATGGTCATAGCCCCAGCCGCCCGTTGGCAGACTCTCAAGCTCCAGATGTGTATTGCCGTACGCAAAATCACGAAGGCCATGATGAATATGTCCTCCGTTATGAAAAACCGGAAGTCCCGGCTTTACGCTGTCAATAACCTCACGAACTTTTTTTGTATAGTTATTATAGACCATTGCTCCCATTTTAAGAAGGTCTTTATCATCATCGGGATTCATTCCTCTGTCAAGCATCGCTTTCATGCATGCAGGACAGCAGCAGGGATAACCCCCTACTATATCAAGGAAAATACCGTCTGCATCGTAAGTTTCCACAACCTCTTTTATCTGCTCAAGAAGATAATCAAGGTATGGAGTATTAAGACACAAACGATGATATTTCGCCTCTGTGAAATTATCAAAGACATGATTCTTCGGCTCTGCTCTCCACGCCGGATGACGTCTTACTATTTTCTCGTCATAGCCCGCTGAAAGATATATGGGAGTCTTTACTCCTATTTCATGCGCCGCCTCTATCTGCGCCGCAAGCAAATCAAACTTTAGTCCCGGATGCATCTGGTTTTCCATGCTGGGATGATATGCATAGCCATGATGACATTTCGAAAACAGAGTAATTGAATTTACATGCCCCTTTATGAGTGCCTCCTGAAACTGCTTTTTATCAAATTTCGCACCTATATTTTCTATTTTTTCCGAGGTGTGAAAATCAAGATGTACTTGTCTGAATCTCATAGTATCATTTCCTTTTCTTATAGTAAGTCGTGTTCAGTATATCACGGTGATTTCTCAAAGTCAATAGCTGTACTTTAAAATTCTACCTAAGTCTTTCGATTTCCACGCCCGTATAATAATATTTTAAAATGTCCTTATACCCTGAGCCGTTTGAACCCATGAAATCTGCACCGTATTGGCTCATGCCTACACCGTGACCATAGCCTTTAACCTTCATTGTTACCATGCCGTCAGCTTCGGAAATTTCTGCATTGGTTGAGCGGAGTCCAAAAATCTGCCTTAACTGCGTCCCTTTGATTTCCACGCCGCCCACCTTGATTTTCATAATTCCTCCTGCTTCACTTCGTACTATATCCGAGAATAACCCATAATTCCAATCGGTATTATCTATATTTGATTCCGCAAGAGCGCAAAACTCCTCTTTTGTACAGCTGAACTCAGAATAAAACTTTGGCGAAAGCTCATCACCACGACTCTCTACACTCTTTAAATACGGAACGTCCTTTTGCCATACATCCCCTGCGTTTTCCGTTTTTCCTGAAGATGTGGAATGAAATACCGCGCTGATTGGCTCTCCCTCATATGTAATAACCTCTCCGGCAGTTTCCTCAACTGCATGGGAAATCTTTGACCAATATTCATCTCTTTTGTTCTCCTCCCATGCTTCTCTTCTGTCAGATTCTCTAAGCCACGCTTTACAATGGGAATAATCGGTACATACGGGTGCGCCCTTATGCTCCGGTGCATCAGCAGCGTTTTTTATCTTTGAGCAAAGATATGTTCTTGCGGCTACCGCCTGCGCCTTTAAGGCTTCATCTGAAAACTCCGCAGGCATCTCTGCTCCAACCACTTCCTTGAGATATTGTGACATATCCATTTGTTCTACCCTGTCCTCACTTGTAATATATACGGACACCTTTTCATACGGCTCCTTTTTCCCTTTTTCATCGCTTCTTAAAACCACCGCTGCAAACGGTATAAATATTACCGCCGTAAATATATAAATCACACAAAAAAGAATCATTTTTTTCATTCTCTTAAACCCCCTTTTTTCGCAGTATTACAGCTACTTTTCCATTATATGAAATTCTTTCGGTTTTTACGCAAAAACTCTTGAAATTATGCCAAAAAAATGATATAATGGATATAATATATTATGATGGATTTTCTGTAAGCAAAATCGGGAGTTCGGAGGTGAGTTAATGCAAGGTAAAAAGTGGGTTTATCTCGATAAAGAGCATGACCGTAACCAAATAAAATCCACAGCAGAAAGACTCAACCTTTCCCCCTTTATTGTAACCTTGCTTTATAACAGAGGAATTACTTCCGACAAGGAAATCACATCTTTTCTTACAAAATCTCTGCGCGATGTTCACAGTCCGTTGCTTTTGCCCGATATTGAAAAGGCAACAGAGCGCATTTACAGCGCTGTTGAAAAGAGCGAAAAAATCTGCATATACGGCGATTATGATGTTGACGGTATTACCTCTACCGTTCTTTTGTATAAGTACCTGCTCTCTCACGGTGCAGATGTTTCCTACTACATACCCGACCGCATAAGCGAGGGGTACGGAATTAATATAAAGGCTATTAACAAAATCTCAAAAATCGGATGCAAGCTTCTTATAACAGTTGACTGCGGCATTACCGCCGTAGGCGAAACAGAGCTTGCAAAGGCGCAGGGTATGGACGTTATTATAACCGACCATCATACCTGCAAAGAAAAGCTTCCCGACGCTGTTGCGGTTATTAATCCAAAACGGCCTGACAACGAGTATCCATTCAGCCAACTTGCAGGAGTGGGAGTTATTTTCAAAACTGTTCTTGCTCTTTCCATGAAGTTCGGCGAGGACACAAAAGAGGTTTTCAATAAATACGCGCCTCTTGCTGCCATAGGCACTATTGCGGATGTCGTAACCCTTACGGACGAAAACAGAATCATTGCGGACAGAGGAATCCGCCTTGCATCTGAAAAGGCAAGTGCAGGAATTCGCGCACTTATGAAAATCGCAGGTGTTAAAGAGCTTAGTTCATCATCTGTTGCGTTTGGTCTTGCACCGAGAATAAATGCGGCAGGAAGAATGGGAAATGCAAATCTTGCGGCAGAGCTTCTTATGAGCGAAAGCATCAGCACCGCAGAAGATATTGCTCAGGAGCTGAACACAGAAAATCAGCGCAGGAGAGCCTGCGAATCTGATATTTTGAAAGAAGCCGAAACGTATATTTTACAGCACCCCGACCTTTCCCAAAAGCCCGTACTTGTAATAAGCGGCGAGCTTTGGCATCAGGGAGTAGTGGGTATTGTAGCTTCAAGACTGTGCGAAAAGTACGGAAAACCCGTTGTTTTAATTTCCTATGACGGTGATACAGGGCATGGCTCATGCCGAAGTGTTGAGGGACTTAATATCTTCGACGCTCTCACATACTGCGACGAGCTGCTTGAAAAATACGGCGGTCATGCAATGGCGGCAGGACTTTCCCTGAATATGAACGAAATCAACAGATTTACTGACAAGATAAACGAATATGCATCAAAGCATATAACAGAAGATATGCAGACCTCTTGTGTGAACATTGACTGCATATTACCGCCTGCAGCATTGACGGAGGGAAATATCCGCGCACTGTCAGGTCTTGAGCCTTTTGGTGAGGGGAATAACACTCCTGTATTTGCAATCGAAAAGGCACAGGTAGCTTCATGCATGACAATGGGCGAGGGGGGAGTTCATCTCCGGCTCCAGCTTATTAAGGATGGATATACTTTGTCCTGCGTAGCATTTCGCATGGGTGAGCTTATAAAAAAACTTACAAACGGAGCGTATGTGGATATTGCATTTACTCCGGAAATAAACTGCTATAACAACAGACGCAGCGTTCAGCTTCGTATTTGTGACATTAAATACTGACGAAAGGAGTGATTTTCATGGAAAACAGTATATTTGCGTATGAGAAATTTCCACAGACTGCAAATGAAACTGACCAGATTATTGAGCAGATTATTGAAATCGTAAAAAAGAATAATCCCTCTGCCAATACGGACATGATTTATATAGCATACAAGCTGGCAAAGCACGCCCATGAAAATCAGTTCCGCAAAAGCGGCGAGCCATATATCAATCATCCGGTACAGATTGCATTTATTGCGGCGAATATGTCGGTTGATGTGGTGGGAATTACCGCCTGCCTTTTGCATGATGTGGTAGAAGATACCCCTTACCGCTCTGATGACATAAAAGCACTTTTCGGGCCTGAAATTGCAGACCTTGTTGACGGCGTTACAAAGCTTACAAAGCTCCAATATTCCACCCTTGAAGAACAGCAGGTTGAAAACCTGAGAAAAATGTTTCTTGCAATGGCAAAGGATATACGAGTTGTTATTGTAAAGCTTATTGACCGACTCCATAATATGCGAACTCTCGCCTCCATGAGTACTGCAAAACAGCTTGAAAAGGCAAGAGAAACTCTTGAGGTTTACGCTCCTCTTGCACACAGACTCGGTATGTCAAAAATCAAGGTTGAGCTTGAGGATTTGGCTTTGAAATATCTTGATCCGGTAGCATATGAGGAAATCCGTGAAAGCATCAAGCAGAAAAAAAGCGAGAGAGAAGACTATATCAAAAACACCATTGAGGATATAAAGGTTAAGGTGACAGATGCAGGTATAAAAGCAACTGTAAAGGGCAGAGCAAAACATTTTTACAGTATTTTCCGCAAGATGTACACCCAGAATAAGACCATAGACGAAATATATGACTTGTTTGCTGTAAGAATTATTGTGGATTCTGTGGCAGATTGTTACGCTGTTCTCGGCATGATGCACGAAATGTACACTCCCGTACCTATGCGTGTCAAGGACTACATCGCTATGCCGAAGCCCAATATGTATCAGTCATTGCATACCACCGTAATCGGAACTAACGGAACACCTTTTGAAATCCAGATACGAACATGGGAAATGCATAAGGTGGCGGAAGAAGGTATCGCAGCCCATTGGAAATATAAAGAGGGCGTAACGGGCGAAACTGCTATGGACTCAAAGCTTGAATGGGTAAGACAGCTTCTTGAAACCCAGATGAACAATGTGGACAGCGACGATTTCCTAAGCACCTTGAAAATAGATTTGTTTGCAGATGAGGTATTTGTATTTACCCCTAACGGCAAGGTTATATGCCTGCCTGCAAACAGTACAGTAATTGACTTTGCCTTTGCAATTCACTCTCAGGTTGGCTACAAAATGAGCGGTGCAAAGGTAAACGGTAAGATAGTGCAGAACAACTATATTCTTAAAAACGGAGAAATAGTTGAAATCCTTGCAAACAACAATCACGGACCAAGCCTTGATTGGCTGAAGATAGTCAGAACCAGCCAAGCTAAGAGCAAAATTAATCAATGGTTCAAAAAGCAAAACCGTGACGATAATATTATTCACGGCAAGGAAATGATAGAAAAAGAGCTTAAGCGAATGGGTTATACTCATGCTCAGCTGTTTCGGGACGAATGGATAGGCAGAATGCTCAAGCGCTACGGCTATCAGACTATGGACGACCTGTATGCAGGTGTCGGCTACGGCGCAGTTACACCCCAGAAAATTCTCTTAAGGCTTCGTGACGACCTTAAGACAGAGCAGGCGGAGCAGCAGAAAAAAGAAGCTCCGCTGGTGGTTGAGCCGGAGCCGCAGGGCAAGAAGAAAACAACTGCAGGCAAGGGCATAGTAGTAAAGGGCATTGATAACTGTCTTATACGTATTGCCGGCTGCTGCAGCCCCGTACCCGGTGATGATATAGTCGGCTTCATTACAAAAGGCAGAGGCGTTTCTGTTCACAGACGCGACTGCCCCAATATGCAGCCGTCAGCTTTATCCGAGCAGGATAAAAGCCGGTTTATTGACGTTTCCTGGAGCGTTGAGCCTACAAGCTCATATGTTGCACATATCCAGATAGAAGCTCCGGAGCGTGCAGGACTTATGTTTGAGGTAAGCTCCGTTCTCAACGATATGCATATCTGCTGCAAGACAATCAACGCCTTTGTCAATAAAAAGAACATGGCAGTATTGCAGGTAGGAATTGAAATAACAAATACAGACGAACTTTCAGTTGTTCTCCGCAAGCTCGGTCAGCTTCCGGACGTAACAAATGTAATGCGTATTTCAAACTAAGCTGAAAGGGGATTTATAAGTTGATAGTCAATGAAATTACCATAAAAGGAGAATTTATCAAGCTTGACCAGCTGCTTAAATTTGCAGACGTTGCACAAAGCGGCGGCATGGCAAAGGAAATGATAGCTGATGAAATAGTAAGTGTAGATGGTGAAATTTGTACCATGCGTGGCAAAAAAATCCGTCCCGGTACTGAGGTTATGGTTGAGTTTGAGGACGAAACCGTTCTCATCAAGGTTTCTTAATTATGCATATAAAAAGTATTAATCTTAAGGACTTCAGGAACTACGAAAATCAGACAATAGCTTTTTCTCCCACAACCAACATAATCTGCGGAAACAACGCAGGGGGTAAGACTAATATTTTAGAGGCAATATATCTTTTCGGTTACGGCAAAAGCCACCGTTGTAAAACAGATGCGGAAATGATACGGTTTTCAAAGGAGTTTTCAAGGATTACCATTGATTTTGAAAACGGCGGAAGAGAGCATACTGCTGAAATAAGACTTCTTAAGGACGGTAAAAAAGCGATTTTTGTAAACAACGTTCCAATCAAGAAGCTAAGCCGGCTTATGAGCTATTTCCATGCTGTTCTGTTTTCGCCGGAGGACCTTACGCTTGTTAAAGGCTCACCTTCATCAAGGCGCAGATTTATGGACGCTTCACTTTGCCGCATTTATCCCAACTACTTCTCCGCATTGTCGGAGTATAAGGCAACGGCTGTGGAGAAGAACAATTTATTACGTCAGCTTAAAAAGCAGGGTAAAACCTCCGACAGCTACCTGACCATCTGGAATGAAAGACTGTCCCAACCCTGCGCAAAAATCATGAATTACAGAAAAGAGTTTTTGGAAGAGCTTTCTGCCTTTGCTGCGAAAATCCAGACGGATATATCGGGCGAGGAGCTTAAAATGACCTACGAGCCAAGCATAAAGGCGTTTGAGGCAGGGGAAATTTTAGAGTTTCTGGAAAGCAACCAGAAGCGTGAAATAGAAAACAGCTCTATGTGCTGGGGCGTTCAGAGAGATGATATTTCTCTGGAAATAGGCGGTCTTGATGCAAGGCAGTTTGCATCTCAGGGACAGCAGCGAACCACAGCTCTTTCCATGAGGATAGCAGAGGCAGATTATATATTTGAGAAAAACGGCGAATATCCGGTTCTTCTCCTTGACGATATATTTTCAGAACTTGATATAAAAAGAAGAATGTATCTGTGGCAGAGAATAGAGGACAAGCAGGTTATAATCACCTGCACCGATACTGACTTTTTTGAAAACACCAATAATGCAAAGCTTTTTGTGGTGGAAAACTGCCGTGTGAGAGAAGAATCTTTTAAAAGGAGTGAATAAGGTGTATCTTCATCTTGGAAACAATTTTACTGTCAACAGTGATGATGTAATAGGAATATTTGACCTTGATAACACCACCGTTTCAAAGCGGGGACGAAATTTTCTTCGGGACGCTGAAAAAAACGGCTCCGTAATCAATGCATCCGAGGATTTACCAAAATCCTTTGTTATAACAAAGCAAAAGGGTGAAACAAAAGTATATATTTCATCAATTTCAACACAAACGCTTCTAAAGCGTACAAAAGGCGCAAAATTAATAGACGAAATACTTTAAAAGCTGAAAGGAACAGAAATTAAAATGAGTATGGAAAAGATTGAAACCAAGTACGACGAAAATCAAATTCAGGTTCTCGAAGGATTGGACGCTGTAAGAAAAAGACCGGGTATGTATATCGGCTCAACATCTTCGCCGGGACTTCATCATCTGGTATATGAAATCGTTGATAACTCTATTGACGAAGCACTTGCAGGCTACTGTACGGAAATTCTGGTTAATATTAATCCCGACAACTCTGTAACTGTAAAGGACAACGGTCGCGGTATCCCCGTAGGTATTCATCCCCAGCAGGGTATTCCCACTGTAGAGGTTGTTCTTACCATTCTCCATGCAGGCGGTAAGTTCGGCGGCGGCGGATACAAGGTATCAGGCGGTTTGCACGGTGTTGGTTCATCGGTTGTTAACGCTCTGTCCGAAAAGCTTGAGGTAGAGGTCTGCGACGGTGAGCATGTACATTATCAGAGCTATGAACGAGGCAAGCCCACCTGCGCACTTAAAATAATCGGCGATACGAAAGAAACGGGAACAAAAATCACATTCAAGCCGGATCCTGAAATATTTGAGGTTCTGGAATTTGAATATGATGTACTTCTTAAAAGACTTCGTGAGCAGGCATTTTTGAACAGGGGCATCAAGATTGTCCTTTCCGACCTTCGTGATGCAGACAAGCAGCCTGAGGTGCTTTACGCTGAGGGCGGTATATCAGAATTTGTTAAATATCTCAACAAGTCAAAGGATCCTCTCCATGACGATATAATTTACTTTGAAGCAAAGCGTGAAAATATGGAAGTTGAGGTTGCAATGCAATACACAACTGCATATAACGAGGTTATCATGAGCTTTGCAAACAATATTCATACCATGGACGGCGGAACTCATGAAACAGGTTTTAAAGCAGGCCTTACAAGAGTTATAAATGACTATGCAAGAAAGTATAACTTCCTTAAGGAAAAGGACCAGAACCTTACGGGTGAAGATACACGTGAGGGCTTGACAGCTATTATCAGCGTTAAGGTAACAGAGGCACAGTTTGAGGGCCAAACAAAAACCAAGCTTGGTAACAGCGAGGCAAGAACTTTGGTTGAAAACGCTTTAAATGATAAGCTTGCGGCATACCTTGAGGAAAATCCCAAGATTTCAAAAACAGTAATAGAAAAAATACTCATGGCTTCAAGAGCAAGAGAAGCGGCAAAGAGAGCAAGAGAAAGCGCAAGAAGCGGCAAAAACGCCAACAATTCTTCACTTCTTGGCAAGCTTGCACGCTGCACCGATGAAAACACCGACTATGCAGAGCTTTACATTGTCGAGGGAGATTCAGCGGGCGGTTCAGCAAAGCAGGGCAGAAACCGACGCTTTCAGGCAATTCTTCCTCTTTGGGGTAAGATGCTCAATGTTGAGAAGTCAAGAATAGATAAGGTATATTCAAACGAAAAGCTTCTACCTATAATTCAGGCATTAGGTGCAGGAATTGGTGACGAGCTTGACACATCAAAACTCCGCTACGGCAAAATAATAATCATGGCGGATGCCGATGTTGACGGACAGCATATCAGAACATTGCTTCTTACATTCTTCTTCCGTTATATGCGTCCTCTTATTGACGAAGGTCATGTGTATATAGCACAGCCACCTTTGTTCAAGGTGTTCAAGGGCAAGAACAAAAACTATGAAGAACACTTTGCGTTCTCCGACGACGAAAGAGATAAGCTTCTTGCAGAAATGGGCCCCGGTGCTAAGGTACAGCGTTATAAAGGTCTTGGTGAAATGGATCCTGAAGAACTTTGGGAAACAACAATGGATCCCGAAAAGCGTACCATGCTCCGAGTAGATGTTGAAGATGCACAGCTTGCAGACGAAACCTTTACAATCCTCATGGGTGAAAAGGTAGAGCCAAGACGTGAGTTTATAGAAAAGCATGCAAAGTATGTTTCAAATCTTGATATTTAAACAAAGGGAATGTTTAAAAATGCACAGACCGTTCAATGACATTAAAACTGCGTATAAACATTCAGAAATATCATAAACTTATAAATCATTGAAAAAAATCCGCAAATTTGCGGATTTTTTCGTGTTTTTATGTCATTGAACATACGAATAGGGCTTACCACCCGACGTACACACGTACGCCTTCGGTCAGGGTATTGTGCGGCTTATACCGCACAATACTTCGTTTCGTCCGTTCTGCACTCCTTAGGATTGCGATATGACTTTATAAACAGCCCCTTCATTTTATATTTTCATTTATACTCAACAAGGTTCTTAACTCTCTGCCATCTTTACCGTCAGCTATTTCTGTTGTTGCCGTTGGTTCACCGTTTGTACTCATATTCCAACCCGTTACAAGCACAAGAGGCATATTAATGGTATTATATAAAAGCTTTGCCATTTCGGCTCTTGTAATGCTTCTGTCTGAAACAATGGGCAAAAGCTCTGTACCCTCTGCAAAGCCATACACCTTTGCTACATCCTCAGCACCCTTGTACCATGGCATAGTTTCACTATTAACATAATGGGAATATCCCGTTGCCTTAAGGCACATATTAATTGCTTGGGCTACTGTGAGATTATCTTCAGGTCTGAATGTTCCATCAGTAAATCCGTTTATTACATTGCTTGCGTGAAGCACATATATATCCGTACTTGCCCAATGCATACTATCCAAATCACTGAACAAATCACTCAATATTATATCAAAGGATTCTTCCATAGGATACATAGCTTTTACAAGCATACGGCAAAATTCTGCTCTTGTGAGATTTTGTTCCGGTTTAAAGGTATTGTCCTCATACCCATTAATATATCCCCATTCTTTGAGCTGTAGTATTTCCGTTTCATAGGCTGTTTGTGATACATCATCAAACGCCGATACCACGCCTGTCATTAACGTCATTACTGCCATTACTACTGTTATTATTTTTCTCATTTTATACTACCTCCGTATATGTTATTCTTTATGTTATATATTATAACATATATTTGCCATGTTTGTCAACATATAATATATATATGAGGTGATATTTTTATGGAAGATAAGCTTATAATCAATAAGAAGAACTTAAAGGGTGAAGATGGATATAAAACATTTTCTGTTCGCATTAAAGAGGAAACCGTTGGTAAATTAAACAATTTATCAAAGGAAACAAACCGCTCAAGAAATGAACTGATTAACATTTTATTGGATTACGCCATTGATAACAGTACAGTGAAATGATGAACTCCCCCAAACAAAAAAGGGGCTGTTTATAAAGTCAGCTCGCAATCCTAAGGGGATGGTTAAAAATAGTGCAGAACGGATGAAACGAAGTATTGTGCGGTCTAAGCCGCACAATACCCTGCCCGAAGGCGTACGATGGTACGTCGAGTGGTG
>JBGVIT010000037.1:0-43096 GCA_045128915.1 Clostridia bacterium
ATGTCCCTATACTCACCGAGGTTTATACACGCTTATATTTTTGGAGGTAGATATGAATAATAAGATTTTTTATTATGCCCGTGTATCAAGCCGTGAGCAAAATCTTGACCGACAGATTGAAGCATTTAAAAAGCTCGGTGCAGATGAACGTGAAATTATATGCGATAAGGAAAGCGGAAAGGATTTTAACAGAAGCGGTTACCAGGCACTCAAGAACGCAATGCTCCGAAGTGGTGATACATTGATTGTGAAATCTCTTGACCGCCTTTCGAGGAATAAGAGTGATATAAAAACCGAATTACAATATTTTAAGGATAATAATATTCGCTTAAAGGTTATTGACCTTCCAACAACAATGATGGACTTGCCCGAAGGGCAGGAGTGGGTGTTTGATATGGTTAATAACATTCTGATTGAAGTGCTTGGAACAATTGCAGAACAGGAACGTCAGACTATTCGTAAACGACAAAGGGAAGGTATAGAGGCTGCTAAAGCAAAAGGCAAACATCTTGGCAGACCAAAGGCTGTAATACCTGATAATTGGGATGAAGTTGTATCAGATTGGAAACATGGAAACATAACAGCACGCCAAGCATACACAATGCTTGGCGTTTCAAAATCTGTTTTTTATAGACTTGTTAAGTAAACAGAAATACTCATTAAAAGCTGATGTTATATTTTGATTTGTTGACTTATGCTAAAATTGAGAGTATAATTAGTGTGTGACAAATGTGTAATTTCATTTCACGGTAATCTCTTTTACCCATTCGCACATCATGAAAGAGAAAAACTAATTGCTATTTGTGCTGGTACGGAGCAGCAGAATGGAGATTAATATGAAAATAGAAATAAAAAAAGAATTTAATATCCTTTCAAGAAAACAATTTGACGTAATGGTAGAAAAATTAAAAAGAGAAAAATCAAATGAAATAAGTAATACAGGCATAGAATATATAAAAGAGCAAATCAAAAAGATATTTAAAGAATGTTGTATAGCGGCAAAGATTGCTTTTTCAGTTGAAGAAATTAATGAAATAATAAATTTGATATTATTAACTTACATTGATTTAATTCTTGAAAATGATAAAAGCACATTTGAGTCTATATTTCAATATGTCAGAAGTATAGAGCCCGATAATGCCGATATTATAAATGAAAAAACCCAAAAATTAAAAGATGGAATAAACAATTACAAATTGAATGTTTCAATATATAATCAATATGCAAAAATGAATGATTTTTTGTATTCACGTGGTAAATATCATACAAATCACGAAAGAGATAAAAAAGTTTTTAGCACAAGAGTTCCTCATAATTTAATTAAGTTGGAATTTGCTGAAGCATTTTCTAATGGACGTCTACTAATATATGAATTGATGTACAAAAACAAAAATCCATTTACAACAACGCATAGAGATAAAAATAATATATTGTTTTCTGCATATCAAAATCTGTGTTGCTATATGGATACAATATGTAAATGCAGCAATTCAAAAGAAATAGTATCAAAAAGTGTATTTTTTTGGAAGTTTGAAAAAACATATAGATTTGTTTTCACTTCAATTTTAGCAAAGTATATTTTTGAACAGAATATAGAAGTGTCAACATTAAAACTACCAAAGCTATTATGTAATTACTATTTTACATATCATTTTAAGGATGATAACACCAGTGTTTTTTGCGATTCGCCTATTATTTCATATTATGAGGAAATAATTAAATACTCATTTGAAACAAAAAATACTGTTTTAGATGTTGAAATTCTGGAAATACAAAGAGAGATGATGGCATATACATTATCAATACTTTGTGTATTATTTCCTCCAACCGAAACAAGGTCACATAAATTATTTTATAATAAAGAAACAAATAAATTTGATTTTGAAGCTGTTGGAGATTTCTTGATTAAAGACTGCAAAATACCAGTATTATTATCAGAATATAAGGAGCTTATTGAGAAAAATATTAATAATAATTTATATGTAAAGACTATCCAAGAGCTTTTACTAAATAATGATGTTGTTGAACAAAAAATATTGAGTAATTCAGCAAAGAAAATGAAGGGCTTTAAAAAAATAAATTAATAAATCATTAAATCAGACTGTCTCGCATAAAGCCGGGACAGTCTGATTTTTATCTTTTAGGAAATTACTGCTTTTAAGTTGTAATTTCCTGAATTGCAAAAAAGTCTACTTATGGAAGTGAGCTGTGCGAACGACAGTCACGATAGTGACTTTTTTATATATTTCAAAGAATAAAAATACCCGAAAACCATTGAAAACACAAGGTTTTTTCAATGTACATTTTACCTCCTGTTTTTTTATCAATTATATGCTATAGTTGATACATAATACTTTTAGGGGGTTTTCTATATGAAATTAAAAACATAAAACTTGTACGGAAATTTTGTATTGGATTATATTAGGACAATACACAGAAAAAATGTATAACACAGTATTTTTAGGAGGGAATATATATGTCATATGATTCATATTATCATTCGATTTGGAACCACGACGCAGAAATGGAAAGCACACTGCAAGTTTCAATTGGTGTAAAGCCTAGGCTTAATACACAATCTATTGATACAGAAGAAAACGTTAAATTATTTGAAATTGACGACAAGATAAGATATATATCGGAATACTTTACATCTAATCACTTAATTCCACCAGGACATGTTGATTTGTTGCAATGTGGTACCGGTAAAGGTAAGACTTATAGAACCACAAAAGGATTTTTGAATGAAGCACGGAGGTGTAATTACAATATAATGCTAATTCTGCCAAGGAATATGATAGTACAACAAGTTTTGTCAGAGATGTCGTCTAAAGAAGTTAGTTTTAGTTTTGATAATGGTGTGTATCATATAGATAATCTGACTATATGCACTTATCAAAAACTCTATAATGAACTTAAAAAGATAAAACGCATAGACAATACAATTTTTGGCAGAGAATATCGTGCCGTCATATTTGACGAATCGCATGTAATATTAGAAGACTCGTTATTTTCTGAAGCAGCAAATTTTATACTTGATGAAATGTTTGACTTTTTTAGAACTAAAGTTTCGTATTATTTCTTATCGGCAACAATGAAGTATGTTGAAAGAATAATTTATGAAACAGCTTGCGAAAAGCTAAAAAAAGTTAGTCAAACTTATATGGGTGTAACAACAAAGAACCCGCCATTTTTTAGAAAATTTGTATTTCCTAATACCTATGAGAAATATAATGTCACTTATTTAGATACTGAAAATGAAATTGTAAAATTGTATAATGAATTACCTGACAGTCGAAAACTATTAATTTTTGTATCATCAAAACAAATGGGAGAAAGATTATCATCATTAATGCCTGATTCAGTTTTCTTGTTTGCGGAAAATGATGATGAAAAGCTGTCAGATGAAGCACAGCTACAGTATTCAAAAATCAAAGAGTTATCATCATTTGATTGTAAAGCTTTAATTACTACTAAATTGCTTGATGCCGGAGTTAATTTCAAAATGAAAGACTTACGGGATATAGTAATTAATATTGAAGGCGGTGAAGATGAATTCATTCAAATTGTCGGCAGGAGAAGGGCAATAGATGATGCTGTGATAAATTTACATATTATGAAAATGGATTCTGATTACTTCAGAAAGAGAAGGTTTAACTGTGTTCAAAAACTAAATGCTATAAGTGATATTAAGAGATGTAATAAATGCATGAAGCAAAATAGAATTTATGCTGAAAGATTTAATACAGAAATAAAACTATCCGCGTGTAAAACATGCTATAAGAATGCAAAGAAAAAGTATTATTTAGAGCCAAAAAATTATATGTTAATACAAGGCTTATTTACTGTTGATGGACAAAATGTTGTAATCAATAAAATGGCTGAAGCAAAACTTAAACTAATGGTTGATTTTTATGATAGCATTCTTGATGATTTCAATACCGTTGGCGAACAAGCATATATTATTAGACAATTGTCATGGCTTGGGCTTGAAAATACATACAGCGAGTCGAATTATTTTTCAAAGGAGAGTATTCCTGTACAACTTATGGACTTATCCAATTTACTTGAAGAATATCAGGAAAAAGAAATGAATGATGAGCTGCAGGCAGATTTCAGGCAGGAATTTCAAGAAATTGCAATTAAACTAAAGCTATACTCCAAAAGGAGCGAGAATAGCATAGGACTAAATAAGATTAATCAAATTATAGAAGAGGCAAAATTATCTTATAAAGTTGAATCACAAAGCACAAGCAACGGGACTGCTTGGAAGGTAATAAAGAAACTTTGATAAAAAAGGAAGTGATTCCAATGAAAAAAAGCATATTAAAATTTGATAAGGTTTCGGGAAACACCTATCACACTATTATCAAAAATAATCACGGACGAAAGATATATCTAAAGGTTAATCGTAGTGGTGAAACAATTACAATCTGTGAATGTTTCTATATTGACAGACCAATGAGGAATGGCGGCAGAGCCATTCCTCAAAAGTGGACAACCATCAAATGTAATTACAATAGCCTGATTGATGTATTAACAGGTGAATTGGATAAGCATTTTTACGGTCTTGAGTTTTCTGAAAAGGAAAGCAATATGTCTGCAGACGAGTATATAGGTCATTATTTTGAGCGTTATAAGAAATATAAGTTTTTAATACTTGTTGAATGCGACGGCATTCTTAAAACAAGATTCAAAAACAGAGTTCACAGAACTATCTATCTTGAGATTAAACAAAACGGGTATAGAGGTCTTATAAAGACTTGTCACTATTGCGACAGGCGTTACAAGCAAAATAATCAGCCTATAACGCCATTTGACTTAAAAACAATATACTTTGATTACAGTGTGGAAAAAGTGCTAGAAATCGTAAATAACGAGCTTAATTGCGATTTCACTGATGTTGTGATTACAAAAGATACATTTCACTTCGGAGAAAGTGATATTCCTATATGCGGTTCGATATAAGTACAGGCTTATTTTGCATAAAAATATAAAAGGAGGTTGATGTGTTATGTCAGAATACACAGATATAAAAAATAATACATACATGATAACTAATACTGTGCTATTAACCGAAGAGGAAAGAGAACAGGCTGAAAATGAAATAGTTGAGGAATTATATAAGATTTTTGCACGAAAGTAAATAATTAAAAATGGGAGCAAAGGAGGTGAAATCGTATGTCTATTGCTCTTTATGCAAGAAAGTCCATAGAACGTGAAAACAGTATTTCATGCGAAACGCAGCTTGAATATTGTAAATCTATGATAAAGCCTGATGAACAGGCGGAAAAAGTCGTTACATTTGTTGACAACGGCTTTTCGGGTGGAAATGTTGACCGTGATGGATTTCAAAAAATGATGCGACAGGTGGAACAAGGAAAAATAAGTAAAATCATTGTTTACCGTCTTGACAGAATAAGCAGAAGTATGCTGGATTTTTTGAATATCTGGAATACATTGAAAAAATACAATGTAGAATTTGTAAGTTCCCAGGAAGCTATAGATACATCCGGCCCTTATGGTGAAATGCTTACAAAAATAATAATGATATTTGCTGAATTTGAAAGGCACAGTATTATCGAAAGAGTAACCCAGGCTTATGCACATAGAAGCGAAATGGGCTTTTATATGGGCGGTAGAAGACCATACGGTTTCACCTTGACAGATACAATTATTCATAATATTAAGACAAAAATGTTCTTTCCTATAGCGGAAGAAATTGAACAGTTAAAATACATATTCGAGGCATATTCCGTTCCGGGAATAACACTTCGAAGACTTATGGATAATCTTATTGATAATGGTATTCTTCCTACTGACGGAAGCTGGTCTACAGGAAAGCTATCTACAATTCTGAAAAATCCCATTTACGTTAAAGCTGATAATGATATTTATGAGTATCTCCTAAAAAATAACGCAAATATCATAAGTGATATTTCAGAGTTTGACGGAGTTCATGGTCTGCAGATTTATGGTAAAACCAAACATTCAACAGATGATTGGTCTGATATGAAAGCCGTTATTATGTCCCATGAAGGTATAATAAATTCTGATGTCTGGCTTAACTGTCAGAAAAAACTCGAAAAAAATAAGCAAATAGGAAATGCTATGAGTAATACAACAAGCTGGCTCGGAGGTAAAATTATATGTAAAAGCTGTGGACGGACAATGACGGTTACAAAAGGCGGTAAACGAAAGGACGGCTCTCAAAGAAGATATTTCAGTTGCACAGGTAAATCTCATAACCGCATCTGTAAAGGCACAAGAAAAACTATATACGCTGATAGCTTAGAGGATATGGTTTATGAACTTGTTTCAGAGAAGCTTGAAACCTTAAAATGCTGTCGCAAAAAAATATCAACAGATAATTCCAATAAGATAAATCTTCTTAAAAATCGTATCAGTGAAATAAAGAAATCACAGGAAAAGCTCGTAAACCTATTGATGAATGATACTATTGAAGCGGATATGATTAATCTTTTGAATGAAAAGGCAAAAAAACTTGCAGAAGAAAAAACTGATATTCTTGCTAAAATTGATTTGCTTGAAAATGAAGAAAGTGAAATATTAAGTGCTATCAATTTATCAAAGAAATGGAGAACAGCGAGCTATGAGGAACGAAAGGCAGTATGCAATATACTGATACATAAAATTCTGATAAACGAAGCCGGGAATTGTGAGGTTGTTTGGAATATATAACAAAATCTGCTTAATCTATTGATTTTAAGCAGATTTTTTGTTATAATGCAGTTGTATAAGTATTTTTGCCAAGGGGGTGCTACCAGATGGATTTTTTAATACTAAGCGGCGATGTTGTTGTAGCTAAGTGGAAAAACAACAAATTGGAAATTGTGAATAAAAATTTGCTTCCACTATATTTAAAAAATACAGGTAATGTTGAAAAATGGCTTGAAACAAGAGCTATTGACCACCACAGAGCTAATTCAAGACTTCTCAAAAAAGCATTAAGGCTTGCCGAGAGGGATGACATATCTTCAGTATTATCTGTTAATGCCGTTACAATAACAGATAACTATTGGATTAAACCATTAGATTCAGAGTTAAAATATTTAGATGTGCATTTTGACAATGACTATTTTTCAAATCTTGCCCTTACAGGAAACTACGATAGTTTTAACAGGGTAGCCAATAGTAAAAATTCAAGAACTCCCGAGCTTACCAACATTGGCAGTTTTGAAAAATGTTGGAAGTTAAAAAACGGAACATGGTGGATGTATAAAACTGCAAATCATGAGGAACTGTTTTCCGAACTTTTCATATGCAAGCTTGGTCTTAGGTTGAACTTTAAAATGGCTGAATATGAGCGTGGTAATAAACTCATTAAAACAAAGGACTTTACTGATAATGGATTGGTAAACTTTGAACCTGCATTTGCTTTTATGGGTGATAATGAGGACTATATTGAAACATTAGAAAAGCTTAAACTTATTTGCCCTGGTGCTGTCGGCGATTACGTTAAAATGCTGTTTTTAGATACCATCTGTGCAAATCCTGATAGGCACACATTTAATTTCGGAATCCTGCGTGATACACAAAGTGGTAAAGTTCTTGGTCTTGCACCAAATTTTGATAACAACATGGCTCTCATATCACGAGGCTATCCCAAAAACATAGCCCGTAAAAATGATATGCTTATAAAATTATTTAACGAGCTTATGGAATATGATTCACGACTGAAACAATATATTCCTGCTTTGACGGAAGACGAGGTTATTGATGTAATAAAATCGGTAGGTATGAAGGTTCAAACGAAAAAAATTGCCGAATTTATTATGAATGGATACAATATGATAGAAAAGTGATAAGTGGATTTTTCATTATAAAACAACTGAAAAGCTTGAAAGGAGCGAGATTTATGTCAGACACTAATTACACTCATAACTCATTAGACCATACTTGTGGTGTTTCAGACGACGAATTGTCACACCGCTTTAAAGAAGCAGTTAGAATAGAAAATGAAATTAAAAAACTTAAAGGATTGCCTATTGCTAAATATGATTTTGAGAAGCATGCTCCGTATGTAGAATATCCGGATGGGAGAAAAGTCTATGCAGAAGAAGCCTGAAATAATAGTCTTTGCAGGTCCTAACGGTAGTGGTAAAAGTACAATCACTAAGATGGCAAACATCATTGAACCTTATATAAATGCTGATGATATAAAAAGAACTAATTATTGTACAGATTTGGAAGCTGCTATTATGGCTGACGAAAGGCGCAATGCTTTAATAGATAATAATGAGAGTTTCACATTTGAAACGGTGCTTTCTACAGACCGAAATTTAAAGCTATTAAAGCGAGCGAAAGATAAGGGCTATTTCATACGTTGCATTTATGTATTGACTGCAAATGCTCAAATCAATGTATCACGAGTTTTTGTCAGAACGCAATCAGGCGGTCATAATGTACCGAAAGAGAAAATTCTCAGTAGATATGACAAAGCATTAAAGTTAATTCCTGAACTCCTTGAAGTTTGTGATGTGTGTCATATCTACGATAATTCTGATGAACCCACACGAATTTTCAAAAAAAGAAAATTGGAATATTTTTATTGGGAAAATACGTTTTGGAAAAAATCTGATATTGAAAACCTAACAAAAATAATATTTTAAAATAAAATTGAGGTGCTGAAGTTTGTCCTTCAGCACCTTTGATATTTTTAGAAAATCTGTTTGAATTAGTCAGCTTTGCTTCACCGAAGCGTTGGAAGTGTATTACTTCTCGCTGACGCAGAAACTTAATAACTTCATTAACATCCGGATCATCTGACAAACGCAGAATATTGTCATATACTGCTCTTGCTTTTTGTTCTGCAGCAAGGTCTTCATAAAGATTAGTAAGTGGATCGCCAGTTACAGCAATACTTGCAGCGCTGAATGGAGTACCTTGAGCGTTTTGAGGGAACACACAGTTACCATTATCCGCATAATATTCCCAAGAGTTTAAATCCTTCCATTCTTTAGGAGGTGCACCTTTTGTAAGCTGTGTAACAAGTGTACCAACCATCTCAAGATGTGCTAGTTCTTCTGTACCTATATCGGTAAGCAGTCCTTTTGTAACATCATCCGGCATCATATACCTTTGTGTTAGGTATCTGAGCGAAGCGCCTAATTCGCCGTTAGGGCCACATAATGGTAAATGTTTGAGCGGAAAAATAAAACTATTTTTAGGATAAAAAAATAGTATACTGGGACAAACAGTAAAAATTTATTCAGATTTTGGGTTCAGTAAAAAGTTAATTCTTGAGGGACAGAGTGGGATTTCGAACCTGCGTGCCTGTTAAGGCAAACGCATTTCGAGCTGTTAGACAGTGTTTTTAGATAGAGTAAATTAGCGGAAGTTAAAGGAACTTAAAAAGCGATAAAAACCGCATAAAATCAAGGCTTTGAGGGGTTAAAATCCTTCAAAGCCTTTGCTGTTCTCGCATCTTTCGTATTGCCACTTTTTGATGCGTTTTTTGGGTTTTCGCTAGAAAAGTGCTAGAAAAATGTTAGAAAAACAGAGAATATAAATCAATCTTGATGTGTGTTTATTTTTCAAAGTAAAACTTGACAAACTACACCTAAAGGGGTATATCTTGCCAGACTTTCATGAGTGTTAAATTGTAATATTGAAAAATTGTTGGAGCTGGTTGAGAAAGAATAACTTTACCTTAAAAACAACTAATAAATAAGGGGAAATTTGCTTGATTCTTTGACTTTTCCCTTAAAAAGTGGTAATATTTAAGGGAAAGAAAGGTTATTAAGGGCATTATAGATTAAAATAAGGCGGAATTGAAATGTTAAATAAATTATTAAAAAGCGTGTTGGACCAAGACTTTGCCCCTGTGGTTGTTTGCGATATGGATGATATAATCGTGTATATGAATCCATCTGCGATAGAGCGTTATCATAAGGATTTGACGGGCAAAAGCATTAAAGACTGCCATCCGCCAAAGGCAAATGAAATGATTGACAAGGTGGTTGCGTGGTTTAAGCAAAGCAAGGATAATAACATCATATATACCTATCGCAATGACGAGGAAAATAAGGATGTGTATATGGTCGCACTTCGTGATGATGACGGCACACTAATTGGCTATTACGAAAAGCACGAGTATAGAAACAGAGAAACAACAGGGCTTTATGACTTTAAGAAAAACTGAATTTAATGAGGAAATAAAAATGATAGAAATTACTGATTGGACGAATACATTTTTGAGTGCTTTAAATGACCAGTTCGGCGACCGTGTGTGGTTTGTCGGTTTGCAAGGAAGTTTCGCTCGTGGTGAAGCGACAGAAAACAGCGATATTGATATGGTTGTAATTTTGAACGAATTGTCCGCTATGGATATTCAAAACTATAACAAAATGTTGGATACTCTTCCGCACAGAGAACTGATTTGTGGTTTTCTCTCAGGTAAAGACGATATTATGAACTGGGAGCCATCTGACCTGTTCCAGTTTTGCCATGACACCACACCAATCAAGGGAAGTCTTGATGAAGTTATGGCTGTTGTTGACGAAAACGCTATAAACAGAGCAATCAAAATTGGTGCCTGCAATATATTCCACGGATGTGTTCACAATATGCTCCATGAAAAAAGCGAAGATATTTTGCGGGGACTGTATAAATCTGCCTCTTTCGTTGTACAGGCAATTGTCTTTAAGCAGACCGGAAACTATATTAAACATCAGGAAGAATTGCTCATAGTCGCAAATCTTAACGAACAATCTATTATCAATACTTTTTTGAGTTTGAAAAAAGGTGGCACGGTTGATTTTACTCCGATGTCCGAAACATTGTTTGCTTGGTCAAAGAAATGGATTTCTGAAAACAGTTAAACAAATAAGAATTTTTCGAACATCAATCCATATTTTTTCAAAAGGGTATTGACTCTCACGTTCCGTTATAGTGTATGCTCTTGTTGTGAGGTGATAAAAATTGAAAATGCAGATTAAAGAATTTGCCGATTTTACGGGTGTAAGTGTGCGCACACTGCATTATTACGATGAAATAGGATTGTTGATGCCAGCCTTTGTTGACAAAACTACAGGCTATCGCTTTTACGACGAAAAATCTTTTCTTCGTATGCAAGAGATCCTCTTTTACCGTGAACTTGATTTTCCCTTAAAGGCTATTCGCGAGATTTTGTCATCTCCGAATTATGACAAAAGCAAGGCACTGAACGAGCAAAAACAACTTCTCACACTCAAAAAAGAGCGGTTAGAGCGGTTAATTTCTGCTATTGACGGTGCCGTGAAAGGAGAAAATGTTATGACAGCATTCGATAACAGTGAATTTGAAAAATATAAGGATGAGGCACAAGAAAAATGGGGCAAAACGGATGCATACAAGGAACATGCTCAGCGGACTAAGAACTACTCCAAGCAGAAGTGGAATGATCTTGCCGAGGGAATGGACCATATTATGGCAGAGTTTGCGCTCTGCATGAGAAAAGACGAAAGTCCTGATTCCGCTGAAGCACAAAACCTTGTAAAAATGCTGCAGAACCATATCACCGAGAATTACTATCTTTGTACAAACGAAATACTGGCAAGTCTCGGTCAGATGTATGTAGCGGACGAGCGCTTTACGAATAACATTGATAAGCACGCTGACGGTACTGCTACGTTTATCTGTGAAGCAATTGCGGTGTATTGCAGTAAGTAAATTACAATTTGTATAACAGTTAGATAAATTTGTATATGTAGGTGAACGGATGAAAAAGCAGATTGCAAATATAGTATCAAGTTGCAGAATTTTACTTAGCATAACTCTGTTGTTCTGTCCTGTGTTTTCAGTTGGGTTTTACTGTACATATATTTTATGCGGATTTACCGATATGGTGGACGGAACTATTGCAAGAAAGACAAATTCTGTCAGCGAATTCGGGGAAAGGCTTGATACCACATCAGATTTTCTTTTCTTTGCTATGACACTTATTAAACTGTTGCCTGTAATTCATATTCCAAAATGGATATGGGTATGGATTATTATAATTGCAATTATTAAAATTTTTAATGTTATATTGGGTTTTGCTTATACAAAAAAGTTAATCTCTTTGCATACTGTGATGAACAAAATTACGGGACTGTTATTATTTCTTATACCGCCCACATTACAGTTTATTGAATCAAGATACAGTTTTGCGGTTGTGTGTATCATAGCAACTATTGCTGCAATTGGGGAATTATGTTATATTGTAAATGATAAATAAGAATTTGATGAGGTAACAAAAATGATTGATTACGGATTAAAAGATAAAGTAGCTATTATTACAGGAGCAAACAACCCATGGGGCATTGGTGCAACAACAGCACTTGCCTTGGCTCGTGAAGGAGCAAAGGTTGTTTTGGTGTATAAGAAAATTCTGCGGGAGTTTGATGAAAGCAAGACCAACCAAAATGGTGCAGACAGATATTTTAAGGCAAATGCAGGTAGTAGCGATGATGTAGAGAACAAGCTCAAAAAAATGGGTGCAGACTATCTCATTTTAGAAAGTGACATTTCCTGTGAGGGCGCCGTAAAGGAAATTTATGCAAAGGTTTTGGAAAGGTATAAAAGAGTTGATATACTCGTTAATAATGCTGCAGATGGTGATATGGAAGGCATTGATACAATAGAGCAAGTTACTCAAAATGTGATTGATGATACCTTTGCTGTAAATGTCAGGGGAAGTATTTTGATGATAAGAGAGTTTATCAATTACCGCACAGATTACGGCAGAATTGTCAATCTTTCTACCGATGCATCACAAGTTTTTGCAGGACAGATTACCTATGGAGCAAGCAAAGCGACATTAGAGGCACTTACACGCAGTATTGCTCTTGAGGTTGCAAAATATGGAATTACTGTAAATGCAGTTGCACCGGGGCCTACACAAACAGGATGGATTGATGAAGAGTTGGAAAAGGCAGTCATTCCGTTGATTCCTATGGGTAAACTGATAGAGCCTTGTGACATTGCCGAAACGATTTTGTTTTTAGCAAGCGAGCAGGCGCGAATGATTACGGGACAAGTTATAAAGGTATCAGGTGGAAAGGCACTCTAATCTATCATATGAAAGGGATTTAATAGAATGAATTTTATGAAGAAAATATTGTGTATTATATCCGTCTTACTTTGCATACTGCTTTCAGGTTGCGGAGATGCTACGAGTATCGGAATTATCGGCGGAGCGGATGGACCGACATCCATAATTGTTGCAGAAAAAGGAGAAAAAGCGATGTATCAACAAATCACGGCAGAGGAAGCCAAAAAGATAATGGATTCAGGCGAAGAACATATCATTTTAGACACCAGAGAGCAGGACGAATTTGACGAGGGACATATCTCGGGTGCAATCCTGATTCCATATACAGAAATTGAAAACAATGCAATCGAGATGATCCCCGATAAGGACAAGTTAATTCTTGTATATTGCAGGTCAGGAAGACGAAGTAAAATCGCAGCCGAAAGTCTTGCAAAACTTGGTTACACCAATGTAAAAGAATTTGGTGGTATCATCGACTGGCAGTATGAGGTAGAGAAATGAATATAAATGAAAAAATAGCATTATTTCAAAGACTTAATAGTAGAGAATTATTACGAGTTGAATTATTCTATGATGTTTTAGAAAAATGCGATGCGTTGAAAACAAATTATTATGACTTTTCTACTACGCATCCAATTGATTGTGATACCGAACTTTTGCGTTTGCCTACTGCTGATTATGACTTATGTTGTGCGTTGCTTACAATGTTATTAAGAGAAGATCATTTTAGTAACGGTAGCTTTGAAAGAAGAGAGCGCTCCGGTCAAGTTAAGCCTATTATTGAGCGTATCATTACCTTATTAGCATCAATGAATACAAAATCAATAAGTTGTTTCTCTGAAAAAGCACTTGATTCGTTGAATGGATTTTATGTGTATGCACTTATTGATCCGAGAAATGAAAAGGTTTTTTACATTGGTAAAGGAACTGGAAATAGAGTCTTTTCCCATGAAATAGAAAGTGGGAAAACACCGAAATCTGAAAAAGCAAAACTTCATAAAATTCAAGAAATCGAAAAAGATGGATTTGCAGTAAAAAGATTAATTGTTAACTGGGGATTAACAGAAACTGAGGCGTTTGCTTCTGAGGCAACGCTGATAAACTTGATTAAATGTATTCCTGATATACACTTAACAAACGAAGTGTCAGGGCATCATGTGCATGAAGCGTTATCTGTTGAGGAATTCGAATTACAATATGGTGCAATTCCCTTAAGGAAAGAAGATATAAGGCATAGCATACTTGTAATTAAAATAAATAAACTTTATCGCAGAAATATGACAGAAAATGAATTGTATGATGCTGTAAGAGGATATTGGTGTGCTTCGTTAAAAACGATTGAAAAAAGAAAAGTTGAATATGTTTTCGGTGTTTACAACGGCTTAATTGTTGCGGTTTATAAACCAGATGAATGGCATTATATTCATGAAAATATCGAGGCTCCTCAACGTGAAATATTGAGCGAAGAAGATTATGAAAGACTAAAAAATCGTGTTTATTTTGTATGCAAAGATTATAAAAATCTTGATAGGGATGGATATTTCTATTTGCATAAATCAATAGCCAGTTTAAAAGCTAATCAATCTGCACAGAATCCGATTACATATTTATCTCATGATATGTGTTAAAAAAATTCAATAATTAATAACCTACAGCCGATGCAAACGCATCGGCTTTTTCATGTCCAAAAAACTTTCTTTTGCTGCACTTTTATTACAAAGCAGGGGTTATATTACAAATCCGCTGCACTTTCGCTGCAATTTGGCTGCAATCGTAAAAAGTGCGTTGACGCGGATTTTTCACCGCGCTATAATAAGTCTCCCAAGGCGCTGTGGGAGATAATTTTTTTGAAAGATTGGAGGAATCTAAATGTTTAATTTAACAACAAAACCTGTATCAGCAGGAGAACTGATGAAGAAGGAAAAGAAACCGATTAACTTTGTGGTAGAAAAGTTTATCTCGCAAGGCGTTCATTTTCTTGCGGGACATCCTAAGTCGGGTAAGTCGTGGCTCTCGCTTTGGCTTGCGCTTTGTGTTTCAAACGGCAATAACCTGTGGGGATTTAAGACAAACAAGAGCAAGGTTCTTTATTTCTGTTTGGAGGACACGGAAAATCGTATTCAGGACAGACTCGAAGGTATGCCCGGATGCGATACAGACAATCTTTTGTTTATGTACGATGCACCAAATATGGACAATGGATTCGATGTTTTCCTAAAGAAAATCGTCAAGGAAGAACCTGAAATCAAGCTCGTTATCGTTGATACTTTTCAGCTAATAAGAGGAGAACAGTTCGCCGGAAACGCTTATGCTTGTGAGTATGCAGAGATGAATTATCTGAAAAAACTTGCAAAGGAACTGGACATCACTATCATACTTGTTCATCACTTAAGAAAGATGCATGACAGCAGTCCACAGAATATGATTTCGGGTTCTACTGCTCTTGCCGGCGGAGCCGATACAACTTTTGTTTTGTATACTTTCCCAAAGAGAAAAGGATACGGAATCTTATATTGTAAAGGACGCGATACTGACATTCGTGAAATCGAATTGCGATTTGGGTTTGGCACTCATATCTGGGAAAAGATTTCTGATTCTGTTGAAGACAGTGATGGAATGAAAATGGTTGAAATTATAACCAAGTTATTAGATGAGTCAGGACCGTTTTCGGGAACGGCAACCGAGCTTTGTAAACTCATAAAAGAGGTATGCGACGTGGAGTTCACTGCTCCGATTCTCGGTAAAAAGCTGACGGACAACAAAGAATTCTTAAAAGACTTCAAAATCAATTATGAATCCGTGCGTGATATGTATCAAAGGACGCAGAAACTTTGGTTCGATCCCGACAGAATTAAAAACGATTCTGCCGAAGAAAATTCAGATACCGAATCAAATTCTGAAACTGAATTTGATGATAAAACTGCGGAAGTTGATGAAGATAATACCGCTGTGAATTTCGAAACAGATGCCGAAGCTGATAAAGAATTCATTCCGTTTAAGATGAAGATACAGATGTGATATGTGCCATATAATCCGTCATAGCTGTCATACTGTCATAGAACTGTTTCGAGAAAGGAGTTGATGACTGTATCCGAATTGTAACAATCTTTTTGAAGGGGGTGAAAATCAAGGTTTTAAAAGAGGCTATACATTTCCGCGGGATTTAATTCTCTCCGTAGGAGAGGCTAGCAGAGCGCTTGGCTATACGCTGTCGCTAAAGCGACCGCTGCCCCGCGCAATCGCACCGCTAAAGCGGCGCGAAATCGGGCGGAAGCCCGGACCCACTTCGCAAAAAGCGATAGCCGAAATGAAGAATTTATTACATATAGAATTAGCAGAAAGAGGTGAAATGAAATGCGTAAAAAACCGCTATCAATTGCTTTTCGAGTCACCGAAGAACAGCATAAAATGATTAACGAGAAAGCAAAGAATTCAAATCTTTCAAAGACAGATTTCATAGTCAAATGTTGTTTTGACAAAGAGATTATCATCGTGAATGATGTGCGGGAACTTATGAAAGAATTGCTTTCAGTGGGCAACAACTTAACTCAGCTGACAACAAGGGCAAAATTGATGAATCTGGAGGTCGTAGATTTGAAACCAACTTATATGAAATTGGTTGAAATCTATACAGTCCTTACCGAACTTATGAATAGGGTGAAAAACTGATGGCGACAGTTTGTACTCCTAAAATTAAACGAGCTCAGTCTGCAAAATCTATGGGATTTTGTTTGCGGTATGTAATGGATCGTAAGAAGACTGAGATGTCAAACGGTAAGGCTTTAGTATCGGGCGTAAGATGTCAGCCTGAACTTGCATATCAGCAGTTTATGTTGACAAAAGCTTTGGCAGGAAAAAACGAAGGAAGAATGTACTATCATTATGTTCAAAGCTTCAAGCCTGACGAAAATTTAAGCCCTGAGCATGCCCATAAAATTGCTCTTGAACTGGCTGATTATTTTCAAGGTTTTGAAGTGGTCGTATCAACTCATATGGATAGAGCTCACCTGCACTCTCACCTGATTATTAACAGCGTGAGTCAGGAGACAGGTAAGAAACTCCATCTTGATAACAAATCAATTTTCAGAATCAGAGATTACTCGGACGGACTGTGTTTGAATCACGGACTGTCGGTTCTGAAAAAAAGCGAACCTAACTATAAAATCAAGTCAATGTCTCGCGGAGAATACCGTGCAAGTCTTCGGGGCGAGACAGTCAAGGGTAGCTTGATGCGAACCATCAACGAAGCAATGAGAAATTGCAATTCTAAAGATGAGTTCACGAAATTCATGGAGGACAAAGGCTACGAAGTCAAGTGGACTGACAGCCGAAAAAATATAACATACACATGTCCTGACGGATTAAAAGTCCGTGACGACAACCTTCATGATGAACGGTTTTTGAAAGAAAATATGCAACTCGAATTTGACTACCGAAAGACGAAAGTAAAGGAGAAAGATACGGGTTGGGAATTTACACATAGACAAGAAGAGCGTACCATTAATAATATAAGCGAGGTCTGTCTTCAAATGTTAAATCTCGCAAAAAGCGTTTCTAAAATGACCGAAGACAATAAAGATGATGAAGACTTACAAAGCTTCATGACTTTAACTGCGGTGGGTATAACAGTCGCAATCGAACTTGCAAAATGCCTTATGGAAATTCCAAAGGAAGAGCTAAGCACGGATGTGATACAAGCCACTGTCGAGGAGCATAAGATGATGCAAGACGAGATGGATGCTGAAATCGAAGACGAAATCGATGACGGAATGGACGGCAAAGTCGTTGACATAAACGATGACATCGTCGCAGAGGAAAGCGATAAAGACGTCGAGGAAGATGTCGAAGAGAAATTCGATGAAGAAGAGTATGAAGACCAAGGCTTCGGAGGAATGTCAATGTGGTAATGGAGGTGAAACTAAATTGACATTCAAGGATATGCAGATGATGTTTCCTGAATATCCTGACGCACTTGATGCGAAGCAAGTGTGCGAGATGCTCGGCACATCTACAAAGACTCTTTACAAGATGATAGACGAAGGTCATATCACACCTGTAAAGGTTGGCAGAAAGTATGTATTTGCCAAGGTAAAAATTGTTGAATTTTTATTAGGCAAATAGCTGGATATATTAAAAGAACTGTGGTATAGTGTGTTGCTGACAAGCGGTACACTATACCACGAAAGGAGAGATAATATGATAAAAGTAACAGGTAATATACAAACAAAAAACGGTAAGCTGTATGCACTATTAAACTATAAGGATGAAAACGGCAAACGAAAGGTCAAGTGGATATCAACGGGACTTGCTGAAAAGGACAACAAGCGAAAGGCACAAAGAATGCTTCCTGAAATCATACTGAAGTTTCAGGAAGAGATTGAAGCACAAAGTGAAAAGGGTTCGGACAAGCAGGACTTCATACAGTTTCTGTATGACTACTTAAAAATCGCAAGGCATAATGTAACGCAAACCACCTATATGCATTACAAAAGGATGGTTGACGGACGGATTAAAGCATTTTTCGAACCGCTGAAATTAAAGATTGACGAAGTGACGGCAACCCATATAAACAAGTTATGTGAAAGCATAATATTAGATGGATGCAAGACAAACACTGCTATCAGATACAGAGGACTCATCATGGTAGCCTTTGAGTATGCTTTCAAAAATGATATGGTAATTGCAAACCCCTGTGCGAAATCCGAAAGACCAAAGAAGAATGCCTATTATGCAGGATTTTACTCAAAGGAAGAACTGAATCAACTCTTGAAAGTGGCGAAAGATGATCAGCTTTATGTTCCAATAACCCTTGCCGCATATTACGGCTTAAGACGGAGCGAGGTAATCGGTGTTAAGTGGAGCAACATAGACTTCGATGCAAAGCGAATCAATATATGGCATAAGGTAATGCAAGAGGAGATGGAAGAGGGCGGCACTCAGATTGTGGGTTATGACACAATGAAAAATAAGTCAAGCCGAAGAACAATGCCTCTCATACCTGCGGTAGAGAAAATCCTTCTTGAACACAAGGCGAAACAAGAGGAATATATGAAATTGTTCGGCAATTCATACTCAAAAGAGTATAAGGATTATGTGTGCGTGGACCCACTCGGCGGAATAATAAAGCCGAACTTCGTTACAGAACACTTCAGGCATCTTTTGGAAGAGCATGGCTTAAAAAGGATTAGATTCCATGACCTGAGACACACATGTGCTTCGCTTCTCTTGGCAAACGGCATCTCTATGAAGCAGATACAAGAATGGCTCGGACATTCAGACTTCTCAACAACGGCAAACATCTATGCCCACTTAGAATACGATACCAAACTGCAGTCGGCAGAAATGATGGCGAAGGTGATTGGAAATGAAGATTAACGGTCATACATACGGAGAATTTATTAGCATGGACAATGTCCGCAGGGAATTGCATATGTCAAAGCGGCGATTGGCATATCTTCTGCAGAATGGATACATTCCATGCGAAATCAGGAACTCAGTAACTTGGAGGTATAAGATACGCACCAAAGATGTAGTGGCGTACATTAAAAGCGGAATATCCCCTGATATTCCGCCTGGTGTGTTCAAAAGAAAACCGAAAGCAGAAGTAGAAAGAATTAAGTTTAATAAGAAAAAATTAAAAGAAATGTTTAAAGAACGAATGAGCGAATATCCCGATGCTCTGACCTATGATGATGTAGCAAAGATAACGGGCCGTGCAAGAGGTTGTGTTTGCAAATGGACATCAGCAGGAAAACTTAAAGTGGTGAAACTCAACAGCAATGTAAGCATCGTGCCAAAACAATGGCTCCTCGAATTTATGCTTACAGATGATTTTATATATAACTACCCCAAGGATAGCAAGTTGAAACCCATACTTAACCAAGCAATCAGATGATGATTGCTTGGGGATTTTTTCAAATCTATTGATTATATTTCATAAATATGTTATGCTTTGATTAAACACTGTCCGTTTTAACACCCACTCAATTTGTTAAAATGAGTATAAAGAAAAGAATAAATCTGGTAGTGTAAAGTTAAAATGAAAGAATGGCATAACAATTTCACAAAATATCATAGATTTTTGCCCGAAAGCTTATAAATACTCGTCTGCGATTAGTCAAGGGTAAAAATGAACGTGCTGACGCACGCCCTATGACAAATCACAGAGCGACCATTTGAATATTAACTAAGCGAAAATCAGGATACGAGTAACAAAGAATTTTGTTGTCGGTCCGAATATTTTAATCCGGCAACCTGAGCAGGTGTAAGATTCGATAAGGAACTATGAGGTCTGATGAAATTGTAAAAGAATACAAACATCATAATCATAGAATTAGCACTTTCAAAAGAGTTAAAACCATATCTGGTCTTGTACCAATATTTAAACTGTTTGTTAAAGGCTTCAATGACATTGTTAGAAATATCATCTTTGAAACTTGCAACTCTAATGTGCGGAACACCAAAGATAGACTTTGTTGGTACTTTGTCAGCTGAATAACGGTCGGTTACAATAGCGTTAGGATTACCAAATTGTTTTACACTATCAAACAAGCTGAAAGCTTGTGGAGAATCTCTGTGAGGTGATAGGTGAAAGCCTAAAACAAACCTTGTTTCACTATCGAGAATAAACCAAATGTAATACTTTCTGCCTAAGATTTTGACAACGGTTTCATCAGCATGCCATTCATCTGAGTCAAAATTCATGGCAGGCATAAGAGTAAGCATTTTAGAGTGAAAAATAGGAGCAAATTTTTTGCACCAATCGCTTACAGTAACGTGAGATATTTTGATGTTGTATAAAATCCTGAGCATTGTAGATATCTTGCGGAAAGATGTGCCACCTATGTAAAACAAAGTAAGAGCAGTAATAACTAAATGTATGCTATGTCTCATACGTTTAAAGTTATTCTTGCCGATGATGTTTGACATAGACGGAGGCAGCTTCACAGTAGGTTTAGCTTGAAAAAAGGAATGATTGCATTTCTTATCTGAGCAACGATAATTAGAGTAATCATCATAATCGTGATGAAGAAATGCAGATTTACCGCACATAGGACAGGAAGGATATTTTCTTTGTTCCGGCGGAAGTGGCTTTGCACCCCTTGAGCCACTTGGAATAAAATCAGGTGCAAATTGATGTTTACATTTACGGCATTGGTATTTTTGATTACCAAATTTGTCTTTGCCGTATTTATAGAGTGAATGAGAGTTGCATCTTGGGCAACTATGTGATATAATGTTTTCCATGAGATCTTGATCTCCTTTCTCTGATTTTCAGGGAGGTATTTGGGTTTGTGGTAAAACCATTATACCATAAGGAGTTCAAGGTCTCAATTTTCATTTAACTTAACAAAACGATAAATCTTTTTGGGAGGTTAAAACATTATGAAAAAATATCCTATCGGCTTTAACACAAGAATAAACAAAGAACCTGAAGAGAGTGTACCAATGGAAGTTTGCAAGGGTGTTATAGAACCTAAAAAGTCTATTGTTCATGTATACTTCCCTCACAGAGGTATGGGTTGGGCATATTATAATGATAGCTTTGATTTGAAGGTTGGCGACTTTGTTTATGTAGAAGGAAAGCTTGAAGGTTATCGCGGACAGGTTACAGAAGTTAATTATTCCTTCAAGATTAAGCTTTCAGATTACAAGAAAGTTATCGCTGTAATTGACACCAATGTAAAGGGCGACTTTTACCTTGCAGGTTCGCATGTTGTCAGCTTTGATAGAAATGCTATTCCGTTTTCAAAAGTTCTTACATGGTTTAAGGCTCCTGAAAATGATGAGGAATATGTAAGCGGTAATGATGATACTAATAGATTCCCGCTTGACGATTTGTCAAAGATGAAGATTTCTCATGACGCAGCTGATCGTGGACACGACTATTATATAGAAAACAGAGTAGGTTTTGTTGAGATAGATGGTACTCGTGGTCATGCTATTGTAGAGGGTAGCGAAAACTATGAAATCGAATTTGATTACTGTGACGGTGAAATTTCAAATCTCAAATGTTCATGTTTCTGTAGTGGTGCTTGCAAACATGAATTTGCCGCAATGCTCCAACTTAAAGAATCACTTGAACTCATAAACGAAAACTATGAAAACGAATACAATGGCTACTTTGCAATAATCAGCAAGGGCGTGTTTATGAATACGGTTATGAATAAAAAGGTATCCGGTAAAATCAGTTTGTGGGTATAAAAGATGACTGGTAACAGAAAAAGAGGCTGTGGTTGTGGTACTGGTTTGGGATGTTTTTGGATTGTATTTGTGATAATTTATGTAATTCTTGAAATTGTGAGCTGGTAAAGAGGACACAGTTTATGAAATTAGAAATAACAAAGAATCAATATGAAATTTTGATCGAATTCTTCAATTTGCATGACATTAAAGTGAATATCAAGAAGGTAATTATGGATGAGATGCTTGTTACTCTGGGGTTTGCTAAAGAAGTGCCTTGTATTGTTGAATTGGATATTACAGAAGAAGAGATAGACAGAATATGGGAAATTTGCAATGATTATGATATTGCCGCATGTAACAGTGAGGATTCTTTGTCTATGGAGTGGGATCCTGTATTGCATGAATGTGTTTACAAACCAACAGAGGCAGAAAGGCTAAACAACAGATATGGATTGATATACACATATTTTATGGAATAACAAATAGAGATAATGGGAGAGATATCTATGAAACTATCACATCAGAAACTTAAAATGATGTATCTGGCAAAGATACTTATGGAACAGACCGACGAGGAGCACACAATTACTGTGCCTGAAATGATTGCCGAGCTTTCAAAGCTTGGCATTTCTGCCGAGCGTAAAAGTATTTATGATGACCTTGAATATCTGCAGTTATTCGGCCTTGATATTTGCTCAAACAAGACTCGTACAACCAATTACTACATAGCAAGTCGAGATTTTGAATTGCCTGAGCTTAAACTGCTTGTAGATAGCGTGCAGGCATCGAAGTTTATTACCCGTAAAAAGAGTATGGAGCTTATTTCAAAGATTGAAAAGCTCACAAGTCACGAGAATGCGAAAAAGCTGCAAAGACAAGTGTTTATTACCAATCGTGTAAAGACAGTCAATGAGCAGATTTACTACAATGTCGATAAAATCCACGAGGCTATTGCGGCAAACAAGCAGATTACTTTTAAGTATTTCAACCTTGATGTGAATAAGAAAAAGGTATACCGTAAAGATGGTGGTCTATATACAGAATCACCTGTTTCGCTTACTTGGGATGACGAAAATTATTACCTCATTACATACAAAGAAAAATACGACAGCTACACCCACTACCGTGTTGATAAAATGGAAATGATTGAACTTACCGAGAATGACAGAGTTCTTTCGGATAAACCATTTGATTTGTCAAACTATTCAAAGTCGATGTTCCAGATGTTCAGTGGCGAAGAAACTGATGTTTCTATCGAGTTTGATAATGAACTTGTAGGTGTTGTGTTTGACAGATTCGGCACAGATATTCCAATCGTCAAAAAAGATGAAAACCATTTCATCTGCCACGTAAAAGTTGCAGTCAGCCCACACTTCCTTTCCTGGATTATGAGCTTTGGCAAACAGGCAAAGATTATCTCACCAGATTATGTGGTTGAAGAAATGTATCAGCTCGCCAGAGATATAACAGAAATTTATGAAAAATAGAAAAATCCTGCTTGTGAGTGTCCGTATTTACGGACACTCGTTTTTGTATAATAGAAGTATCAAAAGAAAGTAGGTGTGTATATGTTTTATTACAGTAATGAATCTAAAGCCAAAGTTGTTCACTACGAAGGGTGTCATCATTTAAAAAATATCAAAGCAGAAAATTTAATGAGTTTTGATAATATCAATGATGTTCGTAAGAGTGAATACAGAATTTGTTCTTGTTGCTCTCCTATAGTTGAACATTTGAGGAATGAGCAAGCAGAACTTGAAAAATATTGTTCGGAGAATTGGTTGTTATATTTCATATATAAAGGAAATTTACATATAAGAACCCACCATAGTAAGTGGAAAGTACTTATTTCTAATGACAAGAATAGGCTGGAATTACATCATCAAAATAGCTATGAAAAAGAACATGAGAATTCTGTGCCTGGCTATCATAAACAAAGTCATTCGTCGAACTCAATATTAGGATATATGGAATATATAAACGAACATGAGTATTATAGAATGCTGAATCCGTTGCATATTGTCACAAAAAAAGCACCACCGAAGAAAGGGACTAGACGATATAGAGGCCAGCAGAAAGCCATGGCGAGAAAAGAACGCAAAAGACAAATCTGGAATGTGCTTAATTTGATAGATAGTCTATCTGCGGGCGCTTGTGTCGCTCAAGCGTAGGAGGTGTGTAGCTATGAAATTTGCAATTTGTTCATTGGTTCTTTCGGTTATTACGCTTATATTAACGGCAACGAATTTTATATTAACACTATTAAAATAATTTGGAGGGTATGAAAATGGGAAAAATCAAAATTAATGGTAGTGCAAAAAAAGAATTTAAGGCAGATGTTATGATGGTAGACATTTCAATATCTACAGCAGGCGAAACATCTGCGTCTGCGATCAACAAAGGTAAAAAGGAAACTGAAAAAGTATTACAACTTTTAGTGGATTTGGGATTTGACCTTTCAAAAGTATCAATGGAAAAGGATCATGTATCAAATCCAAGTCGTTATGATGACGACAAATGCTACCACTTTGAAAAAGAAATATCGTTTACTTCTTCTGCAAATCTTGCTTTGCTGGAAAGTGTTTCTGATGGGCTCATAAAAAATGAAATCAATGCAACTTATGATGAAACTTTTTACTTATCCAATATTGAGTCTGCGAAAAAATCAGTATTGCAGGAGGCATTGTTAGATTCTAAAAAGAAAGCTGAAATAATTGCAGAAACTTTAGGGCAAAAAGTCGTTGGAATAGAAAGTGCAAAATGTGATGAATACGAAGAAGAGGATTTAGAAGAAAAGGTTCATTATTTAAGGGAAATGCCTGCAGGAACTTCGTTAGCATCTATGCTTTCGCCAGATACAATATCAGTAGATAAAAGTATAGATGTTACATGGAATATTGAGTAAAAATTACCTCCGTGAGCAATGTCGCTTACGGAGGTTTTCGGCGTTTTTGATTTTTGACATTTAAAGATGGGAAATTACAAAAAAACACTATCAAATACCACGAAATATAACGAAAACTATTGAAATTTGAAATATATAGTGTTATAATATATAATGTATTTTTGTAAATAAAATTTGAGGTGAATTTCATGTCAGAAATATTGATGGACAATTGGATTGGAATCGAAGAAGCAGCTAACTATTTAGGTGTTACCAAAGAGACTATCCGCAATTGGATTAAAAAGACCGATATCCCTGCCCACAAGATAGGTAAGCTATGGAAGTTTAAGGCTTCAGAACTTGATGCTTGGGTAAAAAGCGGAAAAAGTGCTATTTAGTTAGAGGTGCGTTATGAGTAGATATACATTTATAGATTTATTTGCTGGTTGTGGCGGACTGAGCGAAGGCTTTTATAAGCAAGATTTCAAGGCTTTAGCCCATGTTGAAATTGATCATACAGCTTGCAAGACTTTAAAGACCAGAATGAAATATTATGGTTATACATCAGTTGATAAGGATGTTCTTGAATTAGATATAACAAGAGACGATGTCATTGAGTGTATTAACAATGCCGTTAATAACAAAGAAGTTGATGTTATTATAGGTGGTCCTCCTTGTCAAAGCTTTTCAAGTCTTGGAAGAGCCAAAGACGAAAATGGAATGAAAAATGATCCGCGAAACTATCTTTTTGAAAGTTATGTAAAGATATTAAATCATTATAAGCCGAAATTCTTTGTGTTTGAAAACGTGACTGGAATCCTTACTGCTAAAATAAATAATAAACACATAATCAATACAATTATTGAAAAACTTTCTGAAGAATATAAGGTTACTACCAAACCTAATGTTCATGTTTTAAATTCTGCTAATTACGGAGTTCCACAAATCAGAAAAAGAGTTATTTTGATTGGTGTAAGAAAAGATATAAATATTGATGTAGAAGATGTATACAACAGTATAATAAAAACACATTATGATCCTGAAATGTCTGAAACTGAAAAAATTGGATTGAAAAAATATGTCACTGTAAAAGATGCTATAGAAGAATTACCTGCGTTGTTGCCTGGTGAAGGTGAGAAGAAAATTGCTTTTAAATACAAAAAAAATAATGCTTTTTTGAAAAGAATCGCATCTAAAAAAAATATATTACTTGATCATGTTGCACGCAATCATAACGAAACGGACATTGAAAGATATCGCGAAATGAGCAAGAATCACTGGACATTCCAGGAGTTGCTCGAAAACAGAAAAGATCTGCAACATGAAAAACAACGAGTATTTGGAAACAGTTACACAGTTCAGTGGTGGGATTTACCGTCTAAAACAATCATTGCTCATCTTTATAAGGACGGAAACCAATTTATTCATCCTGATTACAAGCAAGCGCGTACTTTAACTGTGCGTGAAGTTGCAAGATTACAATCGTTTCCTGATGATTTTGTTTTCGAGGGATCACGAACAGATCAATATAAACAAATAGGTAATGCTGTTCCTCCTTTGTTGGCTGAAGCTATTGCTAAAGCTATAAAAGAGAAGCTGGAGCAGCTTGAGGAGTAAACATATGATATTCAAAACAGTTACAGAATTAGACAATAAAACCGATAAAAGCTTTTTTATTGAGCTTATCAGTGTATATATAAGACTGGTTCAGGTTTATTGTGAAAAGTATAATATTGTTTTTTCTTCTGATTCAGATGAAAAGTCTGTTATAAAAGAGATGACTGAAATTGGTGTTATTTCTTCTGCAAATGACATTAGTGTTTTGCGTAGCACCTTAAAAGAGCTATATAACGATTTCTACGCTGCTGTAGGTGTGGCATTAGAAAACAAAAAAGAAATCGAACCATATATCGAAAAACTTAATAACTCAAGAAGAAAAACTTTGCAAAAAAAGAGCAAAGATAAGAAACCTAAGCTTGTTGACTTTTTCTGCGGTGCCGGTGGATTAAGTTTGGGCTTTGTGCAGGAAGGGTTCAATGTGGTTCTTGCAAACGACATTGAGGATGTTTGTATTCAGACTTATAGATATAATCATCCTGAACTTCCGTCAGATAAAGTAATACAAGGAGATATCAGACAGATTGTAGAAAACATTGAAGCTTATGTTGATAATGATGTTGATATTGTGGTTGGCGGTCCTCCTTGCCAGGGTTTCAGCGAAGCAAATCGTCAGAGAATTATCGATGATCCGAGAAATAAGTTGTATAAGTTCTTTGTAAAGGCGGTTGAAAAAATCGGTCCTAAAGTAGTTGTTATGGAAAATGTAAAAGGGATGCTTAAGGTTGCCGGACAGGTGGTTGAAGATTATCAAAATCTTCAAGTTCATAAAGACGGCAAGGTTTACAATTATAAAGTTGCTTACAAAATACTCAACTCACAGGATTTCTCTGTTGCACAGAGTAGAGAAAGACTGATTTATATTGCCGTGAGAAATGATATAATGGAAACTCATTCCATAACACCTGAGACGATTTTTAAAGATATTGAGAAAAACTGCAAGAAGAATGAGTGCTACTATTTGAAAGATGCAATAGCTGACATCAAAGAATTGTCTGCACCACGAATAAAAAATTGCAACGAAATTGACAGCGATGAAACGGGTAAGAAAATAGATGTTAATGATTTTGAACAGCATACAAACGGATATCTTAAAAAGATAAATTGTGGCAGAAATATTCCGTTTTTATTCAATCATAAGGCTAGATATTGCAGTGATGTGAATTATGAAATTTATAAGCGCCTGAATCAGGGGGATGATGCGACTGATGAAAAAATAAAAGATATTATGCCTTATGCACATAGAAATCATTGCTTTAAGGATAAATACTTTAAACTTGTTGCAGACAAACCGTGCAGAACAATAACAGCGCATTTAAGAATGGATTGTCACTCGCATATACACCCATATCAAGTTCGTAGCCTTACGCCACGTGAAGCAGCAAGGGTGCAATCATTCCCGGACGACTATCTCTTCCTTGGAGCTTATTTGAAAACTTATATGCAGATTGGTAATGCAGTTCCTACTATGATGGCACGTGGTATTGCCAAAGTAATTAAAAAATATCTGATTTAGGAGGTGTGCCTTAATGAAAGTTGTTCAATTTATTAAAAGAGTAAATAATACTGAACTTGGAAAAGGAGGCACAAATGAAACATATATATTAGTGCCTCAAGAAGCTACTGTTGATGATATTTTTGAGGAAAAGGATGTAGAAATCAATTTCGAAGACAAAAATAGCGGTGGATTTGAAAAAATTCGTTTGACAATAGGCAGAGAAAAAAGAATAGTAGGTTTGGGACCGTTTTATCGTCGTCATAACGTATCTGCTGGTGATTCTGTTATTATCGAGCGAAGAATTGATAATATGAACATATCGCATTTTTATATAGCTGTTCAGAAATATGACAATAATCTTGTTCTTCAGAAAACTAAAGAGGGTTTTGAAGTTCTTGATGAATCAAAAATCAGCATACTACCCGAAGGTGTAAAAGTTTTAGATAATGGTGAATTGAAACAAATGTCGTTGAACTTTCTTAAAATGTTTAGAAAGAATGTTAAATCGCCAAACGAAACAAAATCATATGAGGTATTTGTTGACGGAACTACTATTTCCGATTTTTACAAAAAGAACGATATGATTGAAGTAATTATTGCGAATGCGGTTGCTCACATCAGAAAAATAGTTACATGGAAAAAATATGTTGTAGAGGTGAAAGAATAATGAAAAAATTTATTTTAATGATTGATTCTTTGATTAAAACGTTTTCTATCATTGAAGCAGGTAAAGATGTAACATTTACCTATGAAAATAAAGATGGTATAGAAGCTTTCGAAAAAGCAAGTAAAGGAGATATGATTTTAGGATATTTTGGAGAGCCAACTAAGCAGATTAAGTGCGTGTTTGAAGTTCAGGAAATCTCAACTATAACATCATTAGTTTTAAACAAAAAGCTTGAAGTGTCCAATGGTTTTGAAGTGGACCCTTCTCTTGAGAACGAACTTACAGAAAAAACCCTTATAGAGATTTCTGATGAGAAATATGCAACCATATTTAATAATTTAATTCCTAAATCAGAAGATGCTGAAGAAAATGTTGATATTTTTGAAGGCTTTACACCGTGGTTAACATCTTTTGATAATCCTGATTACACTGGAAAAGAAAAGTATGATGGTTATCCAAGAGCTTTAGAACGACTTGTTGAATTCATGCTTGACAAAGACTTGATTTCGGATGCAAATTTAAATGATAAAAATATTGAAAAGTACTTAAATTTCAAAAATGTATATGAGGCCTCGGAAGAAGTTAGAGAATATGACAAGACAAAATTGGCATCTTCTGCTGGTATTGCTGCACTTAAGAAGTATATCAAATATGTTGAGTATCTGACATCATCAAAGCCTCAAACACAGTCAGAAGATTTTGATTATGAAACAACACAAGGCGAAGGAATCAATAAGATTTTCTTTGGAACACCTGGATGTGGCAAATCATATCACATTGAATATGATATCCTTAAGCGTGATAAGGAAACCAGAAAATATAATCCTGATGAGTATGCAAAAGAAAACATTATACGTACGACATTCTATCAAGATTATTCTAACACCGATTTTGTTGGTCAGATTCTGCCTAAGATTGTCCGAGGCAAAAATGGAGAAAAAGATACAGTAGAGTATATTTTCAATCCGGGACCGTTTACCTTGGCTCTTATTAGGGCCATTAGCAATCCAAATAAAAAGGTCGCTCTTGTTGTCGAAGAAATTAATCGTGGCAATGCACCTGCGATATTTGGGGATGTTTTCCAGCTTCTTGACAGAGATAAAAATGGTATTAGTGAATACGGTATTGTTAATGTAAGTGTGATGGATTATCTTAACGATTATGAATTCGAGGTAAATGGAGAAAAGAAAAGATACTTATTTAAAGAGATTAAGATTCCTGGCAATATGTATATCTTTGCAACTATGAACACAAGTGATCAGAACGTATATACATTAGATACCGCTTTTGTGCGCCGTTGGGATAAAGAAAAAATTAGGAATTCCTTTGCGGGTTGCAAATTAGCATCTCTTCCAGTTCCCGGCATGGAATCTTATACATGGAAAGAATTTGTTGAAGGAATCAACAAGTGCATTGCTAATCATTTAGAAGATTTGCAGGTTAATGAAGATAAGCAGATTGGGGCTTTCTTTGTGAAAGAAAGCCTATTAAAGAACAAAAATGCCGAAGAATTTGCGTATAAAGTGTTTGATTATCTTTGGAGCGATGTTGCTAAACTCGATCATGGTGTATTTTTCAATCCCTATGATACACTCGAAGACCTTATTATTGCATTTAAAAATAAAGGTGTTGGAGTGTTTAAGACTGGTATATTTGAGGAAAAACAAAGCGCTTCTTCTCAAATAGAAGAACAAATGCAGGAAGATGATAGTAATGATCAGTGATAAAAATATTATACTCCATCCCGTTACCAATGAAGAAAACAATGCTTTTGTTGGCCTTAAGATAAGAAACGGAGAAATTCATTTTCATTATCCTGAATCTTATGCTTTATCATCAGTCGATGATAAAAAGGCGTTTCGCAGTGATGTGATAAATATTATTCGAACCATTTCATTGGCAAAAAGCAAATCTTCGCAAAATAATCAAAGTAACTCAGGGGTTAATCAGAGTGAGCAATTTGCTATAATGTCATATCTCTGGATTATAAGAGACTATTTGTCCAATGGATTTTATCACAACACCGAGAAGATATATAAAATGAACGAAAAAGGTAAAGTTAATTGGAAGAAGACATTGGAAACACAGCCGATTATTTCAAACGGTAATATTATTTATAATAATGTTGTGGTTGAAGTAAGAAATGATTGTGATGATGTCATTACTGAAGCTCATAAATGGTGTGTATATGACTCTGTACGTAAAATTGGCTGGCTTTTTGGGATAAGTGAAAAAAGTGTTTATGTGCCACAAGCTGCAGATTCAATAATAAGAAAATATATCAGGGCAATTAAAACGGAGTTAATGCGCACATTTGACGATGTTAAGAAAATGCGCCTTAACCATATGCTTAAGGTTCTTATAGGTGTTGATGATTCTGACAGAACAAAAGAAATTGTGTATGGGGTTGACAAGTATCATTATGTGTATGAGCGCATGGTGGATTATGTATTCAGCAATATTACTGATATTACCAAATATAATCCGAATGCAAAATGGTATCTGAAAAAGAACGATATGAATCCTACAGATGCATCTGCATTGAGACCGGATACGATCCGTCTTGAGCGGATTTCAGATGCAACAAGCAACGAGAAAGATGCATATATTCTGGATGCAAAATTCTATCGTTTTGGTACTACCAAAAATGAAAATGATTTACCAACAACCACATCTATACAAAAGCAGATAACATATGGAGACAACATCATTTGCAATTTGCGTGAAAAAGAAAATATCAGGAATGTATATAACGCATTCATTCTTCCGTACAACAAAAATAAAAATGATTTTGGCTATACAGAAGACCTTGAGTATATAGGTTATTCTGAAGCTAACTGGAGAAATGATGAGTTGAAGCACAGTCGCATTTGCGCTTTTCTGATGGACACCAAACATTTGATTTCAGTTTGGTCTAAAGGTAACTGTAAAGAAGATATTTCAAAACTAATTGACGAGATAGGAAATGCTGTGAAATGATTAAGGTATGTAGTTTGTTCAGCGGAATAGGTGGAATTGATCTCGGCTTTAAACAAGCTGGGTTTGAAATCGTGTGGGCAAATGAGTTTGATAAAGACGCTGCAACTACATATCGTCACAACTTTGGCGCGGATTATTTGGTCGAAAAAGATATTCGAAAAGTAGATGTTTCCGAAATTCCTGACTTTGATGTATTGGTTGCAGGATTTCCTTGTCAGCCGTTCTCCATAATGGGATTCAGAAAAGGATTTAACGATCCTCGTGGCAATCTTTTCTTTGAGATAGCACGCATTGCAGAAGCAAAACAACCCAAAGTTATATTCCTGGAGAATGTAGCTAATCTGTTGGAACACGATGATGGAAGGTCGTTTTTGACTGTTTACAATGCATTGGCCCCTCAGGGATATGGATTCAGATATCAACTTATGGATTCAATCGAATATGGAAATGTACCGCAACACAGGACAAGAATATTTATAGTTGCGTTTAAGGATGAAGAAGCTTGTGAAAGGTTTTCATTTCCCGAAAAGATTGATTTAACTGTAAAATTGAATGATATTTTAAAACGGGATGTAAAACACGACAGTTGCTATTACTACACGGACAATAGTTTTTATTATGATGATTTAAAGCGAATCGTAACCGATAAAAGAGCTCTGTATAAAATCTATGATTCAGGAGTTTCAAGGAAAGCACATTATATTTGTCCGACACTCACGGCTAATATGGGTACATATCCTGATAGAGTACCTATTGTTTTAGATGATTATGGAATTCGTAAGATAACACCGTATGAGTGCCTTGCATTGCAAGGCTATCCGGATGGTTTCAAATTTTCTGGTATTCCTATGATGAGCGCCTATAAGCAGTGTGGTAACAGCGTGGTTGTGCCTGTTATAAGAAGAATTGCGGAAAAAATCAAGGAAGTAATCAGGTGAAATCATGGATGTTCATAGCAAAGAAACAAGAAGCTATAATATGTCAAGAATTAAAAGCAAAAACACGAAACCAGAAGAACTTGTTAGAAAATTTTTGTTTTCTAAAGGTTTGAGATATAGAAAAAACGACAAGCGTCTTCCCGGGCATCCCGATATAGTGTTACCAAAATATAAAACCGTAATTCTTGTTAATGGTTGTTTTTGGCATGGGCATGAAGGGTGTAAATACTTTGTTTGGCCGAAATCAAATGAAGAATTTTGGAGAAAGAAAATAGGTTCAAATATAGAGCGTGATGAAAAGAATATTAATATGCTCAAGCAGTTGGGATGGAAGGTCCTGGTTGTGTGGGAATGTGAACTGAAAAATTATCAAAAAGAAACATTAAACAATGTTTTAATAAAGCTAAATTGTAATCAATAATATTACTTGTTAATTGCACTTGGAGGGAACTCGAATGGATTTAGTCAGAACATTAAATAGTGTAGGTAAGTCTACTTTTGTTAAATACTAGTACAATTTTAAAAATGAGAGCCGTGATGCGTGCATACTTGCATTTGAAGAAGATTATACAGATAATGCAAAAAGCACAAGAGTCGGACATGCTCAGAGAATTTTTAGAGAAAGCAAAAATATAGAGGCTCTTGAAATCATTATTGCTTCTAACAGAGTAGATGAAGATACTCTGAAAAGAGCAAAAGAAATTTTGTCAAGAGAAAAATCGCAAAAATGAATTGTATGGAGGAATCACGGATGACCGAAATCGAAAAGATAAAAAAATTAGAATCACTTCCATGGCAAGCGCTTTTTGATTTAGCAATAAAAAAAGAAATTGATGAATCACAGATTAAAGGTAAAGAAAAAAGCGTAATTATTTCCAAGTTGCTTATTGGAGATTCGCTTTCTGATAATGAAATTGATAATCTCGTAAATGATTATATTTATGGAGACAGGGTTTCTTTTACCCTTTGGAATTTTGAACAGAAACTGCAGAAAGAACAATATGATATATTATATAGCTTGGAAGGCAATGAAGAAGCTTTTTTACATGTTTCGGGGTTTAGAGGATTATCCATACTTTCCACAAAAGATTGTGGAGATAGAATAGAGATTCTTTATGTATACAGTAAAGAATATAATTTTATCAATGAGGATGGCAAAAATGACAGTGTATGGGAGCAGCATCGTGGATGTTTATGGGTTGGAGTCTCTGCTTCTTATTTGGCATGTATTAGCAAACATGATAAAATGACAAATTGCATTGTAAGATACATAGTATCAAAAATAAGGATACCCCTTACTCAAATTAAACCACCTAAATCTGCCATAGAACGTTGTATTAATCAAATAGCAAGAAGTAAAATTGTATTACAAGGAACTAACGGAGAAAAAACAGTAGTTTCGCGCTCGGAAGGGCTCACTGATGCCCAATTGGAAGAAATACAGCGAATTCAAGAAGGAAGATTTGATACATCTGGGAGTTACATCGCTGAGATTGCAGAAGATGCTCAGGCAACTATTAAATATAATGTAAAAAAGGGAAGCATTGGTATTTTAAAGCATCTTTCGGCACCTGTTCTTTTTGCGTGGTCTCAATCAGCAATATCAATAATATTGGAGGAAATAGAAAATTTAAAAGGAAGGCCCGCAAAAGAAATTTTCAAAGAGTTAGGATTAGAAATCAAGTGGTCATATTTATCAGGTAATGAAAAAGAACAGGCAGAGTGGTTTTTATCACAAGCAATTGCATGTTTAGGTTCAAATGAAGAAAGAACATATGTAATTCCAAATAGCGTAAAAAGTATACTTTTGGACGAGAAACTTTTTACTATTATACCAAGAATATATTGTGAACAGTGTTCAAGTTATGAAACACCTTGTTGTACCGAATGCGGAAAACCCTTAAAATCTACTTCTTACGGACAGTTATATTGCTCATGTGGTGCGCCAGTGCAACTTCAATGTTCAGAAGGTCATAAATATTGCAGAACAGAAAATTGGTTTATTCCAACATCAAAAATGTATAATATGTTAAATCAAAACATTCAATGTGTGTTCAAGCAGGATTCTCCAAGTCTGATAATGTGTGTTATGGGAGATTGTCTGCATATTGCACATTCAAATTCAGTTAATACAGATGGCGTTGAACTTCACTTTGATGAAATCAAATACTTTTTAAATCTTCCAGAACCTACCGCTGATGCACGTGAATTTGCAGTTAAATTAGGTGAAAAATGCGATGGGACATGCACGAATGCGAAGGTATGTAAATGTCTAAGTGATGGTTCTATGGTTTGTTTGCCAAAGATTTTCTATACTATAATACCTGGATTTCGTCCTCAACCTCACAAAGGGTTAGAGTATGGGGATGTGTCTGGTGAAATAAAAACTGAAACTCATTCTTATGAAATGAAGGGAATTATCAAAAAGAACAGTAAAAATTCTACTCGATCTATAAGAACAGTTGATGAACTTATAAGCACACATCTTTTATCGACAGCTAAAGAAGGAGAAGAAATAATACGACAATTTGTCGAGCAGGGACTTGTTGATAACCGTGTTGAAGTTATCGCAGTGATAGTTCCTCAATATATTGACAGTTCGTTTAAAGGGACATTGCGTTTCCTTGCAAAACTTGTTGGGAAAAGAGTTTTGTTTGTAGAATTAGATGATATTTCAAGGTTGATCATCAGCAACAAAACCATTGAACTATAAATTGCTACGGTGCTTTATAATTAAAAATTAAATAGCAACGCGGGTATTTTTAAAATTATAAAGTTGGAAAAGAAAAATGTAAAAAGGTGCCAAAAATTCTTCTGAACGTTGGCACACAAGGAGAATATCTATGATAAAATTTATTTGTTACCCAAAATGCACAACATGTCAGAAAGCTAAGAAATGGCTTGATGACAACAAAATAGAATACAAGCTTCGTGATATTAAGGAATATAATCCAAGCTTTGAAGAGTTATCCGCTTGGTATAAAATCAGTGGACTTCCGTTAAAGAAATTCTTTAACACCTCGGGACTTTTGTATAAGTCAATGGAACTTAAGGACAAGCTTCCTACTATGTCCGAAGAAGAACAGTTAAAACTACTCGCTACAGATGGTATGCTTGTAAAACGCCCGCTGCTAATAGGCGAAGACTTTGTCTTAGTTGGTTTCAAGGAAAGTGAATGGAGCGAAAAGTTATGAGAAAAAATTTTGGAGCAAAAGCTATTTTATATCCGATGCCGGTGTTGATTATCGGCACATATGACGAAAATGGTAAGCCTAATGCAATGAATGCTGCATGGGGTGGTATCAGCGAGGAAACACGGATTTCTATTTGCGTGGATGATGGACACAAGACGGCAAAGAATGTTGTTAATACAGGTGCATTTACCGTTAGTATTGCAGATGCAGAAAATGTTGTTGCTTGTGATTATGTTGGTATTGTTTCGGGAAATAAAGAACCTGATAAAATAGAAAAAACAGGTTGGCATGTTACAAGGAGCGAATTTGTAAATGCTCCGCTTTTTGATGAACTGCCTATGGTGCTTGAATGTAAGCTCATTAGCTATGATGAAGAAACCTGCAGGCTTGTAGGTGAAATCGTTAATATTAGTGCAGATGAAAGAATCCTTGATGAAAACGAAAAAATTGACTTGAATAAATTCAGTCCTATTACATATGATCCGGTGCATCATACGTATTGTAAAATAGGTAATGTGGTGGGTAAAGCGTTTAGTGATGGATTAAAATTGAAATAATAATATTCGCTATAGAGGTATAAAAAATGAGCAACTTTTTATCGTTAATAAAAGAATTAGAGCTAAATAAGAGTGCTTTAACCAACAAAAAACAACAAACAAATTATAAGATTAAGTATGTATCTGAGTATATAAGGCAATGGGCAATCATCAGTAGTGCGAGAGAGGAAATAACCGATATAACCTTTATAGATTGTATGTGTAATGCTGGTATATATTCGGATGGAGATCTATGTACTTCTATTGAAGTTTTGTTAATTTTTCAAGAAGTAGCACAAAACCATCCAGATAAAAATTATAATTTGTACTTAAACGATTATGATGAAAACAAAATTAATGTTTTAAATGCAGTAATAGAAGCACTTGTTAATAACGAAATACAAAATGTTAGAATACATATTGATAATATAGATGTAAATGATTATTTAAAACAATTGAATCTAAAAACAGGTGTTTTTGGATATGGAAAGTCTGTTGTTTTATATGTTGATCCATATGATTTTGGGACAGTACACATTCCATGTGTACATGAAATATTAAAGAATCATTATTGCGAACTAATTTTCAACTTTTTTATTAGTGATTATGTTAGGAACTGGAATAATAATAGAGAGAGAATAAAAGTTTGTCTTGGTGGAATATCTGTAGATACAAAAGAAGAACTAATTGACTATATAAACTCTCAATTTAAAACTGGATACATTAAACATAGTTTTTCTTATCAATTCAAAATAGTAACTAATATCGAACTGTATCAAATAATGTTTTTTACTCCAAGCAAACGTGGGATAGAAGTATTAAAAGATACCTTATGGAAAGTATTTAATGGAGAATTTTTTTACAGGAACAAAAGAGAAACGCTAGATAATCAATTATCATTAATATCTGAAGAGGATGAAAAACAGTGGTTACTGGAAAGACATTCACGAGAAGCGAAAGATCTTTTAATGAAGTGCAAAGGCGCTATTTTAAAATATACAGATATCGAAATTCTTTTAATTGAAAAGTCTATGTTAAAAGAGGGACAAATTTTGAAAAATGTACTAAAACCTTTAATAGCAGAAGGGAAAATAATTAAACTTAATGAAGTTTCTTCTGCCAGAAATTTCAAAGATGACTCGTACAAAGTAGGTGACTTATGAAAAGGAAATCTTTAATATACAAAACTGGTGTTGAATACGGGGATTATACTTTGAATCATATTCAAGGTTGTTCTCATGGATGCAAGTATCCTTGCTATGCTTTTATGATGGCTAAACGCTTTGGTAAGGTAAAAACATATGAGGATTGGATTAATCCTTGTATTGTTGAAAATACTCTTGAATTACTAGAGTACGAACTTCCGAAATATAAGGATAAAATAAAAATGCTTCATTTATGTTTTACCACAGATCCATTTATGTTCGGCAGAGAAGATATATCTAACTTAAGCTTAGAAATTCTAAAAAAAGCTAACGACAAAGGGATCAATTGTTCCGTACTAACTAAGGGTGTATTACCAATTGAATTAGCCCAACTTTCAAAAAATAATGAATATGGAATAACTGTTGTTTCCTTAGATGAATCTTTCTTGAGTGAGTATGAACCTCATGCGGCTAACATTCAACAGAGAATAGCTTCATTGCGTTCTCTACATGATGCAGGATGCAAAACATGGGTAAGTATCGAACCGTATCCCACACCAAACTTTATAGAGCAGAACATTATCGATATTTTAAATGAAATTAGTTTTTGCGATAAAATCATATTTGGAAGAATTCATTATAACAAAAAAGTTTCAGAATATAAAGAACATAAGGAATTCTTTAATGAAACAGCACAAAAAGTTATCGCGTTTTGCAAGGAACACAATATTTCATATCATATAAAAAATGGTACTATAACTGATGAAGTAAAATCATAATATGGGAATACCATTCTTTTGAGATGTTACGATATAAATTGGAACTTTTATTTAAGTATATATCTAAGGAGGTGACTTTCGTGACAAAAGTATTATACACAATAGGTTATTCGTGCTTTAAGATTGAAGAATTTATAAAGGTTCTCAAAAAATATAGTATTAATTGTGTCATAGATGTAAGGAGCAATCCGAATTCAAAATTTCATACAGATTATAACAAGGATTATCTGGAAGGAGTTTTGACAAATAATGGCATATACTATAGAAATTATGCCAAAGAATTTGGAGCACGTCAAGAAGATACAAAATACTTTACTGATGGATATTTGGATTTTGATAAATTTACCAAATCAGAAATATTTCTTAGCGGAGTAGATAAATTGATAAAAAGTATGGAGAAAAATTACACCTTTGTTTTGATGTGTGCTGAAAAAGATCCTGCAACTTGCCACAGAAATATAATGATAGCCAAAGAATTCAAAAAAAGAGGTTATCAAGTCAATAACATTTGGGATAATGGTGAAATAGAAACACAGGATGATGTCGAAAAAAGGTTGATTAACTGTTATTTCCCAGATAGAAATCAACTTTCACTTTTTGGTGAGCAATTAACGGAAGAGGAAATGATAGAACAGGCATATTGCTTTAGAAATAAGGAAATTGGTTTTAAATTTGACGATAAAAAGGAGACATGGGATTTATATGAATAATTTATATACTATAGGTTTTACTCAAAAAACAGCAGAAAAATTTTTTGATCTTTTAAAAGAAAGTAATGTCAAAACTGTATTAGATATAAGATTGAACAATACGTCTCAATTGGCAGGATTTGCAAAATTTCCAGATTTACAATATTTTCTAAAAAAAATATATGATATTGAATATATACATGACACTAATTTTGCTCCTACAGAATCAACTTTGAAACGATTCAAAAATAAAGAAATTGATTGGGACGGCTATGTACAAGAGTTTACACATACTATGAATTCACGTAAAATAGAAAATTATATTGCAGAAAACTACACAAATTATGACAATATTTGTCTTTTGTGTAGTGAACCAACAGCTGAAAAATGTCATAGAAGACTAATTGCAGAAATTTTTCAAAATCATTATTCAAATTTAAAAATTAGACATTTATAATAGGAGAAAGACATATGACAAAAGATATTATAATTCTTGCAAAAAGCACGAAGCACTACCCAAGTTATTGTATAGCTGGCATAGATGTTAACTCTGGCGAATGGGTAAGACCTATATCCGATGATCCTGAAAGAGAAGGTGCTGTACCGCCGGATGATGTCGTATACGAAGACGGTAGTGAGGTTAATGTATTAGATATTGTTAGAATCAGTTTTATTCAAGCATTCCCATCTAATGCACAACCTGAAAATATTTTATATGATAACACCATATACTGGGAAAAGATAGGAGAAACAACAATAGAAGAGGTGGCAATGAATTTTGGACTAGATAATCGAGACTTTATCTTTTCAAATACAAAAAAAGATTTGGTCGAAGATGAGCTTCCCAGGGCCTCGTTAATGCTTGTGAAAATTCAAAACCCATATATAGTTGTTAAGACTTTTGAAAAGAAAAAAATTCAAATTTGTTTTGATTATAATAATCGTCATTATGATTATATTCGTGTAGAAGACACTGACATTGTTGAAGAATACAATCGTTACAATGATGGTACATATTATTTGCCAAATGAACTATATGCTGTTTTTAGCTTGACGGACAAATATTATATAACAGATAAGTATTATAAAATGCTTGCTAAACTCTTCTTGTAGCTATTACTCAAAAACCGCAAAGTATAAAAAAACACTGTAAAATAAAATATTATACGCAAGGGCATCTGATGAATTATCAATCGCTTTTGTAATTTTTGATTGTGCATGAGAAAATTTAACAAGAATCTAATTCCTTCGTTGACTTCCGTCACTTTCTGTGGTACTGTTTGTGTTACCAAAGGAGGTGACACGAATGGCAAAGTACACATTGGAAGAGATTATGTGTGGCGAGAAGTACAATATTGAGAGCGATGTCTTTATGGAAGTATTCAGGTTGGTGGAGCAAAATGCTGATGCCAAGCTGATACGAGAACAACTTAATACGATTTATGTCAAGCACGCACTGCTGACAGCAAAGAAAATGATTGAAGAGGGCGACTCGGTTTCGGATATACCGGAATTGGAGGCGCTCTCTTTGCGTAAGGAGGGAGAATAATGCAAATACTTGAAGAATTGTGGTATGGGAACATACACCCAAATGAAAAACATGGTGAGAGCAATATAGAAATGATTAAAATCAGCGATCTAATGAAAAGGCACGAAGGAACGTTGGTGAAGTCATTAGATGAGAAAAACAAAGAGATATTCGAAAAATACAGAGACTGTTATGATGAACTGACACAACTTAATGAATGCGAAGTCTTCAAGATAGGCTTTAAATTAGGTGTCAGGATGCTACTCGAATGCTACGATGACCTAGCGAAGAACCTAAAATAAAAAATTGGTGCAACCGCCATGCGAGCAGTTGCACCAATTCTTTATTTACGAGTCGGTTTAACATTTACATCAGGGTTGATGTCACCATCAATAGAGCCGTGTTCTTCTTCAAACTTTTTGATATTTTCACGAATCAGAACTAATACATGACTGTTTACGCTACGACCTTCGTAGTCGGCAACGTAACCGATTTTATTGAGCATTTCTTCCTCAATCCTTATAGATACACTTTTAATAGCCATAAAATCACCTCATAATAAATATATTATGTATTTATTTTATAGCCTTTATGTGCTATAATGTTAAAAATAGATATACAGTATATCCAAAATAATTTTATGAGGTAATTATTATGAGTGAAGAATTAAGATTACACAGATGTTGTTTTACAGGACATCGTCCTGACAAAATGAAGTTTAGAGAAAACGAAATTAAGCCATTATTAGAAAAAGCAATAGACGATGCTATTGCAGATGGTTATGTCACCTTTATAACAGGAATGGCAATGGGGACGGATATATGGGCAGCGGAGATTGTATTGGAGAGAAAGAAGCAGAATAAAGACTTGCATCTGATATGTGCTTTGCCGCACCCAAATTTTGAGAGCAGGCGGAGTATGACGGAAAAGATGAGATTTAATAAGATAATCAAATATGCTGACATTGTAAAAGAAATTAATGACCACTACTTTACTGGATGTTATCAGGTGAGGAATGAATGGATGGTTGACAGGTCAAATCTTGTAATTGCGGTGTTCAATGGACAGAAGAGCGGAACAAAGAATACGGTTGATTATGCAAAGAGAAAAGGTGTAAATGTGGTTAATGTGCTGAAATAACCTAAAACAATTGAAAATGCAACTGGTTAGTGTTATAATAAAACTATAAATAAAATAGGTTCGCGAAATTTACAAATACTTTAGAGAAAAATAATTTACGGAGGATATTTTAATGGATAATTATTCTTTAAAAGAAAATGAATCATTACTGTATAAAGGTGATGCATACGGTATGTTCGAGATTTTATTAACAAATCTTAATTTGGTACTCATCAAGAAGATAAAAGTTAAAGATTCCAAGAAATTGTTCGCCAAGACATACGAGCAAACAGATATCTCGGTGTATTCTACGGATGAAATAAAAATTTACAAGGATGTGCCACAAGTTAAAGTTAAAGATTCAACTGTGGAAATATATTTAGCATCAGGCGAAGAGAAAATTAATTTTTATTCAAAAATTGAGGCACATAAGTTCGCAAATGCAATATATGAATTGCTTACTGGAAAAACATTAGCAACAAGAGGTGCGGAAAAAGTTAAAAGCGCAATTAATATAGTAGATGAAGCATTGGGAATTAACACTGTAAGTACCGTAAAAAATGTAATGGAAAACGGAATTGCGGGAACTATTTTAGGTGGAATTGGGAAAAAAGCAACCAAGTTTTCCAAAACGTCATCTCTAAAGGAATCAATTGGACTAGTAAAAAAAGTTGTTGATGCCGCTTCGCCAACAACTGATTTACACAATAATGCAGAGCAAGATGACTATAATGATAAAGTAGAAAAGATAAAAAAACTAAAAGAATTATTAGACATCGAGGCAATTACTCAAGAAGAATTTGATGCTAAAAAGAAAGAGCTGTTGGGGTTGTAATATGTGTACATTAGATTACGATTTCTTTTTCAAACAATTAAAAGCAGGGATGTGGATTGACGAAACTTGTTTCTATTTTAGTGATGATCCAAAGGAAGAGGAACACTACATTGGCTTTCTTCCTGAATATGAAAAACCGTATTGGAGTGGTTATTGTGATATTCCGGATGGTACTGAGTATGAGACTGCAGAGGAATTAGTAAATGCACCAATTTGGGATGGAAAATCGCTCAAAGAAAGATGGAGTGAAGTTCGCATTTGCCACATTGAAGGATTGTCGCTTGAGAATTGGATGGAAAGTTGTAAGCATGTTTAAAGAATAATGAATGGGGATGTTTAAAAACTCCCCCTGAAAATCGAGGATGAAAGTCCTCGATTTTTTGTGCAAAAAAATAGGCTGAAACCATAGCGGAATCAGCCATTTTGTGGTATAATATAGTTGATGAAAAAATTAATAAACCACAAT
>JBGVIT010000038.1:0-13847 GCA_045128915.1 Clostridia bacterium
CTGAAATCTCTGTACTCATCATCACTTTCCATATTTTCGGTAAATTCATTGATGTTGTCTATGATTTTCTGAACGTTTTCAGGGTTCGCAAGTTCATCAGCCATTTGCTGAACTGCATCTTCACGGGTGTCATCAGGGTTAAGGCTATCCATATACTCATAAAAATCATAATCATATATGAAATCTACAAGTTGTTCCGCAAGTGGTTTTTGACTTCGTGCAAAGGATTCTATTTGCTTTCTTACTGCATCGGGAAGTTCCTCATAGTATTTGATAGTGTTACCATCACTACTTATATGAGCAATAGTTTTATAGTCATTATCAACTTCTTCAAGTCTATTCCAAACAGTAGTGCCGTTTCCTTTGAAGCCAAAGCCGATGTCATATTTCTTTTCAGGTGTAATGCCTAAAGCTTTATCTCTTGAAATAACCTTGTGTGGTTGTCTGTCATCGTCAACCAATATAACATCAAAGCCTTTTTCGGTTAATACATTAACATTTTCCTCAAGTCTGTGTCTTGGGAATCCGCACATTGCATATACATTTTCTTCAATGGTTCTGTGTGTTACCTGAATATCAAGAGCAGATGCAACTTCTTCAGCATCAACACCAAGAGCTTCATAGAAATCTCCAACCGGGAATAGTGCAACCGTCTTTCCGTCATCGTCAGCGTGTACTCTTGCATAAAAGTCTGCAAAGCTTTCTTGTTCAGGTTCTTCATAGAACGGGGCAAGTTGCTCATCGGTTAAATATACCAAATCGTCAAAGGTCATACCTTCAATTTCATTTTCTATAAGGTCTGACAGACTATCATATTTAAGTTCTTCTACAACCTTATCATCAACATATTTAACAAGGGCAAAATCGACAAGATTTAATTCAACCTGAATTTCGTGTTTACCATCTTCGGTTTCTGTAAATGCAACCTGAACTTTCCGTAGGTCTGAATAATCAGCACTTTCGTGTTGTAATTCTTTTTGCATATATTCATTGATAATTCCTTGTGCTTCGTCAAGCTCTGTGTATGTGACGGGAGCAGGTCTTTCTATATCGGGGAATAGATTAAATGTTCCATTTGCATACTGTTCGAGAATGTTTAATGCTTCAGCTCGACTTTTATAATATCTGTCATCTTTTGGTGTTTCCATTACAAGGATGTGAAGCTCGTTTATCATTTCTGTCATCTGTTCAGTATTATCAAATCGCTCTATGATATATTTCCTTGCGGAAGTATCAACGAAATGCAAGTCCTTTGGATATGGCTTATATCTTGATTCATCCATAACATTCAAAAATGCACTATGAACAGCAGTAGCAACACGTTCTCTCTCATAATTAGGAATGTTTTCTATCTCTTTTTGGTTGAGATAAACACCTCGCTTGATAAACTTATCAATCCGCTTTTCAACCTCATTCCATTTAAGCAGCGTTTGTGCGTATGGTTGCATTAAATCACCGTGACTAAATGCAATTCCTTTTCCATCGTGGCTCTCATTACGATAACTGTCATAGCCACCACCGATTCCATATTCATGTTTCAGGTAAGTAATTCGTTCTTGCTTATCGGGGTGTGTTGTGAAGAAAATATATGTTCTGTATTTTCCATCGTGAACTCCCGTACCGCCAAGAAGAAGTTTAGAAATTTCATCTTCTGTAATAAATCTTACCGGGGGAACATACGAAAGTTCTTGTGAAGTATATTGCTTTCTGACAATATATAAATCTTCAAGCATTTTATTGATTTCGTGCGGATTCATATACTTAAATCGAACTACATCCTTATGTTCATCATACAAATCGCAGAGTTTCTGAACCGCCGTTTTTGTAATATCAAGTCCGGCAGATGTTTTCAGAAATTCTTTCATTCGATTTGTAGATTCAGGGAATCCACCGTGTTGTTCAAATACTTCATCAGTAAACATACTAAAAAGTTGAGGGTAATCATCATAGTTCAAATCCCTATATATAAACCAAAACTTTTCCGCAGTTTGAGTATATATGTAGTCATCAACCTGAAGAAGAACATCAGTAGAAGCGAATCGTCCCATATCAAGAAGTTCATCAATTCTTCTTGCGGCATCTTCCCAAGAAAGGTGATGTTTATTCACGGTTTCAACCGTATTACCATAGCTGATTGTAATTCCGTCATTGTTCCACCAAGTATAAATCTGTTTTTCATCGAGGACAAAGCCTTTTCCGTCTGTTTTATAATGGTCTTTCAAGAAAGCGACTTTATCTTCAATGGATTTATCTTTGCTGAATTCTGATACAATGGTAATAATACTGTCAGGGTGATGTGTTCCGTCACACAATACAGTATCTATAACTTGTTGGGGAATAGAAAAAGCAGGGCGAATATTGTTTAATCGCTCTGCTTCTCTTTGCATATCTTCTTGTATATTGGAATCATCAATGAGGTCAAATAGACTTAACTGAGAACTAACTGTTTCAGCACTACCTCTTCGGCGGAATGTTTGAGGTTGTTCATAAGACCTGTCCACCTCTGCGGGTTCTGTGCTTTCAGACTCTCGTTCACGCCCTCCGACAATGCCATTTTCTGCATCATCTGTTCCACTTGTTCTCTCGCTGTCTTGTCTATCTCGTGCAGGTGTTCCATCAATGTTCCTTTCAGCATCATCGCCGAGTAAAGGCTTCTGCGGTTCTGTTTCAGGAATTTCTTTCTCATCATCCCGTATTTGCCTATCGGGAGGTTGTTCTTCGGTGCTTCCAAGTTCGGTATCAGTATCCCGTTCTCGTTTCTGTATGTTATCTCTGCCATCATCATCCGTCCTTTCATTTTGGATTTGGTTTTCGTTTGCATTTTCGTCTTTGATAACATTGTACTGCTGATTTTCATTTTCTGCAAAATTTTTTGCCTGAATAATTTCTTTTTTTCTTTCAGCAGTAATGGTAGAGGATATTTCTCTGAGTGCTTGTTCGGATATTTCGCTTACTGCATTACCCAAAACTGATATTGCTTCAACAGAACTGAAATCAATGATATGACGAAAATCTGTACTATCAAAAACTTCCTCCGGGTGCAATCCCATTCTTTGCATAACCATATATGCAACTGAAACTTCTGCCGTTTGCTGAAATTCAACATCAATGTTAAGGTCATCAATGTCTGCCAAAAAGCTATTCTCTTTAGCATATTTAAGTTCAGACAAATAATCTGCTTTGTTATCTTCAACTGCATTATGAGCAGCACAGATAATTGAATCAATAAGAGTTGTATTTACTTTGAGTTCACCGAAAGTATTTTCAAGTGTTTCGATAATGGCATCGTCATACTTATCGTCATATTCCCAAAGTTTTATATCAACACCACGAATACCTTTGTAAGTGTCTGAAACATCAAACACATGGTCAAGATAAAAGTCAGCACCTCGTTCACGGAGAAGTGCAATACCTTTAGCACCTCTGTTGATTCTGCGTTTTAGTTTTTCGTTCCAAGTTTCAAAATCTGCACACGCTCGTGCATCGGGCCGTTGTGCATAGATTAAAACCTGATCTTCAAAGGAATATTTGTACTGCCACGATGCAGAATCAAGAAAAGCCATCCAATTTTCAACATTGGATAGCTCCTTTGAAGTTGTATTCGCAAGCTCTGTAATGAGCTGCAATTTGGTTGCCATTTTTATCTCACCTCCATATTATCGTTCTCTTTCATTTTTCTTTTTAGCTTTGCCTGATAAAAGCATATTTTCTTTTTTGTCAAGCTTGCATATCTGTTTTACGATTTTCTGTCGTTCATTCCATAAGCGATTCATTGTTTTTTTGTCTTGTGGTGAGGGTGGATTGTCCATTCTTTCTCTGAAATCTTCAATAGTCATATCCATACCCATTAGTTCACCCATAAGATTGTTTCTGTGTTGGCATAGCTTATAATCTTTCAAAAACAATTCTTCATTCATAGGAAGAATGGAATCTCTGTTTTTCTCAACAAACAAGCATATCTCTTTTGTTCCTTTAGGATATTCGACTTTCACACCATCAAATTCTGTTTTATCCGGTCTGCCGGATATTAGCTTGATATTCCCGTTTTCGATTGTGAAATAATCTCTTTCCCAAGGAGTTCGGAGCTTTTTTCTGTCAACACCGTAGGCAGGATGTTCCATATCTAACGGAGTTTCCTTATACACTTGCATTTCATCAGGCAATTTATCAATTATTTTGTAGTACATTTTAGAGCACCTCTTATCTGCTTATGCTTTTCTCTGCACGAAGCTTTTCAGCGTACTTAATGCCTTTTGAAACGGTATTGATTTCACCTGATTCCAACTTTGAAATGAATGTTGCCCGGTTCTGCTCATTAAAACAGTAGATATGTCTGCAAAGCCTTTGAACATTTCCGAGAGTATCGCTTTTCGGATTGATAATACCGCAAACAAGTTCACCAACTTCATCTGTCGGATTAAGTTGTATTTGCAAAGTTCTTGCATTATCAAGCTTAATAACACTCAAGGGAGTAAGGACACCGATTTCTTCTAAACTCTTTTTGAGTTCATCAGCTTTACAAGTAAGCTCTGCAACAAGATTATTTGTTAAAAATCGCACTTTTGCAGTTACCATTTTCATCACTTCCTTTTATAGAATTGTGCGATTATCTTTCAGGCTCCGTTTTATTTCTTTTTTTATCTTCGTTTGCAGCTTTAATCATCGCATTTGCAGTTTCTTTATTATCCTTCAGATAGTCAGGCTCCCGTTCCATAAAATCTTTGAGATAGTCCATAAACTCTGCTGAATCAATGTCAACACAATACTGTTTACAACCACTATTAAGATAGTTATAAAACTTCATCATTGTATCTTGCTTTGAAGCTTCCCGTATAAGTTCAAACGAGAACTCATTATATACAAGCTGACCGCCTGCAGTTGAATCGGGATTGTAGTATATTTCTTCAAAGCCTGAATTCGTTTTGAAAAACTTATCCTGATTTACTGCATCAAAATTCTGCTCAACAAACCTTGTATTTCTGAATTTATCAAGTGCCTGAGTGTTATAACAGAAAGCATACAAATTGTATTCACCCAAACGAGGTTTGCAGCGAAGATAGTATGTATGTTTTTCAGTTACCACCTTAAAACCGCTAACCTCTTTATCCGTTGCACTACGGGTTGGTTTAAGGTTAAAGCAATTATTATACATATCCGAGCGACTTTTAAGAATCGGTGTTTCAGACTCTTTTCTGAAGTAGTTGATAACCTTATCAAACTCTTCTTTAAATTCCTGAGTTTTAAGGCTATCATTTTCCGGCCACCAAGTGCTGAAAAATGATTTACCTGTATCGAAGTCTGCACGGAGATGTCCTATACAACCTCTGTCGATGTTTTCATCTTCCTTAGCATACATAAACTCAAATTCATCGGGTGTAATGTTTTCGAGTGTGTATAACGGAGGTTCAGCCGGAGCATAAGTCCTTCCGTTTTGTTCATTTAACTCTGCCCATTGACATATATGATAACATCTACCATCAATATCCGTATGATATTCATCAATGTATTTACAATTTGCTCGTATTTTCTCGCCATCGGGTGTTGTAATCATAATCTGTCCGCCATCAGGAATACGAAACAGTTCATTGTAATGACTGTCAATAAATCGTATTTCTTTATTATCCATTATCTTTCTACCTCCTTATGCGTTTTTGTGGGGAACTGCCAACCGTAAACTGCACCAATATCATCACCGAGCCTTTTTGTAACACGGGTTATATCTTGTCTTGTTGCAGTTCCGGCATAGAGTTTGTCTTGTAATCTTTCAATCTGACTATCGGTAACACCGTCCTTAAATGCACGGTATAAATAATAGTTTGTTCCATCGTGATGAACTGCTTTGCATCGCAAATCACCAAGCTTATCAACATACCATTCGTTCATATCACAATCAGATTGAAAACAATCTTTGATATTTCCGCTATCAATCATTTTATATCCGTGTGCCCGTCCGTTCCAAAGACCTAAATCGCCAATAATGATAATACTCTGCGAAAGCTGAATGTTTAGATTTGCTCTCGTATCATCCAAGTAGTCATTATTTATTTCGTACATCTTTGAAATAAGAGTATCTTCGGAAGCATCAGGATATTGTTCAATAAGGTCATCACGCCAATCATTAAGGTCTAAATTTATATCCGACCAAACAATGTGTTTTTTATCCATCAGCGTTCAACCTCCTTGTGTGACTTTTTCTTTTCTTTGCCAACTTCTTTGAATTTTCCCGTATATTCAAACAGTTCATGTTCTCCGGGTAAATAGAGTTTTCTATTTTCAAGACATTTGAACACATCGCACTTTGAGTTACCTGAAGCTTTATAAAACTCACTATGCGAATAAATCTTGTCTGCCTTGCCGTGAACACCTTCGTAAGTTTCGCTCCACATTCTCATATCTTTATCAGAGTGTAAATACTGTGATGTTTTATATATCGGTTCGTTTTTCGGCATATTACCAACAGGCAAGAAGTGATATTCACCGTATTGAAATGTATTAGGGTTTTTCATCGCTTTTTCGCACTCTAACACATCAACTAGCCATTCGGGATAATGTTCTTGTTTTAGCTCTCCAAGAATGTGAAAGCGTTCCCATCGTGATTGTTCTCCGTCAAGTAAACGATAATTAAATATTGCATTACCAATTGCACCCGGTCTTGCTCCGTTGCCACCCGTACATCTTATAATCTGATTTGATGCAGTTCTGTATTCGGCTCTCAAGCTTGACGGTTTTAAAACAAGAATCTTTCCTTCAAGGTTTTCTCCAAACACTTCGGTATTACACATTTCAGCGGTTATAAGTTGTTTCGGAACACCTTCTTTTATATATTCGTCAACAAGCCTTTCAACTTCATTTTCAATCCGGTCTGCATAATTCTTCAAAACCAAAATATAATCTTCACTCTTATAAACATTATTATAAAACTCATAGAAATCATTATTGTGCACATCACAAGCCATATAATAAAGTCCGTGTGGATCTTTAAGGTTTTCACACAATGCAATTTCCTTTGTTCCTACAAACATAGAATTTACTACTTTGTATTCTCCAATTAGCCTTTTTTCTTCTTTTGGCATTACTAACACCTCATTTCATATCGTTTTTATGCCTTGCAGCATATATCTCTGCATAGTTGCAGGGAGGGTATTTTTCTAAATCTGCTTTCACTTGCTCTGTTGTTTTACAGAAAGAACATTTACCGCTTTTACATAGCATTTCTGTTAAAATTCTGCATTTCTTTGGAGTATGAAAATGACAGTTTAATTTATTCAATTTCATCACCGTCCAATGCTTTTAATTCAATAGTGCTTATAATTCTATATCCTCGACTTTTTGCAAATTCTTTAAGTTCACAAATAAGCTTTCTGCGTTCTTCTTTTTGAACATTCTTCAAGGCTTCGTATGCCGTAGAATCGTTATAGCCACTATCGTTATATCGCATATCGGGTTGTTTAGTGTTTGGCATATCATCACCTCTCAGGCTCTCTTTTTTTATATTTGTTTTTCTTATCCACCTCAGAACCCCATATAGTTACATCCTTTGCAGGAATTTCACCTTCGTTGAGCAGTTTCATCAAAGTTTTCAATGTTCCGTGCTTTTCAGAATAATCTCTTATCTCATTACGATATGGTGTTGATAGAGTTCTACATAAAGAACATTCATTACTTTTACCAACACATCCGTCAACATCTCTGTATGTAGATGCCATATACATCAGGTAATCGCATCCACACCCTGAACAATGAAAACATCTGTCCTCAACAATTCTGCTTGTGATTTCTTTACACTTTTCAGGAAAGAGTTCAATGTTTTTTCTTATGGCTTGTTTTGTAACAATCACATATTGAATCTTATTAAACCCCTCATAGTATAACGGTTTGATTTTATCTCTGTGCTTTTTTATCACATCAAAAAATTCCTCAAAACCGTAAACATCTTCACGGTTTTCGTTTTTTGCATAAAACAAAGTGACATTCTTTTCTTTTCTTGAAAACATAACATCACCTCTCAGGCTCCGGTGGTTTTTTCTTCTTGAACTGCTCATAAAATCTTACCTTATCAAGAGAACGCTCACAGAAATCCTTTTGAGCAGAAAGCAAGCTTGTAGAGTAATGTCCCCAAAAATAATTATTTTTGTCCTTACACTCCCAAGTTACGAACATATGAGGTCTTGTTTCGTGTACGCCGAGCACAATTTCTGATTCTCCGATTGTAATTGAGTTTGTTATAATATATCCTGCGTTTTTTCTCCAATCCATAGTGTTTACCTCCATAAAAATAGCCGACATACTTTTTATTCGTAGTCGGCATTATCTGTATTAAGTTTTTCAAGACTTCGTTCCTCCTGACCTGCCAATATAAAGCAACACATTGTTGCTACACCGAAAATACTTCCACCAATAAAGGCTAAAACAATCCATAACCAAGTCATATTCATCTCTCCATTTCTAACTTGCGATGCCATTTTTCAAGAAGCTTTATAATTGTATCTTCCATTTGTTGTTTTGAATAACCTTTTGGGAAGTATTTCTTTAATTTGTCATCGTGAAGTGTTATTTTTATTTTTTCTTCTTTTTGCTCCTGCATAATTGAAAGAATCACATCAGGGTTCAATCTGCCCTCATCAAAGAAACGGTGCATCTTTTTAGCTTGCTCAATAGACGGAGCAGTTTCTTCACTTTTTATTGCTTCAACAACTGCAACTTGTTCCTTTGGTTTTAAGTATGATAATTCAACTCCGGCGTTAAATGCCATTGCCTTACTGTCAACCATTTCAAGCAACGGATCAATCAATTCTGTTAAACGAATATATCTGCGAATTTGGTCTTTACTTTCGCCAACTTGCTCTCCTAAAATTTCACTTGATTTCTTTCCATCATAATTGTACGCAACTTGCTCACAATTTTCTTTTGATGGTCTGCCGGCTTTTCTTTTCATAGCTTCAAGTCGCATTTGATAAGCAAATGCTTTCTCACTCGGTAAGATATGTTCTCTTTGTAAATTGCTATCTACAAGCAGTATTACCGCCGTATCATCATCAAGGTCCTTAACTACAACGGGAACTTCTGTTATACCTGCCTTTTCACAAGCTCTTGCTCGTCTGTGCCCTGAAAGTATTTCATAACCGCCTTCAGGATGTGGTCTTACAACTATCGGGGAGAGGACACCGTTTTCTTTTATACTGTCAACAAGTTCATCCATATCCTCATTATCAAGCACTTTAAAGGGTTGCTCCGAAAATGGCTTTAATTCAGAAAGTTGCATTGGTATAATTTCTTCGGTTTTTCTTCCAACATCCGTTTTGAAAAGGTCATCGTATGATTTCAGACCTATGTTTATTCCGTTGTTTGCCATTATCAAGCACCTCCTTTGTTAAGTCCTTGTATGCTTCAGCAGCTTTTCCGTTTTTATCATAAGCGAAAATGCTTTTGCCAACCGCAGAAGTTTCAGCCGCTTTGATAGAATGTGGTATCTCAGTTTTGTAAATAGTTAAGTTTTTTGAATAACTCATCCTGATTACTCTTGAAATATCCTTTGCATAATTGGTTCGTTTATCAACCATTGTCAGCAATATTCCGCCAATAGTTAGTTTCGGGTTAATTTGTCTTTTAACCTTACCGACAGTAGTTAATAACTGTTCCAATCCTTTTGCCGGGAGATAGTGTGCCTGAACGGGAATTATAACCTCATCCGCAGCAGCAAGTGAATTTATAGTGAGCATACCCAAGGAGGGGGTACAATCAATCAACACATAGTCATAATTGTTTTTCACTTGGTCGATATAATTCTTTAATGCTCGTTCTCTGTTCATCACAGTTACAAGTGCAGTTTCCATACCCGACAGTTCTATATTTGCCGGAACTAAATCAACACCCTCATCGTGATGTAAAATTCCCTCGTCGCTTTTTATGGGTTCTTCGTTCATAGCTTTACCCATAAGTGTTGACAATGTTATTTCCATTTCGTCAGGATTCTGAAATCCCAAGCTTTCCGTTAAACTACCCTGAGCATCGCAATCTATAAGCAACACCTTTTTACCTTCGTTTGCAAGACCGATACCCAAGTTTACTGTTGTGGTGGTTTTGCCGACACCACCTTTCTGATTTGCTATTGCAATAACCTTACTCATGTCTAACCAACCTTTCCTCTCGTAATCTTTTTATAAGCCTTTCTCCGTCAAGAGCAGTAAGGACCATAAACCACTCGGAACGAAAGAAACGCTCTATTGAACACCTCATTTGACAACTACAACTATTTCGATAATCTCTAACCGCTTGTATTATAATTGCGTTTGCTAATTTTTCATAATTCTCTTTATACAAATAATCCATTAGCCACCATTCCAACTCGTTTTAGGATTTGCAGTATCATAATTCACTTTAGCTGCATACCAATTATCCGCAGTTTCAAACGAACGATAAATAGTAGTAATTAAAAATGCCCGGATGTTCCGAACATTTGAAGTGTTTTCTTTTAATGCAAATTCAATATACTCAATGTGCGAACTGTCAATTTTTAAGAATCGACTTTTGACAACCTCGTGAGGATATTCTTGTTTGTTTATTCTTATGTACGGCTCCTTACTGCAAACAACATCAACCATAATTTCAACTATTTCATCAAGCCATTCTTTCCGATAGCGTTCAAGCAGAATATCATATTCGATATTGTCTTTAATAAGTTGTTCGTATGTTTGTCTTTCTCGTATCCATCCAATCGCATCAGACTTTTGTTCTGTTCCGTCTTGATATGATAAGATAGGAGTTTCACTAAAATCAGTATTATTTTTTTTATTATTATTTATATTATTATCATTAGGTAGTGAATTTGGATATTCTTGATTCGTTATATTCACTTGTCCTGAATCGTGATTTTCACTATTCTTGAATTGTGATTCTAAAATTTCTTGATTCGTGAAATTCACTATTCTTGAATCGTGATTTTCACTATTCTGCAATCGTGATGCAGAGTAGAAGTTCTTTACATAAATAATATTCGGCTTTCCCAAGCCTTGTCGCTTTCTTTCTATCAAACCGATTCCTTTTACTGTATCAAGTTCTGATAATAATTTTCCGGCTTTTTGGTCTGCACAGTTCAAATCTTCCATTATGTCTGCTATCGTATAAACAATATACACACGATTTTCTTCATCGAGCCAACCATTTTTTACAGACAATCCCGTGCGGTCAAGCATTAGACCATATAATACCTTTGCTTCAGCTGATACATCTTTGAACATCTTTTCTTTGAATAGCATTTTGGGGATGCGATAAAAAGAAAATTGCTCTGTTTCATTTCCGTAGAAATACTCAAATTCAAATGACATTGTTTTCACCTCCTGAATCATTTTTAATATAAAAAAAGAAGGCTGCTTCACCCTCATATTGAGAGGTAACAACCTTCTTTCTCTTTAACAAATCTGTGCTTTTTATATTGCCTATTGAAAAATGTCAAAAAATGTTATATAATACCAATATTGCGAAAATCTGAAATGTGGGTTTCGGATTTCCGTATTATAGTCACATAGTAGGGACTAACAAGAAAATCAATTAAATCTTCTTTGGCAATTCTGAAACGCTTACGGACAACAACGCCGAGTATCTTTTCGCTATTTATCCACTTGCGAATAATCTCTTTACCGTACCCGGTAACTGTGCGTATGTCCTTTGCATCAATTACTTGGGGGTAATCTCGCATTTTGTTTCTGTAATAGGTTTTAATGCTTGATATTTGCTCCTTTGTAAGTTTGCCACGATTGGCTCTCTCACGGATATATTGTTCCGCTTCTTCAACGGGAATAGCGTAATAATGAAGCAGACCATCACGCTTTTTTTCAAAATTGACTTTTTTACTTTTTATCAATTTGTATGCAGTCGATTCTGAAATATCGCATAGCTTGCAAAACTCTTGCTTCGTAACATACAAATTATTCGTGTTTTCGACAACATTCATCTTTTATCACCTTGTTTTTCAATGTTCAATAGTAGGTGATGAATGTGTTTCCCAAAGAGTTCCCAATCAGTTCCCAAAAATGTGATAAATTCAATGAAAAATACAAATAATGGACAAGGTCTTATATTTGGCGGATTTCAGGTGTTTCATTTACTCACAAACCCTGATTTTACAAGGGTTTTAACTTCTTTTAAGTTCCCACAAGTTCCACTAACTTCCGAGAAGTTCAACTGATTCGAAATCACTCGAAATCAGTTTGTCGGTATTCAATCCGGCACGTGGGTTCGAATCCCACCCTGTCCGCCAAAAAGGCTTTTGAGGCAACTCAAAAGCCTTTTTATTGATTTTTTTGGATAAATATGTTATAATAAGTCGAACAGACTTTTATGAGGAGGGATTGATTTTGTCTACTAAACCTAAAGTATTTGTTATAACCCCTTTCGACGAAGATTTTTTAGCTTTGTATGATGAATTAAAAAAGACTTTTGAAGATAAGTTTGAATTTACAAACGCAGGTGATTTGGATAACCAGCAAAATATTTTAAAAGATATTGTCGAAGGAATTTACGAAGCACAAGTCATTATTGCAGATGTTAGCGGTTTAAACGCAAATGTATTTTATGAATTAGGGCTTGCCCATGCTATGAATAAAAAGGTTATTATAATAACTCAAGATGTAAATGAATTGCCATTTGATATACGGTCGTATAGGGCAAATCAATACAGTTTGAAATTTTATAAACTGCCCGACCTAATTGACGAATTAAATAAATTACTTTCAGGTGCAATGGATAATACAATCAAATACGGAAACCCTGTATTTGATTACTTGCCAAACATCACCATAAGCAAGTCTGACACTAAAATTATTGAACCTAATTCTGCAACAGAAGATAATACAGAAAATAATTTAGTTGAAGAAAACAACGAACTTGATGATGATAAAGGTTATTTTGACTATATTTCTGACATTGAAGAAAACACACAGAAAATGACTGATGAAATTAATGCTATAAGTGAAGAAATGCAAGAAATGAGTAATTCCATTACCAATGCCACAAATGATATAAATAGAGTTAAGGCGCAGAGTGGAAACGCTGATGTTGCGTTTGTTAGAAATGTATGCCGAAAACTTTCTTCTCCTATTGATACATTCGCTGGAAAATTAAAGGGACATGTTTCCACCACATCAAAGTGCTGGGATATTGTTGAGAATAGTTATCTTTCGCTAATGGATAATCAGCATATGAGAAAACAAGAGAATCTAAACGGATTACATGATTCCGTATCAGCTTTAAAAGATATGAAACAAACGATTGCCACATCTGATGGGCAGATTAAGAACTTCGTTAATGTTATGTATGGAAGCATTGGTATGGAACGCAGATTAAGTAAAGCAATTACATCACTAATAACTGAACTGGAATCTTACCTATCCATGACGAAAACAATTGATTCTTCAATAGACCGTATAGTTAGCAAAAGCGAAATCGTTATTAACTCCATTAAGTCTGTTCAAGAGAAAGAATAATTTCAAATACATACATAAGTCTTGCAATGATTTCAGGTGTAATATCAACACTCAAGTGAGTTTGATTATTACACCTGTTTTTTACACTCTTTTGCGCCCTTTAGCAGCCGTCTTATTTGCGAGTTAATGTCTTGGGTGGTGTAACTACCCTACCCGAGAGAGTTTTGCCTTAAAACCCCTTTAACAGCCTTTGTAACTCGGCCTCAAAATCGATTTTAAATAGTGAGGGGATGTTTAAAAACTCCCTAAATTACAAAAAGGATCTCTAATCGAGGTCCTTTTTGTGTTGTTGAAAAAAATTGTTAATTTTTGGTATACAAAATAAACCCATATTAAAATGAGCACATTTTAATATATTCTCTTTGA
>JBGVIT010000039.1:0-5877 GCA_045128915.1 Clostridia bacterium
TGTTACAGGACAAACCTTTTTAGCGTCAACGGGACAAATTTTTTTATCCTCATTCTCTCCGTTTTTCTCTCCATTTGACCCGCCCTTTTTCTTTCTCTTTTTCTCCAACTCTTTCTCCGTATCTCTCATCATCGGGTCAACTTTTATGAGACTTGCGGAGTGCAATTTGGAAATTAAGAGGCTTCTTTTTTATCCCTTTTTTTCGACTTATTTCGACTTTAAGGGAATCTAAAAGGAAGTAAACGGATTAACAGGAAAAAGCAAGAAAGAAATGGAATGACGCTGATGTTAGCGTAGCTTTCTCAGCGCAAAAACGCCCATTTTATGCGGTTTTATTGAGGTTTGCCAGTGCATTAGCAAAGGTGAATACACCATAGGAAAAAGAGGATAAAGGAAGAAAGAAAAGGGTTTCTTATGGATTTCCAGTGCATTTAGAGTTGCCAGTGCACCCATAGTTTTGTAGGTCAGTGTTTTGACGTGCTGCTAGTGCAATGAGTCCTGTCAGTGCATAAAAAAAGACCCTGTATACCCGAAGGTATACAAGGTCGATTTTCTCATTATTCTCTTGTTTTTTTCTTTTTTCTCTCACGCTAAAAAAGTTTGTCCTTTTTTGGCGGGTTGAGATTAAAAAGGGTTATACAAGAACAAAGACGAAGACCTTGCTTTTTCATTATAACTCAAGGTGCTATTATGCGCAATACCCGTTTTTTGATCTGATATATTATATATGTAAGGAAAGAACATCTGCCTAGCTCTCTTACACCTTTTCATATGGCCTCGTCGCAATTTGCTCCTGCGGCGGGGTTTCTTTTTTTATTCTTTTTTTCTTTTAAAATTCTAATTTATTTTTACAAGCGAATATATCGCTAATAATTTTAAGGAGTAAAGAAAAAATGAAAAACATAAGAAATTTTACAAGTACATCACATTATGCATCGAAAGGCGGTGCTCAATAATGTGCAAATTATCCGAGATTAAGCATGGAGCAGTTTTTATGTGTGAATTGCCTAGCAATGAGAATGTAAAGCACAGCCAAAACGGAGTTCGTCCAATAATTTTAGCGAGTAACAATATGAACCTAAAGACGAGCCCCTGCATTCATATATTGCCAATTTCCACTAGGATGGGAAAATGTAATGGTAAAGGTTTGCCCACACACAAAAAACTTCACGCTGATTTTCTTTCTCGCCAATCTATATGTCTTGGTGAGCAGTTGATGATGATTTCGAAAGACACCCTACTTAAAACAGGACGTTACTTGGGAACACTCGACTCTGAAGACTTAGCGACTGTGAAAGAAGCATTAAAGATCCAACTTGCTTTATAACAAATTTTCATCTCCTAAAGTAAACTCCCTCGATGGGAGTTTATTTTTTTGCAAAAAACTCAAGATATTGTGGTTAATTACCCTCCCATATCTACAAATAGTAACTATAATAATTATAGTGGAGGTAATAACCATGAGAAAATTTATAGAAAACACAGGATTTTGGCTGTTAGTAATAACCTGCCTTGCACTTTTTGCAATTATCATTTCAGGTTTCTTTGGAATACAGAGATACCTGGTTGTTTCGGGCTCAATGGAACCAAATTTGTATGCGGGCGATATTGTTTTCGTAAACACCAATATTGATTTCGAAGACGTTGAAATTGGTGATGTGATTATTTTTAAACACAGAGGGATGAATATCATCCACAGGGTTGAAGATGAGGCATTGATTTGCGGCGAAAAGCGTCTAAAAACCAAAGGTGATAACAACAAAAATGCAGATGGCTACCTTGCTACAGAAGATAATTTTTGTGGTGTAGCCGAGTATGTTATCCCGAAGATCGGTTTTTTGATAGATTATAAAAATTTAATAAATAAGTAAAAGAAAAGGATGTGATGAAATGTGGCAGAAGTTGAAAAAGAGTGGCCTTGAGATATTCGGCACTATTCTTACTATTACAGATATTCTTGTTACAATTTTTTTATAAAGGTGGAATCAACATGACAACGCTTGAAGATTTATTTTATGGAAATATTAACCCTCACGAGCGCTATATAAAAAAGGGCACTAGAGTAGACAAGCTAGTTAAGCTTATTTGCAAAAATGAGGAAGAACTCGTTAATAGCTTAACCGAGAAGCAGAAGGAAATTTTTGAGAAATTTAAAGACTGCACTACTGAGTTATCCCTGATTACCGAGGTTGAGTGTTTCAAGTCAGGATTTATTCTATCGACTCGTCTAATGATGGAATCGATGGAAGGCTTGGAGCAGATTGAAGATATTTAAGGAGGTGATATGGATGGAAGAAAAAAGAAATGAACCTAACGAATTAATTTTGCTAGATACAGTAAAGGCCATAAATGCTTTGGATGCGGTTCGGGTTGGCATCGGCGCAGAGGATTTTGATATGTTATCTTTGTGTAGCCCTTATATGCCGCCGTTGGTATCCGCCTTTAATGAGCTTGTTGAATTAGCAGCAGTATCGCTGGGGTTCCAGGAGATATCTGTGAACGGTATTAAGAAACTCACAAAGGGTACTCACTTGAATGATGATTACTTTGAAATTTTCAGGGATGAGTTCACAAGGATGATATATCTCTGCCGCAACGATACCATAATGCTGCATAATATTTTTGAATGCTTCGTTAAGCACGATAAAAAAGCAATGGCATCCGTTGCCGAACACTTTGTTTATTCGTTGTAAAACAATGGTCGCCTCGCAATGAGGCGACCAAAATTTTCAGAATTATGACAAAAGGTGGTGAAAATTATTGTTAGAGAAAGGAAAAATGAAAGTTAACTTTACTTACAAAGATGGTGTCCATGATGGAGAGTTAAACATTTTTGACGGTTCCAAGTTCGATTCAAAAGATGTTATTATTTACCTCTTGATAGAAATGGGATATGATGCAAAATGGATTGCCGATTCTTTCTTAGGCTTTACAGAAGATTCCGTAAAAACAACATACGCTCTGATGAGGGGCTACCGAAATGATCTGTATAAAATCAAGCAGCGCAGGGCTATGGGTAGATTGATGAATGCCGTTGGTAATAGTAAATAAAATATATCTACTTTAATTTTTGAATTATTTATGGTACAATATGGGTACTGGTGAACTCAAATTTGTGGAAGTGAGCAATTGAATGTATATAAATAAAAATGAACTAATAAGACGGCTTGTTGAATTGACAGGTAAAGATAGAAAAGATTTTATTTCAGATACTGTTGAAGTTTTATCAGAACTTTATAAGGGTCTTGTGTCTAATGGAGAACGGATATATATAAACGTGCCTTACAAGGATAAGGATGTAGCAAAACTCTTAGGCGCCAGATATGATGGAGAAAAGAAAAAATGGTATATCCCGCAAGGTGTTGATTCCAAGCTTTTCGCCAAATGGTCAGTTGATAAAACGGAATAATAAATGATAGGTGTGTATTATGAGAAAGAAGCTATATTCGATTATTGAACCTGTAGGTAATGGAACCAAGCTAAGTAGTATTTATGATTTTATAATGATGGCAACTATCGTTATAAGCATAGTTCCTCTTGCGTTCAAGGAAACCAATCTGATTTTTCAATGGATTGATTATATTACCGTTGGGATTTTTGTATTGGATTACATACTACGATTATTTACATCTGATTATAAACTGAATAAGTCTGCTGCTTCTTTCTTTATATATCCAATAACACCCATGGCCATAATTGACTTGCTCTCAATATTGCCGTCGGTAACAGTTTTGAATAGTGGTTTTAGACTTCTTAAATTATTCAGATTACTGAGAACATTAAAGGTGTTGCGCGCATTCAAATTCTTGAGATATTCCAAGAGTTTCGATGTTATTGCCAGTGTATTTAAAAAGCAAAAGAAGGTCTTATCTGCAGTAGCAACAATGGCTGTGGCATATGTTTTGATATCTGCACTTGTTATATATAATGTTGAGCCCGAATCTTTTGAGACTTTTTTTGATGCTATTTATTGGGCCACCATTTCATTAACCACGGTTGGTTACGGTGATATTTATCCCATAACAACAATAGGCCGTATTGTTACTATGATATCCTCCGTATTCGGCATCGCTATAATAGCATTGCCTTCTGGTGTTATTACTGCTGGATATCTTTCGGAAATCAACAAAGATCAAGAAAACGAGGAATAACAAGAATTAAAATGAAGGAAACAACGTGGATATATAGAACTAATACTGATAACAGTATCAGATATGTTTTGGGGACCAAAGGGACAAAGACACTTTTTTGCTTCGGCATAAATCCTAGTACCGCTACACCCGAAAAGTTAGATCCCACAATTAAAAAGGTTGAAAGCATTGCTAAGCACAACGGATACGATAGTTTTATTATGCTGAATGTATATCCGAAACGTGATACTGTTTTTGAAGATTTAGAGAAAACCATTAATGACTTTGAACATCTTAAAAATATTGAAGCCATAACGGAGGTTTTATCCGAATACGGTGAGCTTGATATATGGGCGGCGTTCGGTAACCATATTTACGATAGAGAGTATTTACCGATTTGTTTTAAGGACATATATAGCAAACTGCCTCAAGGCAAAATTAAATGGTTTGCCACAGGCGTCAATAAAAGCGGCGCTCCGAAGCATCCTTTATATCAAAAGCAAACGGCAAAACTAATTAACTTTGATATGGCAGCTTATATTGAAACGCTTTAATGGTGTTTGATAAACTTGAATTTATGGGGGGGGTAATATTGTATGTGGTTTGTATTTGCATTACTGTCTGCAATATTTGCGGCACTTACTTCTATACTGGCGAAGGTTGGCATAGATGGGGTAAACTCAAATCTTGCAACAGCTATCAGAACCGTTGTTGTTGTAGTTGTGGCATGGGGGATGGTGTTCCTTACCAATGCTCAAAAAGGCTTATCGGAAATTGGTATAAAAAGCTGGATTTTTCTTGTTCTGTCAGGGCTTGCGACTGGTGCATCGTGGCTATGTTATTACAAGGCTTTGCAGATGGGCGAAGCATCAAAAGTAGTTCCAATTGATAAATTAAGTGTTGTAATCACATTGATTTTAGCATTTGTGTTCTTACACGAACAATTTACATATAAATCTCTGATTGGATGTATTTTCATCGGAATCGGAACTTTGGTAATGGTTCTGTAAATTCCAATAGGTCGAACAGTTAGGAAAATAAGAATTTGACGAGGTGTTTCAATGGTTAGAATAGCAAGAAATAAAGACAGTCGTGTTTTGGCAGAAATGGCTGTTCAAATGTGGGATAGTCATACTGTTGATGAATTAGAAGCAGAGTTTGTTGAAACACTTAATGACAAGCAATCTGCATTTTTTATCAAGTATATAAATGATTTACCCGTAGGATTTGCGCAATGTGGTTTGAGAACTGACTATGTTGAAGGCACGGAAAGTTCTCCTGTGGGTTACTTGGAAGGTATTTTCGTAAAAGAAGAATACCGAAAGAACGGATATGCAAAAGAACTCCTTTCAGTTTGTGAAATATGGGCAAAAGAAATTGGATGCAGTGAGTTTGCCAGTGATTGCGAGATAGACAATATGGATAGTTTCAAATTTCATATGGCAATGGGATTTGATGAAGCAAATCGTATCATTTGCTTCAAGAAAAGATTGTAAACAGTTCTCTAAATGCCAATATATCGAACAATTCGCTAAATTGGGTTTTGATAAACACGAGAGGTAGGAAAATGGAAGAAATTGAACTTCAAAAAGTTGACAAGGGCACCCCTCTTGCAGAGGACTTACTGAACTTTGTAAAGAACTTCTCCTGGTTAGATGTAAAAGAGCATACGGTGAGAGTGCTTGAAAACTGGGAATTCGAAGAATGGGAAACTCCATTCGTAGCAATAGTGAATGGGCAAATTGTT
>JBGVIT010000040.1:0-98996 GCA_045128915.1 Clostridia bacterium
TGAACTGCACCATTTTGTGCGGACAGCACAAAAAAGAGTGCCTATGGCATAAATATTAAGTTTAAGCAACATACTGACATCGTTTTTCAAACGGTGTCAGTTTTGTTTTTAATTGTATTCTTTCATAATTGTAAAAACGCATATATTCGTCTATGAGGATGCGAGCATCTTCATAAGTCTCTATCTTAGTGCGATAAATACACTCTGTCTTAAGAATTGAAAAGAAATTTTCTGCTAATGCATTGTCATATGGATTTCCGCGTCTTGACATTGACGGTATAATGTTGTATGATTGTGTTAGCTTAAAGTACGCATGGGATGTATACTGAAAGCCTTGGTCACTGTGGAGCTGCAACTCCCCAGTGACTTTTTCCTTTTTCTTTGCTTCTCGTATCGTGGAAAGCACAAGGTTAATATTCTGTTCCGTACCTGTCTTGTAGGCAACAATGCTGTTGTCAAATAAATCTCTGATAACAGATAAATACAATGTTCCTTGCTTCGTTTTGATATACGATATATCTGTAACCCATTTCTGATTCGGTCTTTCAGCTTTGAAGTCTCTGTTTAATAGATTGGGATAGCGATGCAAATATTCACCATAATTGCGATACTTTTTCCTTCTGATATCAGATAAAAGATTGTATTTCTGCATCACCCTCAGTATTGTTTTTGGATTATGGTGTATTCCTTGCTTCTCAAGCCATATATGTACTCTACGATATCCATAGGTTTTACCGCATCTTTCCTGACACTCCTGTATTTTCTCTGCCAAAGGCAGGTCTTTAGCCGGTATATCCATGCGAGACAAGTAACCGTAATATCCACTTCGTGATACATTGAAGAATCTGCACATTTCACTAATTGAATATTTTTCTCTATGACGATAGATAATCATATATTTTACACTTGTCCTCACTTCCTTTCTGTGAGCGAGAGAAAATCCCGCATAAGCTCATTTTCCATTTCTAATGTTCTGATTTTTGAATCTTTACGAGCGATGATATATTTCAGCTCTGAAACCTTATCCTTTTCAGCAATTACATAGTCTTTTGACGGTCTGCCTTTTCGTTTTAAAGCGATTCCTGCTGCAAGTTTCTTTTGCTTTCGGTTGTAACGAGTAATAAAGTTTTCATATTGTTTCTTGCTAAAATCAAATTTCTCACAGATTTGCCTGCCAGTGTAACCATTATCCTTTAATTCGACAATTTGTTTTTCATACTCTTGTATATGTCTATAACTTCTTGGCATAAAAATACCTCCTATGGCTTTTTTATCATTATACCATAGGAGGCTCTTTTTTTCTATTGTCCGTTTTTACTGGTTCTGTTCATTAACGCAACACCCCCCCTATTTTATATGGGATATTATTTTAGTTTCCTTATCATTTTTTCCAAATGCTTTCTTTCCCTTTCAGAAAAATCCTCGTAGGAAGACAAGTATTCAAAATATTTACTCTCTTCTATTTCTATGTCCTGCAATAAAAACATTCTGCAATGATTTTCTCTGTCCACTACTGCATAGCCTTCTTCGGCTACCACATAAAACTGATCTTTGTATGCATCATATGCTTGAACTTTCAAAAATATAACACAATCCGTTTCAGCTGTTTCTATTCCAAAACGCTTATCTCCCGATTGATTCCATATTTCATAATGCTTATTCCAAATACAAGCCGTATCCTTGCCATTTACCACTTCATGTCTTTTATACTTTTCTTCTCTCTCGGCTTCTTCCTTGTCCATCTGATATGACACCCAATTAAAGAAAATATCAATAGCTTTATTACGAATGGGTTCAATAGATAAAGCCGTAGTAGTTATAATAATAGTTATAATAAATGAAACGACTTTTATTGTGGCATATTGAATAAGCATATCCCTCACCTCAAAGACTTCTATATGTTACCATTATTATACAATGTAAAAATTAAAAAGTCAAGGCTACAAAAAGAGCTGTTTACAAAATCAACCTATTTGTGTTTTTAACTAAATATTTGGCCTGCAGCGTATATAATAATGATAAAATTCATAATCTGTAACAAGATAATATTGACAATTATAGTTAGTTATGCTAAACTAACTATACGGAGTTAGTCGTGACTAATTCAATATAAATTATCAGGTGATAAATATGAATCTTAAAGATGCCCAAGAGGGAAAAGAATATATTATAAAAGAGATATTAACTGACGACGAGGAGCTTGATGATTTTCTGTTTTCTCTCGGTTGTTACAGCGGTGAGCCTATTACTGTTGTGTCGCACCTGAGAGGCGGATGTATAGTTTCTATAAAAGACGGAAGATATAACATAGATAATCAGCTTGCAAAATCTATACTTATTTAATTTTTATTTTGCGCGGCAGTTAGGATAAACTAACTGCTTGTCCCTGATTCAAGGAGGAATACATAATGAGAATAGCCTTGGCCGGTAATCCCAATTCGGGAAAAACCACAATGTATAACGTACTCACCGGACAAAATGAGAAGGTTGGAAATTGGGCAGGCGTTACGGTAGAGCGAAAAGAGCACCCAATAAAAAAAGCCTACTTCCCCAATGCAAGTGAGCTTATTATAGTAGATTTGCCCGGTGCATACTCCATGTCGCCATACACCGCAGAGGAAAGCATAACAAGTTCGTATATCAAGACAGAAAATCCTGATGTGATTATAAATATTGTTGATGCTACAAACCTGAGCCGAAGTCTGTTTTTTACAACTCAGCTTTTAGAGCTTGATATTCCCGTTGTGGTAGCTTTGAATAAAAGCGACATCAACGAAAAGAAAGAAACAAAAATCGACACAGAAAAGCTGTCAGCGCTTCTTGGCTGTCCTGTATTTGAAACTGTTTCAACTGCTCAAGAGGGAATGAAAAATATTATAACTGCGGCTATGAGCCTTGCAGGAAAAGGTCAAAAAGCTCCATATGTCCACTCCGACGAAGCACTTACAACAAAGGAAGCAGCAAGAGCAGCAGACCGCAAGCGTTTTGAGTTTGTAAACGGTATTGTAAAAAAAGTAGAAACAAGAAAGATTTTTACAAAGGACAGAAATTACGGCGATAAAATTGACCGTATGATTACTAATAAATGGCTCGGAATACCAATATTTGCAGTAGTTATGTTTCTCGTTTTCCAGATTTCTCAGGCTTGGCTTGGCCCCTGGATTGCTGACATACTTGATACATGGCTTAAAGCATTTCAGGTATGGGTTGGCTCATTTTTTGAAAACGCTAATCCCCTGCTTTATGCTCTGTTAATAGACGGAGTTATAGGCGGCGCAATAGCAGTTATTGGATTTTTGCCGCTTGTAATGGTGATGTATTTTCTCATTGCGCTTCTTGAGGATTGCGGATATATGGCAAGAGTTTCTGTTGTCCTCGATCCTATTTTCAAAAAAGTAGGACTTTCAGGCAAATCCGTTATTTCCTTCGTAATCGGCACCGGCTGTGCAATACCCGGAGTTATGGCGTGCAGAACTATTCACAGCGAAAGAGAACGCCGAGCAACAGCTATGCTTGCGCCGTTCATGCCCTGTGGTGCTAAGCTACCCGTAATTGCACTTTTTGCAGGGGCGTTCTTTGAAAATGCTTCATGGGTTGGAACTGTTATGTACTTTGCAGGAATTATGATTATATTCTTCGGTGCATTGCTCATTAACAAAATAACCGGCAACAACGCAAAGAAATCATTTTTTATAATAGAGCTTCCCGACTACAAGGCTCCCAGCTTATACAGAGCATTTGAGTCCATGTGTTCAAGAGGTAAAGCGTACATAATAAAGGCCGCTACAATTATTCTTCTTTGTAATACGGTTATACAGATTATGCAGACATTTGATTGGACGTTCCATGTTGCTGCATCGGCTGACAGCTCAATCCTTGCATCAATAGCCCATCCATTTGCTTATGTACTTTTACCCGTTGCAGGAGTTTTGTCCTGGCAGCTTGCAGCAGCGGCTATTACGGGATTTATTGCAAAGGAAAATGTTGTAGGAACACTTGCCGTTTGCTTTGTAGGACTTGAAAACCTTATTGATACAGAGGAGCTTGCACTTATGGAAGGTGCGGGCGCAGAGGTTGCGACTGTTTTTGCCATTACAAAGGTTGCAGCTCTTGCATACCTGATGTTTAATCTCTTCACTCCCCCTTGCTTTGCGGCAATAGGTGCTATGAATGCAGAAATGAAAAGCGCAAAATGGCTCTGGGGCGGAATTGGTTTGCAGCTTAGCATGGGTTATTCAGTAGGATTTCTTGTTTACCAGATTGGCACATTGATTACAACGGGAACATTTGGCGCAGCCTTTCTGCCCGGACTTGCGGCAGCGGTTGTAATCTGGTTGATTATTGGTTTTTTATGCATCAGAGGTAATAATAAAGAATACACATTTACTCAAATGGCGAAAAGGATGTAAATTATGGAAAATATCATTTTAGCAGGAATTATTCTATTAATAGTCATTGCCGCAGGAGTATATGTACTTCGGGCAAGAAAAAACGGCGAACAATGCATTGGCTGCCCACACAGTAAAAACTGTAAAGGTACTTCTTGCAGCTATGGCTGTTCACACGACAAATAAAAAAATCGCTTCCGTTCAGGAAGCGATTTTTTGATGTCTTATAATTAAGCGAGGTCTGAGAAGTACTTGATTGTACGAACCATCTGGCTTGTGTATGAGTTTTCGTTGTCATACCATGAAACAACCTGAACTTCATAAAGACCGTTGCCGATTTCGCATACCATTGTCTGAGTAGCATCGAAGAGTGAACCGTATGTCATTCCAACGATATCTGATGATACAATTTCGTCTTCATTGTAACCGTAAGACTCATTTGCAGCAGCTTTCATTGCAGCATTGATGCCTTCCTTAGTTACGTTTTCGCCCTTAACAACAGCTGTAAGTATTGTTGTTGATCCTGTGGGAGTAGGAACTCTCTGAGCTGAACCGATAAGCTTACCGTTAAGCTCGGGGATAACAAGACCGATAGCCTTAGCAGCACCTGTTGAGTTAGGAACGATGTTTACAGCAGCAGCTCTTGATCTTCTGAGGTCACCCTTTCTCTGAGGACCGTCGAGAGTCATCTGGTCGCCTGTGTAAGCGTGAATTGTGCACATGATACCTGACTGAATTGCAGCATACTTATTAAGAGCATCAGCCATAGGTGCAAGACAGTTTGTTGTACATGAAGCAGCTGAGATAATTGTATCTTCTGCCTTAAGTGTGTTGTGGTTTACGTTGTAAACAACTGTGGGAAGATCGTTACCTGCAGGAGCTGAGATAACAACCTTTCTTGCGCCTGCATTGATGTGAGCCTGAGCCTTGTCCTTTGAGCAGTAGAAACCTGAACATTCAAGAACAACATCTACGCCAAGCTCTCCCCAAGGACAATTATTTGCATCGGGGAATGCATAAATCTTGATTTCCTTACCATCAACTGTGATTGAATCTTCACTTGCTGTAACCTTATCAGCAAGAGCGTACTTGCCCTGTGAAGAATCGTACTTCAACAAGTGAGCAAGCATCTTAGGGCTTGTCAAGTCGTTGATAGCAACTACTTCATAACCTTCAGCACCGAACATCTGTCTGAATGCAAGACGTCCGATACGTCCAAAACCATTAATCGCAACTTTAACTGCCATGATTAATTCCTCCTAAAAAAACAATATTACTGCGGAGATTTTTATAAAACTCCATCTTCTATATTCTACATCAAAATGTAAAAATATACAAGGGGTTAATGTTAAATTTTTATCATTTGAAGCTTTTTTTTTGCTTTTTTTCCGTTTTGCACAAATGAATAAAAGAAAATTTCAGAAAAGTTATAAAATAATATGGTATTCAAAAATTCCCAATGTATGTTATACTTGGTATATGATTGTTTTTTATAGAGGAGGGAGTACAATAGATAACAGTATATACAGTCTGTGGTTAAAAGATGCTGTCACATCAAGTCAGGCAAAAAAGCTGGTATTAAAATACGGCTCAGCGAAAAACGTGTATGAGCTGACCGATTACAGCGACAATACCTTTATCACCCAAAAATCTCTGAAAAATCTAAGCTGTAAAAATCTTGAAAGAACATCAGACATCTTTGAGCAATGTCAAAAGAAAAACATTTATATTCTCACTCCCGACTCTTCTGATTATCCGCCGCTTTTAAAGTTGATGAGCGATTGTCCCCACGTGATTTTTGCAAAAGGAAAAATTCCAAAATGGGATGAATACATAGCTATCGGAATGGTTGGTACAAGAAGAATGACTAACTACGGCAGGGAAATAACAGACAAGCTAAGCCGCGACCTTGTGAATTCAAGGGCTTTAATCGTTTCGGGGTTTGCATCGGGCATCGACTCTGTTGCAGCCCGCGCCGCCGTTGAGTGTTCTGCCCCCACAGTAGCTGTGCTTGGGTGCGGAGTAGATGTTATATATCCTGTGGAGAATAAGGATTTATACAACCGTGTTCTTGAAAACGGAGTGTTCATTTCGGAGTATCCACCCGGTACAAAGCCTGACAGATTTAACTTTCCGCAGCGAAACAAAATCATAGTTGGGATATGCCATGCTATTACTGTTTTGGAAGCGCCCACAAAAAGCGGTGCGATTATTACCGCAGATATTGCTCTGAAAAAGAAAAAACCGGTGTTTACAGTTCCCGGTCAGATTAACAGACCGTCGAATCTTGGAACAAATATGCTTATTAAAAAGGGTGCAACTGCTGTATTCAGCGCTCAGGATATTATATCCGTATTCCCTGAAATGAGTCCCGTATGTGAAGAAACTACCTGCTCTCACGAAACTTATTCCGATCCCATTATGAATATACTTAAAAAGGGTGATATGGACGCAGACAGTCTGGCAGAAGCTGCAAAAATATCTATTACAGAATGTAATTCAAGATGCTTCATGCTTGAGCTTGAGGGCAAAATTCAAAAGCTGCCGGGTAATTTTTATCACCTTATATGAAAAAAATGAGTAAGATAAATGATAATATATCTTAACATTGCTGACGTTGACATAATTCTGCATTTGGTTTATAATTAGTGTGTATCATAGGCTTTGTATCAGCTGTTTATGCATAAAAAGCCTTTATTAACACAAAAATAATTGTGTCTTGAAAGGAATGAACTGTAATGATATGTCCTAACTGTAATACACCAAATGATGAGCTTGCCAATGTTTGCATCAACTGCGGACAACCACTTGACACAGAAGAAACTATTACATCGGAACAAGACCGTAATGCAAAATTAGAAGAAATCCAGTCAAGACGACTGAAAAAGAAAAAAATCCAGAAACGAAACAGAATAATTGCAATTTGTATTCTTATTGCCCTTATTCTCGGAGCTTTGGCATACGGAGTTTATACTCTTAGGGATAATTTCTTTGCAGACGGAGGCGATAATCTTGTAATATCATCTCCCACTCCCACATTGGATACTGCAACTGAAGAGCCGACCGAAGCTCCCACACAAGAGCCTTTGCCAACTGAGGAGATTGTTGCAACTGTCGCTCCTGAAACAACACCCGTAATAATTCCGGAGCCGGTAGTTACTGCGGCGCCTACAAAAAAGCCCGCTTCAGTTAAACCCGCGGCTACCAAGAAGCCTGTTTCTAACAAGACTCCAATCGTTTCTGCACCGGGATTTGCAGCAGGCTCAGTTATTCAGACTCCCGTTGTTCAGGGCGCACCCATCGTTTCTCAGCTTGTAATGGTAAACTCTGTTGAAACGGCTCCGAACAATCGTTCAATCGCTAAGCTCAGCATTGGAAATGAAGTATATTTTGCATATGCTCCTGATGCAGGCTTTGAAAAAGGCGTTCCTGCCATGTATTCCATAGATGCTGCGGCAACTGCTGATGTATATTACGGACTGCCCGTATATTCAATAACTGAAGTTGATGCATATGATGCAAACGGATACGTTCTTGCAGAATCGTCTTCTAAGCTTCTTACAGAAGCAGACCTTGCAGGTCTTTCAAAATCACAGCTTCAACTTGCAAGAAACGAAATTTTTGCTCGTCACGGCAGAATATTCAAAAAGCAGGAGCTTCAGAAGTTCTTTGAGTCAAAGACCTGGTATAAACCAAGCTCAACCTACAATTATAAAAACGATAATCTTAACCTTACTGAAATTGAGCTTAAGAATGCAAACTTCATTCTGGCTTATGAAAATAAGTAAACAAAAAAAGCTGTCATATGACAGCTTTTTTTGATTAATTGCTTTCTTTTACTTGAATGTCCTTAATCGCAGCCTTTTCAAACTTGATGAAGGATCTTTCGTCAGGAGTTCCTACGTTGCCGGTTTCGATTATAACAAACTCGTCCTTAATCTTTGAAACCTTTCCTACAATACCGCCGATTGAAACTACCTTATCTCCAACTTTCATTTTGGAAATCTTTTCTCTCAAAGCCTTTTCCTTTTTCTTCTGAGGTCTTATTAACATAAGATACATCACAACAAAAATGAGGATGAAGGGAAAGAAACTAACTATTGTTGCTGCAACTGTTGTGCCGGCACCTGCTGTTGCCGCTGCATCTCCTGCTTGCTGCGCGTATGCAACTGTCTGTAATCCTAACATGATTATTCTCCTTTTTGATTGATATTTAATGGCTTCGCCACAATAACATCATTATACTATGCAAGGGTATAAATTTCAAGTGTTTTTTGTACTTTTTACATATTTTATAGAAATTTGTAATAATTTTCATGTTTTCACTTGAAAATATAAATAAAAAGTATTATAATATTCTTTGGATATTTTTATCCATACATTTTCAAAAAAGAGAGGAAATATAAATGAGTAATTTTATTGACGGTCTCAAAACAAGAGCAATGCAAAGCATTAAAACTATTGTTCTTGCTGAAGGCGAAGACAAAAGAACAGTAGAAGCTGCTGCATTGGTTAAAAAAGACGGCTATGCCAAGGTCGTACTTCTCGGAAATGTTGACAAAATCAAAGCTATTGCCGCAGAAGGTAATTATGATATAGATGCAGTAGAAATTATCGATCCTATTACATCTGATAAGGCACAAGCATATGCAAACGAATTTTATGAGTTGAGAAAGGCTAAGGGTGTTACTCCTGAGCAGGCTGCTGAAACTGTTAAAAATCCGCTTTACTACGGATGTATGATGGTTAAAATGGGCGATGCTGACGGAATGGTTGCAGGTGCTGTAAACTCATCAGCTAACGTTATCCGTCCTTCACTCCAGATTCTTAAGACTGCACCGGGCACAAAGCTTGTATCAGCTTTCTTCATAATGGTAGTACCCGACTGTGAATATGGCGAAAACGGAACATTCATTTTCGCAGACAGCGGTCTTAACGAAAATCCTGATGCAGACCAGGTATCAGAAATCGCAATTTCTTCAGCAAAGAGCTTCTCACAGCTTATCGGTGCAGAACCGAAGATTGCTATGCTCTCTTATTCAACATACGGAAGCGCAAAGAATCCGCTTGTTGACAAGATGGTTGAAGCTACAAGACTTGCTAAGGAAAAGAGACCTGATCTTGCAATCGACGGAGAAATGCAGTTTGATGCAGCAGTTGTTAAATCAGTTGCTGAGCAGAAGGCTCCCGGCTCAAAGGTTGCAGGACAGGCAAACGTTCTTGTATTCCCTGACCTTAATGCAGGTAATATTGGTTATAAACTTGTTCAGAGACTTGCAAAGGCTGAAGCTTACGGACCTATCCTCCAGGGTATTTCAAAGCCCGTAAATGACCTTTCAAGAGGTTGTACAGCAGAGGATATTGCAGGCGTTGTAGCAATTACAGCAGTTCAGGCTCAATAATTTAAAAGGAGATAAACCTATGAAAGTATTAGTAATTAATGCAGGCAGTTCTTCACTTAAGTATCAGCTTATTGATATGGATTCTGAAACTGTTCTTGCAAAAGGACTTTGCGAACGTATAGGCCTCGACGGTGCTAATCTTCAGCACACAAACGTTGCACTTGACAAAAAGGTTCGCATCGAAAGCAAAATGGACAACCATGCTGACGGTATCAAGTTGGTTGTTGACGCTCTTGTAAGCCCCGATCATGGCGTTATAAAGGATATGTCAGAAATCGGTGCTGTTGGTCACAGAGTGGTTCACGGCGCAGAAATATTTGCAGATTCTTTCGTAATTGACGATAAGGTTAAGGAGGCTCTTGAAGCTTGTACTCCTCTTGCACCTCTTCACAATCCTGCAAACATCACAGGTATTGAAGCTTGCGAACAGATTATGCCGGGAGTTAAGCAGGTGGCTGTTTTCGATACAGCTTTCCACCAGACAATGCCACCAAAAGCATTTATGTACGGTCTCCCCTACAAGTTCTATGAAGAACAAAAAATCAGAAAGTACGGCTTCCACGGAACCAGCCATAAGTATGTTGCAGCTGAAGCTGCAAAGATGCTCGGCAAAGCTCCTGAAGACCTTAAGATTATCACATGCCATTTGGGTAACGGCTCATCAATCACAGCGGTTGACGGCGGTAAGTCAGTAGATACCACCATGGGCTTCACTCCCCTTGACGGTACTATAATGGGAACAAGAACAGGTACAATGGATCCTGCTGTTATAACTTACATGATGGACGATATGGGACTCACATCAAAGCAGATTAATACAGTAGTAAACAAAGAATCAGGCGTATATGGCGTTTCGGGCGTTTCAAGCGATTTCAGAGATTTGTCAGCTGCTGCAGACAACGGCAATGAAAGAGCTGCTCTTGCACTTGATATGTTCACATACGGCGTTAAGAAATACATCGGCTCATACGCTGCTGCTATGGGCGGTGTTGATGCAATCGTATTTACTGCAGGTGTTGGTGAAAACGACAGCCAGACACGCGAAAGCATTGTAGAAGGTCTTGAATTTATGGGAATTAAGATTGACAAGGAAATGAACAAGCAAAGAGGACGTCTTGATATTTCAGCTCCTGATGCAACTGTTAAAACTCTTGTAATCCCCACAAATGAAGAGCTTATGATTGCGATAGATACCAAAAGACTCATTGAGGGTTAATTAATATCAAAAAAAGAAAGCCAATGCCGGCTTTCTTTTTTTATGCTGTGAAATTATATTATCATCATAAAATATACTGCATACGCTGCAAGCATTACTATTCCGGCAGCTCTGGTGAGTCTGCGGTGTTTGAAGCAGCATACCCACAAAAGTACTGATGCGAAGATTGCAACAGCTGTGTCGAATATAAAGTTCTTTACAAACGGTACGGGGATAATAAGTGAAGAAAGACCTACAACAAACAGAATATTAAAAACATTACTTCCTACGATATTTCCTATTGCAATATCCGCATTATGCTTTCTCGCCGCCATAACAGATGTAAACAGTTCAGGCAAAGATGTACCGAGAGCAACAATGGTAAGACCGATAAAACGCTCACTAAGTCCTGCCGCCTTTGCAAGATAACTTGCAGAATCTACTGTAAATCGGCTCCCAAGAACAACTACTGCAATACCGACAACTGTAAATAATAGTGCTTTAAATACAGACATATCCTTTATTTCTTCAACCTGCTCAGTATCCTTATTCTTACGCGCCTGAACAAATAAATAAGAAAGATATATTATAAACAAAGCTATCAAAATCAAGCCTGCAAGCCGCCCCATAAAACCATCAAAGCCAAGAGCCATAAATATAGCTGTTATAAGTATCATAAAAGGAATTTCTACCTTCACGGTGGATTTTGCCACCGCAAGAGGTGTGATTACCGAGGAAATACCCAGAATAATCAGAATATTCAGAATATTACTTCCAACAATATTCCCTACTGTTATGTCCGCATTTCCGCTAAACGCTGCAGATATGCTGACTGCGGCTTCAGGTGCGCTGGTTCCCATTGCAACAACCGTAAGACCGATTATTAACTGTGGAATACCAAACTTCGCCGCCATACTTGCAGCTCCGTCAACAAACCAATCGGCTCCCTTAACAAGCATCAGAAAGCCTAAACACAAAAGTAAGACCTGAACCAAAATTTCCATTTTCCAAACCTCTTTCCTTTCAGCTTTTGCAAAATCTCAACCCACCAAAAAAGCAGCCCGACAATTCTGCATCAAAAATACAGAAAAAGTCTCGCTGCTTAAGTCACACAACCGGGTTTTCTACTCAAAAACCGTACTGACGGCAATGTAAACACCCCGAAAGGTGCCAACTACTCCCTATTTCTTACAGTATTATAACTCATTTTACCAAAATTGTCAATAGTTTATTTTAATTTAAAAAGCAGCATACCGCCAACCATAAGGAAAAAGCCTACATAATTATTCCAATGGAGTGGTATTTTTTCGCTATCCATAAGACCAAAGGCATCAATAAGCGCCGCTACTGTAAGCTGTGATATTAATATTACGCTGATTGCTACCGTTGGAGACAGCTTACCTATGGCAAGCATAACCGTTACCGTAATAATAAGTCCGAAAGCTCCGCCCAAAAGATAGAATTTGTTTACGCTGCCTACCAGCCTGAAATCCCCTTTTCCGAAAAACCACACTACCAGCAATGAAAGCACAAACGCCGTTCCCTGAACAATGGCGTTTGATTCATACAAACCGATTTTATCACTGAGCCTCGTATTCATTACTCCCTGAATACTCATGGCACTGCCTGCTATAATGGCAAAAATAAAGCCTGACATATTTTATCACCTCTTACATAGTATTTGTAATAAAGACAAAAATAGTTAGTTTAAGCGCTAAATATGTTGTATCTGTCCAAAATTATTTAATTGTTAACGGAATATTACAACAAAATATATAAAAATGATATTGACAATATCTTAACAATATGGTATTATGGAAGCATAACAAAATCAAGAAAGGAGAGAGAACTTAGATAAGCTAAGTAATTGGAGAAAAATATGAACAAAGTAATTCTTCAAATGACAGGAATCGATAAGATTTTTCCGGGCGTACATGCCTTGAAATCAGTAAACCTTGAGCTGAGAGAAGGCGAGGTTCATGCACTTATGGGTGAAAATGGCGCAGGTAAATCCACTCTCATGAAAGTTCTGTGCGGAATTCATAAGCGCGACGGCGGAGAAATCGTATTGTTTGATGAGCCTGTTAACTTTTCAACTATCAAAGAATCTCAGGACGCTGGAATCAGCATTATTCATCAGGAGCTTAACATGATGAATCATCTTACAGTTGCCCAGAACATATATATAGGCAGAGAGCCTATGATAAATGGCATCTACATTGATGATAAAAAAATGGAGCAGGATGCAAAGGCTTTGTTTGACCGAATAGGAGTCAACATAGATCCTTCAGCTGTTCTCGGCACTCTTACCGTAGGTAAGCAACAAATGGTAGAAATTGCAAAGGCCGTTTCAAGAAACTCTAAAATTCTTATACTTGACGAGCCTACTGCCGCTCTCACACAGGTTGAAGTGGAGGAGCTTTTTGACATTATGGCTGACCTTAAGAGTAAGGGAATTGGCATGATTTACATATCTCACAGAATGGATGAAATCAACAGAATTTCAGACCGTATTACTGTAATGCGTGACGGTGAATATGTTGGAACTCTTATCACCAAGGACACCACAAAAGACGAAATCGTTAAAATGATGGTGGGCAGAGTTATCTATGGCGATAAAAAGGAGCAGAGCAATGTTCCTGAGGATGCCGAGGTTATTCTTGAAGTAAAGAATCTAAATCGAGGCAAGGAAATCAAAGACGTCAGCTTTAAGCTGAGAAAAGGTGAAATCTTAGGATTTTCCGGACTTATGGGTTCGGGCAGAACAGAAGTTGCCCGTGCTATTTACGGTGCGGACAAATATGATAGCGGTGAAATTTTCATATGCGGCAAGAAGATTAATATTAAATCACCAAATGAAGCTGTAAAGAACGGAATCTGCTATCTGTCCGAGGACAGAAAACGTTACGGCTTGCTTCTTGACAAGTCTGTTGCTGAAAACTCTGTTTTGAGTAATCTTGATGACTATATTAAATTCGGCTGGATTAACGACAAGAAAATCGAAGCTGATGCAACAAAGGAAAATGATAAGCTCAAAACTAAAACTCCCTCTATGAAACAGCTTACAAGAAACCTTTCAGGCGGAAATCAGCAGAAGGTTATTATTGCAAGATGGCTTCTTAAAAACTCGGATATATTCATTTTTGATGAACCTACGAGAGGTATCGACATTGGTGCCAAGAGTGAAATGTACACTCTTATGGAAGAGCTTGCAAGTCAGGGTAAGTCCGTAATTATGATTTCGTCTGAGCTTTCGGAAATCCAAAGACTCAGCGACCGCGTGGTTGTAATGTGTGAAGGTCGTATTACGGGAGAACTTGACATCAAGGATGCGACTCAGGAAAAAATAATGGCATATGCTACAATGAGAGAGGAATAAGAATATGGGAAGTGTAAAAGGAAAACAGAATATTATTATCATTACCGCACTTGCGGCTTTGGTTGTAATCTTTACTATTTTAAATCCTAACTTTATAGGCAGATACAATATTGTAAGTATGGCGCAGTCTCTTGCACCATATGCGATTATGGGACTTGGTGTTACATTCGTTATAGCAACGGGCGACATTGACCTTTCAATCGGTACAGTTTGTATTGCATCTGCTGTAATCGCAGGTAAATTGTACATGGTAGGAATGCCTCTTTGGGCAACAATCCCCGTTATGATTGCTATCGGTACACTTTTTGGATTAATCAACGGTTTGCTTGTAGCAAAGCTTAAGCTACCGGCATTTATTGCTACTTTGGGTACGATGATGTTTGCACGAGGCCTAAGCGCCCTGATAGTTTCTATACCAAACATCTTCTTCCCCAATGGGACTTGGTTTAATAAGGTATTTTCAAATGCTAACGGAATCCCCACAGGTCTTATATGGGTAATCTTCTTTGCTTTGATTTGTATGTACCTTATGTACAAGTGCAAAATCGGAAGATACATTCTTTCAATCGGAAGTAATGAAGAAGCAACAAGACTTTCAGGTATCAATACAGACAAGTACAAAATTATAGCTTATGTTTTCAGCGGTTTGGGTGCCGGTATTGCGGCTATATTCTGGGCATCATCATTCGCTACGGTAGCAGCTGCAACCGGTAACGGAATGGAGCTTGATGCCATTGCCGGTGTTTATATAGGCGGAACAAGTGCTGCCGGCGGTGTTGCATCTGTTGCAGGAACCGTAATCGGTAATATGATGCTCGTAGTTATCAGAAGCGGTCTTAACTTTGTTCTTGCACGCTTCAACCTGAATCTTAACTCAACATATGTTACATTCGTACTTACCGGTATAATAGTTGTAGTTGCAGTTCTCATGGACGTTCTTAAGAACAAGAATGCAACTAAAATAAAGGCTCCCAAGGAAAAGAAAAAGGCAAAGCAAGTGCCTCAGCAAACAGGAGTCTGAGAATTAAGTTACCAAAATATTTTATATATTTAAGGAGGAATATATTATGAAGAAAATTTTAGCAACCTTTACAGCAGCAGTTCTTGCTTTGGCAGCTCTTACAGGCTGCAGCGGCGGTGACTCCGCAAAGAAAACAATCGCAGTAGTAGCAAAAGGCGAATCACATGCATTCTGGCAGTCAGTTAAGGCAGGCGCAGAAGCAGCAGGTGCTGAATATGGCTACAACATCACTTTCAGAGGCCCTGCAAGTGAATCTGCAAAAGACCTTCCCTCACAGAAGGAAATGGTTCAGACAGCTCTTTCAAACAACGCTTCAGCAATCGTACTTGGTACAATCGGCGAAGGCTTCGTTGATATGCTGACTCAGGCTAAAGACCTTAACATCCCCGTTGTTCAGTTCGACAGCGGTATTTGGGAAAATGATATTAAGGCTCTTGATGCAGCAGGAAAGAATCCTATTATTTCATCAGTTGCAACAAGCAACTACCTTGCAGCAGGTCTTGTAGCTGAGAACTTCTTCGCAGCTATTAAGGAAGATATTGCAGCAGCTGACAAGTTCATCGTTGGCGTTATTCAGCACGACGAAACTCAGACAGGTATTGACAGAGCAACCGGCTTTATTGACAAGTTCAAGGAATTGGCTGATGCTGATGCAGCAACAAAGGGCAAGTATGTAATTGAAAAAGAAGTTAAGCCCGGCGATGCTGACAATGCATATAAAGCAGCTCTTGAAGCTCTTGCAGAAAAAGGCGCAAACGCTATCTTCATGACAAATGAAGGCGTTGTTAAGCAGGTTTATGATGCAATCGGTGCTGCAGGTACAAAGTATGACAACATCGTATTCTCAGGCTACGATGCAGGTACAAAGCAGATTGAATGGATGAAGAAAACAGAAGGTCCGAAGCTCATCGGCTCAGTTGCTCAGGATTCATTCCAGATTGGTTATCAGGCTGTTGAACAGGCAGTATTCGCTCTTGAAGGCAAGGAAGTAACAGAAGAAGTTGCTATCGGTGGCGCTTGGTGGAATGCTGAAAACGTTGACGAAATGATTAAAAATAACCTTGTTTACGAGGGCTAATAACAATCAGACCGCCGAAAAAGTCGTTCTACCGCAAGCTAACGAAAAAATATGCGTGTGGGAAAACTTTGATTGCGCAAAAAAACCACAAGGAAAACATCGAGTTTTCCTTGTGGTTATTTGCTTTTTGCCAACTTGAACTCTACCGTACCAATGTACGCCGACGAATTCAAGTTGACAAAATATAACTTCCTTTTTCGCACTCTGCCAGCGTGTCGATAGTTTATCGACACGCCGAGCTGTTGCTTATGCAACAGCTTTTTTTGTCTGAATAATTCTTGACATAGAATACTAATAGTTATATAATAATACATGTAGATTTAGATGGAAGGAAAGAAACATTTTGGACATTAAAGTAGATTTGCACACTCACACTCTTGCAAGCCCCCACGCTTACAGCACTCTTATGGAAAATGTAGAGTGCGCCATAGAAAGAGGTCTTGAGGCTATTGCTATGACCGACCATGCACCTTTTGTTGAGGATAGCCCTCACAAGTGGCATTTTACAAACTGCGGAGATATTCCTCACAACATTAAGGGTATGACTGTACTCCGAGGTGTTGAGTGTTCTTATTTAGATACAGATGCAACTCTTGACCTTGAAGATTGGATTTTAGACCGTCAGGATATTATAATTGCATCCATGCATCAACACGTTTTGACTCCGGACGAATTTCTTGAAATGATGCTAAACGCAACAAAACAGCCGTATATTGATATTATGGGACATATAGCAAGAACAAGCTTTTCTCTTGACACACAAGGCTATGAAAAGATTGCGAAAGAAGCCAAGTCAAACGGAAAGCTTATAGAGCTTAACAATCATTGTCTTGAAAAAAACAGAGGGCCATTTGCTGATAATGCAAAAATGCTTATGCTTGCCTGCAAGAAATACGAAACTCCCATAGTGGTAAACACCGATGCACACTTCTGCACAAAGATAGGAGATGTAGAGCTTGCATTAAAACTCCTTGAAGAAATTGAATTCCCTGAAGATCTTGTGATGAATACAAATCTTAAGAAGTTTATGAGTTACAAGCAAATCACATTATAATATACGGAGGAAAACTCAATGAAAAAATTAATTTGTGCGCTTATTTTCTTGATTCTTACCGCATCTACTGCATACGCTGAAACTATTGCCAGCGGAAGCGCCAACGGTTGCTTATGGCATTTATCAGACACGGGTGTTGTTACATTCTATGGTGAAGGCTGCGCTATTCGATCGACAGATTCTTTATGGGACTATATAGACGAAATTAAGGAAATAGTAATAGAAGATGGTGTTACAGGTATATGTGATTATGCCTTTGAACACTATCCCAATCTTAGAAAAGTAACCATTCCGGGCTCTATTAAAAACATCGGAGAAGGAGCTTTTAAAGATATTACCGGAAGATGCTGATATTGATGAGATTAATGTAACATATCACAGTCCTGCCACTATATCCTTTGAAATAGGCTATGACGCAGAATATGGCTTTGAATCTGTTACTGTTAAGCAATCATCCACTCCTCTGCTGCCTACAAGTGTTCCTACAAAAAAAGGATTTAAATTTCTCGGCTGGGCAACCTCTGCCGATTCGTATGAGGCTCTATACCAACCCGGGAACCCTATAAACATCGGAACTGAAGACGTTAAATTATATGCGCTTTGGCAACCCCTGAATCATACAAATGACAATTTCAGAATTAACAGTATTCAGTATTCAGGTGATGCTTTAAAAATTGATGTAACAAAGGGAAACACTCTATCATCTATTGACGGTGCAGTAGTTATCGGTTTGTACGACGGAGATAAACAAGCAGCTCTTCACTATGACTGTGAAAACTCAAGAATACAACATATGTTCATGAACTTACCTGCTCCAAAAAACAATTATACAATTAAAATTTTATACTTCGATACAGAAAATTTAACCCCATATACGAAAGAATTTGCTGTTATCTATTAAAAAACAACGACGGATGTTGCTTTAAATCAACATCCGTCGTTTTACTTACGGAAGAATAATACTTCCGCCAATTTCAAATATGAAGTCCTGAGATTTTATAAGCTCTGCTATATCGTAGGAATCCTTTGGAAGAGCTTTACATCTCATGGCAAGATGACCTCTTTGCCATGGATGATGAAAATCAACTCCGCCGGACACAATCATTTTATGGTCATGGGCGTATTTTGCAGCCATCGGTATCCTCGCATTTGCACCTGCATGAAAATTAAAAACTTCAATGCCATCAACGCTTTGTGGATTTATAGGGCAAATAGTGTCCTCATAAGGATTTACATGCCGATATGGATGTGCCTGAAGTATTATATTTTTTTCGTTCTTTATTTCTTTATAAAAAACATCTATACCCTTATCAAAATATGAAATAAATTTTTCTATTTCATTTTCACTAACACCATAGATAAGGTATTCGTTGTCATTCTCAAAAAATCGTATTTCGACGCCAAAACATACACTAAGCTTATTTTGTGCATACTCTTTAATATCATAAAAGTCTTTGAGATAATACTCTATGTACTCTTTGTTGCTTAGATTTAATTTCTTTTGCTTTATAGGATCCAAATGATTTGTAAGCACCACTCCGTCATATTCATCATCAATAAAACTCTCGACAAATTCAGAAGATACAAACTCCGAACATGGACTTGCAGGATGAGAATGAGCGTGCAACTCAAAACGATATTTATAATCTTCTAAAAGTCTATTTTTTAATTCATCCATTACCATACCTCATTTATTGAATAAAACTCTTTATAGATAATATTACATCCAAACAGATTTGTCAATAGTTTAGGAAAAAAGTTTATTTAAAGGAGTGCAAATAGGGACGTGTTAGGTAAAAGTTGTCAAGAGAACCGTCCCTGTGTCACGTGATAAAATTTTTTATTTAAAAATTGACAACAGAACCATACCTTTGTCAAGTGCAATTTATGAAGTAAGCTCAAACACTACGTTTGGAGTATCTTTATGCACATCATCAAATACTTCAAGCATAGTTTTGCAATACTCTCTCAAGTCATCAGGAAGAGATTGAAAACCATATATAATTACTTTTATATCTTCTTCATTTATCCATAGGTATCTCAAGCAATCCCACAAAGCATCCCAATTTTCTCCATAATATTCAGGTAAACCTAAATTAGTTTTTAATATTAAATGTATTTCTCCTAAATACTTACAGTCTGAAAAATCCAATATTATAGGATTCTCCTTTATAGGCTTAAATGCTTTCCTCTTTAATTCTTCTTTACGATTCATATTATACCTCACTATTCGATTTCAATAAATGTCTGATAATGATCATAAGTTACAAAAATCAATCCATCATTTGAAAATAATATTCTTTCTGTTCCCCTGAAACCAAATTCATAGTTGATATCTGCCTCATACCAAATTCTGTCTTTAGCTGTTGGCAAATGACCATTTTTATTATGATATACACCACCAAAAAGCATATTCCCGGGACATTTTAAAAATAAATTCCCTTTTTTTGAATCCCACCCGTTTGTTACAGCTTGTTGAGGAGTTATATAATAACTCGGTAATTTTCCATACATTTTTAAAAACCAATCTGCGCCGTTTATTCCCTTATTTGTCGCCGTGCCCGCAGAAAGAACCTCTAACTTCTTAATTATACATCTGCAATTAGGATGAATTGGAGGAAAAGGATTTATTTTTTCGTTTATATCATATATTTTACCATTTTCTGTGCGACAATTCAAGCATGTTTTGAAATCTATTTGTGCTTTCCAAAATTTCCACTTGCTACTATAATGCATTGGACAAACCTCCTCTTTTTTATAAGCATTATAACAGATTAACTGTGGAAAAACCGTCAACTTTGTGTCAAGAGAACCGTCCCTGTGTCACTTAAGTTGTCAAGAGAACCGTCCCCTTGTCATGTGAATTTGATTATCTGGATAAATTTACAGAAAAAATGTATATGATTGCACGTGCTTTATGCGATATGGATGGATGTTACAGCTCCGATGAAGAGAACTCTTTACTTACTATCATTTCCAAAAAATTTCATCTTTTCTGGAAAAATGCATTAGATAAACTCAATGCTAATCAAAATTCTAAATCATCTGAATCAAGCAATTCTTTAAAAAGTCAATATGAGTTAAAAAAAAACAAATAAATGAAAAGTGTAAAAATTTAAAGAACTATATAAACAACAAAAATGATTATGGTGAAACAATTATTTATATAGAAACAAATACTTCTTCAGGAACAGGGTTTATTATAACAAAAGATGGTTTCGCCATAACATGTAATCATGTCATTGAAAATGCAACTGAAATCTATGTAAGAATCAATACAGACGCTGAAAATGATGTTGTTAAAGCTAACGTAGTAGCGTCTAATAAGGAATTTGATTATGCACTAATCAAGCTTGAAGACCATGAATATAGTTTTTCTGAAATATGCATCGATAACGAATTTGAGCTTGGGGATGAAATTATAATTTTAGGGTATCCCTTTGGAAAAAAACTCAATGATGATGTTATGAATCTTAATTTAAGTTTTAGTCGTGGATACATATCCTCCATTCAGCAACATAACCAAGCAGAAAGAGTATTATTAGACATTTCAGCAAAAGCAGGAAACTCTGGTAGTCCTGTAATAAACCTATCAACAGGAAAAGTGATAGGAATATTATGTGGTAGCATAATAAATCAATCATGTAATTTAACAGAAGAAATAAATTATATGAGCCCCATAAAATACTTATTTGATTTTACTGAGATTTAGGGACGGGGGGAGATTTAGGGACGGGGGAGATTTAGGGACGTGCCTGTTTTTGCACATTCTTAAAGCACACAAAAAAAGGAACGAAAATTCTTTGTATTTTCGTTCCTTTTTTTTATTAACTTATTAATGTCATGTGCTTAATTGTTATTAATCAATTTATCTACTAAAGAATGGTCTTGTTGAATCAGATAAATAAGCTTTTTAGCCGTAGGAGTGGGTGTAGTCTTGCCACTTTCCCATGCTTCTACTGTACGGCGAGAAACACCTAAAACATTCGCAAATGATTTTTGTGTCATACAAAGAGATTTTCTAACCCCAAGAACACTTATCGTTGGCAATGCTTGTTTCCTCGCGAATGTTTCAGCACTTGCTTTACCCTTTTCATAAGCCAGCGCTTCGTTCAATCCATCCATTATGCCGGCAAAAAAATCTATCTTCTTGAAATTTTCTTCAATTTCTTCAATGGATAATGATGATTCAAAATGAATTTCTGACATAATATCACTCCTTTTTAATAGCATCAATTAACGATTTTATTGCTTTCTTTTGTTCCTCTGTTAAGTCCTCTTGTACATTCTTTGGATAAGCAAACAAAAAATACAGCTTTTCTTTTTCAAAAACATCAAGATATACAACTCGTCCACCACCACTTTTACCTCGTCCATTAAGTTGTATTCTCATTTTTCTTGCTCCGCCTGTTCCTTGAATAACTTCACCAATCCAATAATTGTCAAGCAATATTTCTTCAAGCTGTTTCAAACTTTCAGTGTCTAATCCCATTGCTTTCCATGAAGCTAAGAATGGTTTTGTAAAAATAAATTCTCTAGTCATTATACCACTTCTTAAATTAAAATATTAGTACGATATTATCATATCTATATAATATTATATACGATTTAATCGTAATTGTCAATAATTAATTGAATTTTGAGACAAGTAAAACTTCCTTGTCGCTTTTAAAAAAAAGATTATAACACTTAAATAAAAATTGATTAATTTATTCTATTCATTTATTACACAAAAAAACTGCTACGGAAAATTCCGTAGCAGTTTTAATTTGTCAGAATATCAATTATTCTTCGATTTCAGATACGACACCTGAACCAACTGTTCTACCACCTTCACGGATAGCGAAACGGAGACCAACTTCGATAGCGATAGGTGTGATAAGCTCAACCTTCATATCTACGTTGTCGCCAGGCATACACATTTCTGTTCCAGCAGGAAGAGAAATTACGCCTGTAACGTCAGTTGTTCTGAAATAGAACTGAGGTCTGTAGTTGTTGAAGAAAGGAGTATGACGTCCGCCTTCTTCCTTTGTAAGAACATATACATGACCTGTGAACTTTGTGTGGGGGTTGATTGTACCGGGAGCTGCAAGAACCTGACCTCTTTCGATTTCTGTTCTCTGAACACCACGGAGAAGAGCACCGATGTTGTCACCAGCTTCAGCATAGTCAAGAAGCTTTCTGAACATTTCGATACCTGTTACAACAACTTTTCTTCTTTCATCTGTAAGACCAACGATTTCAACTTCTTCGTTAACCTTGAGCTGACCTCTTTCAACTCTACCTGTAGCAACTGTACCACGGCCTGTGATTGAGAAGATATCTTCGATAGGCATAAGGAAAGGAAGGTCTGCCTTTCTGTCAGGTGTAGGAATGTAGCTGTCAACAGCATCCATAAGGTCAAGAATACACTTGTATTCAGGAGCGTTTATGTCTGTTGAAGTTGATTCGAGAACCTGAAGACCTGAACCAGAAACGATAGGAGTATCGTCGCCGGGGAATTCATATTCTGAAAGAAGGTCTCTGATTTCCATTTCAACGAGCTCGAGAAGTTCGGGATCGTCAACCTGGTCAGCCTTGTTCATGAATACTACGATGTAAGGAACACCAACCTGACGAGAGAGAAGGATGTGCTCTCTTGTCTGAGGCATAGGACCATCAGCAGCTGAAACAACGAGGATAGCGCCGTCCATCTGAGCAGCACCTGTGATCATGTTCTTAACGTAGTCAGCGTGTCCTGGGCAGTCAACGTGAGCGTAGTGACGTGTGTCTGTTTCGTACTCAACGTGAGCTGTTGAAATCGTGATACCTCTTTCTCTTTCTTCAGGTGCCTTATCGATGTTGTCATATGCTGAGAATTCAGCCTGTCCCTTAAGTGAAAGCACCTTTGTGATTGCAGCTGTAAGAGTTGTCTTACCATGGTCAACGTGACCAATGGTACCAATGTTTACGTGGGGCTTATTTCTTTCGAATTTAGCTTTTGCCATTTTAATTTCCTCCTCGAAAATTTATTTTTTTAAAATATTAATATTATTGTACAATCTTTTAAGAAAAAAATCAAGTGTTTTTACAAATTTTTTTCAAAAAAGCGCCAATTTTGTTTGGTTTAAAGTCAGCAGGCGATTATCAACCTTTTGAACGGTCTGCAATAATCTTTTCCTGAATTGACTTCGGTACTTCTGAGTAGTGTGATGGTTCCATTGAATACTGACCACGGCCCTGTGTGATTGAACGGAGCTGTGTAGCGTAACCAAACATCTCAGAAAGCGGAACCATAGCAGTAATCTGCTGTGCTCCTGTTCTTGCTTCCATCTTCTGAATCATACCACGACGTGAGTTAAGGTCACCCATAACATCACCCATGTATTCATCAGGCATGATAACGTTAACAAGCATGATAGGCTCCTTAATAACAGGATCAGCCTTCTTCATACCTTCCTTGAACGCCATAGAAGCTGCAATCTTAAACGCCATTTCAGATGAGTCAACTTCGTGGTATGAACCATCATAAAGTGTTACCTTTACGTCAACTACGTTATAGCCTGCAAGAACACCATTGAGCATTGCGCCCTGAACACCGGCGTCAACTGCGGGGATATATTCCTTAGGAATAGCACCGCCGACGATAGCGTTAACAAACTCGTAGCCCTTACCTTCTTCGAGAGGCTCAAGCTTCATGAGAACGTGTCCGTACTGACCTTTACCACCTGACTGACGAGCATACTTATGCTCAATGTCAACAGCTTTTCTGATTGCTTCACGATATGAAACCTGAGGTTCACCAACATCTGCTTCAACCTTGAACTCACGGAGAAGTCTGTCAACGATAATTTCAAGGTGGAGCTCGCCCATTCCGGCGATGATTGTCTGACCGGTTTCTTCGTCTGTATAAGTCTTGAATGTGGGATCTTCTTCAGCAAGCTTCTGAAGTGCAATACCCATCTTTTCCTGACCTGCTTTTGTCTTAGGCTCAATAGCAACACGGATAACAGGTTCAGGGAAGTTCATTGACTCTAAGATGATAGGATGCTTTTCATCACAAAGTGTATCACCTGTTGTTGTATTCTTAAGACCAACAGCAGCTGCGATATCGCCTGAGTAAACCATGTCGATATCTTCTCTGTGATTAGCATGCATCAAGAGGATACGTCCAAGACGTTCCTTATTGCCCTTGCAGGCATTGAGCACGTATGAACCTGAAGCAAGTGTACCTGAATATACACGGAAGAAACAAATCTTACCAACAAACGGATCTGTTGCAATCTTGAATGCAAGAGCTGCAAACGGAGCATCGTCTGATGAAGGTCTTTCGTCTTCTTCTTCTGTATCAGGAATAACACCCTTAATATTTGCTATATCAGTAGGAGCGGGCATATAGTCAACGATAGCGTCGAGCAACATCTGCACACCCTTATTTCTATAACTTGTACCGCAAGTAACAGGAACAATTTCGTTAGCGATTGTAGCACGTCTTAAAGCAGCCTTAAGCTCGTCGATAGAAATTTCTTCTTCTGCAAAGAACTTTTCCATGAGTGCTTCGTCTGTTTCAGCGATAGCTTCAATCATCTTAGCTCTGTATTCCTCTGCCTGATCAAGCATATCAGCAGGGATGTCCTCTTCTCTTACGTCTTTACCGAGATCATCATAATAAATCTCAGCTTTCATCTTCATAAGGTCGATAATACCCTTGAAGGTTTCTTCAGCTCCGATAGGAAGCTGAATGGGTACGCCGTTGGCATGAAGTCTTTCATGAACCATATCTACAACTCTGAAGAAGTCAGCACCCATAATATCCATCTTATTAACATAGATCATACGGGGTACGTTATAGTCATTAGCCTGACGCCAAACGGTTTCAGACTGGGGTTCAACACCGCCTTTCGCACACATAACAGTTACAGAACCGTCAAGTACACGAAGTGATCTCTGAACCTCAACGGTGAAGTCAACGTGGCCCGGTGTATCGATAATGTTGATTCTCTTACCGTTCCATTGACATGTTGTAGCAGCAGATGTGATTGTTATACCACGTTCCTGCTCCTGAGCCATCCAGTCCATGGTAGCACCGCCATCGTGTGTTTCACCCATTTTATGATTACGGCCTGTATAGAACAAAATTCTTTCGGTAGTTGTTGTCTTACCTGCATCTATATGGGCCATGATACCAATGTTTCTTGTATTTTCAAGTGAAAATGGTCTTCCCAAAATTGGTTCCTCCTTTCAAACAGTAATCTAATAACTGAATTACCAACGATAGTGAGCAAACGCCTTGTTTGCTTCTGCCATCTTGTGAGTATCTTCTCTCTTCTTGCATGATCCGCCTGTTCCGTTAAGAGCGTCGCAGATTTCGTTTGCAAGTCTTTCTTTCATTGTCTTTTCGTTACGTTCACGTGAGTAACGTGTAAGCCAACGAAGTCCAAGAGTCTGTCTTCTATCAGGACGAACTTCCATCGGAACCTGATAAGTAGCACCGCCGACACGTCTTGCCTTTACTTCGAGTACGGGCATGATGTTTTCAAGAGCCTCATTGAAAGCTTCAAGTGCATCCTTGCCTGTCTTTTCAGCAACTATTTCAAAAGCGTCATAAACGATTTTCTGTGCTACACCCTTTTTACCATCGAGCATGATGTTGTTGATAAGCTTTGTAACAACTATGCTATTGTAGATAGGATCGGGCAGAACCTCTCTTTTCGCAATGTAACCTTTTCTTGGCACAGTACTTCCCTCCTTCATAATTATTAATGAATATCACCGGTACTCAAAGCAGCCCTTTGCTGCTCCGTTTTGTGCTTAGCGAATTTATATTACAGTATAATCCGATATGCACATTTGTGATACTGCTGCGAATATTATGCAGCATTATTTCTTAGCTTCCTTCGGCTTCTTGGCACCATACTTAGATCTTGACTGCAAGCGGTTTGCAACACCCTGAGCATCAAGTGTACCACGAATAATGTGATATCTTGTACCAGGAAGATCTCGAACCCTTCCGCCTCTGATAAGAACAACGCTGTGTTCCTGAAGATTATGACCGATACCCGGAATGTAAGCTGTTACTTCGATACCGTTTGTAAGACGAACTCTGGCAATCTTTCTGAGCGCTGAGTTAGGCTTCTTAGGAGTAGAAGTTCTTACAGCTGTACAAACGCCTCTCTTCTGAGGAGAGCTTTTGTCATTCATCTTCTTCTGCAAAGAGTTAAGACTCTTCTGCAATGCAGGAGCAGTTGACTTCTTTACTGATGTCTGTCTGCCTTTTCTAACTAACTGGTTAAATGTAGGCATACCGTTTTACACCTCTCTTTCTTAAGATTTATTTATTATCACGCACATTGTGCGAAATAAACTAACATACGCAGGCGCAGGATGCTTTCACTTCTATGCCGCACTCCCTGCCCAGCTCCTTCATTGTGTCTGCATACACCGGAGTTACACCGGCATCAGCACAAAGTGCTTCCAGACTTTCACGAAGGTATTCATCACAATCGAGGGCAAGAAAAACCTTTTTTGCTCTTTTTTCCAAAAGGGCTTTTTTTACTTGTTTAAGGCCTACCACAAGGCATTGCTGTTCATAGTCAGAAATAACCATCTGTCCTACCTCCCGTCCATGTTGAAAAAAGCGTCGCACAAACGACAACCGATAGTATTATAACTCATGAAGTTTGGTTTGTCAAGCAACAATGGGCGTTTTGGTGGGGTTTGCCGCCTTTTTTGTATGATAAATCAACAAACATCGGCGAAATTGTCCTTTGCTGAGCAAAAATATACAAACAACCTTATTTTTTCACCACAAAACAAATATATTCATTGAAAAAACTATTGATTGTTTTTGTTTTATATGATAGAATAAACGTTGTATAGATGCTATCTAAAATAATCACTAAGGGAATGATTGATTTGAAAAAATTATTTGCAGTTATTTTAGCTGTTTGCATGATAACGGGATATTCCGCCGGTGTATATGCTTACGATGTTTATAAGCTTCCTGAATATAAATCCGTACAAACTCCCACAGGCGGATTGGAGCTTATAGAAGGCCAAATTACAAATTTAGACGAAGCGCCGATTCAGTTGTTCTCAACCAGAGCAGCAATTCAGCCATTGGATACATATATGAGAGAACAGATATTAAACCATGCTGAAACAATAAATATAGCGGCTTACAACATCCATGAAAGTGAATTTGATGATACCCTTTATTCATTTATTTTTCAAAATACTGACTTGCCCATAATCACAGGATACAACGAAGCGTATATGTATAACTTAGGCAATGAAAAATATATGTATTCCTTCAAGCCCGTGTATCTATTTGAAACCAAAGAAGAAAGTGACCTGATGAGGAACAAACTCCTGAGTCTTGTGGACAATTTAAATAATTATGCAAGCAAGGGTGCAAACGACCTTGAAAAAACCTTATTCCTCTTTGAAAAAATATCATTGGACTTTGCTTATTCAACTGCATCAAATATTGAGGACAGTGCAGATGAAAATTATGAACCTAAATATGAAATTGTGGAGCATACGCCATATGGATTCATAAGAGAAGATGATAAAACAGCTGTTTGTCAGGGTTTTGCAGGATTGTACAGACTATGTCTTAACAGCCTTCAAATTCAAAATGTACTCTGTTCTAACAATAATCCTTCAATTAAACATATCTGGAACTGCATCAAAATTGATGATGAATGGTATCATTCAGATGTAACATGGTCGTTTTATTCAAATGCACCTGATAAAATATGCCATAATTACTTTTTATTAAGCGACAGCACTATGATAGCCGACGGAAAGCATGGTTCAAAATCCGATTGGAATATACAAATCAAAGACCATCCAGGTCTTTATTGTAACAACAAAAATTATGAAAGCGGTCATCTCTACAACTCCGTTGACGAGCCAATTTACCGGGATGAACACTCACTGTATTTTAAATGCGGCGTTTTACTGCCCACAGAAGATAAAACAGTATGCGATGCAACTTTTCGCAACGACACTCTTAAAAGCGAGAAAGCAGTTTTTTCAGACATGATAACTGCCGGCCAAATTCCATTGATTGCTTTATATACACTTTTACCACACGATGAAAATTCTCATGTATTAATAGGTCACTATAACGAAAAAGACCAATACCGAGGCTGCGGTATAATAACTCTACCACCATACCCTGCCCCTGCAATCTTATATTTAGGATTGCCCAACACAAATTCCAGCATCAAAAAATCAATATATATGCATTTCCCAAATGATTTTATGACACCAATTGCAAATCAAAAGATTATTCTCAAAAAATAAAAGCCTTATCATTTTTCACATGACATAAAAAAGGTATTGCATTTTTTGACAATTTATAGTAGAATATACTCATATCATTGATTTGGAGATTTATATGAATATTATTTTAGCAACAAAAAATGAGGGCAAGGTGAGAGAAATGGCAGAAATTCTCGCGCCCTACAACATAAGTGTTATTTCACAAAAGGATGCGGAGATTGACGTTGATGTGGAAGAAACCGGTTCAACCTTTGAGGAAAATGCAGAAATAAAAGCAAGAGCAGTCAGTATGCTATGCGACTCTCCCGTTCTTGCAGACGATTCAGGACTCTGCATTGACTATCTGGGCGGGAAGCCGGGAATATATTCTGCACGTTACGGCGGCGAAAAGCTTCCTTATCCCGAAAAAATACGCGGCATACTTAAGGAAATGGAGAATGCTGATGACCGCAGCGCAAGATTTGAATGTGCTATGGTGCTCATAATGCCTGACGGCCGTAAAATAGCTGCAACGGGCGCTGTTACGGGGAATATTCTTCATAAGCCTGAAGGCACCGGCGGATTTGGCTATGACAGTATATTCTATTGTAATGAAATAGGAAAATCCTTTGGTGAAGCATCAGATGAGGAAAAAAATCAGGTGAGCCACAGAGGCAGAGCCCTTGAGGAGCTATGCCACGAGCTTATAAGAAAAGGAGTAATTGAATAATGGATTTATTTATGGAGTATCTGGTACAGCACAAGCGTACCGGAAAAGATTTTCTAATCATATTCGGAATTATTGCAGCGGCTTTTGTTCTGCTCGCTCTTTCAACTCTTCTGCTGTTGGTTCCGGCAGTATCAGGAATATGGCTTCTCATAGCAGCAGGAATAGTATTTTTTGCATATAAGCTCATTAACAGAACAAGTGTTGAATATGAATATATACTGACAAACAATGAACTTGACATTGACAGAATCAATGCAAAAAGCACAAGAAAAAGAGTTGCAAACATAAACTTTGCCGGCATAGACATCTGCGCCTGCAAAGACGATCCAGCACATAAGAGTGAATTTGAAAACAGCTCATCTATCACAAAGACTATCGACTGCACCGGTGACGGTATAAACGGTGTATATTTCATAGACTATACAGACGATAACGGAAGAACAAGAGTAATTTTCCAGCCACCCGTTTCACTTGTTGAAAAAGCAAGAAAATACAACCCGTCTAAAATTTTCATATACCAATGATTCATAAGGGCTGTTGCTTCATGCAACACCCCTTTTTATACTAACAGGAGGATTTGCGGATATGTACAGAATTTGTTCTGCTGACCAGATGCGTCAGGCTGATAAAAACTGCATTGAACGGACAGGTATTCCGGGAATCATACTCATGGAAAACGCCGCTGCAAGATGTGTTGATTGCATCGTTGCAGATTGGAACAACATTTCAGGAAAGTCTGTTGCTTGCTTTTGCGGCAAGGGCAACAACGGCGGCGACGGCCTTGCTATTGCACGTCTTCTTTCACGCATGGGCGCGAAGGTTACCGTATTTCTCACTCACGGTGACAGTTACAGAGGAGATGCAGCAATAAACAGAGAGATTATATCACATATGAACTGTACAATATGTCATGTACCTGATAATATAGCATATCTTATTCACAGCTATGACATAATCGTAGATGCTATTTTCGGAACGGGAATATACGGAACAGTTGATGATGATACATTTTCAGTTATAGATGCTATCAATAAATCAGGAAAATATGTGCTGAGCGTTGATATACCAAGCGGCATAAATGCAGATACCGGTGAAATATGCGGTATCTGCGTAAAAGCCACCACTACAGCAACCTTTGCCGCATACAAAACGGGCATGCTTCTGTTCCCTGCCTGCGATTATACAGGAAAAATAGTGGTATGCGATATATGTATGCCTGACTCGGTGCTGGCTGACATAAATAAATTTTGCACAGATAAAAATTTTGTGCGCCATAATATTCCAAATCGCGAAAACAACTCTCAGAAAGGCGATTATGGCAAGGTTCTTGTTATAGGCGGCAAAGAGGGAATGACCGGCGCTCCTGCACTTGCAGCGGAAGCTGCTATGCGAATGGGAGCAGGGCTTGTGACAGTAGGTATTTGCGAAAGCCTTAATCCCATAATGGAACAAAAGCTTACAGAGCCTATGACCTGCCCGCTGCCCGAAGAAAACGGACATCTTTCAAAAGCGGCTTCAGATAAGATAAAACAGCTTATGAAAGGTTGCGACAGCGTTTTGTTCGGCCCGGGCATCGGAACAGATGATGATATATATTTTCTGCTTAAGGAAGTTATGGAAAACTGCAGCGTTCCGCTTATAATAGACGCAGACGGGCTTAACGTCTTGTCTATTCATCCGGAGCTTCTTGAAATATGCAACTGCAATCTTATTTTTACACCCCACGAAGTAGAAATGGGCCGACTTTTAAAGCAGCCTCTTTCGCATATAACTGAAAACAGAATTTCCGTTTCAAGCTTCTATGCTCAGGAAAACGGACTTACTCTGATACTAAAAGGACATCATACTATTGTAACAGCTGCAGACGGTACGCAATATATTAATATTACAGGCAATCCAGGTCTTGCTACCGGCGGAAGCGGAGATGTTCTTGCAGGAATGACCGCCGCACTTGCGGCGAGAGGTCTTAAAGAGGATATTGCCGCAGCAGTAGCAGTATATCTTCATGGCTTAAGCGCTGACCTTGCAGCTCAAGAGCTTGGCGAGGACAGTATAATTGCAAGTGATATAATTAAATATCTGCCGAAAGCTTTAAAATATTTAAAATAAAAACAGGCAGAATTTTCATGTGGAAAAATCGTCGGATTTATGGTACAATAAATACAACATGTACTCAAAGTATTTACAAACCCGACATCAACTATAAAAACAGAGGTTTTTGATTTATGAGAACATGGGCAGAAATTAATATTGATGCGCTGATTTCAAACTATCGAGAAATCAGAAGAATAACTGATAAAAAAGCAAAAATTCTTGCAACAGTAAAAGCCGATGCATATGGTCACGGCTTTCTTGAAGTAGCAAGAACTCTTGCAGCGGAAGGTGCTGATGCATTTGCAGTTGCACTTATTGAGGAAGGACTTCAGCTCCGCCGCAAAGGCTTTGAACAACCAATTCTTGTGCTTGGCTCTATTCCCGAAGAAAGCTATACTCTGGCAGTTGAGAATAATATTTCACTAACTGTTTTTTCAAAGGGAACTGCTGCCATGATTTCAGAAGCTGCAATGGCATCAGGCAAAAAAGCAAAAATTCATATTAAGCTTGATACGGGTATGTCAAGACTTGGATATGTTGTAGGCGAAAATGACCAGAATGTAATTGATGAAATCATGGAAATATGGGCAATGCCGGGTATTGAAATTGAAGGAATCTTTTCCCATTTTTCAACCTCTGACGAGGCTGACAGCTCATATACTCATCTGCAATTTGAAAGATTTATAAAAATCTGCGACCAGCTGAAAGCACGAGGTCTTACAAACGTTATACGCCATATTGCAAACTCTGCCGCTATAATTATGTATCCGGAAACTCATCTTGATATGGTACGTCCGGGAATTATACTCTACGGTCTTTATCCGTCAGAGCATGTTGATAAATCGAAGCTGAAGCTCATACCCGTTATGTCGCTTAAAACAAAAATTACACATATCAAAACCCTCGATGCCGGTCGTGGCATAAGCTACGGCAAGGAGTACATAACCGACGGAAAAATCAAGGTTGCAACAGTTCCAATCGGTTATGCTGACGGATACGTAAGAGCAACAGCAAAAGAGGGATTGATGCTTGCCAGAGGCAAAAAAGTCAGGATTTTGGGAAGAATTTGTATGGATCAATGTATGATTGATGTAACAAATGTCAATAATATTAGCGTAGGCGACGAAGTAATCGTCTTCTCTGACAAAGAAATCCTGGCAGATGATGTTGCCAAATGGACGAACACAATCAATTATGAGGTAATATGCCTCGTTTCTAAACGTATCCCCAGAGTTTATATAAAGAACGGGGAGGCGGTAAAAGAGCTTAATTTTCTTGAAAACTAAAATTGTAAACGCCATGAAAATATCATTTTTTAAAACAGGGGGCCTGATTGCTTTGTCAAAGAAAAAAGATGCCTCACGTGTTTCCTCTCTTAAGGAGCAGCTTAGAAAGGGCTACACGGAAATGGCTGAGCTGAATAAGGAGCTTGCCGAAGAAGGTCTTGCGTCCGATAATGAGGCTCTTGCCGGCTCAGAGGAAAAACTGTTGGAGAGTGAGTAGTGGTGATTGTGAAAAGAGGAGATATTTATTATGCTGACCTCAGCCCCGTGGTAGGCTCAGAGCAAGGCGGCATAAGACCTGTTCTGATTGTTCAGAACGATGTCGGCAACAAGTACAGCCCAACTGTAATCGCCGCGGCAATCACAAGCCGTATCAACAAAGCGAAGATGCCGACACATATCGAACTATCGGCAAGGGATTACGGTCTTTCAAAAGATTCTGTTATCCTGACCGAGCAGATAAGAACTCTTGACAAGAAACGACTTAGAGAAAAAATCGGTAAACTCGATAAGGAACTCATGCTTAAAGTAGATGAAGCTTTATCAGTAAGCTTTGGTCTTGAAGAGTAAGCAAATAAAGGAGTGGGAATATCCTTATGAAGAAAGTTCTGAATATAAAAAGGACTCATATCGTACATACGGTATGAGTCCTTTTTATTGTATTCCAAGGGCGTCCTTTGCAAGTCTGTCCGCCTCGTCGTTGTATTTATCTCCTGAATGGCCCTTTACTTTTGTAAATATTACCTTAAGCCTGTCCTTTATACTGTTGTAGTAATGGCTGTAATTAATTGTGCCATCTTTATTGGTTTTCCACGCTCCCGTGCACCATTTTTCCACACCCTCGTAGTCATAGCGGATTTCAAGGGATTTGATGTTGTTATCTATACAGTAGCGCATGGCAAACTCCGCACCGGCTATCTCTCCTGCCACATTACGCATAGTGGAAAGCTCCGGATTGTCAAAAGCTTCAGAGAAGGTATGCTTTTCATTGCCCACAAACAGTACAACTCCAAATGCAAATCGTCCGTCAGACACGTTATAGCTTCCGTCGGTATATGCCACAGCCTCTGCCTGAACTTTATCCTCAGATTGCTGAACACCCATATATTCAAGAGCCTGCTCCTTTGTGGCAAAGCCTTTAAATTCCGCACCGCCGTATCCTTTGGTCTGGGCTTCGCACTCCTCCCAGCTTGTGTAAATGCCCGGAACCTTGCCCTGACGTACAGCATAAAAATTCTTCTTCATAAAAAACCTCTCTTAAAAAAACAATACGAATTTAAACCGTAAGATTAAATTCGCATTGCAGTCGCTCTGCAGCATCGCCGGGGGAGCGATATACGCTACAGTAATATTCAGCAAGAAACATTCCCTGCTATGTTATGATTATATCACGGTTAAATACATTTGTAAACAAAAGGATATTTACAACCTATATAAATATATTGAACTTACGCCTCAAAGCTTCTGTACTGTCTGCCGTTGAGCTTGATGTCTATTGACGGGTTAACTTTCTTAAGAGCGCGCATTAAACGCATCACTTCCTTTGCATCAAAATCCGTTACGTTCATAAATGCGCTGTCTCCGTCTGTTGTGGATACGTAAAGTATATCCATTCTCTCAAGCATTCTCTGATTGGAGTTGTAGCTTGTGTTTTCATAAAGTGCTACGGCTTCAAGAAATGATTCATCGTTTGTGTTTCTTTTAATAAAAGTTTTTGTTCCTATTACTATTTGTCCGATTTCCGCAATGGGAACACGAAGCCTTATGTTTTTTGCCGGTAAAAGCTCACCTGCAAATTTAATGTCCGACAAGGTCTGATGCGGGAAAAAGCAGTTATCCCAGCAACGAAGCATAAAGTCTTTGCCGTCTGTATAAATCCATGTTGAATAAAGCTCGTTAAGGCATACCAATATATAGCTTGCACCTAATACTATACCTATTAAATAGCTTATGACATACCAATAGTTTGACATGATTATGTTATATACTATCAGTGCAAGTGCTATAACGCACAGGGCAATCACTATCCACATGGAAACAGAGCCTCTTGTGCGTCTTTTTTTGCTTACAGATGCTTTGATATTCATAATTTACAATCTCCTTTTTACTGCGAAACTCTCTTCGCACCGGCATATTCTCTTTTGTAATATCCCTCGTTGATGCTTGACACCTTTACGGTTTCACCGGATTGTGGTGCATGAACCATCTGTCCGTTGCCAATGTAGATTCCAACATGGTGTATCTTACCCTTTGATTGGAAGAATACAAGGTCACCGGGTATCAAATCATTCTTTTCCACAAATCTTCCGCTGCTTGCAAATTGCGTACTGCTTGTTCTTTCTACCTTTATTCCAAGTGAGTTGCATACATATTTTACAAGTCCTGAGCAGTCAAAGCCTGACGGAGTTGCTCCGCCCCACACATACGGAACGCCTTTATATGAAAGGGCGAGAGATGCAATGGCATTCCCCGTTTCCGTAGGTCTTGAATCCGGCACATATGCACCTGTAACAGACGTTTGCTTGGGCAAAAGCTCCCTTAGCGCCTTAAACTTTTCTGTGGCAGGGACCTTTCGCTGTGTTACTCTTGTCTTTAGCACAGCACCCTCGGGCAAAATCTGCAGGCTGTTTTCCTTGTCTCCGGTTACCGTCGTAATTTTTCCGCCACTTACCGCCACAGTTTCGGTATCATAAAAATACAGCCATTGTTTGCCGTCGCCATAATAAAAATCAAATCTTTCACCGGGATTTAAGATATATTCTTTAATCTGCGGTATGATTTCCTTAATTTCTATCGTTACAAAGCTTTGCGCCTTATCCGTATCTGTCGCATTACTTACACTTGTAACACATATAAAATATTTCCCCTGAGGCAATGACTCAAGATTGCACTCACTCTCGCCTTTAAGCTCCTTTGTGAGTACGGGAGTATTTTCTTTATCATATACATCTATACGGAAGTTTTTGTATGCGGAAGAGTATGCTTCTACATGAATTTCGTCTTCGTAGGTGGATATATTATTCTGAGGCTCTATTATCCGAAGTGGCTCAACCGCCTGAGAATACACGAATACTACCTGTTCACTTTCCTTTTGCTCATCGCCATCAACTGCAGAAATTACAGCTTTGTAAACATTTCCCTCCGTGAGCATATATGAGGGAATGGTTATATACGGCATGTCCGCTTCGATGTAGGCAAACACGTCATTGCTTTCTTTTTCTAAATTAAAAAGTGTTACAAGATAGCGTTTTGCACATCTTTCTGCAAGACTGAGCTTAATGCCCGGCCCACTGACAGTTTCTCCCTCTATGGGAGAAATTATTTGCGGCTTTTTGATTTTTAATGGTAGGTCCTCCGCTAAATCCTCACGGTTAACCTCTACTGTGGATTTAATGGAAACAATAGTATTTCCTGAATCTACTGCTGTTATCTGCCACATATTTTCGCCCGTTCCGACGGAATACAGCTGTGATGCCGTACCGAAAGGTCTTGACAGCACTCCGTCGCCGTTATCAAGCTTGAGCATATTCGCATATACGCTGATACAGCTTGCGGATTTTATGCCGATGCTTCTCACTGTACTTGGACTTGCAAGAGCGGGAATTGTTTCAAAGGATTTTGAAATAAACGTCACAAGATTATACTTGGCTCTGTGGGCATTTATTATGTCGTTTAAAATCCGACCGTGAACCTCCCTATCTATGGGACTTTGCATATCGCCGCTGATGTAATATACAGCTTCTGCTTCGCCTTTGGTATTTCTGATTACCTCAAGTCCCCTGCCGGTTTCGTATTCAAAGCCTTCTCCATTGGTAAAGTATGCACATACTATATCGTCTTTTATACCAATCATTATAAAATTCTTATAGCTTGAATTATATATGTACCAATCAAACTCGTATTCGGACTTCTCTATTCTTGACGGCTCGCCGAATTTATTATACATCTCGTCTATGGAGCTTCCGATTGAAACGGTATTGCCGCCTATGGTTATGGGAAGCTTTTTTTCGAAAAGGCCGTAAACACGGCTTATAAGTAAGTCTGCATTTTCTTCAGTCAGAACCTTATCGGGATTGGTAAGACCTCTTACCCCGATTACTCCATGACGTATCATGGATGCGTATGCTGTCTTATTTTCTTCCTTAAGATATGCATTATCATAGCAGGTATTCAAAATGTCGTCTGCCTGAGCAGAGGTTATTTCAAACTGAGAGTCTGCGGCTACAAGCACTTCATAAACCATACGTACCGCATCCTGCTTTATAACCTGTTCCTGATTGTACTCATAATCATAGTCTATATTAAAATGTCGGCTGAGTGCCGTTATCTTGGTCATGAAGCTTTCCTTTGAACATTCATTCTCTGCCGATGCGCAGATACCGGAAAAAACTGTCATAAACACAGCTAACAACACAATAAGCTGCTTTTTTAACATGTTTATTTATCTCCTTATATAATAGGGTATAGCTACTCAATCATATATTATAGAATTATACCAAACAAACGTTTTTTTGTAAAGGGAAAAGCGAAATATTCAAAAAAATCTAACATTTAGTTAATAAAACAATCAAATCTTACGGTTATTTGATAAAAATACCTATACTCACCCAAAAGTTGACGGTTTTTCCACCGTTTTTATGCTATACTCAGTTTGTAACCGGTTATGAAACAAAAAATTTTAAGGAGTGATTTTATGACAGATACAGAGAAGCTGCTTAATGTGCAGACTACTACATCTGACGGAACTCAGCCGCTTTTTCAGGAAGTGTTGAACAGACATATCCTTAAGCGTGCTGAAACAAAGCTTGTACATGACCAATTCGGTCAGAAGGTGCAGGTGCCTAAGGGCAAAGCAAAGACAATATCATGGGACAGACTCTCACCTCTTCCCAAGGCAACAAAGCCGCTTACTGAAGGTATTACACCAAAGGGCAGTACAATTAATATCACAAGAATTACAGCACAGCCCATTCAGTACGGCAACTACGTAAGCTATACGGACAGCTTCGATTTCTTCAAGCACGATCCGGCGCCCGAAGTTCTTAAAATGAACGAGCTTTTGGGAAGAAACGCTGCAGAAACTCTTGACGATATTACAAAGGACGTGCTTTCTGCAGGTACTAACGTACTTTATGCCGGCGGTGTTTCAAGTCGTGCGGAGCTTTCGGCAGGTCTCACTGTGACCGATATCCGCAAGGCTGTTAACCAGCTTAAGAGAAACAAGGCTGTTCCCTTTGACGACGGCTACTATGTAGCAATCGTTCATCCCGATGTTACCTTTGATATTCAGTCAGACGAAAATTGGAAGAAACCCCATGAGTATGCTGATACAAAAAATATATACAAGGGTGAAATCGGAGAGCTTTACGGCGTAAGATTTGTTGAAACTCCCGATGCTAAGGTGTTCAGAGGAACAGACCTTGCAGAAGGAAGAAGCGAGCTTACTGTTCAGAAAATTGACAAGGAAGGCAAGAAAATCTACGTTGTAGAGGATATTACCTCTCAGGAGGCTTCAGCTCTTGCAGGCAGAAGCATTATTGCAAACGGATTTATCTATGTTGTGGAATCAGCAACAGCAGGCGAAAATGGTAAGGCGTTCATTTCTGTTGCAGCTGAGCCTGACGAATCAATCGGTCTTGATACTGCAATATATCCTGCTGACGGCGGCGGTGCAAACAACAGCCCCGTATATGGTAACCTATTTATTGCAAAGGATGCCTACGGCGTAACAAGCCCCAAGGAAAACATTGAAAACATCACAAAGGCTCTCGGCTCTGCCGGAAGCTCTGATCCTCTTAATCAGAGAGGTACAATGTCCTGGAAGGCATACCATATGGCAAAAATTCTTGAGCCGTTGTATCTTTTGAGATACGAATCATTGTCAACCTTGACAAAGATGTAATCTGAAAATCCGTCGAATACCTACCGCCGACGGATAATGGCAATGGAGGAACTCAAATGAATGTTATATGGAAGCCTCAGGAGAGGCAGCGTGTATTCCAATCTCGCCCTGAATATGAAGCCTTGTACGGCGGCGCCGCAGGCGGCGGCAAGTCTGATGCTCTTGTGGCAGAGGCACTCAGACAAGTACATATTCCTCATTACAAGGGTATTATTTTCAGAAAGACTTTTCCTCAGCTGAGGGAGCTGATTTCAAAGTCACACCGCATATACTCTGCGGCGTTTCCGGATGCGGTTTACAATTCCACGGAGCATGTCTGGCGATTTCCCTCCGGCGCCCGGATTTATTTCGGATCCATGCCGAACAAGGACAGCTACCTGAACTATCAGGGGCTGTCCTTTGCTTTTATAGGCTTTGACGAGCTTACTCATTTTACCCGCGAGGAGTATGAATATCTCATATCCAGAAACCGAGCAGACGGAGAGGGTGTAAGAGTATATATACGTGCAACTGCAAACCCCGGCGGCATAGGTCATGGCTGGGTAAAGGAGAGGTTTATTACTGCGGCGCCGCCAAACACCACCATACGCTTCAAAACACAGGTAAGAATGCCTGACGGCAAGCTTAAGGATGTGGAGCGCACAAGGGTGTTTATACCGTCGTCAGTATTTGACAATCAGGCATTGCTTGACAATGATCCCAATTATCTTGCAAACCTTGCATCTTTGCCTGAGGCACAGAAGAATGCTTTGTTATACGGTGATTGGGATACGTTTTCAGGACAAGTGTTTACTGAATGGAAGAATCATCCCGAAAATGAGGACAGACGAAATACACATGTTATAAAGCCTTTTGTTATACCACGTCATTGGAAAAGATACAGAAGCTTTGACTATGGCTACACAAGGCCGTTCGCAGTACAATGGTGGGCGGTTGACGAGCAGGGTATATGCTATCTGTACCGCCAGCTTTACGGATGTACGGATACTCCTAATACGGGAGTACGTATGGAGCCTGCTGCTATTGCAAAAGCCATACGTGAGATTGAGGACAGCGAAGAAGCAGGCAACACTATTATCGGGATAGCAGATCCGGCAATATGGGACGAGAGTCGGGGTAAAGCGGGAACGATTATTAATCTATTTGAAGAACAAGGCGTATATTTTGAAAAGGGCGACCATAAACGAATACCCGGCAAAATGCAGGTGCATCACAGACTTGCTTTTGATGAAAACGGATATCCCATGCTTTACGTCTTCGACACCTGCCGTGATTTTATACGCACGTTTCCAAACCTTATATACGACAGCAAAAAGCCGGAGGATATTGATACGGACTGCGAGGACCACGATTATGATGCAATGAGGTATTTTCTTATGCGAAATCCCATTGCGGCAAGAGGAATCCCTCATGAAAAGAGTGAGGGCGTTAATATTTATTACAAATAAAAAGGAGAAAAGAATTATGGCTACAACTACAAAAAAGGTAAATGAAGAAAAGGATATTACTTCTATGAGCGTTGAGGAAAGACGTTCTATTAACAACAAAAAGTATCAGGAGTATATGAACGAAAAGGTATCAGTTACTATACCCCTCGGCGGCGAAAAGCTTGGCACTACAACTACTGCATCATGTGACGGCAAGGTTTACGAAATAAGACTTGGGGAAACCGTAAAGGTTCCGAGAAAGCTTGCAGAGGTTATAAAGCGCAGCATTGACGGAAATCTTGAAGTGCAGAGAAAGATGGAAAAGGCAGCTGCCGGTGCAAAAGAAATCGGTGAATACTGATGATTTATAACAACATTTCTGCATCATCGGGGGAAGTGACCTTTAAAGCTTTTAAAGGTCTTAACCGCCGCATCAGAACAGAAGCCGGCGAGTTTTCGGATATGGAGAACTTAGGGCATGAGGAATATCCATGTCTGGAATCTGTAAGAGGACCTCAGGACATGGGCTTTGTTCTGCCCGATGATGCGGAGGCGGTAAAAATGATTATACCAAAGCGTCTTGACGGTGAAGTAACGGGGTTTTCCGGTGTAGTCCGTCAGAATAACCGGTATTATATGTACATAAACGGCATTGCTAAAGGCGATATGATGACAAAGTTTACGGACGCTGTTGACTATAACGGCTCACTTATATGTTTGCCGGAGTTTTGTGGTTATGCTTACTGCGTTGAGGGAAAAGAGGAATATGATAAAAAAATCAGTCCCACCACCTTAAGCGATGCTATGAAATTCCGTAATCTGTATGATTCAGTTAATAAAACCGAAACACCCCAGATTTATTTATCAGGCATCGGCGTTGAAACCTTTCAGAAAAGGTTCAAGGTGGGCGATTTGGTAAGTCTTTCAGGGCTTTCGGGAGATTATGAGAAAAATAACACCATATACCCCCAAAGCAGTACTGATTATTCCAATACCACAAGTCCCGTAAGCATCGAAATCAAAGGCATCGGCGGTGGTACAAGCAAAACCACCGTAACTGTTGAGCTTAAAAACTGCTTGGGTAAAACGATTATATGGCCCACAGGCTATTCCGATTCTACCCAGGAGCCTACATATGGAGTTAATGGAGTTATAAAAAAGCTTGTGCCAATGGGTACGTATGCCTGCGTTGCTCACAACAGAGTATGGGTATGCTCACATACGGGCGAAGAGGTCTTTTGCTCTGCTCTTGGAAAGCCTTTGGAGTTTTATGAGTTTGCAGGAGTTTCCACAGACAGCTGGTCTGCATCTGTCGGCACTCCCGGTAAATTTACGGGCATTGCGGCTTGGCAAAACAGAGTCATTGCCTTTAAAAACGACATTATACACGTTATATATGGTGATTTGCCGTCAAGCTTCGGGATAGAAAAAACATATGCTGCGGGATGCATTGATTCGGGAAGCATTGCATCAGTAGGCGGTATGCTTATATGGCTTTATTATGACGGATTCTATGCATATTCAGGAGGTATGCCAAAGCGTATTTCTCATAAGCTCGCAGCAAAATATGTTTCATGCAAGGCTTTCTCTGATGGAAGAAGGTACTTTGCAAGATGTACAAAACAAGACGGTACGGGAGAGTTCCTTATTTATGATGCGGAGCTTGGAATTTGGAGTAAGCTCTCGGACATTGACATTGTAGATGGCGACTACTTCGGCGGCGAGCTTTATGCAGCTGACAAAAAGCGTGTATGGCGGCTTTATGGCGGAGAGTACGGTGATTTCTTTGCCGAAACTCCGGAGCTTACCTTTGACAGCTTCGATGATAAATCCATTATTTATGCAAATATCCGATGTAAAATTGATAATGGCTTTTTAAATCTTTATACATCAACCAATAACGGTGAATGGGTTTCTCACAAGGGCATTTCAACATCAGGAAAGCACCGGTTACCTATTCGCTATGCACCGGGTGATGTTATACGAATCAGACTTGAGGGCAGAGGCAAAGTATGCATCGAGGAAATGAAGCTTGAAATGTTAATAAAAAAGAGGTGATACAAAATGGGTTTTGAAATAAACGTAGATAAATACAGCTTTGCGGCAGAGCCTGAAAAGGCAGCCCAAAACTATGCAGCAGAGCTTGCAAAAAAGCTTGTGGAAGAAGAAAAAACAGAGCGCAGCGCAGGAGATTTAAACCTCAAGTCGCAAATAGATGCGGAAACGGCACAGAGAAAAACAAAGGATAATGAATTATTGCTTTCAATAACGGAGCTTAATTCCAAAATCACAGCAGAAGCTGCTAACAGAGTCAGTCAGGACCAGACGCTTTCGGATTCTCTCAGTTCAGAAACCGCACAGAGAAAAAAAGCCGATTCAGATTTGGTATTTGAAATGACGGAAATGGCGTCACAGTTGGAGGGGCGAATAAACGGCGAAATTGAAGAAAGAGTTTTGCAGGACAGCAAGCTTTCCAAAAGAATAGACGGATGCCTCACTGAGCATCAGGACATTTCAGGGAAGGCTGATAAAGTACAAGTTCAAACAGAGCTATTGAAGCTTGAAGGCTCTATTGCCTCTCACAGTTTGTACATCGGTGAATTAACGTCAGATGTACGCAGTATGCAATCAACTGTTAACGGCATTTCCGAAGAACTGCCAATGATATATAATTATGTATCCGAAATAATTGACCGGAAAGCAGATGCAACACTGATTATGACATATGAATCTCCTAATTATACTTTTGACTTTTATAAATGGCATAACTGTGAAATGCGATTGTTAATTAGTGTAGTTGAAAGTATATCATTTAATTTCGGCAATGGTGAGTATCCGTCAAATTATATATCAGGATTAAGCTTTGACAGCGGTGCAACACCAACGTCAATAGACTACACCGGAAGCAGAATATTGAATTGGGTTGGTACTGACTGCGCAACTGTTGACGGACTTTCCATATTTCAGCCATCAGCAAATACTCATTATGATATTGTGTTCTATTTCAATGGTGTACAGTTTATAGGGCTTGTAAACGGCTTCGTTCCGGCATTGGGAAATGAGGTAACAGCATGACGTATCTTCAAAGAAAAAAGCTTGCTTTTATTAATATGGTTAATAAGGTGAAAGGGTTTATCAGAACCGTATCGGGAGTGCCGCCTTTAGCGCTGACTGATTGTGTAGATGATGAAAGCATTATTAATTACATAATAGAAGGAAATTGTGTTCAAAACGGAAGTCCTGAACCTGACAACCCTGTAAAAGTTGAGAGTGTGGGCGATTTGACACAGAATTTATTTGACCTTAATTCAGTTGAATTAGTTGGTGATTGCGTAATTCTTGATAATAGCATACATTTTACAGGCACAGGTTCGTTTGATGTATTTCTACCATCAGGGCAATATACATTATCTTTTAAAAATAATAACAAAGGTACTTGTTATGTTAGAGATGGTAAAGTGGATAGTGGTTTTATAGTTTCTATAAATCCGACTGAAACCACTAAAACCTTTAATTATTCAGCAAATGTTGATGGTTATTTGAGAATATCATCATTTTCGAAGGGGTTAGTATTGTCTGACATACAAATTGAAAAAGGTTCAACTGTATCAGCTTACGAGCCATACGGATATAAAATCCCTATTGTGTGTAGTGGTAAGAATTTGTTTGATAAAGACAATTTTACGCAAAGTATCACCAGCGCAACAGGAAAAAAAAGCGGATATGACTATACAATAACAGGTAATAAAGGTGCTTTAAATAGTGCAAGTTCAGGTACGTTTCTTATAAAACTTCCTAAAAACATTGTTGCAAAAAATAAAACTATTTCTATCTCTGTATATATAACAATGCTTGAGTATGGTGATATAAATAATCAAATAAGAGCATGGACTGAAGCCAATGATAGTGCAAAAGACCACCAACTATCTCAAAATTTTTCGTTAAACGAAAGAGTTAGATTGTCTTGGGTATTTACAAATGTTGATTATGAACTTAGCGGTTTTAGGTTCTATATAAACGGAAATAAAATCCTGTTTGAAATGGATACATTGCAAATTGAAACCAACGCAACGGCAACAGATTACGAGCCATATGTTGAGCCTGTAACTACAACCATATACCTTGATGAACCTCTCCGAAAAATCGGTGCTTATGCAGACTATATAGATTTTGAAAATTGTAAGGTTGTACGTAATATAGTTGAAACGATTTTGAAAGGCACAGAGGATTGTTATATGTCAAGTACAGGAGGTACAAACGAAAGAATAATATATGATTTATTGGTATTTAAAGCAATGGGAAGTTCACCGAGTCTATGTAGTCATGCAAATACCACAACTGATGCTAATGTAGGGTGGAGTGGTACAAAATTTGTAATGCAAGTAGCTTCTACAGATGTTCGTTTTTACAGACCATTTTATTGTGGGGTAGCTGAATTTATTGAAAAAACACCTTTTGGATGGAAACAATACCTTGCACAATTGTATTCTGAAGGAAATCCTTTCAAGGTTTATTGTGTACGGAGCGAAATGTCAGAGGAAATAATTAACATTCCAAAACAACCTACAATCAAAGGCACAACAATCTATTCAATAGGTACAGAAATTCAACCATCAAATATGAGTGCAACATATTATTCTACAAGCAAGGAGTGATTTTTTTGGAACTTTTTAAGTTTATAAGTGAAACGGAAATACAAAAGTATAAAGGTGGGTTTGTGGTGCTGGATAACCGCATCTATACAAACCCTACTGAAGAAACTGTGAGAAAAGCAGGATACAAGGAGCTTTTGGAGGTTGATGTTCCCGAGTTTAATCCTGAAAAGGAATATATCCTGCTTTCCTACAAGGACGGCGGGGTAATAACACCCGTTTATACAGTTATGGAGGCGGAGCATGAAAATACAACAGAACCTGACCAAATGTAACTTCACCGCCAAATCAGGCAGAAGCATTGAGTATATTGTGATTCATTATACGGGAAATTCCGGAGATACTGCCCATAATAACACAAAATATTTCAAAAGCCGGAACCTCGGCTCTTCGGCGCATTACTTCGTTGACTCAAAAAGCATATGGCAATGTGTAAAGGACAAGGATGTGGCATGGCATTGCGGCGCCAAGACCTATACCCACCCACTATGCCGCAATGCAAACAGCATCGGAGTTGAGCTGTGTGACGGCAAAGAAACCTTTGACGAGGCAACACTTAATAACGCCGCAGAGCTTATACACGAGCTTATGGCAAGGTATAACGTGCCGCTTGAAAACGTGATTCGCCATTATGATGTTACGGGCAAGCTTTGTCCTGCACCGTTTATTGAACAAACAGCATGGGACAGCTTTAAAGGGCGGCTGAAAGGAGAGGATATTAATATGAACGAGCTTGAAAGCTTTAAAAAGGAGTATGCCGCATACGTAGAGCATACAAATACAATCATCAATACTATGGGCAAGGAAATCCAGAGCCTTAAGGATATTATTAATGTCATGGGTAAAGAGATTGTGGAGCTTAGATTAAAAAAGGGGTGATAAAATGAATTTTAACGAACTGAAATTATCTGTCTGCACCGTATTCGGTGTTCTGGGAAGCTTTATTTCAAAGGCGTTCGGCGGCTGGAGCGAGGATATGATAACGCTGCTCATATTCATGGGCGTGGATTTCATAACGGGGCTTATTGTCGCAGGAGTATTCAAGTCATCGGGCAAGTCAGAAACAGGAGCTCTGAACAGTAAGGCAAGCTTTATAGGACTGTGCAAAAAGTGTGTTATGCTGCTGTTTGTGCTGATTGCTTACAGACTCGATATTTTGCTTGGTGCTGACTACATAAAAACTGCTACTATTATAGGCTTCATTCTGAACGAAATTATTTCCATTGTGGAAAATGCAGGGCTTATGGGAATTCCGCTTCCGGAGATTGTCAGCAAGGCAATAGAAATCCTTAAAAACCATGAGAAATCAGGTGATTGAGATGTATATTACAGACGTAATACAAAAAGCAAAACAGCTCCACCCCACCGAATATACAGACAAGGAGTATCTTGATTGGTGTGATGAGCTGTCAGCCGATATCCGAAACAACTACAATATTCAGTATGCAACCATTAAATGCAACGCTCCGGAGGTTTTACTTCCGGAGGGCGTTGACATAAACCGCATATCTAAAATCATCATGGATGGCCATGAGCTTAAGAAAACTGATTTGCGGGATTTTGGTATTGACTATGCCTATTTTGTTGAAGGCAGGGGCATAAGAAAAACAGACGGAAGTGCTTCGGACTACGAAATCATTTACGCTCTGCCACATCTGCCTACCCGCTATATAAACAAAGAGGCGGATGTTGAATTTGGAGACCAAAGCTTTTCATGCACAGAAGCCACATTCGCTGTTGGTGACTCTGTCAAGGTTGATGATACCTACAATGTATTGATTACTGATGTGGGAGAAAATGTATTTCATTATTCAGGCGATATAATACCTGAGGGCAAAAGAAAAGCAAAGCTTTTTTTGGAAATCACCGATAAAACTTTGCTTCCGCCGCCCTATGATACGGCGTATATGGATTTTGTAAACGCCAAGGCTTCTCTATATCAGGGTGATACAGCTGCATACAAGACCTTTATGGGACAGTTCAACTCAAAAATGCTTGATTATCGAAGCTATCTTACACGGAATATGCCGCGCAGTGAAGCAAGATTTATTAATTGGTTATAGAAAGGAGATGACAGACTTGGAATTTATAATGGAAGCTCCACCTGAACTTACGGGCGATACAGAGGAGGACCTGAGGGCACTCCGAGAGCATATTGCGGAGCTTCAGGACGAGCTTGAATATACTTTTAAAAGGAGGCTTTTGAATGAAACAGAGTAAAATATCACGTGAGTTTCTGGCAAAGGCGGTCAGCGCCTTTGATAAATACAAAAACGATAAACAGGAGCTTAACCGCAGAGTCAGAGAAAATGACTATTGGTATAAAGCACGCTATGGTAGGCTTATAAACCCTGCATCAAACGAAACTGAGCCTGCTACTGCATTCTTGTTCTCAGCCATTGAGAACAAGTTTGCAGATGCCATAGACAATTATCCTATGCCTAATGTCTTAGAGCGTGAGCCGGAAGATAAGGAAATATCGGAGCTATTGTCTAAGGTAGTTCCCGTTCAGCTTGATATGGCAGACTTTAAAAGAGCATACAAGGCTAATTGGCGAAGAAAGCTTAAGCATGGTACGGGCATTTACGGAGTTTTTTACAGCAGAGGCGAAATTAAAATTTGTCCTCTTTCCATCTTGAACATTTACTGTGATATGCACGTAAACAATGTTCAGGAAAGCTCGTTTTTGTTCATTGTTAACGCCATAGACAACAGTGAGCTTAAGGCGCTTTATCCCATGCATACGGAAAAGTTCAGCGGTAGTGCAACAGTTGAAGCCTTTGACGGCTCACATGAGATAGAGGATAAAACCGAAATAATTGACTGCTACTACAAAAAACACGGACGTGTGCATTGCATGAAGCTTTGCAGAAATGAAATCATCTGTGCCACAGAAGACGGAGACTATCCCGAAGGCATTTACGGGCATGGGATGTATCCTGTGGTGTTTGACGTAATGTATCCCGAAGAAGACTGTCCCTTTGGATTTGGTGTCATAGACGTTGCAAAGAATCCTCAAGTCTATATTGACCGACTTGATGGAGCTATAATAAAAAATGCTGTATTGGCAAGCAAAATAAGATTCATGATAAAAGATTCAGGTGCAGTAAACGAGCAGGAGGTACTAAACTGCGACTCGGATATAATACACGTTGCAGGAAGTGTTGACAACGATTCTATCCGTGAGCTTCATGTTTCGGGTATGCCCGGCTATGTTATGGACCACCGCACCAAAAAAATAGAAGAGCTTAAAGAGGTTGTGGGAAACCGCGACTTTCAGCAGGGTGGTACAAATAACGGCGTAACTGCTGCAAGTGCTATTTCTGCGCTTCAGGAAGCGGGAAACAAGCTAACGAGAACGGCAATAGATGACTCATATGACTGCTACCGTCAGGTTGTAATCATGACTATTGAGCTGATGCGGGAATTCTTTACAGAAAAACGACTGTTCAGGATTGCAGGAAATGGCGACAGTCCGGAGTTTGCGGAGTTTTCGTCTAAAATGCTGTTCAGAACCAATAAGGACAAAAAAGAGCCTATCATATTTGATGTGGATATTGTCCCTCAAAAACAAAATCCGTTCCAGAGAGAATCGAATAATTCCACTATAATTCAGCTATGGCAGGCAGGATTTTTCAATCCACAGACAAGCTCTATGGCGCTTATCGCTCTTGAAGCTATGAGCTTTGACGGCAAGGAAGAGATAATGAGACAGCTGAGAAGTATCAAACCGACGGAAAAGGCAGATGTCGGAATTGATAATTACAGCAATCAGCTTGTTCCCATAGAAGAAACACTTTCAAAAATTAAAATTTAAGGAGGACTTATAATGGCATATATTAAAGACGAAACAACAGGCAAGCTTAAATATGTGGCAGATGACAAGCTGATGCCATCAGCGCAGCCCGAAAAAACATCAACACCTGCAAACATTTCACAACCTGCCAAAGCCCCAAAAAACAACTTTACTTCTGATAATTTAGAGGTAAGAAGCTCTCTTGGTGCTTTGGGATTTGATGACAGCAAAATTGATTGGGACGGAAAAAACGTAACCTATAACGGACAAGCAATACTGACTCCCGAAAAGAACGATAACGGCGTCACTAAAACAACCACAAACAACCTGATTAAGAGCGTTAATAACTCCTATAAAACACGAGGGATTGATGATTCGGTTGTAGATGTTACATCCTATGCCGCAGGTGCAACAAGGCTTCAAAATGCTGTTACATATAATAATGGCGTTGTGTCTCTTGCAGGTATTCCCATTGACAATACAGTTATTATTGACGGTGTTGCCTATGCTCCAAAAAGTGCTATTGATAAGGCTGTAAAATCATACAGTCAGAACATGGGTACTTACTCCAAAAAAGCAAAAGAATACCTTGACTCTACTGAAAGCATTGCCAACCATTATGCAGAAGAAATTAATAATTACAAGCCTTTTTCTTATAATCCGGAAGAGGATCCGGCGTATATTGCATATCGTGATGCATACACCAGAAATGCACAAAAAGCACTCGATGATACTTATGGCAGAAACGTAGCAAGAACCGGTGGTTATGCAAATACGGCAGCAATATCTGCAGGAAATCAGGCATACTATAATCACATATCAGAGCTTGCTGACCGCATTCCACAGCTTATGGATAATGCATACGACAGATATATCAATGACTATTCCATGCTCTTTAAAAAGCTTAATATGTACGGAACTCCATATGACAGATACAATATGGAAACAGATGCATTAAAGCTTGATACGGATGCAGCACAAAAGGCATTTGCCGCAGATTATGAAAGGGACATTGATACAAGAAAATTTAATTACGATGCAATGCTTAATGATAGGGATTATGAGATGGAACAATGGAAGTTTGATAACATTACAAAACAGCAAGCTGCACTTCTTGGATTGGACGTATCAAACGCACAAAAGTATTCAGCTCCTATGGCAGAGCTTGAGTATAATATGACTTGGACAGATTACTTAACTAAACTTGCAGCACTCAATAAAGCAAGAAGATAATACTAATTATTTTTCATTTTACTTCTTTTTTGCAAACACACCCTCCCTATAAAATAAGGAGGGTGTGTTAATATTAATCGCATTATTTGATACTTATATATCGGAACCTCTGACAAAAATTAAATATGGTAAATTGTTTTCATCAATACTTAATGATCCTATGATAAATTCAGTAAACGATTTTTATACATATATGACAGATGATGAATTTGAAAAGTATATTGATAGTATCATAAACAAATAATACATTAAAAGGTCTTTGCATTGCAAAGACCTTTTAATGTATAAACGCATCAGTTCTCTTACTATAATATAAATTAGCTATCAATAGTGCCAATACTCCAAGGATTAATTCTGCACACGCTATGTACAAAACATAAATATGACTCTTGAATATAACAAGTTGTATAATCGAGTATATGGGAAAAGCTAATATTCTGATAAGACATAGTTTTTTCAAATCTCCTATAGCCTCTTTTTGAAACTGTTTTAGCTCTTTATACGTTCTTGACGATAATACCATGCCTTTAAAATATACAGCGACTTCTAATACATTAATACATGTTTTAAAAAAACTATATTCCGTTTTACCAAAAACATCAATAAATATTAAACATATCAAATAGATAAAAATAATGACAAAATTAAACCAAAATAGCATAAAAATGTTACAATATGCACCACCATATCCGTCTTGATATAATATGACATTATGAAATCCCCATGACATTGTCCAATGCAGTGGATTTTTTTCATTTGGTGTTATATTTTCAAATTCCGTTTCGGTTTTATCGACTGCCCCATTTGGTGCTTTCGTTCCGCAGTTGCCGCAATATTGCTCTTCGTCACCAAGCTCAAAACCGCATGTAATACACTTTCTCATATAACACTCCCCTTTTCGCTAATGATTATATTATATAACATAATTTGGGATGAATCAAGCTTCTATTTTTTAGGCTTGCCATTATCAAATATTTATGGCATTTTCATCAAGCAAAAACTTTTCTATTCCTATATAAAGAATTCCATTTTCATCATGCCAGGGTATAATATTATCTTTCACTACAACGATTTTTTTGAAAGAATCTCCTACTCTTTTTAGTGAACGTATTTCTTGCTCTCGCTTGTCGTCATTTGAGACAGACAAAGCAGACTGAATATAATATCTCTGACTTCCTTTATTTGCAACAAAATCAATTTCAAAATTCGCTCTCTTACTTTTTTTATCTTCTCCTCGATAGAAATATTCTACAACACCCACATCAACATTAAATTCTCTGTATATAAGTTCGTTGTGAATAATATTCTCCATAATGTGATTCTCTTCCATTTGTCTGAATTGCAAACGAGCATTACGAAGACCTACATCACTAAAATAGTACTTATGAGGAGAACTTATATATTTTCTGCCTTTAACATCATAACGTTCTGCTTTATAAAGCATAAATGCATCTATAAAATAGTCGAGATAGCGACCTACCGTAGCATTATTAATAGTAATTTGTCTTATACTTTTAAAAGTGTTTGCAATTTTACTTGCATTAGTCAATGAACCAACTGAAGATGAAACAATATTTAAAATATCATCAAGAATATATTTTTCATGAATAATTTTATTTCTATCCATGATATCACTTAGATATATTTTATCGAAAAGGGTTTGTAAATATTGAGCCTTATCCTCATGCCCATTTTTTTTCATAATCAAAGGCAGACCACCATACGTATAATACTCCTGCCAAGCATCCCGCTTATCACCTTTAAAAGCATGATAGAATTCTGAAAAAGACAACGGATAAACCTTTATTTCGTCACCACGACCACGAAATTCCGTAAGAATATCAGAAGAAAGCATTTTGGAGTTACTGCCTGTAACATAAACATCCACATTGTCGTACTTCATCAGTCCTAAAAGAACATCAACGAAACTTATTTTATCTTCTACATCTTTGATATACGGATTTTGTATCGAAACTACTTTTTGTATTTCATCAAGAAACACATAATAATAATTATCCTTATCCTTTATACGAGAACGAATAAACTCACCCAACTCCAATGGATTTCGGTATTTAATGTTTTCATCATTATCAAGAGCAAGCTCAATTATGCAGTCTTCATTTACTCCTGTTGACAGAAGAAATTGCTTATATATATTGAACAACAAATAAGATTTACCACTACGTCTTATACCGGTAATTACCTTGACAAGTCCATTTTGTTTTTTGCTTATTAGCTTATTAAGATATTTCTTTCTTTCAATCATAAAACACCCCATGCGATAATTCTGTGTATTTACACAATTTAATTTACTTAATTGTATCATAACCAAAATAATATGTCAATATTCAATATGAATTTTTTACCTATTTATACAATTAGGGTGACAAGGGGACGGGTGACAAGGGGTGACAAGGGGACGGTTCTCTGGTGACAAGGGGACGGTTCTCTTGTCACATTTTTGCATTTTGAATTATTCCTCGATTAATCCCCGTTAGCCTTGCAAGGTGTCTTACTGACAATCCACGACTTCTTAAGCTGCGAAGTATTAAATTTCTTTCATCTTTAGATAATTTTTGAATCATACTGAAGCTTTCAATTCCATATTCATTTATCAAAATCTCTTTAGCTTTTTTATCATTCATTTTATTTGTTTCACTTACTTCTAAACAAATATCATCATTAACAGTATTTAAAAATTCAATAAAACTGTCTATACCTCCTAACATTTCCAACGCATATTTCGTTTCAATTATACTTGTATTATCTATGTAATCTTTATAACTACTCCATTCATATTTATCAATAGATGATATACCAGCTTTTTTAGGATTTTGATGTATATATCTTAACACTGTCAGATAATATTCATCATCTTCTACTGCTTCGCTCTTATATCTGTCTTGAAAAAGATGTCCGGCTCTATCATATTTTGTGTTGTAATAATATGCATAACTTCCAGCAATTTTTTTCATTATTAAATCTAATTGTTCTTGTCTGTCTTTTAACAATATGTGAACATGATTCCCCATAAGGCAGTACGCATTGATTTCGAATTTTAATTCTTGTTTATAACGTAACATTGTTTCTATAAATCGTTTATTATCTTCATCATCTTCAAATATATTCTGACGCCCTATTCCTCTCAATAATACATGATAATAACCACTATTACTTTTTTCTCTTGCATCTCTTGGCATACTTTTCACTCCTTTTGGAATATTATATCATAACCCAAAAAAGTTGTCAAGAGAACCGTCCCCTTGACATATATCATAACCCAAAAAAGTTGTCAAGAGAACCGTCCCCTTGACATACGTCCCCTTGACATACGTCCCCTTGACATACCCTTGACATAGAGCCACATAGAAAAAGAACCGACTCTTACGAGTCGGTCCCTTTTTATTTTAAGGTTCTATGAACACTTATTATACTCTGGGGATAAGAACAACGATATCAGTGATTTCGTCTTCTACTACCTTGAAGTATGCATAGTAAGCAGCGTCTGCATTTTCGAATGAATATACAGATGTTACAACGTTTGAGCTATCATATACATCGATATCCTTAACAGTCGGTGTAACTGTGATGCTACCTGTTGAACCAACAGTAATTCTTGAAGAAAGTGCACTGTCTGATTCGTTAAGGTCAACAACGTAAACCTTTACATCGTCTGCGAGATCGAAATCAACAGCTGATGATGTCAAAGCATACTTAGAAATATCATTATCTGTTGTCTGCTCAGCAGTAGGTGTAGGTGAATCGTTTGTTGTATCGTTCATAACTGTGAAGTATGTTGAAGGAGATACTGTTACACTTGGAACAAATGTTACTTCTCCACCGTTTCTTGCAACGATTGCACCGAAACCAACTCTTGCGTAGCCATTTGTTGTTACGCCATCAGCTGTTTCGTCCCAAGGAGATCTACGGAAGAAGCTATCTGCATTACCTGCGTTAGCGCCTGTGTAGTTACCAGCATTTGTCCAATCAGCAATCTGGATGTTCTTCTTAGCACCAGCATTAAGAGCTGAGAAGAGTGCGTTACCTTCAGCATATGAAAGTACGTAGTCAGAAATGTTAGTATTTGATGCTGAGAAAGCATTTGTCAATACGATGTCATTAGCAGAATCGATTGTACCGTCTGAGTTGAAGCCGAGAGCCATGATTGTACCTCTCTTGTAGCCAGGATCTGTAACCTGATCTTCATCGTAGAAGTATGTTACAAGCTCACCGTTGCTGTCAGCATCGAGAACTGTCAATGTGTATCTAACTGAACCGTCTTCATATGTAGCTGAACCAACTGAATCAACAACTGCAAAACGTGTGTTAAGACCGATAGAAGCGTTACCTACGAGAACGAGTACGAACTTGTAGTAACCATCAGCAGCCTTATCAGCAGCAAGGATTGTGTACTGTTCGCCATCAACGAATGTGTCGAGTGAACCAGAAAGGAGATCAGATGCTGAATAGTTAGCTGTGTTATTGATGTTAGTTGTACCAACAGCTGTAGCATCAATGATAGCTGTAGCATCGCTCAATCTGAATGAACCAACTTTGTTTGACTTAGCTGTAAATTCACCTGTGTGTGATGTACCGCCGATGAATTCAACGTTGTTGAGTTCACCCTTGCTGTTAACCTTGTATGTGATTACACGGCTTGCAACACCTGCAAGTGCTGTTGCAGTCTGGCTGTTGATCTGGTTGTTAGCTGAAAGTGCTGAACCACCTGTCAAGCCATATACCAAGTTATAGAGGTGGAATGCTTCTGTATCAGCATCAGCAAGTCCGCCACCGATAGGATTGTTCTTAATGATACCCTTTGACTTAATTTCAACTGATTCTCTTGTACCGTCAGCCTTAATAAGTCTTGCAACGTATGCATCGTTATTTGTGCTGTATGATACTCTGTCGATTACAGCGTAGTTCTTAGCTGTTGCGAGTTCTTCGTAATCGATAACTCTGCCTGCAGCGTCTGTGTAAAGAACATATTCATAACCAACTTCGAGAGCGTTAAGTGTAGGAATAAGCTTGTATTCTTCACCGTTAACTGTGTAAGCTGTTACACCGTCATCATCTCTTGAACCTGTTACAGCGCCTTCAACAACTGTATCGCAAAGTTCAATCTTAACGATGTCAGCAAGACCTGCTCTTGCTGAAAGGTCATATGTGATAAGAGCGATATCGCCAGCAGCGATGTCTTCGAATGAAACAACTTCACCATTCTTAATGAATGTGTAAACTTTATCTTCATCTGTTGTGTCGATGATGATGTTAGCGCCAACAGCAGCTGTTGTTACGCCACCTGATGTTTCAGCAGCTTCAAAATCATCGAAGTAGATTCTCTGTGAATCACCAGCAACGTTTGTTTCGCTGATGATAGCCCACTTAGGCATTGTGATCATGATTACATCATAAACACCGTCTTTGCTTGTTGAAGCAGCAGCGGGTGAATCGATAAGTGTAACTGTACCGATCTTGTTCTTTGTGATGTAAGCTGTCATCATGTCTGTTGTGATATCCTTAAGAGCATCAGCCTTACCGTCAGCGATTTCAATACCGTTAACGAAAAGCTTTGTTGTGTTAAGGTTGATTTCATAACCATCTGTTCTTGATGATGTAGCGCTCTTCTTGAATTCGAGCTCGTTGTTTGTTGAATCCCATGTTACATAGTCATCAGCAAGAAGTTCAACGATTTCGTTCTTTCCGTAAGGAACGAGTGAAAGAAGTGTGTAATCTTCGTTTTCGTCAACCTTTACGAGTGCTTCAGCATATGTGAAGAGAGCAGCTTCAGCGTCAACGTCGCCTTCGTAAGCTTCGATTGTGAATGAATCTGAGTAGCCAGCTACGCTCTGAGCGTACTTCTTAGCGTCGAGTCTGTATGTAGCTTCAAAGTTATCTGACTGTTCAACGTCGAAGTCAACCATGCCAACCTTAGAAGCGCCTGTAGCAAATGTGCCTGATACACGGCCCTTTACTTTGTAAACGTCATGGTTCTCTGTGAGGAGAGTCTTGTACTCGCCCTTTGTGTTTGAACCGTCCATAGCTTCTGTCTTAGCAACAGGTTCGCCTGTGATATAGTTTGTTTCCCAACCTGTAACGAGTACAAGAGGAGTATCGATTGCATTGCTGATAAGCTGTGCAACCTGTGCTCTTGTAACAGGTGTTTCAGCGCTTACGCCTGAAACGCCAGCTGTGATACCTGTTGAGTTACCGATCTGGAGGTAACCGTTGGGGTATCCGCCGTTGTACTCAGCAGCTGTTGTGTAGCCAAGAGCTGCAACGAGCATCTTAACGATCTGAGCGTATGTTACGTTAGCATCGGGAGCGAATGTTCCATCGCCCATACCGTTGATGAATGACTGAGCAACACCAACAGCGATGTAGCCTGAAGCCCAGTGACCAGCAGCGTCAACATCTGTGAAGCCTGATCCGCCAAGGCTGCTTTCTGCAGCAGCGCTGAAGCTGGGGCCCATAGCAGCAACAACCATCTTTGTTACTTCTGCTCTTGTGATTTCGTTGTCGGGCTTGAAAGTACCATCTTCGTAACCGTTAACGATTTCGAGAGCAACGAGTTCGTCAATTGCATTCTTGTATGTAGATGTTGCTTCAACGTCTGAGAAATCAGCAGCGAAAGCTGTGAAGCAGCTAAGTGACATAGCAAGAGCAGCAACTGATGAAATTACCTTTTTGAGATTAATGTTCATAGTCTCAATTCCTCCTTAAAAATTCTTGAAAGAGATTTTCTAAAATCCGGCAGGGCCTCTTTCTTCACCCTATCCGGATACTCGCATTGATTATACCATACGCATATAGCATAAGTCAAATGCTTTTTACAGTTGTAAAAAAACTGTAAGATTGCCGCAAACTTCCTTTACCTGCACAAAGGACTGCGGCTGTTAACGTACAGATTTCTGTAACGCTTCTACCCAATTACAAGAAACTGCATACCCATTTTACTATATAAGGAAAGTAATTGTCAACCGAACTTATGCCATTATGGCAAAATACCATAAACACCCAAAGGTTCAAAGCCGATTATTCGTCAACATTCCTTACAGTATGGGAATGTAGGCAGTTGATTTACAACTATCACTTTGTTAGACGATTAAATTCTGAAAAAGTTCCACTTTTTTAAAAATTTTTTCATAATTTATTTTTAGCCTGGAAACCGCATAGGTATGCGGTTTTTAAGCCACACAACATATAAAAGGGTAAATATTGGCGAAAAATGTAATAATTTTGTAACATTAAATTTTGCGTTTTTCGGGAACTTTTTTTAATTTCCTTTTTGGTATTGCAAAATGGCAGATTTTGATATATAATAGGTTTGTAAATTCTCGGTTCGTCGAAACCGACGAATTCTACTTCTAAAATATTGCTATATTTATATAGGAAGGAAGTTTTTACAGCATGAGCATTTTTATATTTGGCGAGGTATTATGGGACGTTTATCCCGAAAAGAAAACTCTTGGAGGCGCGCCCTTTAATTTTGCAGCACATCTTAAGCGTCTCGGTAACGATGTAGGATTTATAACGGCAATGGGAAAAGACGCTCTCGGAGATGAAACAGCTGAGATTATCGCAAGCTACGGAGTTGATAATACCTTTATAAACAGAATATCACAGCCTACGGGCGTTTGCAACGTTAGCATTTCTGATGACGGAATTCCTACCTATGATTTGTGTCCCGGTATGGCATATGACAATATCGAGCTTAGCGACGAGCAGAAGAAGCTTATAGAAGCTAACGAGTCAAGAACTCTTTATTTTGGAACTCTTGCTCAAAGAGAAGCTGTTTCAAGAAGTACACTTAAGGCTCTTACCGAAAACTATAAGTGGAACGATATTTTCTTTGATATTAATATAAGACAACATTACTATTCAAAGGAGATTGCAGAGCATGGTCTAACGGCTTGTACAGTTCTCAAAATCAGCCGCGAGGAGCTGCCCGTACTCTCGGAGCTTGGAATTTGCCTTTTGAGCCAAAAGGATTTTGCAGACGAGGCAGCATATTATACTGCTGTTTGCAAGCACTTATCAGATGCATATAATATAGAAACAATTCTACTGACTCTTGACAAAGACGGAGCCATGAGCTATAAAAAAAGCACCGATACGGCGATGTTCTCCCAGAAGCCTGAGGGAAAGGTTGTTTCAACCGTCGGTGCAGGCGACAGCTTCTTCGCCGCCTACATAAATGCATACCTTAAAAACAAAGCTCCCGAAGAATGCTTAAAACAAGCAGTAATCCTCAGCAGCTTTGTAGTTCAGAATCTGGAATCAATTCCGGAATATACTGACGATATTCAAAATAAACTTTCTTAAATAAAAAAATCTGTTGCGGACGCAACAGATTTTTTACTTATTAATAATTCTTTGCATTAATTTCGAAATAAGCTTTGGGATGGTTACATACGGGGCAAACCTCCGGTGCGGCTGTGCCTACCATAATGTGTCCGCAGTTTCGGCATTCCCATACCTTAACTTCGCTCTTTTCAAATACCTGCTTTGTTTCTACATTATGAAGAAGTGCGCGGTATCTTTCCTCATGCTCTTTTTCGATTGCGGCTACCATGCGGAATTTCTGTGCAAGCTCTGTAAAGCCTTCTTTTTCCGCTGTTACTGCAAAGCCTTCGTACATGTCAGTCCATTCATAATGCTCTCCTGCAGCGGCTGCGGCAAGGTTTTCTGCTGTATCGCCTATGCCGCCAAGCTCCTTGAACCACAATTTTGCGTGTTCTTTTTCGTTGTCGGCTGTTTTCTGGAAAAGCGCAGATATTTGCTCAAAGCCTTCTTTCTTAGCCTTTGATGCGAAATATGTGTATTTGTTTCTTGCTTCTGATTCTCCTGAAAATGCTGCCTGAAGATTTTTTTCTGTTTGTGTTCCTGCGTATTTTGTTGTCACGGGTACCTCTCCTATCTTTTCAATTTTTTCTTCTGTTACTTTGCACTTGGGGCATACGGGTGAAACTCCTGCTGCCTCTGAAAATATTTCGCCGCATACTTTACATTTATACTGCTGCATAAAAAATATCTCCTTTCTATTTATAAAACAAACCAAAGTCTGTTTTTTACAAATTATAAGCCAAAGGCTTCAATTAGCTGGTCTTTTGTGCGATAACCGATTTCTTTCTTTGTCACCTTGCCATCCTCAAACAAAAGCAGAGTGGGTATGCTTACTATGCCAAACTCTATGGCAAGCTCGCCCTCATCGTCAATATTGACTTTTCCTACTTTTATATTGGAATACTCGTTTGCTATTTCCTCAACAATGGGAGCAAGCATTTTACAAGGTCCGCACCAGGTTGCCCAGAAGTCAACCAATACGGGTTTATCTGAATTTAATACTTCCTGCTCAAAATTGCTTTTTGTAAGAATTATTTCTGACATAATATCCTTCCTTTCTCATTTAGTTTTATAATATAGCATACAATGACAAAAACCTTCAAATTCCGGATCATCAATCTGCTCTCTGAACTCCTTACACACGCATTTATTTTCCTCTGTGCGCTCCGTTCTGCAAGGGCAGTAGCCACCGGTTTTTTTAAGGCCTTCTTTTATTGATTTTACCATTTCTTTATCAGGATTTAATGTAACAGCCATAATAAAAACCTCCTACAATATATTTTACCATAATTTTAGAATTTATAACAGTTTTTTTCAAAAAAAATCTGCTTCTCTAATGAGAAACAGATTTTTTGATATTACATTTTAGAATTATAGATTTCTGCCAATCTGTCAGCACCCATTGCTCTTACTTCTGCCTGGAATGCATCGAACTGCTCCATGGGAAGTGCGCCCTTGATGAAGTTGAGTGCTTTTTCACTTACGAATGTTTCGAGAGTTGCAAGAATTTCGTCGATTTCTTCCTGCTCTTCTTCGGTGAACTTAACGATAGGATCTGTTCCTACTGTGTAGCCTCTGTCAATGATTGTCTGACACATATCTATTACGTATTCAGAGTTTTCTTTACTTCTCTTATCGTCCTTATGATATGATGTACCGAAGCCTTCGTATTCGGGACGTGCAGGCGAAAGCCATCCGCTTGTGAGACAAAGCTGGTCGTTTGTGGGAAGTGCGTCGTATTCTTCCTGAGTGATTTCACCGTTAGCAAGTCTCTGGAGCTGATAGTACTGGTCCTTTACCATACGACGAATTCCGTTGCCGTAGTCTTCATCCTTAACCCAGTCAATACCTTCTCTACCAAACTTTGATTCATTGATACCTTCTTCTGAATAGAGCCAATCCATTGCTCGCATAGCCGCATCAACGTTCTTTGATGTCTTTGTTACTGTAACAGGCCATCTGTAACCGTTGTGGCTGTGATAAAGCATTGGCTGTTTGGGAACTTCGCCGTTGATTTCAAAGCCGTAAATAGGAGCTTCTGTACGAGTTCCGTAGTACTTGGGAAGATATGATGAAAGCATCGCGCCCTGACCTGCCTGCTCCATTGAAAGCTGGATAGAACCGTCAGTATAACCTGCATAAAGCTCCTGCTCTGACATTCTGTCGAAGTCGGGGTGGAGAACTTTATTTTCATATGCCCATCTGTAAAATTCTACCCATTCCTTGAACATATGGCCGGTAGGACCGTAAATCCACTCGTTCTTTGACTTTGATGTTCTGTTGTCAAACATCATGTAGGGTGATGTACCGAACATATAGCCTGTCATTTCTGCAAAGTAGTTCCAACCAAGACGGCTTGATGTAACGTAGGGATGACCGCTTACCTTCTTTAATGCAAGAAGCGCTTCCTTAACATCGTCCTCTGTCTTGATGTCCTTTGCAGACATTCCTGCTTTGTTAAGAATATCTTCTCTGATTGACCATGCTGCGAAAGGCTGGTCATATGCTTTATATGCAGGGAAGCCGTAGAGCTGGTCGTCTTCGAGTCTTGTATTCTTTTCGTAAATGTCAGGGTACTTTTCAAAAAGCTTCTGAAGGTTGGGGAGCTTTCCTGCTTCCAGGTACTCTGTCAATGAAACGAAAAGCTTGGGACCGTACTTATTAACTGTCTTTTCGTCCTGATAGTAGTTAATGAGGTCGGGGAAGTCTTTAGCTGCAAATACTGCTGCTATCTTTTCATTGAAAACATCTCTCTGAATAGGAATGATTTCGATGCTTGTTCCCGTCTTCTCGCCCCAATTCTTGATTACCCATGTATCGCTGGTGAAATCTCTACCGGGGTCAATCGGCATGAAGTATGAGATAATAGGCTTTCCGTCAGCTGTTGTGGGACCTTCTTTTTGACAGCCTGCCAACGCACTGAGTACCAATACTGATGCCAACATGATTGATAATACTTTTGCGAATTTCTTCATTGTAAATTCCCTCCTGTTTTTTATTAACCTTTAACAGATCCTACCATTACGCCCGTTACAAAATATTTCTGTGCAAAGGGATAAACTATAAGGATAGGTCCAACTGTTACGAATACGGTAGCCATCTTGATTGCCGTAAGTGAGCCTTGATATGCAGGATCACCTGCGCTGGAGATAGTCATTTCTCCACCTGCCATCTGCGCTGCACCTACTGCTGAGCCAAGAGCTTCTCCCGAAATAAGAATTCTCTTGAGCAAAATCGTAAGCGGCTCTTTGCTGCGTGACTGGAGATAAAGGAGCGGTGTAAAATAGTTGTTCCATATACCAACAGCCACAAATACTGCGATTGTAGCAAATATTGCCTTTGAAAGAGGTACTACAATCTTAAAGAATATGTACCATTCATTTGCACCGTCAATATAAGCAGACTCAATGAGTGCGCTGGGTATTGAACGGAAGTTTGTTCTCATAAGAATTATGTTATACATACCAACTGTTGAGGGCAGAATAATCGACCACATAGTATCGAGAAGTTTGAGATTACTCATGTTCAGGTATGCAGGAATCATACCGCCGCTGAAGTACATAGTTATTATAAACATAATTGTGAAGAACTTACGTGCTTTAAAAGTGTCACGGGAGAGGGCGAACGCTCCGAGTCCCTGGAATATGAGAGACAGAACAGTTCCCACTGCCGTATAGACAACGCTGTTGCGAAAAGCAGTTCCTATCTGCGGATCAGTAAATACATTTTTATATGCACCAAAGTGAATTCCTTTAGGTATGATAAGAACTTTCATAAGTCCAACCTGTTCATAATCACTTATTGACTGAGCGAACATATATACGAAGGGAAGTATTACTACGCACAAAACTAAAGTAAGAAATGCATAGTTTGACACTTCGAATAAAATTTCGCCTATACTCTTTTTATATTTCATTGCTATTTTGCCTCCTTATCATCTCTTACCACAATGCTGTGCCGTTTAGCTTATCTACTGTCTTGTTGGTAACAATCATTATAAGTGTGGCAGCAACGCTGTTCAAAAGACCTATTGCCGTACCATAATCAAACTTCTTCTTTGACAATGCCTCTCTGTAAACGAATGTATTGATAACGTCTGATGTTTCATACAGCGACGGTGTCTGCATAAGATATACCTTTTCATAACCTACGTTAACAACCTGAGCTGCATTGAGTATGAGCATTATTGTGATTGTAGGAAGAATGCCGGGGATTGCAATGTTCCATATTCTCTGGAAACGGTTTGCACCGTCGAGATAAGCTGCTTCATAAAGCTGCTGGTCAACTCCTGATAGCGCAGCCATGTAAACAATAGTACCCCAACCTGTACGCTGCCAAATATCTGTTGCAATATACAAGGGCTTAAAAAGCTCATGCTTGTCAAGGAAGTTAATTCTATCAATACCTATTGACGCAAGTGCATTATTAATAACGCCTGTACCGCCCAAAAGCTCCTGCATCATACCTACAACAACAACGATAGGCACGAAGTATGGAAGATATGTAACAGTCTGAACAGTCTTTTTGAAAGGTACGTTCTTGACTTCATTCATAAGAAGCGCAAGCACGATTGGCGGCCAGAAGTTCCATATCATATTGAGGAAACCAAGGCTCAGGGTGTTTCTTACCAGACGCCAGAAATAATGGCTCCTGAAGAACTTTGAAAAATGTTCAAAGCCTACCCATGAGCTACCCATGATTCCGTCGAGCATATCATAATCCTTGAAGGAAATAATAACGCCGTACATAGGCATGTAATAAAACAGCACAAACATAATCAAGCAAGGAAGTATCATAAGATACAGATTATAGTTAGTTGTGAGGTCCTGAATAAACGGATTCTTTTTCTTTTTGCGGGAAGGTGCTGTAGCTGCCGCATTAACCTCTTTCTTTTTCAAACTCATTTTCTTAAATCACTCTTTTCTGCAAAAAATATATGCCACACATGAAAATAGTTTTGATACATGTGCACCTTTTCACATATTATTCTAACACACACAATCAAAAGCACGCAATAGAGAATGTCTTGGAATGAATAGTTAAAATCTTTTCATTTGGCACTTTTTTGGGGCAAAAAAGTGTGCATTTTTTGAGATTAGTATTCATTTTTTTAGGTGGTTTAAAACGACAAATTATCACATAGCGCGACGTATCAAGGTTTTGAGGCAGCTATATCCTCGGTTTTTTAACAGTCTGAAATCAAAACCCAAATCAAAGCTTTATACCATGCTGTTTTAAACAAAATAATTTTCATAAAACCCTATACATATTCTTTGGTTCTCAAAACGATTTCTTGGATGAAAATGTTATCTTACATTTTCATTTCAAAACAAAAAAATTTACCATTTTATATGTTGCCTTTTATTACATTTTATAAAAATATCTTGACTTTTATTTTTGCGATGTTTATAATAAGCCTATCAGTTAATAGTTTGAGGAGTACAAATATGTATAAAAAACTTCTTTCCACTATCAAGGGAATGTGGCTTGGTACGGGAATTAAAAAAATAGTATTTACGTCCACAGCTGTTTTGACAGCAATTATAGTTTGCGCGTTTGCTGTTGCATCAGGTTGCGCTGTGGCCACCCACAAGCATTCCGTTTTTAAATCATGCGAAAATTATACCAAGTTTGTTAAAATAGGGCTTGAAGCTGAACTTAAAGCTTTGATTAACAATTTGAATGTATATATGAACGAGCCTATTATCAGCCCTAACGAAAATCTTTACAAAGACGGATTTCTTGATTCGCCCCTTATAGATGATATACTGAAAAAACTCAGAGGCACTGTTGCTACAAATAGTCTTATAAAGGATATTGCCGTTACTTTCTACAATCACCCTATTGTTATTACGCAAAGCGGTTTTTTCTCATCCGATTATATGAAAAACAGTCCTGAATCCATGCTTGTAGTAAACGACTTTGACTATAATAAAGAAAAAAAGGTCGTACATATGCATGCGCAGCAGCAGCCTAAAATTTACGGGCAGCCGCATAGTCTTTATCTGTATTTTTTAACCGATGATTATAGAATGACCATTTCTGTTGATGTAAACAATTTTATTTCGAAGTTTAATAAAACCAAATTCTATGACGACAGCTCCATCATTCTTGTAATGAATTCGGCAGGTAAAATTATTCTTACCAACGATTATCAAACATCACTTTCTCTGGATAAAAAGAAAATATTTGATGCAAAGTCCATGTCCTATAACGGAGATTATCTTCTGGTAAAGGAAAAGGGCGAAAACGCTCTTACATATGCGGTGCTTTATGACAAGGCAACTATTAAAAATGATATTTCATCGGTTAATCACTTCTATATAATAGCCTACCTTATTACTCTTGTAGCTATTCTTGCATTCTTGTACTTATTATATAACATACTTGTAATTCCCCTCAAAAAGTTCGCAAATAACTTCCTTTCGGTTTCGGGAAGCAGCAAGAAAAATGAGTTTGTGGCTTTGCTGGACTATGTGGAAATCATGAACGAACAGATTTTCGAGATGAGTGATTATATCCTATCAACAAAGGACACCACAAACAACGCCATGATGATTAATGCTATTTTGTACAATTCTGCAAGCAGGGCAAATCATGAGTTTACCACTTATGAAAACAACTTTTTCAGAGATGCGTTCCCTCTTGATAACTTCATGCTGGCATATTTCATAACCGGCACATCAGATGACACCTTATCCACCGGATTATCTGTGGCACTCGATGCAATGAATACAAAATATGAGTTCTGCTTTATTGCGGACGATGGATTTTTCGTTGTTATTAACTATAACGGTTCTGCTGAAAACGTAAGAAAAGGGCTTAAGAAATATGTAGATGACAGAAATAAGTCCAACTTACGTGTCGTGGCAATAGTTTCTGATCCCGCTAAGAGCATTGAAGATATATCGGAGTGTACAAAACAAGTTTCTTCAATTAAGAAACACAGAGACGTACGGAAAAAATCAAAGCTATATACAGAAGCTGACATTGTCTCGGACAGACATATGCTTGCGGCTTTTGTTGAAAATGAAACGGCGTTTATGAACCTTATTAAAATAGGCGACAAAGAAAACCTTGCAGAATCCCTTAAAAATATTTTCAAAAACTCAGAAAAGTCATCTTATTCAGATTGCTATACATTCTTTATGTATCTGCACAATTTCGTTATACGTGCAGCATTTAAGCCGTCAGGAGAAGCAGAACAGCAGGAGCTGCCGTATTCAAGCTTCATTACAAAAAACAACCCTGCCATACTTGACTATGACAAGCTTCGCGACTCGTTCTCAGAAACCTGCATGATGCTGTGCGAAAGAGCAAATGACCTTGAAAATAATTATGAGGACGAAATTATTAAGTATATTAAGATTAATTACAACAAATTTATTTCACTTGATATTGTTGCACAGAAATTCAACATGAATCCCAGCTACTTATCTACCTATATCAAAAAGAAGATTGGAATGTCCTTTGTAGAGTATATGAGAATGCTTCGTATAAGCAACGCTAAAAAGCTATTGACAGAAACTGACCTGGACATAGCAGAAATAACGGAAACCCTTGGATTTACAGATACAAGCAGTTTTATAAGATATTTCAAAAAGAGCGAAGGCATCACGCCAAAGCAGTATAGGACATCAAATAAAAAGCTTGGCAGCTAAATCTTGGTATTTTAAAAAGCACTTGCAAATTGCAAGTGCTTTTTCCGGTATAACCGAATAATTCAGATGCATATAAAAATAAGCTTTGGATAATTATCTTCTTCCTTATTTTCTTTCACTTTCATCACCAATTATATTGTATCATCATTTTTAAAGAATTTCAATTATTAATTAGCTGTGCGACTTCACCATTCATTATTCATTAAAAAATCCTGTCGTATAAAAAAATAATACAAAACAAAAAATCCTATCTTTCGACAGGATTTTTGTTCTGGAAGAACCGAATGGTTTAGATGCACCTTGTTTTTGCGATATACTCGCTCACGCTCGTTCGATATATTTGCTTCGCAAATTCGATATAAGCTCACTTCGTTTGATTACGATATGATATAAATTCTTTATCTCGTCCCGAAGGGACATATCGCACCAAAAGTATATCGCGTATAAAGTACATATCACAAATTCCGTCAGGAATTTATATCGTTGAAAAAAGCGTACTGAAAATTTCAGTACGCTTTTTTCTGGAGGTGCCACCCAGATTTGAACTGGGGAATAAAGGTGTTGCAGACCTTGGCCTTACCACTTGGCTATGGCACCGATTAAAACAAAAGACGCGCTATTGCGTCTTTTGTAGTTATGGAGCGGAAGACGAGATTCGAACTCGCGACGTTCACCTTGGCAAGGTGACGCTCTACCACTGAGCCACTCCCGCATAAGCTCTTTAGAAAAGAACTTGGTGCCTCCGAGTGGAATCGAACCACTGACACAGGGATTTTCAGTCCCTTGCTCTACCGACTGAGCTACAGAGGCATATCAGCAGAAAAAAATGGCGACCCGGATGGGGCTCGAACCCACGACCTCTAGCGTGACAGGCTAGCGTTCTAACCAACTGAACTACCGGGCCATTTGGTGGGAGTTACAGGGCTCGAACCTGTGACATCCTGCTTGTAAGGCAGACGCTCTCCCAGCTGAGCTAAACTCCCGAATTTTCTGCTGTTTTATGCCGTTGTCGTCAACGACGTGATTAATTATAACATAGCTGAATATTTTTGTCAACACTTTTTTTTCAAAAATTCAACCATTGTATAACTTCGCTAATGTTTTTTTTCTTTTTAGTTTTTACCTTGTATTAATTGCAAAAACAAAAGCCTTTATTTCGATATTATTGTACTTATAGGAATATTTTATTCTTAAATTTCTGCACAAAAAAAATTACGCCCATTTCTAAAAACGGCGCGTAACCTTTTTCATTGTATGCAGTTAAGATTATTCTGCGTCTGTCTCAGACACACACTCCTGATACTTAGCAATCACTGCATCCTCCAAAGTTCTACGCATAGCTGAGTTGATTGGATGAGCAATATCCTTAAACTCGTTTTCCGGAGTTTTTCTGCTGGGCATTGCTGTGAAAAGCTTTTCCTGTCCTTCGATAATTTTAATGTCATGAACTACAAATGCGTCATCAAAGGTTACAGAAGCAACTGCCTTCATCTTACTTTCCGCATTAACTAATTTTACCTTTACGTCTGTAATCTCCAAGGTAATCCTTCTCCCTTCAATATTAAACACACATGTTTAACAACATATAATTATTGTACACATATTATCTTATTTTGTCAACAAAATTGTACAGATTTTAGTATATTGCATAAATAGCTTTTCAAAAATTAGTCATTTTGTCAAAATTGATATTTTCTATTTTCTTTGGTTTTCAAAAGGTATATAATATGAACATAACCTACTTATAATTAATAATTGGGGGTTTTTTCCAATGAACAGATTTGACATCAGCTGTCTTACACCGGGCGAACATATTCATTTTATCGGCATAGGCGGAATAAGCATGAGCGGAATTGCCCAGATAATGCTGAAAAACGGATTCAAAGTTACCGGCTCCGACAGATGCGAAAGCAATATAACCTCAAAGCTCAAGGAGCTTGGAGCTACCATATACATAGGTCACCACGCTGACAATATAAAGGGTGCAGGACTTGTGGTATATACAGCCGCAGTACATGGTGATAATCCTGAGATTATTGCAGCACAGCAGGCAGGCGTTACGTTGATTGACAGAGCAGAATGTCTTGGGGCTATTATGAAAAAGTATAAAAACTGCGTGGGCGTTGCCGGAACTCACGGCAAAACAACAACTACCTCTATGATTGCCCATGCCCTTATATATGCACAGCTTGATCCCACCATAAGCATAGGCGGCGAGCTTGACCTGATTGACGGAAATATCCGCACAGGCTCTGATGAATATTTTGTCACGGAAGCCTGCGAATATACCAACAGCTTTCTGAAATTTTTTCCAACCATTTCGTTGATTACCAACATTGAAGAGGACCATCTGGACTTTTTCAAAGACCTGGACGATATAATTGAAAGCTTCCGTAAATTCGCTCTCCTTACAAAAGACAGCGGCGTTACTATTGCCTGGGGAGAGGACAAAAATATTCAAAAAGCTCTCAAAAACACTGATTGCAAAGTTATTACCTACGGAATAGGCGATTTTGATTACAGCGCAGAAAATATCATATACGTTGACGGATACCCACAGTTTGACTGCTTTGAAAAAGGCGAAAAACTTTGTTCTATTAAGCTGAACGTACCCGGTGAGCATAATGTGCACAATGCTCTTGCTACCATTGCGGTTTGCAGAGTTTTAGGCGCTGACATTGAAATGGCGGCAAAAGGTATTGAATCATTTAAGGGTACTCACCGAAGATTTGAAAAAAAAGGCTTATGCAACGGCGCTATTGTAATAGACGATTACGCACATCATCCCACAGAAATAAAGGCTACACTATGCGCCGCATCGTCTATGCCGCATACAAGAATTGTATGTATTTTCGAGCCACACACATATACAAGAACCAAGTCATTATGGAATGAATTCCTTGAAGCATTTTGCCTTGCAGATGAAGTTATACTCTCTGACATATATGCTGCAAGAGAGCTTCCTGACGGTGAAACCACCTCAGAAAGACTCGCAGGTGCAATGTATGAAAAAGGAATCAATGCTAAATATATCAAAGGCTTTGACAATATTGTGAAATATGTGCGCGAAACCGCCAAAAAAGGCGATATAGTCTTTACTATGGGCGCAGGCACAGTTACACAGCTCGGTCCTATGATTTGCGGCTAAAACAGTTGCAGCGATAAAATCGCTGCAGCTTTTTTTAATTTTCCGCTTGTTTTTTTAAGTAAAATATAGTATAATCGTTATATACGTATTATTGTTCATTTATTTTATCTGTTTTTTATTGAAAGGATTCAGAGAAAAATGAAAGCATTGATTTTATCGGTAAAAGCAGGGTACGGTCATCATTCTACCGGTCTTGCAATGAAGGATTACTTTACTGCAAACGGCATTGAATGCGAAATGCTCGATACTCTTGAATATATAAGCCGCTTTCTTGGCGAGGGCGTTCAGGACGGTTATCTCCTTATTACAAAATACTTAGGCGATGCCTACGGCAAGGTTTATGATACTTTTGATAAAAAGGAAGAACCAAGTAAAAGCTATGCACCTGAAACTATTATTTCAAAGTTTCTGTCTAAAAAGCTTGAAAAATACATGATAGAGTATAATCCTGATTTTGTTATAGGCACTCACTCCTATGCAACTGTTCTTATGACTATATTAAAGGAAAGAGGAGTGCTTAACTGTCCTTTGTTCGGGGTAGTTACTGACTTTACGGTTCATCCGTTCTGGGAATCAACGGCGCTTGATTTTTATGTTCTGCCCGATGAGCTTCTCACACCTGCGGCAGTTAAAAAAGGAATACCAAAAGAAAAAATTCTGCCCTTTGGAATACCCATAAAAAAGAAGTTTTCAGAAAAGCAAAACAAGGCGGAAGCAAAAAGGCTTTTAGGACTTGACGATACGCCTCTCGTACTTGTTATGATGGGTTCTATGGGGTTTGGGGACATGACAGAGGTTATCCGCTCATGCGATAAGCTTGAAGCAGACTTCCAGATGACCGTTATATGCGGCAACAATGAAAAAGCAAGAGACAGCATACGTGACGAGCAATGGAACAAGCACGTGCGCAGTCTTGGGTTTACGGAAAATGTAGATATGTACATGGACGCGGCTGATATAATAATCACAAAGCCCGGCGGCCTTACAACCTCGGAAGCAATGGCAAAGGGCTTGCCACTTATCCTGATGAACCCCATACCCGGTCAGGAGGAGCGGAATATGGAGTTTCTGGTAAACAGCGGTGCTGCTATGATTACGTCAAAAACATTCCCCGTTGAAACCGCCTTGTATCAGTTCTTTGAATACCCCTGGAAGCGAAAGCTTATGGAAGATGCGGCTTCAAAGCTCGGCAAACCACACTCAACAAAAAATCTGTATGAGTTTATAAACAATAAAGTATATAATCCGGAGGTATGTGTATAATGGAAGAAAGAGTTGCAGTAATCGGAATAATCGTTGAAAAAACCGACTCAGTTCCTGAGGTAAACACTATACTTCATCAATACAGCGATTATATAATAGGAAGAATGGGACTTCCATACAAAGAAAAGGGAATAAATATCATAAGCATCGCCATTGATGCGCCACAGAATATTATAAGCACCATTTCGGGCAAAATAGGAAGACTCGACGGAATAAGCACAAAAACTATATATTCCAATGTATGAAAGGAGTCTTTACCATGAAAGTATATAAATCAATAACAGAGCTTATAGGCTCTACACCTTTAATGGAGCTTACTAACATCGCTAAAAAGCATGACCTTAAAGCATCTTTACTTGCAAAGCTTGAATATTTTAATCCTGCAGGCAGCGTAAAGGACAGAGCAGCCCTTTTCATGATAGAGGACGCAGAAGAAAAAGGACTTTTAAAGCCCGGCTCGGTAATTATTGAGCCTACAAGCGGTAATACGGGAATAGGTCTTGCCGCAGTTGCCGCCGCAAGAGGCTACAAGGTAATTCTTACCATGCCCGAAACCATGAGCATTGAGCGAAGAAGCATTTTGAAGGCTTACGGCGCAGAAATAGTTCTGACAGACGGAGCCGCAGGAATGGCGGGAGCTATCGAAAAAGCAAAAGAGCTTGAAAAGGAAATTCCCGACGCATTTCTTACGGGGCAGTTTACAAACCCTGCAAATCCGTCAGCACATTTAAAAACTACCGGTCCTGAAATATGGAATGACACCGACGGAAAGGTTGACATTTTCGTGGCAGGCGTAGGAACAGGCGGTACAATAACCGGAATAGGCGAGTATCTGAAATCTAAAAAACCTGATATAAAAATAGTAGCAGTAGAGCCTGAAGGCTCACCCTATTTATCCAGAGGTACAGCGGGTGCTCATGGACTTCAGGGAATAGGCGCAGGCTTTATACCTGAAATTCTGAATACAGAAATTTATGACGAAATTATAACTGTTACAGATAGCGACGCCTACGAAACGGGAAGAAGCCTTGCAAAAAATGAAGGCTTACTTGTGGGAATCACTTCAGGCGCAGCTGTATTTGCTGCATTGCAGCTTGCTAAAAAAGAAGAAAACATAGGCAAAACAATAGTAGCTCTTCTCCCTGATACAGGAGCGAGATACCTTTCTACACCTATGTTTGAATAGAAAAAAGGAGACATGAAACATGAAAACAGAACTTGTGGTAATGGCTGCCGGTATGGGAAGCCGATTCGGAGGTCTTAAACAAATCGAGCCTATGGGCCCAAATGGAGAAGCAATTCTTGACTTTTCCGTGAAGGATGCTGCAGAAGCCGGCTTTGATAAGACTATAATTATTATCAAAAAAGAAATTGAAAAGGATTTCCGTGAAGCGTGCGGTAAGAGACTTGAGAAAATCATGGACATAGATTACGCTTTTCAGGAGCTTGACAAGCTTCCTGCAGGCTACACAAGACCTGCTGACCGCATTAAGCCCTGGGGAACAAACCATGCTGTACTTTGTGCAAAGGACAAAATTTCTGCTCCGTTCGGTGTTATTAACGCAGATGACTTTTATGGAAGAGAATCTTTCCGAATCCTTCATGACCAGCTTGCTAAAAATGATGTGCCTTGCATGGTAGGATACCATCTTGGTAAAACACTTACAGAAAACGGCACAGTAGCACGCGGAGTTTGCGAAGTGGAAAACGGACGTCTTAAAACAATTACAGAGCATCTTTCTCTTGATAAAAACTCTGGCTTCGCACCTGAAACAATCGTTTCAATGAATTTCTGGGGCTTGGGAACAGACATATTCCCGCACCTTGAAGAAGCTTTTCATAAATTCCTTGAAGAAAAAATCAATGAGCCGAAAGCAGAATCACTTCTGCCCGTTGTTATTAATGACCTTATCCAGAAAGGTCTTACAGAGGTTAAGGTTCTGGAAACTCCTGAACAATGGTACGGCGTTACTTATCGTGATGATATGCCATCAGTAAAGGCTGCAATGCAAAAATTTATTGAGCAGGGATTATATTAAAAGAGAATGTTACAAAAAACGCACAGACCGTTCAATGACATTAAACGGTCTGTGCGTTTTTAAACATTCCCTTTATTTGTAATATAAATTTCTCAGCTTTTTGAGGATAGATTTTTCATATCTTGATACCTGCATCTGTGACATATCCCACATAACAGATATTTCTTTTTGGGTTTTTTCCTCATAAAATCTCAGTTTTATAAACGCCTGCTCTTTTTCGTCAAGCTCCTCAAGGCAGGAGTTCATGAAGTCATTATTCTCTATCATTATAAAATTTTTGTCGTCAAAGCCAAGAGTATCGCAATACATGGAATTACCGTCTGTATATGCCTCCTGCTCAAGGGACTGAATAAACGCCACATCTCCTACGGCATATGCCTGACGGAGAGTTTCCTCCGGTAAATTCAAAAGCTTTGCAAGCTCCGCCGGTGTACAGTCCGCTTTATCCATTCCCTGACGAAGTTTTTCCGCTTTGGTAAATACTTCATAAAGCTTACGGGGGATTTTGATAAAACATCCCTTGTCCCTGAAATATTTCTTTATTTCGCCAACGACTGTGGGCGTTGCAAAGGTGGTAAATTTTACCCCTCTGGAACTATCATATCTGTCAACCGCAAGGACAAGCCCAAGACATGCCACCTGAAAAATGTCCTCATAGTCAATACCACGATTTGCAAATCTTTTTGACATGATTTCCGCAACGTACATATACTGAGCGACTATTTTATCCTTTATGCTTTTGTCTTTTGTCTGGTTGTAGAGCCGAAACATTTCCGCCTCGTTAAACTCAGGTTTTTCGTTCATATCTATGCTCCTATAAGCTGTCTTGCAGCTTTGATTGAATTGTCATGGGCTTTGATGCGTTCCTCGTTTTTCTGCTCTTTTGTATATACAAAACGAACAGCTACATAAAGCTCTGACGAATCTATTCCCATAGCGGCAAACTGCGGATTGTTGCGAAGTGATACCGCCCATGCACGACCGTTTTCGTCATAGAGCAAATCGGAGCTTTCAGCATCAGCCTTTAACAGCTCTGCATTTTCGAAGCAATCACTAAGACCGTACAGGTCATCAGCATTTGCCTTAGAAAGAATATACAAGTAGCTGTCACCCACCTGAAGCTCTGCAGAAATTTTGATGTTCATTGAATACTCGTATTCATCTACAACTCCGTCTTGGTCGGGGTTCTCTATACCATAAATCATATAGTCTATGTCCAGCTTATCATTTCCGTTTATTTCATCAATTACCGGCTCAACCATATTGTTAATTGAGGCTTGAACATTCTCGTCAAAGTTCTGAAGCCCTATATATGATATATGCAAATCATACTTTGTTCTGGTTACATTGGAATGAATAATTGAACCGAACATGAATACCAAAAACAATACTGCAAAGGTGTGAATTTTATAGTATTCCCAGAAATAAGGCCACCATTGCTTTGTAAAAATCTTAGGTTTTGTTCCGTACACTTCCATTTGTGCTTACCGCCCTTTATACTTAATAGGGTAATTGTATCACAAAAGGTCATGTATTGTCAAATGAACAGCTCTTATTTTAAAAAAAATTAACAAATACCGCTATCATTCTTCAAATAATATCACAATAACCTATTGTTTGCATTGACATACAGACTCAAATGTAGTATAATAAATTGAATAAGTTTACACAAAAAGGGGGTGAAGTATTGTCCGAAAAAGAACTTGTAAACCTTTTGAAAAAGGGCGACAGAGATGCATTCAACATCCTCATTGAGCAGTATCAGGGCAAGGTGTATAACATAGCCGTAGGAATGCTCAATGATCAGGAAGATGCACTTGATGCATCACAAGAGGTTTTTATAAACATTTACAGAGGCATCGGAAGCTTCAAGGAAAATTCGTCCCTTTCCACATGGATTTACAGAGTGTGCGCAAACGTGTGTAAGGATTTTCTGAGAAAACGTATGCGCAAAGCAAACGTTATAAGTCTTGACTCCAAAACCGATGATGACGAGCCTATGCAAATACCGGACGATGCTCCAACTCCTGAACGAATTTCGGAGCAAACGGAGCTTCAGCGCCGTGTAAGAGAAGCAATGGACCAGCTGAGCAATGAATATAAAGAGGTTCTTGTGCTTTGTGATATTGAGGGCTTGTCTTATGAAGAAATTTCCAGAATTCTGAAAATTCCCGAAGGTACGGTAAAATCAAGAATTAACAGAGCAAGACAAGCTCTTCGCAAAAAAATATCTGAAAATCGGGAACTTTTTTTTCAATAAATCGTCTAACTAAGTGAAGATGTTGTAGCTTCACGGCTTGCGGCTATACTGCCGCAGTCGCCAAGGCATATTTCAAAAGAAAGGAGGCAGTTGCTTTGGAAGATATGTTTTTTCACAATATTGACAAGTACGTTTATGATGAATGTACCAAAGAAGAAATGGAACTTTTTAAGCAGCACATGGAAAACTGTGCAGAGTGCAAAGCAGAATATGAGCTTTCATGCTCAGTACGTGACGCTATGCATTCCATGCGCAACACTACGCCTCCTGCCGATTTGAGCAAGCTCATAAACGAGCGTCTGGACAGAGAAACTCCTGCAAAGAAGGTAAGCTTTATAAGTGCCGGCTGCAGAAAATATTCAGCAGTTGCCGCATGTCTTGTCCTTGCAGCAGTTATCGGAGCTGAGAATATTAATCTCACAGATAATGCTCCCTTAGAGTCCACAACCGTTATTGACAACAGCTTGCAGTCTATGCCGGATACAACAGAGGCAACGGTTCAGGATGTAATACTCCCCCAGCCTGCTGTTGAGGAGGTCGCTCCTGCGGCTCCCGCTACTAAAGCACCGGTGCGCAAAGCTTCTACCAAAAAAATTACGCACGCGGCTGTACCTGCTGCAACACAGAAGCCGGTAGCTGCTGCCCCTGCGGCAGAGCAATCATATAACAATGATGATGTTATGTCGAAGATTCCGCCTCATCTGGATCCTTCGAAAAACGTCGTTCTTGCTTCTTCTGTTGAAAAAAAATATGAAATATCCGGTATTAACCCTGAAAACTACGCCAACAAAGAAAGAAATCTTGAAGCAGAGTTTGCTTTGCTTGAAACAACCAAGTCCGGAGTTATTGTAGCAAATGCTGCAACAATGTCATCTCTCGACGGTGTAAGATTCGGCGCAGATGATTCAGCTAAGAATTCCAAAGACTACGGAATCGGCAGCGGTTCTATATTCATCTCATCAAAGGATAAGATGTTGGTGGATGAATTACTTATTAAGTACATTTCTGTTGAAGAAGGAGGATGCTGTTTCCTTACAGGTGACAACTTTGAAAACTTCATAGAAGAAATGAACTCAAGAGGTATTTCCTTTGAAGAAAGACTTCTTACAGAAAAAGGTGGCAACGTAGCTATTAAGGTTGTCGTTGTTTGATAAAAGAAATTAAGGGGTTGTTGCTCTATGCGGCGATCTCTTTTTTTTGATATAAAAATTATTTAATCTTCTAAATTTCTTATCATTAATTTTCAAATGTTCCCAAAGCATGATTTTATCGGCATTGGGAGCATCTTTGTTTTTTATAATATCATCCTATATTTTTTTAAAACTTTTTATCTTTTTGCTCTCAAAAGTAGTAAATCGAGTAGTAAACTCAAATTTTACCACTTTTTAAGCGATAAATTTCAACATTTCAACTTGTGCCACATCAAAACTTACATGTGAATAATAATTGAGTGTCATATTTATATTGGAATGTCCCATTATATATTGTAATGCTTTTGGGTTCATTCCTTTATTTGCAAGATTGGTACAGAATGTATGTCGCATTGTGTGCGGTGTCATTATCTCAGGTAACTTAATAACATTTTCCTGCTTATAATATCTCTTAACAACTGCTTTAAACATACTCTCATAATGATATGCAACTTTAGGTAAGCCGTCTTGGTTGAAAAACAAAAAATGACTATATCCGTCAATTCTAAAAGGTGCAACCTTGTTTTCTCTTTGAAACACTCGCACAAAAGCCTGATATACAGTTTCACTCATGGGTATTTGTCTAAATCCGCTTTTCGTTTTCGGCGGTGCTGTATAATATCCTAACTCGCTGTCCCAAAGTAACTGATGGTCTATAGTGATGATTCTATTTTCAAAATCAACTTCTTTTTTTGTTAGTCCGCATAATTCCGAAATACGAATTCCCGTTCCTAACAGTATTAGAATTTCGTCAACATTCTGCCAATACATATCATCTTGCTCAACAAATTTCAAAAACGAAGTTTCTTGTTCAGCCGACATAGCTTCCTTATGTACAGTATCATCTTCAAGAATAGTATTCAACTGAAATTCAAAAGGATTTTTTCTAATATAATCATCTATAACAGCCATTTGAAAAGTTGCTTTTAATGAACGCTTATAATTATCAATAGTTTTATAGGCATATCCATTCTGATTCATTCTAATAGCCCATTCTTTTGCATCAGACATTTTTATATTCTCAACACTTGCAGCTCCGAACTTATCATTTTTGAGTATTTCCATCAAATATTTACGTCCGATTTTTGTGTTTTGCTTGACATTCCCTTTTTGACGAGTGAATTTTTCATATAGCTGGCATACAGTCATCTTTTTTCCTTTTATATCAATCCCATCATCAAGGTCTTTTTGTATTTGTTTTTCCTTTTCCCTTAAAGATAAATCTTCACGTTTTCCTGCCGGAGTCTTATCTGTCGGTACTAATCTCCAAGCGTAAACAAATTGTGACTTACCATGATTATCCACATACTTATAGGCATATCTGCCGTCTTTTCTTTGGCTCTCTCCAGTCTGCAATATACGGTTTTTGTTATCTCTCCGTTTTTGTGACATTGTTCATTCTCCTTTCTTGAAACAGAAAAGAGCCTTGATATGATATAATCATTATAACACATCTAAGGCTTTCTGTCCATAAATTCTTAAAGCTTTGTTACACTTGTTAAATAACTTCATAAGTATCAATAAGCTGTTCAAATTTTTTTCTTTTTATCTGTATGCGATTCCCATTCATAAGAACCCATCCAGAATTAAGGTTTTCTTCAGCAAGTTTACGAAGTTTACTTTCACCTATGCGAAAATACTTTGCTGCTTCTTCTACTGTTAATGTGTATTTTTCCCATATAGGAACATCATTGTTATTATTCATACTAATCCCTCCGTGGTTTTTTTACTATGCTCAATAGCATAAGTAAAGAGACTGACACACCAAACGATAAAAAAAGAAAAGAAGAAAACAAAAATTATCGTTTTTATTTTAGGGGGACTTTAAGCATATCAATCCCTTTAATTATGCTATCAAATCTAAAGCTACAACGGACAGCAGCTTGCGAAACTGCTTCATAGGATTCTCACCTTCCCGACTCTGCCCGGACTACTTTCATTGCCTGCGACGCTTTTAACGCTCGGACTGTGACTAAGTAGAAGTATCATTGTACCCGTATGTAGTTATCGCACAAAGGTTGCAAACCTTTTTTACTGTGTAGATGTTGGTCGCTCTGTTTTCTGTATGGACATCTTTCGATGATGTGCAATTGTTATGCACAGTAGAAGCTACATAAACGTCTTGGCGTATCCACAGCCTTGCTCGTACATACGGTAACGTATCCGTTTGCTTGTCTATACTACATCGCCGTTATCTTGCGTGTTTTCTTTGTGCTTGGCGAATTTCATAATTTTAAAGTTATAAAATTCACACTTTTAGATAAGTCCATTTAATCACGAGGCATAGCGAATTTATATAGTACCATTTGTAGTAGAAATTGCTCTTTTCCTGAAAGCTGTTTTATTAATTTTTCAATTAATTTTTCTTCATCACGAGATAAATAAGCCTTTTCTCTTTTATATTGGTCTATTATATACACTCCGCCATATCTTCCCATTTTACTGGCTATAGGTGCAAATCTGCTTAATGCAATAATATCTTCACAGATAGTAACATCTGACACTGAAAATCTTCTTGCAAGTTCCAAACGTGAAATAATGTTTTGATTCATAAGAATAGATAGTATTTCCATTCTGCGATCAAACGAAGAAAATTCCGTTCTCACAGGTTGCACCTCCTATCTACAATTACATTATAAACCGTATGTACTAACCATTTCTTAGTAGTTAAAAATGTTTTTGAAATTTTTTTCATTATATCCACTTTCATAAGCGTTCTCCTTTCTTTTGCTTTCCAGAAAACGCTCACGGCGGAGCACGAATATTGCATAAAAGAAAAAGGACAGTTAACATCCTGACTAACGGATATTTACTGTCCTTTAATATATACTTATAGATACACTTGTATTGTCGTTTTCTTTTCCTCATAGGCAATACCCCGTAAATCCAAACAGCAAAAATGCACCGCAGCTTTTATATTGCCGCAGTGCATATAGCATTGTGTTCAAATTACGAGATATTTATTTTAATCCTATATATAGTTTTTGAAAATGATACTGCAACAGCAATATATTGTATGATTAAATAATTCATTTTCAACCATTGTATTTGTCACAGTATCACGTCCTTTCTTTATTTACGTTGTATAAACATAAACTAAACTTGTTTAAATCATTCTATCTCTTATTCAAAATTTCAGCCTCATATTTCTTAACTTCAGAAAACCATTCTCTATCGCACTTTACACCACATTGACGGCAATATTCTTCCCACACATCACCAAATGGCATTGTTTTCATTTCATCTTGCACAACTTGAAGTTCGGTCAATTCATTATTATCTTGAAGTTTTCTAAGTAACTCATTTGGAGTACAAAGAGCATTCAAAAGTGCTTTTTGCCAATTTCTAAATCCCACCGTCCACGCTGAAATTCTATTTATACTTGCATCAAAGTAATCAAGTGCCATATAAACTCTGTCCAGTGCATCACACCTTACTATTTCTTTTGCTATCTCTCTTGTTTCATCATCAAACAATACAACATGGTCACTATCCCAACGAATTGGTCTTGTTATATGTAATGCAATTTCCGGGAAGAAACATAGAAGAGCAGGAATTTTATCAGAAACTACTTCTGTTGGATGATAATGCCCATTATCCATAAGAGGCAGACAGCCATCGTGTGTTGCGGCAAATGTAAGCGAAAACTCTGCACTACCTGTTGTAAATGCTTCAACACCAATACCAAATACTTTTGATTCAACACAAGGTTTAACAAGATTTTTATCATAAGGTTCTAATAAAATCTCCTCAATAGACTCCTTATATCTGATTCTTGGACCTATTCTGTCTGCTGGAATGTCCTTATATCCGTCACCCGTCCAAATATTCATAACACAAGGAACACCTGTTTGTTCAGCAAAATACTGTGAAATTCTTATACAAGCCTTACCATGTTCAATCCAAAACTTTCTTGTTTCTTCACAAGGACTTGAAAGTGTCAATCCGTTTTTTACCTTTGGATGTGAAAAGAATGTAGGATTAAAGTCAATCCCCATATTTCTTTCTTTAGCAAAGTCAACCCATTTTTGAAAATGCTTGGGTTCTAATTTGTCTCTATCGATAAATTCTCCATCTTCAACAACAGCATAACACGCATGAACATTCAATTTCTTTTTGCCGGGACAAAGTGTCATAACCTTATCCATATCAGCCATTAACTCATCAGGTGTTCTTGCCCTTCCGAGATAGTTACCTGTTGTTTGTATTCCTCCTGTTAACGGTCCATCTGTATCAAATCCTTTAACATCATCGCCTTGCCAACAATGAAGTGACACCGGTATTGTTTTCAATTTTTCTATAGCTAAATCAGTATCAACACCGATTTTAGCGTAAATTTCTTTTGCAGATTCATATCTGTTCATATTTTTTGCCCTCCTATTTATTTTTTACCATCTCTATTACACGCTTGACTATTTTATCAACATCATCATTGTTATTATCTATATATTGTTTATACTCTTCATTTTGAGGCATTGAGAAAAATCCGATTGATTTACTTGCATCTTCAAGCATTGCTCTCGTTGCTTCAAGTTCAATATCGTGATACAACATATCTTTGTTTAGATTTGCAACTGCTGTACCTCCGGCTTTTGCCATATATGTATAACAATTAATTTTTCTTATACCAAGTTGAATTGAGCGTATGTAATCTGCAGGATTCACACCACTGCCACCATGCATTACAAGAGGAATTGATACCATTTCCCCAATCTTTTCAAGTCTTGGGAAGTCTAACTTAGGTTCTTTTGCATAAAGACCATGGGCAGTACCAAATGCACAAGCAAGAGCATCTATACCTGTATTTTCAGCAAATTTCTTTGCATCATCAGGATCGGTATATATACTTTCTCCACCTGCACCTCCACCTTCTCTTGCTCCCATAGAGCCAATTTCTGCCTCGACCGATGCTCCGCACTTACGAGCCATCTCAACAACTATAGAAGTATTTGCATAGTTCATTTCTTTATCAAGTTCAGAACCATCATACATAACTGATGTAAATCCCAAATCAAGAGCTCTTTTCACATAAGACATATCTGTACCATGGTCAAGATGTACGCATACAGGTACACTTGCTTTATCAGCCATAAGTAGCATAATAGGTGCAATTTCTTCCATTTTTGCTACTCCCATTTCATCATGTATCTGAGCATGCATTATTATTACAGGCATTTTCTGTTTTTCAGCAGCTCCTATAACCGCCCTCATGCTTGCAAGATTAGGTGTATTAAAAGAGCCAATAGCACATTTTTTTGCCTCTGCAACTTTCAAAACTTCTTTTAGACTAACTAACATTTTTCTTTCTCCTCTTTAGTTTTTTCAATAAACTCAAATGTTATGTGATGAACCTTTTCCTTATTCGGTTCTAAAAATTCAAGCATACCTTTTTCACGCATAACATCACGTCCGTCAGGATAGCAATTACCAGGCTCAAGTCCTAACACATAATCATATTCACCCATCATTTTCCACTCTGTAAAATAAGGCAATTCTTTTGTATCAAATTTAATATTAAGACCTTTATTAATATCAGGATTATATATTGAAACGGTAGGATTACCTGAGAGTATATGATAATAACATTTTTCAACATATCCATTTTGAGGCTTCTCCATTTTTAAAGAGTCTTCAATTCCTTCTTTTGCGTGTTCGTTTCTTGGCAGAACTTCTGTTGCAGGCACGCAAACTACTGAATTTTCAGACAAAAGCGGATAACCCATATTACAGTGATAAAGAACTTCAAGCGGTGATGCTTCAGAACCGATATTTTTGATTTTATCTGTAATACATATAACATTTTCATTTATTGGACAAACATATTCTCTTTCCAATATCAGTTTTCTCGCAAACAATGCCGCATCACGAACTAAAAGTTTTATATGAATTTCATCATTTTCAATCCAGTGTGCAGCATTCTCACAAGGTGTATTTGAAATTGTACCATGCAGTGGAAGTTCCTCACCATTATCTGTACAAGGTGAGCCAACAGCAGTCAGACCACAAGTTGTAAAGAATCCGGCTGTAAAGGATTTTAAGAATCCTGCGTCTTTATCATCATAATATTTAGGTGAAACATAACCACAAGGGGCAAAATATCCAAAATTATCGCCTTTTAAGTTTAATTTCACTATATCTCCGCAACGGTCAAGTGAAATTACAAATTCAAGTCCTTTATTATTTCTGACATTAAGAATTCGCATTCCATCTCCCTTACCGCCGACAAGTCGCATTTCTTCAACACCATATAATTGAAGAGGATGTCCTATATATTTATTCATAATTGCTATTCCCTTTCTTTAGCTTTGCTTAATACTTGCTTCATCGATAATAGGTCTTACTGCATCATAAATCTTTTTATATGCACTATATTTCTTTTCGTAGATTTTTGTATTTTCACAATTTGGAATATACTGTTTTTTCTCTGAAACAAATATTTTCTTTGCTTCTTCTAAAGATTTACAAAGACCTATAGCAACAGCAGTCATCATACAAGTACCGCAAGCACCTGCTTCCTTTGCAGATAATGCAGTAACAGTACGATTCAGTATATCTGCTTTAATTTGAAGCCATACAGGAGATGAGGCTCCTCCACCTGTTGCAACAAGTTTATTGAGTTTAATACCAAAACTTTCGAGATGCTCAATGTTTGTCATAATTTCATATGTTACGCCTTCCATCAAAGCCTTATATAAATCATAATTTGTATGTTCAAGCGAAAGACCTAAAATAGCTGCTCTCGATGAATTATCCATATATGGATTAGCAGCACCGCTAAAATGAGGCATTATCAAAATATCTGTAGGCTTATCAGGAACCAACGCATCAAGATTTGCATAAACATTTTCGCCCTTTTCTTCGGCAATCTTATTCTCATACTTTGCGAAATTATCCCTGTACCATTTAAGAGTTGCTCCACCTGTAAAGGATAATGCATAGCATACATAAGTTCCATTAAAGACATACGGCACAACGGAATAACCTTCTTCATAAACCCCCTTGTTTTCAGGAATTTTATCAAACATAGGTGTTACACATTCAACTGTACCTGTACCGTCAACTGCCATACCAACTTCAAAGATACCTGCACCGACTGCAGCAGCAACCTGATCATGACATCCGTTTATTATCTTTAATTCTTCAGAGATATGAAGCTTTTCTGCAATTTCTTTTTTAACATTTCCTGCTAAAGTTCCTGTTGGTACAAGTTCAGACAAGAGTGAAACATCAACTCCTGCGGCATCAAAAATTTCATTACTCCAGCATTTTTTACGAATATCAAGTCCAAGAGTTCTTGCCGCCAATGAATAATCAATGCAAGCCTTACCTGTAAGCATATATACGATAAAATCTTCCATTAAAAGAATATGCTTTATCTTTTCATATACTAAAGGCTTGTTTTTCTTAATCCACATAACCTTTGGCAAGCTATACATTGAATGAGGCTTTACACCTGCTATATGTGTAATTTTATCCTCACCAAGCTTTTCACAAAGCTCTTTTGTTTCTTCTTCTCCTCTTGGATCAGTATAGAGCATTGATGGCAACAAAACATTATCTTTATCATCAAGTGCAACAAAGGTTTCACCAAATGTTGTAATTCCTATTGCACAAAGTTCAGGATGTTTCTTACAGCTTTTTTCTATTACTGCACATACAGCCTCAAATATTGCTCCTGCATCAATTTCGTGCTCACCATTTTGTCTTTTTACTTCATACTCAATATATTCATTATGTATAAATTCACCATTATCATTGTAAATAGTTAATTTACAGCCTGTAGTTCCTACATCAAGACCACCTATTAACATAGCATTACTCCTCTATGCTTACTACATCATAGCCAAGATAATACTTGAATGCTTCTTCCAAAATCATCTTTACATGACCGTTAGCAACTGTTGTATGGTGTTTAAAACCGCCTCTTGCAAGTTTTATGAGTTTCTTCTGCAGATTATCAATTTTAGCAACACCTCCACAGCCAAAGAATTCTTTTTCAATATCTTCACCTGTGAATTCACCTTCGCTGAAGTAAATTGTAATTTTTCCATCTTCTGTCTTACAGTTTGAGAAAGTCATTGGGAATGCTGCAATTCTTCCTTCATTAGTTCCCCAGCCACTACCGGGATCACCCTTATCAAACATCTTATGTGAAGTAACTTCTCCTTTTCCTGTCATCAGTTTTTGTGCAGTTGAACCGCAGTGGAAAAGAATAACCTTGTCAGGATCATCACCATAGTTATTATTCCAGTCAAGACAAGCAGCAGGGCCTTCGGTTGCAAGTGATAATGCTCTCATTGTAATTGCACTGCACATATCAATTTCACAAGATGCTACAATTCCTCTGTCATTAAGTTCTGAAACGAGAACACAAGGGCATACTCTTAAGTATGTTTCCATCTCGTTCCAACAACGAAGTGCAATAGCGTCCAAGTGATAGGTTTCAATATATTCATCAATAACAACGCTGATTTTTGAAAGCATAAGCTTCTTATCTTCCGGTACATTTGAAAAATCTGTATAATTTTCAAGTGTAGCCTTTTTAGCAAGTATCTTTTCATCATCGTCAGCCTTTGCACGAACAAATTCAAATAATTCAGATAAGTCAAAAGACTCAACATTTATTCCGTGACGCTGCATTGTAAGCTCATCAAAACGCACTGTCTTAAATGCAGTTGTTCTTGCACCAATACAACCTATTGTAAATCTCTTCATTCCATTTACAACCCGACAAATACCAGCAAAATCGTGAAGATTCTGGGCAAATTCAGAAGTCAGCGGATGAACAACATGCGGTGTCATAACTGTATATGGAACTTTGTACTGCTCAAATACATCAGTAACAGAAAATTTACCACAATATGCATCTCTTCTGTGATAGAAATCCATCTTTCCGATTTCATCAGGATATGCCTGCATCAAAATAGGAACTCCCGCATCCTGAAGCGCGGCAATCGCACCATTTTCATCAACGAAAATAGGCATACATAAAATTACACCGTCATATTCTCCTTCGTGTGATTTCAACCACTTTGCATAAAGACGACCTTCATCACGAGTTTCAACAGCACCATAGCGTGTTGCGTCCTTGTCCATCATAATATAGTCATAACCGGCATCTGTAACTGCCTTGACCATATCATCTCTTGCCCCTTCAATAAGTTCTGCCGGCATAAAGCCTCTGTTTCCAAAATATAAAGCAAATGTTTGTTTTTTCATAAAAATCTCCCCGTTTTACTTTCTCTACTATTAAATATTATTGTTAGATTTATTTAAGTACATCATTTGGGTTGTTTTCCAATGTAAGCAAGTATTCCTCCGTCTACATACAAAATATGTCCGTTTACCGCATCGGATGCACTTGATGCAAGAAATACCGCCGGTCCAACCAATTCCTCAGGATTAAGCCATCTGCCAGCAGGTGTCTTTGCACAGATAAAGCTGTCAAAAGGATGTTTTGAACCGTCTGCCTGTGGTTCTCTTAGTGGTGCTGTCTGCGGTGTTGCTATGTAGCCAGGGCCAATACCGTTACACTGAATGTTGTATTCACCGTATTCTGAACAGATATTTCTTGTGAGCATTTTAAGTCCGCCCTTTGCTGCAGCATATGCAGAAACTGTTTCTCTGCCAAGTTCTGACATCATTGAGCAGATATTTATAATCTTACCGCCACCCTTTTTAATCATTGAAGGAATAACTGCCTTTGATACAATAAATGGCGCATTAAGGTCAACATCAATAACCTGTCTGAACTCATCTGCACTCATTTCGTGCATAGGTATTCTCTTGATAATACCTGCATTATTTACAAGAATATCAATTACGCCAACTGTTTTCTCAATATCGGCAATCATTTCATTTACGGCATTTTCATCTGTTACGTCACAAACATAGCCTTTAGCATCTATGCCCTCTGCCTTGTAATTTTCAAGACCTCTATTTAAGAATTCTTCATTTATATCGTTAAATACAATTTTCGCTCCTGCATTTGCAAGTCCCTTTGCAATTGCAAAACCGATACCGTATGATGCACCTGTTACAAGTGCTATTTTACCGTTCAAATTAAACATAATATGTAATCTCCTTATCTTTGTACTCTTGCTCCTGCTCCGCCCATAATAGCTTCAACCTCTTTAAGATTTGCCATTGTGGTATCACCGGGTGTTGTCATAGCAAGGGCTCCGTGTGCTGCACCATAATTTACAGCCAGCTCCGGATTTTGTGTTGTCATGAGTCCATAAATAAGACCTGAAGCAAAGGAGTCTCCTCCGCCGACTCTGTCCATAATTTCGAGTGCTTTATAATCCTTCGCCTTATAAACCTCTCCATCTGCCCAGCAGATAGCACTCCAGTCGTTAACAGTCGCAGTCTTTACCTCTCTTAAGGTAGTTGCAATAACCTTGAAGTTTGGATACTGCTTTGCAGCCTCGTTAATCATTTTCTTGTAGCCTTCAAGGTTAAGCTCCTTAAGATTTTCATCGTTACCCTCAACCTGAAGTCCAAGACAAGCTGTGAAGTCCTCTTCATTACCTATCATTACGTCAACGTATTTAGCAATTTCTTTATTAACTTCCTGTGCTTTTTCAAGTCCGCCGATTGCACTCCACATTGATGGTCTGTAATTCAAATCATAGGATATGATTGTTCCATACTTCTTTGCAATCTTTACAGCTTCTAGTACTGTTTCACAAGACTGCTCCGAAAGTGCCGCATATATTCCACCTGTATGAAGCCAACGAACGCCCAAAGTTCCAAATATATATTCAAAATCAAAATCCTTTGGAGTTGCCTTTGAAATAGCTGTGTTTGCTCTGTCCGAGCAACCAACTGCTCCTCTTATTCCAAAGCCGCGTTCAGTAAAATTAAGACCATTTCTGCAAATTCTTCCAATACCGTCTGTCTTTGCCCAATGGATAAGGGATGTATCAACACCGCCTTGTTCTATGAAGTCCTGCATAAGGTAACCAACTTCATTTTCTGCAAATGCAGTGATTACTGCAGTATCCATTTTGAAGCACTTATGCAGACCACGGATAACATTGTATTCTCCGCCGCCTTCCCAAGCACGAAACTGTCTTGCTGTTCTTATTCTGCCCTCACCCGGATCAAGTCTTAACATTACCTCACCCAGTGATACAGCGTCAAACTTACAATTTCCTTTTGGCTTTAAATTCAAGTTCATATCGTTACCTCCCTAAGCACGAATGCTTTTTACAAGTTCTACCGCTTCCTTTGTTAGTGCTGTTATTTCATCAAACTTACCCTCTGTGATAAGGTCACCCTTTACCATCCAACTACCTCCGCAGCATACAATGTTACTGCAAGAAAGATATTCTAACAAGTTCTTCGCACTTATACCACCTGTTGGCATAAACTTAACCATATTATATGGTGCACCCATTGCCTTAATCATTGCAATACCGCCGGCCTGCTCTGCAGGGAAAAATTTGATTACCTTAAGTCCTCTTTTTACTGCCTGTGCAACCTCTGACGGAGTGATACAGCCAGGGAAAACAGGTATATTCTTCTCAAGACAATAGTCTACAATTTCTGCATCAAAGCCCGGAGATACAATGAATTTTGCACCGGCATTAACGGCTCTGTCCACCTGCTCGGTGGTCAGGACTGTTCCTGCACCAACCAACATCTCAGGGTACTTTTCACTCATAAGCCTTATGGACCCCTCTGCGGCGTCTGTTCTGAAAGTTACCTCTGCACAGGAAAGTCCACCTTTAATCAAAGCTTCTGCAAGAGGAATTGCATCCTTTGTTTCTTTTAATACAACAACAGGTACTACTCCGTATTCTTCAAGTCTTTGTTCCATAGATTTCATTATCTTAAGTCCCTCGTTTCAATGTGATCCATATCAGTAAATTCCTGATTTTCACCGCACATTGCCCAGATGAAGGAGTAGTTTTTAGTACCAACACCTGAGTGGATTGACCAGCTTGGTGAAATTACTGCTTCTTCGTTGTGCATAATGATATGTCTTGTTTCGTTTGGTTCGCCCATCATATGGAATACCGCATCATTTTCACCCATATCAAGATACATATATACTTCCATTCTTCTGTCATGAGTATGTGATGGCATTGTGTTCCAGTTTGAACCCGGTTCTAACTGAGTCAATCCCATAGCAAGCTGACAAGATTTAATTACTTCAGGGTGTATATATTGATTGATAACTCTCTTGTTACAGTCTTCAACACTTCCGCAAGGCACTTTTTTAGCCTTTGTAATATCAATCTTAACGATTGGATATGATGCATGTGCAGGGCAAGATGATACATAGAACTTTGCAGGTTCTTCTGCGTCAACACTCTTAAAACTGATTTCCTTATTACCCATACCGATATAAATTCCATCTCTTGGATTCATCTCATATTCAACACCATCGACTGTGATTATACCTTTACCGCCCACATTAATACAGCCCATTTCTCTTCTTTCAAGAAAATATTCCGCCGTAAGTTCTTTTCCTGCTTCAAGCTTCAGTTCCTGATATACAGGCATAATACCTGCTGTAATAATTCTGTCGATATGGCTATAAACCATTCTTGTGTTGTCCTTTGTGAATAGTTTTGAGATGTGAAATTCTTCTCTTAATCTATCCGTGTCATAATTTTTTACATCCTTTGGGTTTGCTGCGTTTCTTACTTCCATTTTACTTAAATCCTCCTTTATATACCTTCCATACACTTCAACCTGTGAAAGAGCCGCCCACGATAACGGAAACGATACTTGTTTAAAGTTAGTAAGATGTATGGTTTTGGTTTTAACCTTTTCGGGCAATATAAGTTCCTGCCCTTCTTTTATTCCCTCAAACTCCGCTGTAACTCTGCTACCATCTGAAAATTCCACATCAATATTTTTCCAATATGTATCATGAGGAAAATCAGCACGAAGATAAAATACTAATTTTTCAACCTCAACTTCTGCTCCGAAGTCAATATAATACTCTAAATCTTCTCTTGCACCGCCAGCCCATGAATGAAATGGGTAATCACCATGTCCCTCATTTTCTTTTACACCATCAATTGCATTCCTCTCGAAGAAGCACACATCTTCACGTGTAACAAGATTTGCATAAGCATGTGGAAAATATTTCTTTTGTCCTCTTATATCATGAGAATTAAGACAAATATTGCGTACCCTGTAAGCAGCTTCATCAGCCACACTTACTTTTATATAATGCCTATTTCCAGAAAATGCTTTTTCATCATATCCACGTTTTAAATCTCCAAACGGAATCTCAAACACAAACGTTGATGATGGACAATAGATTATGCTTTCTGCGATATTTTCGTCAAGCTGAATAGATATAAAATCTATATTCTTTTTGTGAATAACTATCTTGTCGCCTTTTTTATATTCTTTTTCGTACAAACAATCTATACATAATCCACTATTTGAAAATACTTCCACATTATCCTTATTAAATATCTTAATTTCTAACAATAATTTCACCCCTTTATAATACAATTATCTTCTTATAAAATTAAGTATAAAAACTTGAGACATCATATATAAATTTTATGTAATTCATTTAATATTCTGTTTGCAATATTCTTCATTCCCAAATCTCCCGGATGATTAGCAACTCCATTGTGTTCAAATAAGCCAATAGCTTTCATCCCATCTTCTTTTCCTAAATCTCCAAGCATAATTACAGGGTGCTTCTTTTGTTTACCATATAAGCATATTTCTTTGTCAGCCGGATGCTCCCAAAAACTTGTAGTTAAGATAACATTTGATGTTTGCTTTATATTGAGAAATGACAAAAGTCTATCATATTCTTCTAAAAAAACATCCCCATCAAACCCTTCAATAGGGCAATTTTCAACAGCACGCATTATAATTATATCGGCCTCAAAATCCCGTGCTTTTTCATATGCACACAGTTTTTGTTGCCCTTGCTTATAATCTCTTTCCCATTCGCTGACTTGGCAAATGCAAAACGATGCTTGTGGATATCTATTTTTTATCTCTCTTATGCAAATGTGTACATAGTCATTCTCAATACACGATGCTGCCATTCCGTAAGTCCCATTCCAGCCAATTTCCGGCTTCACACCATGTAGCGTAATCGAATTTCCAACAAACAAAATTTTAGGTGACTTTTCTTTACATTCAGGCTCAAGAAAGCTTACATACTGAAATTTCGACAATTGCCGTGTGCTTTCGACCGTATTTTTGCGAATCTCATCCATATCCTATTTCCTTTCGTGCGGTTATATTGTTTTTTACACATATTTCAAATCAGTACACCATTTCGATCTATGCCAATGTTTTCCGTCATAAATTCTGAGTCCTAATGAAAAATCCAGTGCTTTTGTTCGTTTCAAAAGTTTTATTCTTATCTTGTTTTCTCCTTTTTTTAAATCAACATAGCAGAAATTATTATATGGAGTCCAAAGTCTTATTTCATCTTTTTCAAGCACTTTTTCTCCGTTAACAAAAAGAGAAAATCCATCATTATTTCCGATTATCGCCCATACCCTCTTATCTTCCGTAGAAATAATTGTTGTTTCGGCCACACACGCATACTGACCTTCCATTGTAATGAATTTATCAATTTCGATAAAATCTTCATAGCTTTCTATTTCTGCCGCTTTTTCTCCCTTATCATATTCTTTTTCCAGAAAAGCCTCGTTATTTACCATACATACAATATCGGGAAGCACGCAGCCTTCTCCGTGGGGGCTTGGATAATCAGGATTTATTGGCAGATTAAGCTGGTCATAATACGGGCCATAAATATGCCACTTAACCGGTTCTATTGTATTATAGCTTTCTTTTAATCCTTCTTCTGTAGGATATACAGGTGTAATATGTACTGTCTCGGGCATATCAAGTGCAAGCTGTGTAGTTTCTTTAGCAAGCTCATATATGCTGTCGGAATCCCTTTGAATATCAATTCCACACACAAAATAATCCTTAATAAGTTCACCTAGGCTTCCAAGAGCTTTGTATCCTTTTATAATACCAACAATTGAAGCCGCCGATGCACAAGTGCAGTCCGTATCAAATCCACATCGAAGTGCTATATTTATGGTTTCTCTCATATCTCCTTTGCCATAGAGTAAAGAAATTAAAACCATACCAAGATTTTGGACCACATTAGTAAAATCAGGATGACCAAATTTATTCAACATCCCCTGACGAACCGAAATCCAGTCATCGTTGTTTGAATATCTTTGCAGAATATACGAAAATGCTTTATATAGTTTTGAATCTTCAGGAATAAAATCCATACCATTTTTCACAAGAGTATACATATCATTTTCATAAAACGCTATTGCCTCAACACAAGCAAGAAACTGTTCTGCATAAACAGAATTATCTGCATGGTCCAAACATGCATCAATATACGCATATTTCTTTGCGAGTTCTGGCTTTCCGGCACATAGTATCCCCCATATTTCTGAACGAATTGGACAACCCATACCTTCTTTAAAGAAACGATTATTTATAATGCCACTATACGGTGGTTTAATACCTCTCATATAGTTCTTCATAAAATATCCATATTCTGAAAAAGGATACCAACATTTTTCTATCCAGGCATCAGCTAAATCGCATGAAGATATATTATATCCTTTGTTTTTCAGAACATCTATCCATAGAAGTTGTAAGTCAAGGTCATCATTAGGCAAGTCCGGATTAAAAACCTCTGTAAAATCATCTATGTCTATTAATTTTTTTATACCTTCGAATGGGGCTCCGGCAGCTCCACCCAAACATTTGCCATACCAACACCCATGTACTTTATCCAAAAAAATATCGTATGAAATATCTATCATTTTTCTCCCTCCGAAATCAGCAAAAGTAATTCTTTGATTATAAGTAGCATTGTTCCTACAGCATAATCATTTGTATTGTCTTTCTCAGAAGGACTCGGATCCCAGGCAACACCTTGAACCCAAAGAATTCGTCCGCTTTCTGCTATACAATATTTTTTAATTGCTTCAAAACCTTTCATCGCACTTTCAAGATAGCTTCCATCTAACACTCCACATCTGACACCAATCAATAAACCATATGTAAATAATAATGTACCGCTCGCCTCTGGCATATCATATTCTTCCGGGTCAAACAATGATGCTCTCCAAAGTCCGTCAGGACATTGAGTTTGTGCAACCATTTCAGCCATATTCTGAAAAACCTCAATATATTTTTCTCTATAACCCACGCCTTCCGGAAGAATATCAATGGCTCTTGCAAGACCGCCAAACACCCAGCCATTCCCTCTAGACCATACTGAAAGTTTTCCATTTTTGGTTTTCACCTTATCTGGAGTAAAACGTTCGTCCCTATACCATAGTTTTCTGTTATAATCGTATAGTTTTCGCTCATCTTTTGTATTGACAAACAACTTATATGCCTTTTCAAAACTTCTCTCATCTCCGGTCTTTAATCCATACATTGCATAGAAAGGCAATGCCATATATACAGAATCAATCCACCACCAATAGTCGTTGTTCGGGTCAGTGAAATTAAACTCTAAAGTTTTCTCCATATTTTCCATTGTGCCGGAACCAGGAACTAATTCCATCAACTGAAGATAGCTCTGACCGCACAGTTTTGAATCTGGGTTAATAGATTTATTGTCCTCATCCCGCGAAAAACACCAATTATTATCTTCTGCCCATTTTAATGCATAATTGAGATATTCTTTTTTGCCTGTAAGTTTATAAGCCTCTATATCTCCTATAAAATATGCACCGCGCTCCCAATGATTATCTCCACTTTCGGGATTTTGTCCAATCCAATAATCGTTAATTTTTTCCATCAAACTCAACAGTTCACTTTTATTCATTACCATTCTCCTCGTTTTTAATCAAATACAATATGCTGCGATAGAGGACACAGATTTTCATCCCAATTAAAAATTTTTATAATATTCCCACTATTAAAAGTAGCCTTATCACTTTTTTCAATTTCAACAGCCTCAACCATTCTATCTCCACTAAAGCTTGCAGCAATTATATTTTTATCAGATAAATTACTTACAATAACAACATCTGAAGGATGCTTATATATATACTCGAAATCGCCATTTAAAAATTCCACATCAGGTTCATCAATTTCCCATTCCAAAATATCCGTAAAATCTGTTTTCTTATTTTCAGATATAATTACATTCAATGTAGCTACGTCGCTTACGCTTAAATGTATTTCTATTTGCTTAACTGAATTCCCGTATGCTTCCGGAAGTTCCAGTGATGAATTTAAAGAGATTTCTGCCGGACAATCTGATGCAAAAGTCAAATAAACTGTTTTCCCTTTCTTTGTAAGTGTTGCACCATTATCAGTAATAGTAACATCTGCTTCCGTATTCATTCTCCAAACAACAGTCGATTCCTCTGCAACATCAACTTTATCGCAAATTTCAAGAACTCGTCTGTTATTTCTTAAATAATACCCCCTTTTTACACTCTCAGCATTAGAATACAACTTCGTCATATCCAGCACTGCATAAGCCGAATTATATCCGGTTTCAAATTCAGTAACTTCTGCATTTTCACTTGCACTTTGTGCTCCCGATGTTTCTGTAGCAGCAAATATCTCAAGTGTATTATGTCCTTGCAGAGAACGGGCAAAAGAATTATCCTCGATATATGACTTCAATGGAATATCCAAAGCCCATCTTTCTCCGTTTAAATCGAACACAAATGCTCCGGCATCTGTATGATAATGGTCACCTGTATTATTCCCTCCATGAAATGCAACATATGCCCCAGTGTCTTTTTGCCACTGTTCACGCATTGTTACAGACTCTGCTTCTCTGAAATAATAATCCGTAGGTAAATCTAATGATGTTAATATTACATCGGCATCATACCATAACAAATCTTCCGGTTTTACCGAAGTTGAATACATATTATCAAAGAATAATTTGGCTTTTGTTAAATTATCATCATTAAATTTATTCCCCAAGTAAAACAATGCGGAAGTGTTAATATGAGTAACAAATCCATCGTGATAGTCATTCATTCCTTGCGGTGCATCTATTCCGATAGCAAAATATCCTGTATTTCTAAATCCGTTGCTTTTTTCTAGATCAAGAGTTTCTCCAAAGAAAACATCAAGGCTCGAATACAGATATGATAAAAACTCCATTGTGTAAGCCCAATAATGTCCACCTTCGTGCCAAGCACCATCAGGCAGGAATAAATATATATTATCCTCACAAGCTCGTATAGCCTTTGTTAGAATTTCACTATACCTGTCCACATCTGTTTCCCAAAGAGCCATAGCACATATAGCAGCAGTTCCGTTTACAACACTGCTCCAATTAGTTTTGGTACTTACCCAAAATGGAGATGGAATTGTATTATAAGCTGAATACGAATAGTTTAAAAAATACTCATTAATTTTATTTTCAATATTTTCCTTTTGATTCGTTGTAAGCTCATCTCTAAGCCAGTCATAATATAAAGCAACTCCAAAAGCCATTTCTGCCGCATCAAGAAAATGTGTACCAGCATTCCAATCATCAAACGTAAGAACTGAATTTAATTCTGCTGTAGCTCTATTCTTATAATCAACATTATTCGTAAGCTTATATGCTGTTAGCAATGTCAAAATACGATTTCTAAATTCAGTTGAAACAGCAAGCAATTTTCCATCAGAAGAAAGTGTATAGCTAAGAATTTCTCTATTCAGATAAGAATTAGCATTGCTTATAACGGTAGAATATCTGCTTTGCATAAATTCATTTGTAGTACATGACTCAATAATTTCATCAAACCGTCCCGCATCTGTTAACAATCTTTGATTTGTATTTATTTTTACAGAAGCAAGTTTTTCCGGTGTATATCTTCTAAACATAAGATAACGATGTATATAATCCATTTGCGAAGACGATGGAAAAGCAGAATTTTGATCAAATACACATAAACCTTTTCCATTTTCTGAATACTCATAACCATTGTTTTGTGCAGTAGTTAAAATATTAACATATCCAATTCCTGTGTCTGTCCACTCTGCCGCACCAACAGAATCGAAAAGTTTTTCTGCATCACTGATTGCAAGATATATATTTCCTTCACTTGTATGCACGGGATAATCCAAATATATCTTATCAGTTCCGTTCCAAGCAGAAGAAACATTTGTTTCAACAGCAATCCTATTCTTCAGTGCTATTTGTGAGTATTTTTTAGACTTAAATGGTGATATTTCTGCACTTTCCAGATTTTGTGTATTTCCTACTGTATCCGAATTATAAATTTTAAGATTATCAATGCAATATTCTCCTACTCCGGCTGTAAAATAAAATCTCGAAAGTGTAACCTGCTTAAGATTTTTTCCAACATTCATATTATCCTTAACAAGTTCTCCACCAATATAAGCAGAGACTCTTCCGTTTGAAAGATTAACCGCTATTGTTACATCAAACCACTCTCCATCTTTTGCAGTATATATCGTATCTCCTCCTACAGTTAGAACATTCCCCTTAAATATAGCACAATTTGCAGTAACAGTTTCTGTCGTTGTTTCATTACGAAGCATCAATTGCATCGTTCCGTTTGAATTTGATTTTCCGCATAGTGAGAAATCTACCACAAAAAATCCTGCCTCTGCCACAAAAGAGTTAAGTTCAAAATAAGAATCCGATGATTGTGACGGCTGAACTGAAATATATTCGTTAGTTTTGGCTATCTGTGCATTTTTTTTATTTATTGTCAAACCATTAAAGCTACTTGAAAAATCATTATCATAGAAAACGAAATATTCACTTTCTGTATTCAATGTAATATGATAAATATATTCCTTATCTCCACTTACAATTATTGCATAATTACCCGCAATGGAAACTTCCTCGCTTAATAATGCTCCATTTTCATCCACAACAGATGCTTCAATATTCTCATTAGTGAGTGAATCAATCAACTCGCTTGAAGATACCTCTTCATATAAAATTATTTCTCTTGAAAAATCATTTTTAATTGCAATATTAGAGTTTAAATCAGTATAAAGTTTAAAATCTTCATTTTCTGTTGATGGAAAGTAATTTGACACTGAAAAGTCTATATTATCAACTGAAAAATCATCACCCACGCCACTGTCTTTTACAAATCTAGGATAATTAGCGGTCATAGAAGTATATGCAAATGATTCATAACCATCAAAAATCTTCACACCATTCACATATGCTGACCATGTAGCTGTATCATACGCATACTCTTCAATCAAATCAATCCTGTACCATTGTTTTGCCTTAATATCCATTAATTTTTGAGTATTTCCAAGCAATTTCAATTTTCCGTTTGAAATACTCATAAGAGTTTTTGTTCGGGCGGAATCCGCAATAACAGACAAAGCTGATGCATCACTGCTTACAGCTACATCAAACGAAAGCTTGAAATACTTATTAATATTTGTAAGTGTAATATCAGAATATACATCTTTAAAATATCCATACGTTCCGGCATTTCCGGTAAATGTAATTGATTTATTTGATGAACCATATTTCAAACTGTTAGAATAATAATCCGGAATAGTATTATTGCTAAATCCCGATACTCTCCAACTTCCATAATTGTAATATGTACCACCTGTCCAATTATTAAAATCATGTGTTTTTTGAACAATGTAATCATCCAATAATCCTATTGGATATACATATGTATCTTCTCCCTTTACCACTCTAAGATAATTCCCTATCGCCGAAGCATCGTCCTCAATTTCTGTAGAGCTCTCATCAACAACTGTATATGAATCTGCACCAGTCAAATAGTTTTCTACAAAATATGCGTTAACATCAGATTTTACCTTTATATGTCTTGGAAAAGCATTTTTAACTTCAATTTTAGTAGAGTATCCTGCTGAAATATCCAAAACCGGATAAGAGTATACCGGCTCCTCTGTGTCATCAGAATTTTTTATGTTGATATTATCAAGAGCAAAACCATTTTCATAATATTTAGTATTTCCGTTTTCGTCTTGATAGGTATCCGTGTTGGTAAAATAATTAAACCACATTTCAGTCAACTTTGTAGCCTTGAAAGATGTGCTTGTTCCACACAACTGATCATCCACATAAAATTTCCAGTTTCCCAGAGAACCATCATATGATTCTACCATTTTAATGTTATACCATCGTTTTGCCTCAACACTGCTCACAAGAGTGACTGAATTGTTAGCCGACTTCATAACTCCGTTTGAAATACTAAACAAAGTGTATCTTGTGGTTGAATTGTCAGAATTCGATTTTACCGTAACGCTCATTGAGCTTTTTAAAGAATCAACTGCAACATCAAATGCTATCGTTTTATATTTATATGTAGTTCCATCAAGGGTAGTGTCTGTATATTGAGAAAAGTTTATATAGGAATATTTAGCGCCCAAGACACCACCATATTGAGTTTGCGCACCCTCATCATTACCAATATGAAAAGCCTTTGAATCAGATCCATAAAGTTTTTCAGATACCATGTAATTTCCTATACCTGATACATCATTTACGCGAAAACAACTTTCAGAATAAGCACTGTTCCAAGACTCAAAACCGATATTTCCCATCTCAGTATCACTGGCCAAAACCTCAATCGACAGCATAGGCAAAACCATCGAAAGAATCATCAAAACAGCTATTATTTTCTTTAACATATAACTCCACCTTGTAAAAAGCAGGCAGATAAAACATATCTCCCTGCTTTTAATCATATTAATTCGCAGAAGCAGTACCTGTCAGCGGTACAAGAGTTCCAAAACCAGACCAAAGCATAGCCTTGACTGTTGTTTTTTCACCCTTTGTAACTTCAAGAGACGCCTCAAGTTTTTTATCTGACATTATATCGTCAGAAATAATATCTACAAGTCTGCCATCTTCATAAACTGCAAGCACAAGAACCGGATTATACTCTGAAAGTGATGTTCTACTAATTGTTGTTGTCGCCAAAACCGTTCCTGTCGAAAGTGTTGTTGTTTCTGCACCATTGACAAAAAGATTTATTCCATCAATTTCTGTGATCTTATAATACTTATAAATTCCATTCTTAGTTGCAACTACTGTAGTCACCCCTTCGGAATCTACATAGCTTGAAATCTCTGCTCCATTAATAGCAGTTGCATCAGATGCCTGATATGTTCCTTCAACAACAACCTCATCCAAAGCATTTGCATTTGCGTCAAACATTAACTTTCCTGAAAATTCTGCAGACGGAATATCACTCTGTGCGTATGAAGGTTCGCCAATATAATAAGTAAAGTTATCAGCTGCCCAATATGCAGTTTCACCAATCGGAATATTTGAAGCACAAATTCTCATTGTTCCGGCATTTGGAACTAATAATCCCTCTCCGGTAAATGTTTCTGTATGTTTCTTTTCTCCGTCAATATAGAAATCTATCTTTTTATCTGCCGGATAAATAACCATATCAACCTTCACCCAAGAATCAGGAAGAATCTGACAAACATTTTCTGTATCAAAGAAGTTCACGCCATTCTTCGCCGAAAGGCTTACAGCAAACTTTGTTGAACCAACTGTTGAACCAACCTGAGGTTTAAATACCCACGTCAGTGAGCCATCAAAATTATCATTTATTGCAAATTCAGCGCTATATGTCTGCGGAAGAGAAGTTGTTGTATAACCATAACTCTCAGGCTTGAAAATAAGCCATTTTGATTCCCCATTATCCTGAGTATTATTGGTTGCATCTGTACATGTAAATGATAAATCGTCCGCAGCCTTACCATAAATACCTGTCTTTGAAAAACCAAGAGTACCAAGCTTTGTACTACTGAGTGTTGATGTTATTTTCTGTGAGCCATTATCAAAGCTATCTTTTACTGAGAATCCACCAATTGGATAAATATATGTTTTACCCTCAATACTCACACTCATATAATTACCAAAAGCTACTGCATCATCGGTCAAAGCATTTGAGTTTTCATCAAGATATATAATTGTAGCACCCTGATTTGAAATTAAAGAACTAATATCACTAACCTTAGTTGCACTATCTACAACAATCTTTCTTGGAAAAGAATTCTTTATAGCAAATTTTGTATTATCCACAGTAGTTAATTCAATTTCATCTGTTATGATTTCAGGAGCATAATTTGATACTGCAAATGTTACATTATCTATTGAGAAGTCATCACCCTTTGCTGATTGCTTTACTACATTTACCCTGTCAAGCTTTGTAAATTTAAAGCCTGCTCCACCATCAAACACCTTTACTCCATCTACATACG
>JBGVIT010000041.1:0-5842 GCA_045128915.1 Clostridia bacterium
TCATTTCTACAACAACGAAAGAATACAACTAAAAACAAAACTGACACCACAAGAAATGCGATGTCAGTATGTTGCTTAAAACTTAATATTTGCTACCATAGGGGTATTTTTGTACTGTCTGCACAAAATGGTGCAGTTCAATTTCAGGTGGGGTTAATTGATTATTTAAATAAAACGGAATTAATAACGCTATTGAGGTACTCCTGATTTCCGCTTGTTGGAAGATTAGGATTCTTCATGTTTTCTGCGTATGCAGAAAGCTCTTCAAGTGAAGTATTGCCTGATACTATCTTCTTGCCAATTTCGCTTTCAAAGCTTGCGTATTTATTTTTAACAAACTCATCAATTCTTCCGTCTTCAATGATTTCTGCTGCCTTGATAAGACCGAGAGCGTATGTGTCCATGCCGAGAATGAAGCCATGGAACATATCCTCGAAAGTATAGCTTGGTCTGCGGTTTTTAGCATCGAAGTTGAATCCGCCCGTAAGACCACCTGCTTTGATTACCTCGTACATACACATAGTTGCAGTATATACATCTGAGGGGAATTCGTCAGTATCCCAGCCCAGCAGGTAATCGCCCTGATTTGCATCTATTGAACCGAGCATTCCGTTAATTGCAGACACTCTAAGCTCATGCTCAAATGTATGTCCTGCCAATGTAGCATGGTTTGCTTCAATGTTCATCTTGAAGTCCTTATCAAGACCGTGCTGTCTTAAAAAGCCTATTGCTGTTGAAGCATCGAAATCATACTGATGCTTCATTGGTTCTTTCGGCTTTGGCTCAATATAGAAGTCGCCCTTGAAGCCTATTTTTCTTCCATATTCAACTGCCATCTTCATAAGGCATGCAATATTATCCTGCTCAAACTTTACATCTGTATTGATAAGTGTTTCGTAGCCTTCTCTTCCGCCCCAGAACACATAACCCTTACCGCCAAGCTTAACAGTAAGCTCAAGGGCTTTCTTTACCTGAGCTGCCGCAAAACAGAATACGTCTGCAGAATTAGTGCTTCCTGCACCGTTCATGAAACGCGGGTTTGAGAACATATTTGCTGTTCCCCACAAGCACTTAATGCCTGTTTCCTGCATCTTAACAAGTATGTAATCTGTTATCTCGTCAAGTCTTCTGTTTGTTTCATTTATATCGTCAGCCTCAGGTACAAGGTCAACATCATGCCAGCAGAAATATTCAATACCAAGCTTCTGCATGAACTCAAAGCCTGCATCAACCTTTGCCTTGGCATGCTCCATTGTTCCCTTTTCAACGCCGAATGACTTATCAGCTGTATCACGTCCGAACATATCTGTTCCTGCAGCACAGAGGTTGTGCCACCATGCCATTGCAAACGGAAGATGTTCTTTCATTTTCTTGCCAAGAATTACTCTTTCTGCATCATAGAACTTAAATGCGAAAGGATTTTTTGAATCTTTACCCTCGTACTTAATTTGAGGAATGTTGTCAAAATACTTTGCCATAACTTTATCTCCTTATAATTTTTTATATAATTCTTTTACTGCAGGATAAATTTCTTTGAATTTATTATATCTCTGCTCGTATTTTTCAACAATTTCTGCGTTTGGTGTGATGACTTCCTTAACTGAAATCTGCGCACTTTCCTGAACACTTCCATATTCTCCGCATGCCACCATTGCAAGCTGTGCTGCACCGAAGCCCGGACCTTCTTCAACTGTTGGAATATACAGGTCAATATTCAGTACATTACACAAAATCTGCATCCAAAGCTTTGATTTTGCTCCACCACCGCATACGGTGCTTTTTGAAATTTCAATTCCAAGACTCTTTGCGATCTCAAGATTATCTCTTGTTGCAAATGCAACGCCTTCAAGTACAGCAAGCAGCATATCCTTTCTTGTGGTATCAGGTCTTAGTCCTATAAACATTCCCGTAGCATCAGTATCGTTTATAGGGCTTCTCTCGCCCATAAGATACGGAAGGAAAAACACCTGATTGCTACCAAGCATACTTTCGTCAATATCCTTTTGCTCACCTGCATAGTCGGCAGTATTTAAAACCTCATCGCAGAACCATTTATTACATGATGCCGCAGACAACATACACGCCATAAGATGATAGCCACCGTCAGAATGGCATAAAGAATGAAGCGCGTTATTATCATCAACACAGAATTTGTCTGATGTTATGAAAATTGTGCCTGAAGTACCAAGGGATATATTGCATTTTCCATCACCAACAGTTGCAGTTCCGATAGCCGCCGCAGCATTATCTCCTGCACCTGCCGCAACCTTAACTCCTTCCGGCAGTCCAAGCTGCTGACATATTTCAGGAAGAACTGTACCAATACATTCATAGCTTTCAAAGAGCTTTGGCATCTGCTCCTCTTTCACGTTGCAGATATCCATCATCTCCTTAGACCAGCACTTATTCTTAACATCGAGCAAAAGCATACCTGATGCATCAGAATAATCACACGCATGAACACCTGTCAGGCGATAGTTAAGATAGTCCTTGGGAAGCATTATCTTAGATATTTTTTCAAAATTTTCTTTTTCGTTATTCTGCATCCATAAAATTTTGGGAGCAGTAAAGCCCGCAAATGCAATATTTGCAGAATATTCCGAAAGCTTTGACTTTCCTATTTCATTATTGAGATAATCTGTTTCCTTGTTTGTTCTTCCATCGTTCCACAATATTGCAGGACGTATAACATTATCGTCAGAGTCGAGAATTACAAGACCATGCATTTGACCTGCCGCCGCAACTGCACAGATTAAGCTCTTATCTATGCCGTCAATAAGCTCTTTTACACCTTCCGTAAAAGCATCCCACCAATCCTCCGGCTTTTGTTCACTCCAGCCGGGATTTGGATATATTACGTCATAGGATTTTGAAACCGTTTTGATTATATTTTTTTCAGCATCTACAAGCAACAGCTTCAATGCTGATGTTCCTAAATCCGCACCGATATAATACTTCAAAACACTACACCTCCGTATTGCTTTTTTGTTTAGTATAGCACATACACTATTGACATTTCTCGCAATAAATGATATAATTTATAGACAAAATTTGTCTTGTTGAGGTGAAAAAATGTTTTATGAATATCAGCATTTCGGGTTATCCGACCATTTTCATAAGGAATACGGCAAAAATTTTAACTACCCCGGTCATCTTCATCAGTCATTTGAATTGATTACGGTGTTGTCGGGAAGAATGCAGGTTACGGTTGACAGCAGAGTTTATAACATAAAGCCGTTGGAAGCGGTTCTGGTATTCCCCAACCAAGTTCACTCCTTATCATGCGAAAACTGCAAGCATATGCTGTGCATTTTCTCACCGGAGATTATTAAATCCTTTTCTGCAAAAACAGCAAACAAAACTCCCTCCTCGAACAAGTTTCCCATAAGCTCTTTTTCCGTGGATGCTATTGACAAGCTTACTCCCGAAAGTACAAAAACCAAGAAAAAAGGGGTTTTGTATTACATATGCTCAGAATTTGACGAAAATGTTATATATACAGACAGAAAAATAGACGATGGAGCTTTGCTGTATAAGATTTTTCAGTTTGTAGAACAAAACTTCAATAAGGATTGTTCTCTTGAAACTCTATCAAAGGAAACTGCATTCAGCTATTCATATCTGTCAAGATATTTCAAAAGATTGGTTTCTATGTCTTATAACTCTTATGTAAACCTATACAGAATAAGTAAAGCATGCTACGTTTTGAATAATTCAAATTGCAGCATACTCCAATGCGCCCTCGAATGCGGATATACCTCCCTTAGAACATTTAACAGAAATTTCAAGCTTCACACCTCGGTTACCCCTCAGGAGTATAGAGAACAAAGTAAGTAAAAATAAAAAAATCCGCAAGTGCGGATTTTTTTATTTTATTTACGTTCTGTATCTTTTAAGTATCTATTTATTACTTTGGTTGCTTTCCTATATATGCAAGAATTCCACCATCAACGTACAGAATATGACCGTTAACTGCATCAGAAGCGTTTGATGCGAGGAACACTGCAGGGCCTACCAATTCTTCAGGATTAAGCCATCTGCCTGCAGGAGTTTTTGCACAGATAAAGCTGTCAAAGGGATGCTTTGAACCATCTGCCTGAGGCTCTCTGAGCGGTGCAGTTTGAGGTGTAGCAATATAGCCGGGGCCAATTCCGTTACACTGGATGTTGAATTCACCATATTCTGAACAAATATTTCTTGTAAGCATCTTAAGTCCGCCCTTTGCCGCAGCATATGCAGAAACTGTTTCACGTCCGAGTTCTGACATCATTGAACAGATGTTTATAATCTTACCGCCGCCTTTTTTAATCATTGACGGGATAACTGCCTTTGCACAGATAAACGGTGCATTAAGGTCAACATCAATAACCTGTCTGAATTCTGCTGCGCTCATTTCGTGCATGGGTATTCTTTTGATGATACCTGCGTTATTAACAAGAATATCAATAACACCAACAGTTTCTTCAATATCCTTTACCATTTTGTTTACTGCATCTTCATCAGTAACATCACATACATAGCCTTTAGCATCAATACCATCAGCTTTGTAGCTTTCTAAACCTTTATTCATTAATTCTTCATTAATATCGTTAAATACTATTTTAGCACCGGCATTTGCTAAACCTTTTGCAATAGCATAGCCTATACCATATGATGCACCTGTTACAAGTGCAACCTTTCCTGTTAAATTGAACATAATCTTTTACCTCTCTTTGTTAATCAAAAAAAATTATTTCTCCACTGCGTACACAGTATTTTTTTCCATTTTGCATAACCCATACATCAGTTACTGTAGGATTATAAACGGTCTTTTTATCTGCGCTTGTTATCAAGCTTTCATAAGCCTTTATATAATCATAAATTTCGATATTGGTTGCATACCACACATCGTCTTTAAAGCTTACATATTCAGCCAACTTTTCGATTACCTCCCAGTTATTATTGTCATCAAATTCATAACTGTGTCCCCAAATATAGAACATCCAATTACAACTTTTATAACGAGGGGATTCATTAACAAATTTATCAGCAAGCGCCATCAAATTAGGATTATTATGATGACAAGTTGGATGAAGTTCTAACCATTCTTCAGGCAGAGAAAACTTTTCTGTTGATTTAACTGTTCTTGAATAACATATTCCTAAACTATTTAATAACTCTATTATCCGCCTGTTATATGTACCATAGGGATACGCCATTCCTCGAGCAATTATTTTGTATTGATTCTCTACATTTTTTCTGTCAGACAGTATTTCATCCAGCACTTCATCATCCCTCAACTGTTCTAAAAACGGATGTGTAAGTGCATGAACAGCCACCTCGTGTCCTGAATCAATATATAATTTTTGTGCCTCCGAAAGTTTCATTCTTCCGTAAAATCTTTCTCTTTCGCTATCTTCAGCCAAATATAACCCAGTGTTAATATTAAAGGTTCCTTTTAATCCATATTTATTAAAAATGTTTATAAGCCTTATGTCCTGAACAACACCATCATCATAACTGAACGTGATAACCTTAGACTTTCCATCTTTAAGAACCATATACATAGCTGTACCCTCTACTTTTCATTTATTCCTTATCTTTGAACTCTACCCGAACCGTCACCGCCAGCAAGATTTTCTACATCCTGTCTTGATACAAGATTGAAGTCACCTGGGATTGTGTGCTTAAGTGCTGACGCTGCAACGCCGAACTCCAAAGCTTCTTTGAAATTCTTTCCGTCAAGGAAACCGCAAATTGTTCCGCCTGCAAAGCTGTCACCGCCGCCTACTCTGTCAACGATAGGTGCTATTCTATACTCTCTTGAATGATAAAATTCCTTTGTATCTCTTGAATATATACA
>JBGVIT010000042.1:0-3313 GCA_045128915.1 Clostridia bacterium
TACGGCTGCAACCTCGCAATCAATTCCTCTCCATTCAAGACGTTTTCGCATACAAAGAATATTTCCGCTGTCAAAATACTGATCTAACAAATCGGGAAAGAGATGCAGTATTTTAAATTTCACTTACATCACACCGTTTCAAACCAAAAGAAAAAGGCGTCTCTAATGCGGTTTACGCATTAAAGACGCCTTTGCCTTTATCATATTAAATTTTCGTCTAAAAACAAAAATGCGGACAATGCACCCGACATAATGTCGGAAGACTCCATTGCCCTCACTTTTGATATTATACACCTTTTTCTTTAAATTGTCAATAGAAACAGGAAATTTTTATGCAACAATTAAATAATTAACTTCTTTATTATTTCTTCCAAAATGACAGGATTTGCCTTTCCTGCTGTTTTGCCCATAGCCTGCCCCATAAGAGCTTTAATAGCCTGTTGTTTTCCATTTTTATAGTCACTTACAAGCTTCGGTGAGTTTTCAATTACTTTGGTTGCAATTTTTACAAGAAAATCTCTGTCGTTAATTTGCTTCAAATCCTCTTTTTCAACAATCATAACAGGATCGGAATCAGCTTCCCACATTCTTGAAATCAGCTTCTTTGCCGTAGAAGTATTGATAACCTCATCACTGATTAAGTCAGACAGCTTTGCCATATTTGCTGCTGAAATCGGGCAGTAAAATATCTCCGCCGTGTTCAGCCTTGCAACCTCTCCCACAAGAAGATTTGCAACAACCTTTGGAGTTTTAGCAAGTGTCGCAACCTTTTCAAAATAATCCGCCATATCCATATCAGAAATAATCTTTTCGCTGATATAAGCCGATATTCCGTACTTTTCCATATACTTCTTTTTTCTCGCATCCGGAAGCTCGGGAATTGTAGTTTTAATTTTTTCAATTTTTTCATCAGACAGTTCTATCGGCGGAAGGTCGGGGTCCGGAAAATATCTGTAGTCGTTTGCATTTTCTTTGCCTCTCATAGAATATGTTTTACCGGTATCAGCATCAAATTTTCTTGTTTCCTGAACAATTTCTTCTCCATCCTCGATTGCTTCAATCTGTCTTTTATATTCATACTCAATAGCCTTAACTACATACTGAAAAGAGTTGATATTTTTCATTTCTGTTCGTGTGCCGAATTTCTCCGTACCTTTTTCACGAACTGAAAGATTGACATCGCATCTGAAAGAACCCTCATTCATTTTGCAATCCGAAATTCCTGTATAAAGGATAATTGCACGAAGCTTTTGAAGATATGCTTTAGCTTCGTCCGCCGAGCGCATATCCGGCTCTGAAACTATTTCAATAAGCGGAACACCACAGCGGTTGCAGTCAATCATAGTTCCGTGAATATCATCGTGCACAAGCTTTCCGGCATCCTCCTCTATATGAATTCTCGTTATACCGATTCGCTTTGAGCCTGATTCTGTTTCGATATCAAGATAACCGTGCTCGCATAAAGGCAGGTCAAACTGACTAATCTGATATGCTTTGGGAAGGTCCGGATAGAAGTAGTTTTTTCTGTCCTGCTTTGAAAAGTTTGCTATTTTGCAGTTTGTTGCAAGTCCTGCTTTAACTGCATATTCGACAACCTTATCATTTAAGACGGGCAGCGTTCCCGGCAAGCCCATACATACCGGACAGGTATGGCTGTTAGGTTCTGCTCCAAAGCTTGTTTCACAATTGCAGAAAATCTTTGTTTTTGTTTTGAGTTCGACATGAACCTCAAGACCTATTACCATTTCATACTCTTTAGCCATTACTTTGACACCTCCTCTAAAACAGCAGCAGCTCTGTACAGCATCTTTTCGGAAAATGCAGGACCTATAAGCTGTGCTCCTACGGGCATATTTCCTTCACCCCAGCCGCACGGTACGCTGATTGCAGGAACACCCGCGATATTAACCGGAACACTATAAGCATCTCCCATATACATTTCAAGCGGATTTTTACTTTTCTCACCAAGCTTATATGCAACAGTAGGTGCTACGGGCGATAAAATGAAATCACACTTTTTAAAGCTGTTTTCAAAGTCATTCATTACAATACTTCTGATTTGCAATGCTTTTTTATAATACGCATCATAATATCCCGATGAAAGAGCAAAGGTTCCAAGCATAATTCTCCTTTTAACCTCTTTTCCAAAGCCTTCACTGCGGCTCTTTTTGTAAAGGTCATGGATATTCTCAAAGCAGTCTGTTCTGTATCCATAACGAACTCCATCAAAACGGGATAAGTTTGACGAAGCTTCTGCAGAAGAAATAATATAGTAAGCCGCAAGTGCGTTATCAATTGACGGCATTGAAATATCTACGATTTCTGCGCCCTCGTTTTTCATTCGCTCCGCTGCTTCAAATACAGCAGTTTTAACATCGTGCGAAATACCCTCACCAAAAAATTCTTTAGGCAGTCCGATTTTCATTCCCTTTATACCTTTTCCAATATCCCCGGTAAAATCGTCCTGACTTTTATAAATGTTAGTAGCATCTCTTTTGTCTGCGCAGGAAATTGCATTTAAAACAATGGCATTGTCTTTTACGGAAGAAGTAAGCGGACCTATCTGATCGAGTGATGATGCAAACGCAACAAGTCCGTATCGTGATACCGTTCCGTATGTCGGTTTCATACCTACAACACCGCAAAATGATGCAGGCTGACGGATAGAACCACCTGTATCAGAGCCAAGAGTAAATGCCGCTTCCTTTGCCGCAACACAGGCAGCACTTCCACCCGAGCTTCCGCCCGGCACACGGGTAATATCAGCCGGATTTTTCGTTGTCTTAAATGCTGAGTTTTCCGTTGTAGAACCCATTGCAAACTCGTCCATATTAAGTTTTCCAAGAATAACTACATCTGCCTTTTTCAGCTCTTCTATAACGCACGCATCATACGGAGGAATGTAGTTTTCGAGCATTTTTGAAGCACAGGTTGTTTTTACTCCTTTTGTACAAATGTTATCTTTGATTGCACATGGAATACCGGCAAGCGGTTCAAGGCTTTCGCCGGAGAGTCTCTTTTTATCAACCGCTTCTGCCTTTTTAAGTGCGGTTTCAAAGTCGGTTGTAATATAAGCGCCTATCTCGGAATCTGTATTTTCTATTTGAGCAATATAAGCATCTGTAAGTTCTCTGGATGAATATTCACCTTTCTTTAGCGATTCTATATGCTCCGAAACACTTCTTTTTATTAAATCTAAACTCATAATTCTGCCCTCCGTCTTAATTTTCTACCACACGGGGAACTGTGATATATCCGTCTGTTTTTGTTGGAGAAGCTGCAAGAAGCTCATCTCTCTCCACATTATGAATAA
>JBGVIT010000043.1:0-26509 GCA_045128915.1 Clostridia bacterium
TGCCGTATTTTGCGTATTTTTTGTTGCTTTTTATCTGCCTCCGTAATTATTATATAAGATGAATACATGTTTCGGCTTGAAAAACTTGGAATTGAACAATTTTTTGTGAGAAAAAATTCCAAATTTGAAAAATCTTCTATAATAATGGTAAAAAAGAAAAATAGGAGGTTTGAAAATGGTACTAACAAAACGAATTTATAATTTTCTCGATATGGAGGAGCAAGACATTGAAGCAGCGCCGTCACTCGATATTCCCTCAATCATTGTAGAAAAATACTTTACGCCGAGAGATCACGGTAAATATATGTTGTTTTTAGCCAACATAAGGAAAAGTACACGACCGAGTAGGTGCCCATTCTGCGGTGGGAGTTCTGATTTGATATTTTCCGGACGAACAAAACCCCGCGTAATACATGACGTTATGCGAAATAACTGTCGGGTAGACATTATAATTCAGCCTGCTCGAATCCGGTGCAATAAATGTAACCAAAGATTTGTTGCCATCATTGACGGAATAGACGAGATACACTCAATGACTACCCGTCTTTTGGATTTTTTGCGAGTCGAATGCTTTTTACAGTCTCATACAGTGCTTGCGGAAAGAAGCGGCGTTTCAGTAGAAACTGTAAGAAACATTATGGACGAGGAAATTCAAAAGTATGAGGATAATCGCAGGGCAACCCCTTTACTCGCACCACGAGTGCTTGGAATAGATGAAAAGCATATAAATAACATTATGCGGGGAACGCTTGTTGACGTAGAGGAAGGACTGCTCATGGATATGCTGGAGGATAACAAATCTCATACGATGCAAGAGGCAATTAAGCGATTAAGAGGATGGGATTTAAGAATTAAAGTAGTTACCACCGATATGAACAATTCATATTTGCGCTGGTTGCCTGAGTTTCTCCCCAACGCCACAGTGGTTGTAGATAAATTTCACGTAATACAGGATATAGAGCGACGCATTTCCATTACAAAAAGCCAGCTGTATGAATACCGAAAGAACATCATATTTAACAAAATTACAGATCCAAAAGAAAAATTAAGACAGATGGGTGTATTCCGCATACTTAACGATAATAAGCGTTTGTTTAATTACAGTATGGAAAGCATTGTGCGAGATACAAAATCAAATAAATCACTAAAGTTGGCCACTGTGATTGATGAATTTCCTGAGTTCAGACTTTTAAGAAAGCTTTACTATTTAATAGAGCTAATGTATACAAAAGAAACCCTTGAGGAAGCAGAAGCGATATGGGATGAGTGGGTAGCGATGTTGCCACCTTCAAACGAAAAGAAATACAAGGAATGGTGCGACCTTTACAGTGTTACACCGCCGTTGTTCGATGAATTTCGCGGTTTTGTACGAGACGGATTTCAAAAACAAAAACCCTATATCTTAAATTATTTTAAGCCTGGATGCAGACATACTAACGCTGCTACAGAGGGATTAAACAATCTTATAGGAAGCATAAATCAGGTAGGAAACGGTTATTCCTTCAAAATCTTGCGTGCCAAATGCCTGTATGCATCACTTATTCACGAAAGATATATTTATGGAATAGATACTGCAACAATAAAGAAATGGAAGCCGACAATGAGTTGGGTAGTTCCTACGAATTGGAACTCGTTTTTTAATACATATTACGATGATGACGCTGATTACTTTGCTTCGTCCGCAAAAACTGTGGATATAAGTCCGCCTAATGTATATACAAGCAATAAGCAATTGCTACACATTATCGAAAATACCGCATTCAAGGATAAGGCGTTTGAAGAGATAAACACCATATCTCTTTCAGAGGATTCAGTGATGAGTTTTATCAAGACAGATAGCAACAATATTGACAAAATCAGGCAAAGTTCATATGTGTAAAAAATCGGAGGACGGCATCTGACCGTCCTCTGCTATTATATAACCTTAACAGAACCATGTATTTGGTCTGCGTATCGGTAATTGAAATAATTCTTCTATTAAATCTATGGCTTCCTGGTGATTTTGAACAACAAGAAAAAAATCAGGGTCTTTTTTGTATAGCATAAAGGCTTCTATAACAGAAATTAACACGTCATCTTTCTGTTCTTTGGCTTTATCCAGGATGTTCTTCCAGTGCTCCTCGTTGTATTCTATCCATTCACAGCCATCTATAAGCGCTGCCTTATCTATATTTGTCAATGGCAAATTAATATCTGCATTCACGAAGGCATCAAATTTTTTTGCAATATCCGCCGCCCTGTTACGCATGATTTTTCTTAGCTTGCGTTGCTTTATTGATTCTAAACGGCGGTTTTTTATTATATCTAAAACGCGTTCGGAGAGCTCATAATCTTCATTGTTGTATGCCTTAAGATGAATGTGTATTAGTTCTTTGGTATGAACATCCTCTATAGGGATTTCTCCTTTTACAATCAGCTTTTGATGTTCTGTATAATTATTTGATTTTGGCTGTTTCCATTGAATCTCTTGGTTGTAATAAATTTTAGCCTGTCTTTCTTTAGTTTGTTGCTTATTGCGGTCATAGGCTTCTGCTTTTCTCAAATTTATTTGTTCTTCGATTTTTCTTGTTAGTTCATCATCATTGTTAGCAATGGCTTTAGGTAGAAACCATCGCAAAAAATGACCATCAAGAGATTCTATTGGAATCTCCCCATTGATGACTTTTTGCTGTCTTTCAGTGTATTCTTTGTTTGCCATAACTACCTCCTGAAAAAATAACCGTTTAGAACCCTATTATGATTATACAATATTTAACATATTTTGTCATCTCCAACATTTTAAAAGAACAATGGCGCTATTTCATATAGAAATAACGCCACTTTTTTGTTAATATTCAATTTTTAATTTTCTGTGCCAACTCCACCAAATTTGAAATAGCCTCATCAATAGACAGCTCCTGTTTTTATATGCGTTCAATCTTTATTTCACTAAGTAACCTTTCTACGTCACCCTTCGTCGGCGGCTTTGTGCCCTCGCTGAGACAAGCCGCGCTGCCGTAGGCAACCGCGTTTTTCAGACACTCATCAGCACTTCTTTTCTCCGAAAATGCCGCTAAAAATCCTGCTATCGAGCTGTCGCCCGCGCCAATGGTCGAGAGGGCTTTAAGCTTTGGTGCTTCCGCAAAAAAGCACCCTTCCGCAGAGGCGAGCGCAGCTCCACGCGCTCCAAGACTTATCATTACGTTTTCTACACCCTTTTCGCGTATGCTTTCAGCCGCCGCGATAGCCTCTTTTGTGCTCGTTATTTCATTGCCGACGTAGGTAATTATCTCCTCCTCGTTGGGCTTTATGAGAAACGGAGCGCACTCGAATATGTCGGCAGGCGAAAATGAGCGCGAATCAATGACAACGCGCACTCCTTTTGACTTCAGACGTAGTGCGAACGCCTTTACGTTTTCGATGCCTATACCCGACGGAACACTTCCCGCAATAGCAAGAATATCGCCGCTTTCCGCAATGCCGTTAACACAGCTTTCCACATTCCCCAGAAGCGCGGAGCTTCCGCAAAATCCGTCAAAGCTCAACCGCGTTTCCTTCGTTTTTTCGGTGTGCACGGTAATATTTTCGCGTATAAGTCCATCGGTCCATATCGCCTCGCAGTCAAGCCCGTCAGCGGCAAGCGCGCTGAGAAAACCGTCGGCGTTTTTGTCTCCCACAGCAACTATAGCTCTGCTTTTTATCCCGCAGGAGAGCAGAGCACGCGAAATGTTTATTCCTTTTCCGCCCGCGTCGCGCGAGGTTATCTTTGCGAAATTCTCACGTTCTGCGTTAAAGCTTTCTGCGTGACAGTGAACGTCAAGAGCAGGCGAAAGCGTAACAGTAATTATCTTCATTTTGTTCATCCTTTTTGTTAATTGACCTAATTATACACCACGTGCGCCGAAATGTCAAGGAAATGCTTGACATTGATATAGATTTATGTTAAAATCAAAATATATAAATTATGTGTTCGGAGGCAAAATATGAGTATTATAAAAGACGGAATCAATGAAACAGATAACAAAATAGTCAGCTTTCTTATGATAGGTCAGTCAAATATGGCGGGACGCGGCGACCTTGACGAGGTTCCGCCTATCATAAATAAAGAGCTTTTTATGCTCCGTATGGGCAGATGGCAGGTTCTCAGCGAGCCCGTGAACACCGACCGCGCGGTAACCAAGGGCGATTTTCATAGCGGAGTAAGCCTTGGCGCGACCTTCGGTGACGAGCATCAGAAATATTTTAACGTAAAAACAGGTATGATACCCTGCGCCGACGGCGGAACTAAAATGCTTCAGTGGATGCCCGGTGAGATACTTTTTGACCACGCGGTATTTATGACTAAGCTTGCTATGCGTACGTCAAATTTCGGCGGTATCATATGGCACCAGGGAGAAAGCGACAGTAATAAGGACGCCTCCGCACTCTACAAGGAAAGATTTATTACAATGATAACTGAAATGCGCCGTCAGCTTGGCGCAGAGGAGCTTCCCGTTATTCTCGGCGAGCTTTCCACCGATATAAACCGCAACCGTTGGAAGCACGGAGACTATATTGACGTGATGAACGAGACCTTCCACGATATCGCAAACTCTATTCCCAAGTGCGCCGTAGCTTCGGCAAAGGGACTCTCTATTAAGAGTGACGGACTTCACTTTGACTCAAAGGGAAGCCGTGAATTCGGCAAGAGATACTTTGAAAAATATCTTGAGCTTGTAAAATAACCTTTTGCGGAGGTTTGCTGATAACGAAGTCTGCTTTGGCTAAGGAATTAATATAATAAGCGAAAAGGCAGTTCACCCGAACTGCCTTTTTGTGATGCTCTATCTGTTCAGCCACCAAATACCGAAATTCAAATATCCCGCAAACGCAACCCATACCGCGTAGGGAATCTGTAAATATCCCGCCGCAGGGCGTATCTTTCTGAAATCAATAATCATTCTGATTATAATGAATAAAAGGAATAAAAGCCATATAAAGGCAAATAAAAACCTGCGGAAGTTGAAGAAAATTATGCTCCACATAAAATTTACCACAAGATTTATTCCGTATATCGAAAGCGCGTCTTTAACTAAAATCGGCTCGCTCTTTTTGCGCCCGTATACCATAGCCGCACTGATACCCATCAATACGTATAAAACAGACCATACAATGGGGAAGAGAATAGAAGGCGGCGCAAGCGGCGGTAACTCTATCTCCTTGTAAATGTCCATTGAGTTTCGCGTCAAAAATGCCGCAAGTCCGCCAACCGCTAACGCAATCAGTATCGAAATAACGTACGGCTTCACCTTTTTCCACATATAATCTACCATCCTTAACAGTTTTTTATAATATCATATTCCCCAAAGCTCCCACTTTATGCCCCAAAAAGAATAAAATTTATCTTTTTAATAAAATAATCGCTAAAATAATCGCTAAAATTCCCCTTTTCCTTGACATTTGTATTTCTTTGTGATATAATAACTATCTGTAGAGGTATGTTTAATAAAAACATAGATGTAAACGATGAGGTGATTTAAAAAATGAAAGGCTTGATGCAATTCACACCTTTTGAAAAAAAGATTTGGCTTGCTACTCCGACTATGCACGGAGACGAGATGAAATACGTTCAGCAGGCCTATGACTCTAATTGGATGAGTACGGTTGGTGAAAATATCAACGAGGTTGAGAGAATTGCCGCGAAAAAAGCGGAGATGTCATATGCCGTTGGCTTATCTTGCTGTACTGCTGCACTTCATTTGGCGGTAAAGCACGCGGGAGAAACACTTTACGGTAAACCCGCAATCAGTCACGGTGCATTGGAGGGCAAGCGTGTGTTCTGCTCGGATATGACGTTTGACGCAACGCTTAACCCTGTTGTTTATGAAGGCGGTATTCCTGTATTTATAGATACTGAGGCAGAGTCGTGGAATATGGACCCTGTGGCGTTGGAAAAAGCGTTTGAGATGTACCCCGACGTGAAATTGGTTGTTTCGGCAGAACTGTACGGCTTCCCCGGACGTATGGATTTGATTAAGGAAATCTGTGAAGAGCACGGTGCACTTCTGATTGAAGATGCGGCCGAAGCAATGGGAGCAACCATTCACGGTAGACAGTGCGGTTCCTTTGGTAATTACTCTGCCATCAGCTATAACGGTAACAAGATTATTACAGGTTCAGCAGGCGGTTGTTTGCTTACAAATGACATTGAAGTTGCGAATAAAGCCCGCAAGTGGTCGACACAAGCAAGAGAAAATGCTCCTTGGTATCAGCACGAGGAGGTCGGCTATAACTACCGTATGAGTAACGTGATTGCAGGAGTTGTGCGTGGCCAGTATCCGTATTTGGAGGAACATATCGCACAGAAAAAGGCAATCTATGAGCGTTACCGTGATGGATTTAAGAATTTGCCTGTTCAGATGAATCCGATCGTGGACGGCACCGAGCCAAACTATTGGCTGTCTGCTATGATCATCGACAAGGATTATATGTGTAAACAGCTTAGAGACGACTCGAAGGCATTGTACATACAGGAGCAGGGAAAGACCTGCCCGACAGAAATTCTGGAAACCCTCGCAAACTACAATGCAGAAGGAAGACCGATCTGGAAGCCGATGCATATGCAGCCGATGTACCGTATGCATGAATTTGTAACCCGTGAAGGCAGTGGACGTTGCAGAACCAATGCTTATATTGCAGGCGGTTGTGTAGATGTCGGTGCAGATATTTTTGAACGTGGGCTTTGTTTGCCAAGTGATAACAAAATGACAGCCGATGAGCAAAATAAAGTAATTGAGATCATCAAAAGCTGTTTTGATTAAACTTTAACGAGGACTACATAATGTACGCAAAGTTTTTTAAGAGATTCTTTGATTTCATATTGTCTTTGATGGCTTTGATCGTTCTTTCTCCGATTCTCTTGATATTGACGGTTGTTGGCGCGATATCTATGAAAGGAAATCCGTTTTTCTGTCAGTTGAGACCCGGTAAAATGGATAAGAATGGAAAGGAAAAAATCTTTAAGCTGATTAAATTCCGTACCATGAGTAATGCAAAAGATAAAGACGGAAATCTTCTTCCGGACGAACAGCGTCTTGTTCCATACGGTAAATTCCTAAGAAGCACCTCTCTTGACGAGCTTCCGGAACTTCTTAATATATTGAAAGGCGATATGTCTATAGTTGGTCCGAGACCGCAGCTTGTTCGTGATATGGTTTTTATGACAGACTCACAGAGACAAAGACACAGTATTCGTCCGGGTTTGACAGGGCTTGCACAGGTGAACGGACGTAATAACATTACTTGGGAACAGAAATTTGAATACGATCTTCAATATATTGATAATGGAATTACGCTTGCCGGAGATATAAAAATAATATTTCAAACAGTCGGCAAGGTACTGAAAAGAAGCGACACTGTCCGTGATGGTACTGTGTCTGATATGGATCTTGGCGATTGGCTTGTATTAGAAGGTATAATCCAAAAAGATGAATACGATGTTAAACAGGCAGAAGCTATAGAACTATTAAAGGTGTAAATATGAACGAAATGAAATTTTCTGTATCGATGTGTGTTTATGGTGGGGACAACCCCGAGTGGTTTTCTGTGGCGGTTGAAAGCATCTTGAATCAAACGGTAAGGCCGTCGGAGATTGTTCTTGTTGTTGATGGTCCTGTTCCGATAGAGTTGGAAACCATCATAAGCAACTATGAGCAAAACGAAATATTTAATGTTATAAGATTCCAAGAAAATCAGGGGCACGGAAATGCGAGACGTGCAGGTTTTATTGCTTGTACAAATGAACTTGTTGCATTGATGGATGCGGATGATATCAGTGTTGAGGATCGATTTGAACAGCAACTTGAGATTTTTCGCAATAACGATGTTGAAATTGTCGGCGGAGATATTTCTGAGTTCATAGGGGCTCCTGACAATACTGTGGCATACAGAACTGTTCCTATATCCGATGAAGAAATTAAAAAATATATGAAAAAGCGTTGCCCTTTTAACCAGATGACGGTTATGTTTAAGAAGCGTTCTGTGGAAAATGTTGGCGGTTATATAGATTGGTACTGTGATGAGGATTACTATTTGTGGCTTCGTATGGCACTTGATGGGTGTGCGATGATGAATACAGGTACAATCTTGGTAAATGCAAGAGTAGGAAAAGAAATGTACAATCGCCGTGGCGGGGTCAAGTACTTTAAGAGCGAAGCAAAACTGCAAAAGTATATGCTTGATAACAAGGTAATAGGCATTGGAACATATTTTATGAATGTCTCAAAGCGTTTTGTGGTTCAGGTGCTTCTTCCTAATAAGATTCGTGGTTGGGTATTCAAAAAATTTGCAAGGGAAAAGGTGTAAATATGTCAGATAAAAAGTACAAGATCGGGTACACCACAGGTGTGTTCGATATGTTTCACATAGGACATTTGAACATTCTGAAAAGAGCAAAGGAACAATGCGAATATTTGATAGTGGGAGTTACTACCGATGAGCTTTGCGTAGAGAGAAAAAATAAAAAGCCTGTGATTTGTGAGGCTGAAAGAGTAGAGATTGTAAAAGCGATTCGATACGTTGACAGAGTTGAACTTCAAATTGATATGGACAAGCTTGATGCGGTTAAAAAGTATAGTGTAGACGTTGTCTTTGTAGGCTCAGATTGGAAGGGAACACCTTCTTGGAACAAATACGAAAAGGATTTTGCTAGTGTTGGTTGCAGTGTTATTTACCTTGATCACACAGAAGGTATATCTTCAACCATTCTTCGCGACAAGTTAAACGAGACAGAAAACGAGTAGGTCTTATAATGTGGGAGTTAGTTTATGATATTTGCATATAGCTATTGGGAGAGTTTTTGTCAACTGCTTTATGAGAAAGGGGTTCTTTCTGTTCCTGCTCGGAAGATAATGCAGGAAAAGCTTAGTGGGCCATATCTTGTCCTCAAGCATGATGTTGAAACCAATGTTGAAAGTGCGTTTTACATGGCGCAGATTGAGCACAAGTGGGGACATCGTGGATCATATTATGTTCAAGCATATTTGCTTGAAAATGAGAAAAATGTTGTTTTGCTCAAAAAGATGCAGGATATGGGTCATGAGATATCGTATCATCACGACGTTATGGATGCAAATGCCGGAGATATTTCTTCTGCGATTAACGATTTTGAGATGAAATATGATTTGTTTGAACAAAATGGTTTTCATATTGAAACAGTTTGTCAACACGGCAACCCTATTGTTGAACGAAATGGATATGCTTCAAATCGTGATTTCTTTAGAAATGCCAATGTAAAATCAAAGTTCCCTTATATAGCTGATATTATGGTAGATTTCAAAGAAAAAGCTTTAGGGGGGACTGAGTATCTTTACTTCTCAGATGCGGGGAGAAAATTCAATCTTATATTTGACCCGATTAACAACGATATTAATCCATCTGATAACAAGAATATTCCATTTGATAGTTTAGAGGATCTTTGGGAGTATGCTTTGGTGCAATGTCAGAATGTAATTATTAGTACGCACCCCCACCGTTGGGTGAATTCCAAAATTAAATACATAGCAAAAACAATATTGTTTAAGGTAATACGCACTATTGCAAAGTTTTTTACGAAAATTCCCTTTTTGAGAAAATTTATGAGCAGATATTATTTTATTGCAAAAAAGTTTTGATTGATTCGGAGATGTGATATGGTAGAACAGAGTATGAAGCAAATACAGGAAAAGATACTTGACACCATGAAGTATGTAGACAGGCTTTGCCGTGAAAACGATATTGTTTATTATATAATGGGTGGCACGGCATTGGGAGCTGTTCGTCATGGAGGCTTTATTCCCTGGGATGATGATCTTGATATTTTTATGACTCCTTTGGAATATGAAAAATTTAAGTCAGTTTTTGAAAAACAAAACAGCAACAAATTTGTTCTTCAGGAGTGGAGGACAACTCCGAACTATCTTGAATACGCAAAGGTCCGTATGAATGGAACAACGTTCATCGAGTCGTGTTTTAAGGATAGACGAGATATGCATCATGGTATTTATGTGGATATAATGATTCTTCACAAGGTTCCCAAATGTAAATTTATTCAAAAGTTAGTATATGTTGAATCTAAATTTGTAACGCTCTATGCGCTTTCACAGAGAAATTGGGTGCCGAAATCAAAAGCTCAGTCTTTGGTGTTGAAAAGCTTGAGATTCATGCCTTGTAAACTAATGTCGAAGGTGTTTTACAGGAGAATATATAAGTATGATAACAGAATTTCGAATTTTATGTATTGTTATTGGATCACTCCTGCTAAATTTAAAAATGGTTTATTTGATGCATCATTCTTTTCTAATGCTGTTGACATACCTTTCGAAAACACAAAATTACTTGGATCTGTGAAAATTAAGGAATACCTTGAATATCGTTATGGCGACTATATGAAGCTTCCACCAAAAGAAGACCAAAAAGCAGCGGTACATGCTATGTTTTTTGACACTGAAAAAGATTATACTCAATATTTTGAGGAGTGATATGATGAGTAGATTCGAAATTTTATGTGTTACGATGCATCAAACAGATTTTTCAAAAGTCGAAAAAATGAATATTCACTCTAATGTTGTTTTTGCCAATCAAGCGGATGAAACTTCGTATAAAGAGTTTAAGTTTGATAATTGTACTGCAAAGATGATTACAACAACAACGCGTGGCGTTGGTAAGAATCGCAACATAGGACTTACTTATGCAAGTGCAGATATTTGCCTTTTTTCTGATGATGATGTGGTATATGATGATGATGTCGAACAACGTATTATAGCTGAATTTGATACTCATCCAGATGCCGATATTATTATTTTTCATTTTAATACGGATTCCGATAATCGTAGACAACGTTCATATTTCGAAACAAGAAGACATGGTAGATTTGAAAGAATGCCATGGGGAACGTGTAGAGTGGCGTTTCGGTTGAATTCCGCTAGAAAAGCCAATCTTTGGTTTACAACACTTTTTGGCGGAGGATGTGTTTTTCCGTCTGGCGAAGATAGCATGTGGCTAACGGCTGCTAAGAAAGCAGGATTAACTTTTTATGTTTCAAAAGAAACGATAGGTAAGCTATCGTTTGAGGAGTCAACCTGGTTTACTGGTTACGATGAGAAATTCTTTTATGGAAAAGGTGCAATTTACGAGGCAATTCACAGAAAGACTGTTTGGCTTTGGATGTTGTATTTTGCCTTGAGAACCCGTAATATGGGGGATATGAAATTTATTGACAAAATCAGATGGATGAATGCTGGTCGAAAGGGATATAGTCAGTTAGTCCCTTTTGTTGAAAATTAGTATTGTTTATACTGATAAAATCGGAGAAAAAATGCAAATTGTAATTAGTCAAAAAAAATTAAAACAAAATTTGTGCTTCTTTTTAACTTTTTCTATCGTCTTTTTGACATCAAGTATGGCTGTTCTTGCCGACATCATATCATCACCGATTACGATAGCGTGGTGGATTATTTGTGCAGGTCTATTGATTATGTCAAATAGATTCGTTAACAAAAGATTATTGATATGTATTATCGCGATTTATTTAATTATTATTGTTTCAACTGCTGTTAACGGGGAAAATGTTTTTAATCAAATAAAAGTATTGTTTTCCTTCTTCGTGATTCTCTTGTATGTGAGTACTTACACTTTTGAGGAAATAACGAAGGCTTTTTCACATGTCGTTTTATTTATCGCAACAATATCTATACCGTTATATTTTGTTTGTTTGTCAAATCCTCCTTTTTTAGATAGGTTTATTATTCCAGGTCCCCAAGAAGGACATTTAATTTACAACTTGTATATTTATTGTTTTGATCTATATGGAGCACGCAACAGCGGTATGTTTTGGGAACCGGGTGCATTTACTACGTTCCTAAATCTTGCATTACTTTTGGAATTGCTTGATATAAGTGAGTTAAAAACATTATCAAAAAAAATATTGATATTAGGTATATTGATGATAGCCAACATGCTTACCTTTTCAACAACAGGATATATCGCAATGGCAATTGTTTTTGTGATTTATCTAATGTCGAAAAGACGTTCGAAAATCGAGAAAATGGTTATATTTTTTATGATTATCTCGTTGATTTGTGTTGCTTTGAGTATATATAGTGAGCAGTTGTTGGGAACAGGAGGAACTTTCGGAAAGCTTGGAGACGTTTTTAATGGGAATCATATTGCTCCCGGTGATCAAACATCTGCATCAATAAGAATTTATTCTATTACTAAACCATTGGAAATTTTCTTGCAGTATCCTTTGTTTGGAGTTGGGGTAAGTAATCTTGCTGAAACTACAGTAGATTTTACTAAGGGCGCTATTACTTGTACATTCGTAAATTGGTTTGCAATATATGGGATTTTTTATGGAATTCTTATGCTTGCAGGTTATATTAAGATAGTTGCTTCATCGAATAGAAATCCAATATTGAAAGTTCTGATTTTTATTTTTTTGATGATTTGCATCATATCTGAAAATTATGCAACAAACGCGTGCTTTGTAGGCATTGCCTTGTTAGGATTTAAACGTGAAGAAGAAAACAAAATGAATTTGAGAGGGGAAAATGAAAAGCAATCTGTTGTACAAAGGTGAATCGTTACCCGATAAGCCACTGCTGTCTTTTGTAATTCCTACATATAAAAACTTTAGCTATCTTTATACAGCAATAGGTGGCATCCTTGCTCAAAATATTAAAGGCGGTTTTACGGAATACGAGATTATCGTTATATGCAATGATCCGAATGCAGATTTGAGTGAGTTCATAAGGAAATACAAAAATTGCAATATTTCATTCTATTGCAATGAGGAAAATTACGGTCAAGTCGGAAATTTGAATCAAGGCATATTTCTTGCTCGGGGAAAATATGTCTCTATCATTCATGATGATGATATGATATTACCGAATTACTTTTCATCTGTGCTTCCTTTTTTGACATCACAACAAACCGATTATGACTGTATTATTCCATCTTGTTATCTTCAATACGGAAAATACAAGTTTGATTTTCGTCATAAGTTTTTGAGTTTTTGCTATCTGTACCGTTTCTTATACCGAAAGAAGTTGACGTGTGTTGCATCTGATGCATGGATATATACATTTGATGATATCTATGGACCGCCATCTTGTGGGGTTATATTCTTAAAAAAAGCACTTGAGGATTTTGGAATGTTCAAAAATGAACGCGGTGCTGCTTGGGATTTTTATAATTTTAGAGAATTTCACAAGATTAAAAAGGTGTTTTTTTTACACAGTTATGTTGGAGTTAGGCGTTGTGAGACGGGTATGTCTGCAGAAAGTAGAGTTCAACAAGAATTCAAGGCGGATAAACAGATGATTTTAGATGTTGATGAGGCAGATCATATTTTTATTAGAAAATTTCGAACGGTTATTATGACCCGTAAACCATTACTACATTTTTTAAGGTTTCGTTTTATGCAAAAAAGCTATTTGTATTCATATAACCTCGACTTGAGAAAGTGTGTATCATTTTTTAAGTATAGCAAAGTAGAAAGATATGAGGAGGAACTTAGCCAATGAAAGCCGTAATTTTAGCAGGTGGGTTTGGTACTCGAATTTCTGAGGAGTCGGCCTTTAAACCCAAGCCTATGCTTGAGATCGGGGGTATGCCGATACTTTGGCATATAATGAAAGAATTCTCTTACTATGGTATAAATGAATTTATAATTTGTGCTGGATATAAACAGCATATCATCAAAGAATGGTTCGCAAATTATTTTCTTCATACATCAGATATTACATTTGATTTTACTAATGGAAACGAGATGATAATTCATGACAAGCATATTGAACCATGGAAGGTTTCTATTATTGATACGGGACTTAACACGATGACTGGTGGTAGAATTAAGCGTATTCGTAACTATGTAGAAAACGAGGCCTTTTTAATGACATACGGTGATGCGGTAGGAGATGTTAACATTGCAGAACTCGTTGAGTTCCATAAATCGCATGGAAATATAGGCACAATTTCTGCATACAATTTTGGACAAAACAAAGGAGTTTTGGATCTTGCAAGTGATGGATATGTAAATGCATTCAGAGAAAAGTCCGATCTTGATGGTGATCTAATAAATATTGGTTTTATGGTGTTCCAGCCAGAGATATTCAATTATATTGAGGGGGATGATACAGTTTTTGAAAAGGAGCCACTTAATAGACTAGTTGCAGATAGGCAGCTCAAATATTATGCACATAAAGGCTTCTGGCAATGTATGGATACCCTTAGAGAAAAGCAAAAGTTAGAACAACTTTGGGATAGTGGCGAAGCTCCATGGAAACTTTGGGAATGAGGTGCGTATGTTTAATATTGCTTTTTATAATGGGAAAAGGGTATTGGTAACAGGTCATACAGGATTCAAAGGATCGTGGCTTTGTAAAATGCTCTCAAATGCAGGAGCACACGTAACAGGATATTCACAAGAGCCTCCTACAAGGCCCTCTTTGTTTGAAATTGCAAATATTTCATCTGATATTACTTCAATAATAGGAGATATACGTGATTATTCTTCTCTCAAAGCCGCGTTTGATGAGTCACGTCCTGAGATTGTTTTGCATCTTGCAGCTCAGCCTATTGTTCGCGAAAGTTACAAAAATCCTGTCTACACATATGAAACAAATGTAATGGGAACAGTCAATGTTTTAGAATGTGTTCGCAACAGTCCTTGTGTTAAGTCTTTTTTGAATGTAACGACTGATAAAGTGTATTTGAACAAGGAATGGTCTTGGGGATATCGCGAGAACGAGGAGCTTGATGGTTATGATCCATATTCTAATTCCAAGTCTTGTTCAGAACTTGTGACACACAGCTATAAAAATAGTTTTTTTAGTGACGGTAAAGTGGCAATTTCGACCGCACGGGCAGGGAATGTTATAGGTGGAGGAGATTTCGCAAATGACCGTATTATTCCCGATTGCGTTCGTGCTGCAATTAAGCACGAAGATATAATTGTTCGCAATCCGTTTTCTACACGCCCATACCAACATGTACTTGAACCGCTTTATGCATATTTGATGATAGCAGCAAAGCAGTATGAGGACATCGGTTTTTCCGATTACTATAATGTAGGTCCAGACGAGGTAGATTGTTTTCAAACAGGAGCTCTTGTTAATTTATTTGTTAGCAAGTGGGGCGAGGGGCTAAAATGGATAAACAAATATGATGGTGGTCCACATGAAGCAAACTTTCTCAAGCTTGATTGTTCAAAACTAAAAACTACATTTGGTTGGAGGCCGCATTGGAATCTTGATTGGGCTATTGAGAAAACAGTTGAGTGGACTAAGTGTTGGTTAAGCAATGGTGACATAAGAGCTTGTATGGATAGACAGGTTAATGAATTTATAAACATATAGGGTTGAACATAATGAAGAATGTTATAGTTACTGGAGCCAATGGTTTTATAGGAAGTTCTTTGATAGAAAAATTTGTCGAAAACAATATTCATGTATTAGCAATGGATGTAGGATTTGAGAATTTAGTGACTCTTCAAAGTGAACTTGTAACCAAGCTGCCTATTAATCTTATTGACGTTGACACGTTGTATAAAAAAATTCCGGATGGAGAATATGATGCTTTTTATCATCTGGCATGGCGTGGAGTAAATGGTTTGGAAAAGGCAGATCCTGTTATTCAGCTCAACAATGCTTTAATGGCTGTAAAATGTGCAAGTGTTGCAAAGAAAATAGGGTGTAAAAAATTTCTTTGTGCAGGAACTATTGCCGAACAGGCTGTAAACAGTCTTAAGAATCTAAAAAAAACCAGTGGCGGTATGATGTATGGTGCTGCAAAGCAATGTACACATCTTATGATAGAAACATATTGTAAAAGTATAGATTTGAATTTTGTATGGATGCAGTTTTCAAATATTTATGGACCGCATAATAATACAGGAAATTTGGTGAGCTATACAGTAAGTGAATTGCTCAATGGGCGAGAAGCTCTGTTTGGTCCCGCTAAACAACCATATGACTTTATATATGTAGATGATCTGTTAGAAGCTGTTTATCGATTGGGGAAAAGCGAATGCCGCGAGACTTTTTACTATATAGGTTCTGGATCACCACGACTTTTAAGGGAATATTTGAACATTGTTGGTGAAACATGCGGGGCGCCGGAACTTATTCGTATAGGTGCACGTCCTGATGATGGTGTGAAATATGACTTTTCTATGTTTGACAGCACAACACTCGTCAAAGATGTGGGTGAATATATCTCGAAAAGCTTTGAAGAAGGGATTCGTATTACAGTTGATGCATTAAAATAAAAAGTAGTGAGGAAAATATGCGGGATGTAGGTGTTAAATATAAAAAGAGCAATTCTAATAAAAATCAAAAAGAAAATGGAAATGCAACACTTTACTTTTTTCAAGGGATAGCTTGCATTTTAGTTGTTTTGATTCACATTCCATTTCCGGGTATAATTGGTACATTCTTTGTTTCATTGGCAAGAATTGCTGTGCCATTATTTTATATGATATCGGGATATACATTGTATTTTTATATTGGAAGTGATAAGTACAAATCTAAATTGGGAAACCGGATTAGAAAAAATGCAATCGTTACAGGTCTTGCATTGTTTGCATATTTACTTATCGATATTGCAAAGTGTATTTTGCAGCGAGAGAGCATTTTAGAATATCTTACCAGTATAGTTGAGATTGATGACATCATTTTGTTTTTGACAGTTGGAATTATTCCTGTTAGCTCGGGTAGAGTTCTTTGGTTTATATATGGACTTTTATATGTGTATATCATTATGTATATTGTTCCGCCAAAAAAGAAGTATATATATAGAAATGCAATCATTTCATTTGTTGTTATGGTTTTATTTTCTGCGGCCAAAGTGTTTTTTACAGTTTATCCAGCAGATTTTATTGGAATTGATCTTAAGACATATTGGATATATGGTAATTGGGCTGTTATAGGGCTTTCTTCAGTTACTATTGGTATTGCCATAGCAAAGTTTGTGGATGAATATCCTGAGAAAATAAAGACCATACGCCGATGGTCACCGACAATTGGTATTTTGTGTATCTTAATTAATTTTGTTGTATGCTTTGTACTTGACCGAAGATATGGAATGTATCTTAGCTATACAATATTTACATTGGTTCTGGATATTTTAATTTTTATTATTTCAACTAAAGAATTTATTGCCCATAGTAATTTTATTGTTATTTTAGGAGAAAAACACTCGCGCAATGTTTATCTGTGGCACCCTATATTTGTGTCTATAACAAATTATGCTGTGCTTTTTTTGCAATTATCAAAAGTGAAGCTTATAGCATGGTTTCAGCCTTTAACCGTTATTTGTGTGACTATCATTTTTAGTGTTATATTGAATAAGGCATTGGGGTTTGCAGTCGAATTTAGAAGGAGTAAGGTAAATAAATATGATTAAATGGAATTTTGAAGCACTCGAAATGCTTGGGGCATATAAGATCACCCCTTTTTTTGCTGATGATATTCGCGGTGGATTTATTAAGGATTATTCACGTGAAATTTTTGCGCAAAATGGAATTGAATATAATCTCGAAGAAGTTTTTTATACTATATCACACAAAGGTGTAGTCAGAGCCATGCACTTTCAAATTACAAAACAGCAGGCGAAGCTTGTGCGTTGTGTATCTGGTAAAGTTTACGATGTGATTATTGATTTGAGAAAGGAATCACCGACATTTATGAATTGGCAGGGGTTCTATCTTTCTGGTGAAAATATGATTGAGCTACTTATACCAGAGGGGTTTGGTCATGGTTACCTAGTTCTTGAGGATTCTATTGTGTCGTATAAATGCGCAGAAAAATTTTATGGGGAATATGATAGTGGGGTCAAGTTTGATGATCCAGCTCTTGGTATTGTATGGCCATTTGAAGAGGTTGGAGGAAGAGAAAATATTATTCTTGCTGACAAGGATAAGAATCTTCCTGATTTCAAAGAGTTTATGCAAAATTACGATAACTTTTTGAAATAATGTAATTTTGGAGATCGAATATGAAAAAAGTCGGAGTTTTAACTTTTCATCGAGCATATAATTTTGGTGCAGCTTTACAAGCATATGCTTTGCAGTATACGATAGAAAAAAACGGCTATAAGTGTCAAATAATAGATTATCGCAATCCGAAAATAGAAAAATGGTTCCATAATGCAACCTTAAAGGTTAAGATAAAAAACTTTCTAAAATATGTGTTGTACCATTCTTATTCCATCCAAGTGCAAAAAAGAGGAAAAAGATTCAAAAAATTCGCACTCGAATTAATGAACCTATCAAAGGTGTATTTATGTGCCGGTGATTTTAAGGATGCGTATGATGCAGTGGTTGTCGGAAGCGATCAAGTTTGGAATCTTGAGATGACCGGCGGAGATATGAACTTTTTTTTGCCATATCGGTATGGGGCATGTAAGCTTACATATTCTGCAAGCTTTGGGAAATCTACAGTCAACAATATTTATAAAGATGAAGTAAAGAGCTATTTGCTATCCTTTGAATCTCTGTTTATAAGAGAGCAAGACGGAGTTCGCCTCGTTCAGGCTCTTTCGGGACAGCCGGCAACCAAAACCGCAGATCCCACGCTGCTTTTAGATAAGGACGAATGGACGAAAGTGAGCAAACCAATCAAGACTAGCGGGAAATATATTCTATTGTATCTTGTTGCTGAACAAACTAATGCAATAGAGGTAGCGAAAAAAATGGCAGCAGAGAAAGACTGCGAGGTAATTATGGTTGATCCTCCGAGAAAAAGCGTGGATGGTGTTCGAAATCTTATTGATGTTGGTCCTAGTGAGTTTCTGTATCTTATTGCAAATGCTGAGTGTGTGATTACAACTTCATTTCATGGTTTGATACTCTCAATAAATCACAATACACCGTTTTTATTCGAACTTAGCAATAAAACGCAGAATACAAATTCTAGACTTATTGAGGTCAATAATACATATGATTTGGAAAAATATCGGATAACGACAAACGATATATGTAATTATATCGATGTTTCATATGATTGGGATTTAATCAACGAAAAAATTTTCAATGAGAGAAAAGAGTCTCTTGACAAATTGCTTGGCTCGTTGTCTCAAGTGGGAGAAAACAAAAGTGAATAGGACCAAAAAGTTCTTTTTTAATACAATTACAACAGCGGGATTGCAGATCTTTACAATGCTCAGTGGTTTTATTTTGCCGAGAGTTATGTTGTCGGTTTATGGCTCTGAGATTAATGGATTGGTGTCCTCTATAACACAGTTTATATCTTATCTGACTCTCGTAGAGGCAGGTTTAAGCGGTTCAATCGTATATTCTCTTTATAAGCCTTTGGCGGAAAATGATATGTCCGCGATAAATGCTATTGCTTCAGCGGCAAAAAAGTTTTATTTCAAAGCTGGATATTTATTTCTAGGATTAATCACTGGTGGCGCACTTGTATATCCTCTGTTTGTTAAGACTGAATTGCTTTCTTTCATTGAAGTCGGAATACTTTTTCTTGTGCTCGGTGCCAACGGAATATTAGAGTTTTTTACGCTGGCTAAATATAGGGCGTTGCTCACAGCAGATCAAAGAACATACGTTATTTCTCTTGCTGGTATTGCTCAGGTTGTTCTAAATTGTTTGACAATCACTATACTCTCATATCAGGGGGTATCGGTAGTTATCGTACGCCTGATAGCGATTTTTTCCATACTTTTGAGAACTGTTATTCTTTGGGCATACTGCAAGAAAAAGTATAAATATCTTGATTTCTCAGCTCAACCAAATGATGCTGCGCTTAGTAAACGTTGGGATGCACTTTATTTCCAAATAATAGGTGTTGTACACACCGGGGCTCCTGTTCTTATAATTACCGCAATATTATCGCTCACTGATGTAAGCGTTTATTCTATATATCATGTGGTTATAGGAGGTATTAGTTCTATTTTGGGGATATTTACTTCTGGTTTATCTGCTGGGTTTGGTGATTTATATACAAGAGATGAAAAGTCGGCTTTAAAAAACGCATTTCAGCAGTTTGAATACGTGTATTATATTCTTATAACTATCGTTTATTCGATAATGATGGCAACTTATATTCCTTTCATTAAAATATATACCGCAGGTGCTGATATAAATTATATCTACCCATCTTTTGCGATTCTGGTAACCGTAAACGGTTATTTGTACAGCCTAAAAACCCCTTATGGTATGCTTACTATTGCCGAAGGTAAGTATTGCGAGTCAAGAGTCCAAATTACAATACAAGCTTCAATACAAATTGTGGCAAGTGTTATTGGGGGGCTTGTTTGGGGGCTGAATGGCGTTATCATAGGGGCGTTGCTTTCAAATATATATAGGAATGTGGATTTTATTTTCTTTGCACCAAAACATTTAATAGATTATAAGTTTACTGACACGCTTGTTATGTGGATAAGAAGCGGAGTATTGTTTGCCGTGCTTAGTACCGTTTTGATGTTTATTCCTTCTAAGTGTGTTACGAACTATTTTTCTTGGTTTATATACGCAGTGGCACTTGGCTTTGTAGCTGTTATATGCGTTGTGTTTGTTAATTTTATATTTGATTACAATAGAATGAAAGAGTGCATTATAAGGATAAAGACTACGATTAGTCGGAGGTAGAAATGTTAGTTAATGAGATTGTTGGATATCTGTATAGTCTGCATATTAATGATTTTGTGGTTGAAGATGATCTTTGTCATTTGTTAGATGATACTGTTGGTAAAGAGGCAAATATAGTTTCGATAACAGATATAAGGAGTGCGGCATTTTATGCATTAGGTCTGTCACAAAAAAAAGATGTTCCTGTTGTAATAGTGCTACGCAGAGAATATTTGTCTAACACGTTTACCGCATTAACTGAGTCTTGGTTTCAAAGACGTGGTATTATAGTTATCGCTATCGGTAATAATATATTAAATGATTCGCTGGATTGCTATAAAAACTGCTCGTGTGTTCAACATAAAGTTCAGAAATTCGGCGATTTTACATCGTGTTTTGAAAATATTAGGCTTGACCTTCCTGTAATATTTTTGATGGAAGGAGAGTATGCATATAATCCAATCAAGGGCAGTGTAGATATAAATTCTATTGCAAATGAGATTCCTGGTGATATTCACTTGTTTGTGTATTCCGCTCTAATCGATGTAAGGCGCGTGTATAGTAATGTTTCATATATAGATCCAGAGTTTAAGTATGGGATGCTTTCGAAATTTTTGGGGCACTGTATTTCGAATAAAGAAAAATCAATTTTGATTACTGATATTTCGATATTGAAATTGGACATGAATATTTTCAACAGTAGGTATTTGGATGAGCGTTTTAATATGATTGTAACGGGTCAAAAGCCATCTGCTGAAATTTTACATTGGATACGGAGTAATGGTATAAATATCTCTTTCTGTGATTCTGTAATTGAGGCTGTAAGGGCAGTGTGTAAATCAAATAAATCAGAGGTAGTTTTTCTTGTGAACAAGGAGGAATAGTTAATATGTACACAAACCTTGTAAATGTTCAAATTATTATATCCTTGCTGAAGCAACATAATGTAAAAAAGTTGGTTTTGTCTCCTGGAAACAGAGATATACCTCTTGTTCACAGTGTAGAGATAGATCCAGATTTTGAATGTTTTTCTGTTGTTGATGAGAGAAGTGCGGCATACTTTGCGTTAGGTTTAGCTGATGCGACACACGAGGCTGTAGGTTTTGTTTGCACTTCCTCCACAGCAAGCTGTAATTATTTGCCTGCAATTGAGGAGGCATCAAAACGACAAATTCCAATAATTGCGCTTACTGCTGATCGGGAAAATTACTATCTTTATCAGTTTGAGGATCAAAAAATCAACCAGACGAATATGTATGCTCCATATACAAAGTACAGTGCGGATCTTCCCGTTGTAAGGAATGAACTTGATAAATGGCTTTGTATCAGAATGGTAAACGAAGCTTTGATTAATGTATATAGCGAAGTTTATGGACCTGTACAGATAAATTTTCAAGTTGATAGAACAGATCAATTTTTGGTGAGTAAACTTCCAATATACAGAAAAATCGAAGTTGTATTAGAGAATGATTTTGTTAAAGATGTTTCGTTATATGCAGATAAACTTAGAAACAAAAGAATACTTGTTATTGTAGGAGAGAATTATTATTCTAAAACATTGACATCTGAACTTAACGATTTTCAACAAAAATATCACTCCGTGGTATTGGCGGATCATTTTTCTAATCTTGAATCGGATTTTATGCACGTGTCACTTTGTCTCGAAACAATGACTTCTAACGATTTCACACGATATCAGCCTGATATTGTAATTACTCTTGGCGGTCATATTTGGTCCGCTGTAAAATATTTGCTTAGAAATTCAAATGGAAATTTTACTCATTGGCGTATATCAGATGATGGGATTGTACGAGATGGGTTTAAGAAGTTGACACATATTTTTGATTTGCCTGCCGAGTCATTTTTTCATATGCTTAATCAATATTCTCAGCCCGACACAGGATACATTACCCTTTGGAGAGAAAAAGTAAATAGTATTCGTATTCCTGACCTAGGATTCTCGAATTTTTCGGTAATAAGAGATACTGTTAGAGCGATCCCATCGGAATCCATAGTTCATTGCAGTATTTTGAATTCAGCTAGATTGAATTCATTTTCTGAATACACAGGAAGCAACATAAAGACATACTGCAATTTTGGTTGTTATGGTATTGATGGTTGTATGTCAACATTTCTAGGTGAAACTTCAAATAATAATCGACTTTCCGTTTTGATTATCGGGGATTTAAGTTATCTGTACGATATGAATGTTACTTTAGAAAATTTGACATCTGACAAACGTATTCTGCTAATAAACAATCATGCGGGTGGGGAATTTCATACTTCGTTTGGACTTGAAAGATTTCCGACTCTTAACAAACATATTGCAGCAAGTCATAATAGCGATATCAAAGATGCGGTGGACGAAGAACGATTTAAGTATATTTCTGCAAGGACAAAACAAGAATTTGAAAATGGTCTTAGTTTATTTCTGGGCGAGAGTAATAAACCAATAGTTTTCGAGGTGTTTACAGATGCCGATAATGACGGTAAGGTGCTTAATGAATTTTATTCTCTTAATCGAAAGTACTCTTTTTCATCTAAGATAAAGATTAAGATGAAAAAAATAATAAAAAAATTATTGAAGGTGTAGTCGATGGAGTTTTTGGAACTATCTAATGGTGTAAGGATGTCTAAAATGGCTTTAGGAAGCTATAATATTAACGACCAGTCTGTTATGAATGGAATTATTGCAGCTGCTATTGGTCAAGGAGTTAATGTATTTGATACGTCTCCTTCATATGGAAGTGAAACCATGCTTGGTACCGCTATAAAGAAGCAAGAGATTAAGCGAAATCAAATACTCTTAACTGATAAGGTTGATGGTTGGCAGATGTGTGAAAGTGATGGAAATATAGAAAAATATATTGATGTATCACTTAAAGCCTTAGAAACGGATTATATTGATATCTTGCTTGTTCATTGGCCATTTGAACGTTATGTCGTTCAAACATGGGCTTGTATGGAGAGGATGTACCGAAAGGGAAAAGTGCGGGCGATTGGTTTTTGTAATATGAGTGCACGGAAGTACCAGGAGTTTCAAAAACACGGTTTTGAGATTAAGCCTCATTTAATACAGAATGAGATATCTCCATTTTGGACTGATGTTGATTCGACATTGTTTTTTCAAGGCGAAGGGGTCGTAGTTCAAGCATATTCTCCACTTTGCAGAATGATTTCGGATATTAAGTCCAATCCAGTCTTAAATTTCTTGGCAAAAAGATATAAAAAATCCATTGCGCAAATAATTTTGAGATGGAATATTGATAGGGGCATTGTTCCAGTGTTTACATCATCTAATCCGAAGAGAATTGTAGAAAATACAGATATATGGGACTTTGCTATGGTTAAAGAGGATGTTGAAATGATACTTTCTTTGAACAGGGATTATAAAATTTTTCCTGAGTCCTTTGGGTGTCCGGGGTATTAAGATGAAAACGAAATTTTTTTTATTATTTGTATTCTTTGTTTTCTTAATGATGATTGTTGCAGCAGGATACTGCCTTTTGAATGCGCTGTATTGGGAGTTTGGATTTGTTGTGTTATTGATGTGTGTAATAGTGTTATCGTTTGGCGGTCTTTTACTGTATAGAAGATTTATTAGAAAGAGACTTATTGACCCCAAGTTTCATCTTAAGAGAAAATATAGTAGGCTATTGTTAGGGGAGATTAATCCATCTGTGAGTGTTGATGAAAATACATTGGATTTGCGCGGATACCGTAGAAATGCTTATACTGATATTCTGTTGGCTCAGCGCTATTATAGCTTTTTGGCGAAAGACGGTAGAATTGAGATTTATGCGTGTGGATCGGATTATTATACGAATTCTAAAAAAATACCTTTATTAGATTACTTGCTTTTACATCCAGTTACGCTTATGGAAAATGGTATTTCATTAAATGTTCGCAAATATATAATATTTAATCCTGTAATCGGAGTTGTATTTTTGGTTTCTATACTTATAAACAGTTTACATTGTAAAGGTGTGTCTGATAAAAAGAATTTTGTCGAATTGAAGCTTTTTTGTGAGAAGAGAAATCTTTATATGGAAATCAAATAATTAAGAAAGAATTTTGCAATAAACTTAATATTTCTTTTCAATTAATATTATTGAGGTATAGTTGTCACATTCTACACGTTAAACCTATAATCTGCGTAAACTGGAAAGAAGGGGCTTTTGCCCAACAATATGAAAAGCCGAGTTTCTCGGCTTTTTGTTATAAATTACATTCAAACAGCAGAGCATTTTGCTGTTTTGTTTTGAAAATGGAAGATTCCTGTTTCTGTTTGCTAATGGAGACAAAGGAGCGGCGCGGTAGGCGCGGTTAACGACGGTGTAAACTTCAGGCGAGGTGCTGACGTAAGGCAGAGAGGTCTTGAGGAACAGCTTATCAAGACCGCCGACTACGTGCGTGACGTTCATCTTGGAAACGTTAGCAACTGGGATAACGTGACGAGTGACAGTCTGAAGGCACTCGCGGCATCGGTTGACGCATACAGAAAGCTTAGTGACAAGAGCAGCCGCAAAGGAACGGTTATTCTCGGCGAGATAAAGCGCGAGCTTTTAGCCTTTGAGGCCTCTGCGGGTGTGGACGGAATAAAGGCTAAAATGATGAGTGCTACCGAAAGCGCAAGGCAGGAGCTTGCGCGCAGTGCGTCGGCTCTGTTTGGCAAAGAGGTTACTGCCTCTGATATTGCAAGCGACAAGGACGGTATAACGCGCAGACTTGCTCTTGAGAGCTTTATTGCCGAGGCAGTAGGCGACAGCGCAACCGACACAAGGCGCGCGCAGATAAGCGAGGCTATTGCCGCCGAGAGATTGCCTTACATAAAGCAGTCGGCAAGCTGGGACGGAGAGAGCGCGGCGCAGTACAGAGACCCTAAAACGGGACAATACGTATTTGTGGAGCCTGTTGAGGGCGGCACGTGGCGTATCGGTTACACCAAAACGGCAATATACGACGAGAACGCCATTATGGTAAAAGAGGGTATTGACACAGAGACAGTAAAAAAGACCCTTGCGGGTCTTGCAAACGGTAGTCTTGAGATTGGGGAGAATGGTATTGGGACTGTAAATAGAAATCAGAAAAGCACCGAAAACACGAATACTGTCTCCAAGTCCAAGAAAATGTATGATATTGTGATTTTGGAGGACGGCAAGTCATATGTAAAAGCGAGTAGAAATGTAATAACAGGCAATACCCTTGCTGAAAAGAGAGCCGAAATAACGAATTTCTTTAACTATTTGCTTGGTAATAATAAATCGCTTGACCTTACAACAATAGACGGTGAGACTTTAACCATTACCAAAGACGAAACCGCTTATAAGGCGAGAGATAACTACCGAGAGGAGAACGGAAAAAGAGTAGTTTTGACCGATGACGAGTTTATTGTAAAGCTCCACGCAGAGGCTCACATAGACGAGTTGGTGGAAACATCGCCAAAAAACACTAAGACACTTACTCCCGATACAAAAGGTCATACTTTTGCCAAAGACGGTTTTGAGTATAAGAGCGTGTATTTTCAAGACTTCAATGGGAAATATTATAAAATTACGCTATCTATAGGTCACAACGGAACAAGGGCAACGGTGTACAATGTTGGAAGAATAAAAGAAGGTGCATTACCGTCAGCTAAAGTAATAGCCGTTAGGGGCTCTATTGGCCCGTGGAATACACCTTCTGATAACAGTATACCACAAAATCCGAAAAAGTCAACAGAAAAAGGGAAAAAAGATAACAGAAAATCTTTGGCAGGTGAGAATCCCTCCACCGACTCCGTCGGTTCCCGGCAGATTGTCAAGCAAGTGCAACACCCAAAAATGCTTCAAAAGGTGAAAGCCACCCCAAGCATTTTTTAGGTCTCAAGTTAATAGACAAAACAATATTTTGTAAGGTTTCATTATCCAAAGAATGAAAATTGTAGCC
>JBGVIT010000044.1:0-137325 GCA_045128915.1 Clostridia bacterium
AGATAAAAACGTTGACGGTGTAGGAACGACTCTCTGGGCTGCTAAAAAAGGAACAGCATATGACGGAGAAATGGGAACAGATGTTCTCAGATGGAGTCAGTCAGAAGTTTCAGGAAGCCTTACAAGCGGAACATATGCAGATTCATACAGAGAATACATGGGAGTAATGTCATATGCAGATGATAGTCACGTGAAGCTTGCGCTTGACGCAAACGGAACGGGAAGTGTACTGTTTTATATCAAGGGCAAGAAAATATACATCGCAGACTGCGAGGAAGAAACACTTGAAGAGCTGCCCGCAAGCCGCGTAGCATCATATACAGCGGAAAAATCGCCAAACACAAGAGTAGTTGTATATCAACGTTCAGGGGCTGTGTATGCAATGGTAATCTACACTAATGTGTTTTAAAAATTTTTAAAAGTAGGTTGATTTATGAAAAGATTTATCAGCATTTTAATTTCGGCTTCAATGCTTTTGGGCTATGCCGTGTTTGTAAAAGCAGCACCTTCGTCGTTTCTCGGTTCTGATGATTTTGGTAGCTTTGAGGTAGGAACTGATTACGTGGAACATGGCTCTATGAAAGAGGGAACAACAGCCGGAGCTGCTATAATCGGCAACGATGGCAACGGTAATTACCTTTCCATCAACTCGCAAGGTGTCGCTGGTGATACGGGATTTGCGTTCTCAGACCTTAATGTAACTGGTAAAATTTCTATTGTGTTTGACTATTACTTTGAGGGTGACGGAACGGGCGCGAGAGTGTATTTCTACGGTTCTGATAAAAGTCAGGCAGCTCAATGGGGGCAGGCAGGATGTCTGATGCTCAGTGAAAAGCTTAAATATTATGTTTCAGGCGCCGCTGAGCGTACTACAACTATCTCTCTTGCTAAAGAAACATGGCACAGACTTTCGGTGGTTTACGATACATCCACGGATACCATGAGCATATATTCAGGCAGTCAATGCCTTTTTGCAGGAATTCCTTGCCGTGTAAGTGCGTCAGGCGCAATTACAAAGGTTAAAATATTTACAAGTGCTAATGAAAAAGATAAAGACAGTCGTTTCAAAATCAAGAACGTATCCCTTTACAACGGCGTAGTATTGCCTGACTCCAGCGTTGTTGCAGTTGACGATTTTTCAGGCTACGCATCAGGCGTTGACTATATTTCTACCGCAAGCCCCTATAAGACCGGAACCGACACGGGCGTTCTTACCATAGGAAATGATGGCGGAGGTAATTATCTGGAGGTTGATACCACATCTGCCGTTAGCGAAAATGGTTTCCAGATACCACACCTTTCCCTGAGCGGCAAAGTGACAGTATCAATGGACTATATGCTCATGAGTGATGTAGGTGCAAGAATATATCTCTACGGCGTAGAGAATCATCCCACAGAGTATGACCAAACTGTTTGTCTGCAAATGAGTTCAACCCCCTCAAATCTTGGTTATCGTGCAGCTCCTACGTATATCGGAAAAACAATCCATAAAAATAACTGGATTAAAATAACAGTTGTGTTTGATACCGCTGCAGATACTATTGATGTCTATGCAGGAAATTCATGTATAGGCAAAGCTCTTCCCGCACGTACAGCGTCTGGGGGTGCTATAAACCGAATAAGAATTTTCTCATCTCAGACAGATGCCGAAAAAGGCGCACATTACAGAATAAAAAATATTGCAGTTTATAATAAAGAAGTGGTCCCAGTAGTAAAAGCAATCGCAAAGGATGACTTTGCGAACTATAACGTGGATGACGACTATTTCGCAGTAGGTGCTTTAAAGCAGTCATCAACCGAGAATATTGCAATTATCCAAAACGATGACGACGGACGTGGCAACTATTTAAAATTTGATGTTTCGGGGTCTGACGGAAATAATGGTTTTGGGTTCAATAACGTAAACATCTCTGGTAAGGTAACTCTTGCTATGGACTATATGCTGGAGCAGGGTTCAACTACCGGTGTAAGAATTACCTTAAGCGGTAAGGATAAATCTCAAGCCATGCAGTACGGTCAATCAGGTCAGGTTCAGTACAGCATAAATCCCATCTGTTACGGCTCTCAGGCAAAACCCAATCCTACGGGCAAGTACATATCATCAGGAATGTGGATAAAAATGACCTTGGTGTATGATACTCTTAGTGATACTTTGGATATATATGCAGGAACTGTATGTATTGGAAAGAACCTGCCTGCGAGAGTAAGTGCCTGCGGCGCTATAACAGCGGTGAATATATATGTATATCAGACAGACGCTGCGTCAGGTTCTAAGTATCGTGTGCAGAATGTAGTATTATACGATGGGGAGGTTATTCCTGAAAGCACCGTTGAAACTCCCACGCGTCAGCTTGTTGATATTACCGATTCAATCGGCACAATAAACAGCTCATTATCAGACAATTACGCCATGGTTTCAGGTTATCCTATTGTATATTCAAATGGAGTATTTGAGCTTGTAAACGAAAATGATAAGCTCGCCCCCATTCTTTTCGGCGGTTATATCTACGCTCCTGCCGATTACGTAGCAAAAGCAATGGGTGGAAGTTTTTCAGGCGGAACTATTACGGCGAACGGCATATCAAAGACTTTTGCAGCAGGAACAGCAACGGATGTAAGCCCTGCACCGCCAAAGGAAGTTTCAGGAGTTTTGTATATTCCTGTATGCAACGAGCTTATAAGCGCATTTAATTCATCTGCATACATAGATGAGCGAGGCATTGTAATATTCGGCAAAGCTTCTTCACCCGGTGAAGAAGTGCTTAAAAATCTCCTTTTTGAAATAAGAAGTCAATCTTCTGTATTTTCAAAAAGCATAAATTCAGAAGTGCTCTTCACTTCAAGAGGCTTTTATCTTGATGATTTTGACGGCAAGGGAAATTGGGGAACGCTCGATGCTGCAAAACGTTTTATGTCAACTTCTATGCGGTGGACATATTCAATCGGCGATGTCAACGTTCCTGCAATGAAAGCAATAGGCGGAATTGTCCAGCCTACTCTTAACCCTAACCCGTCAACAAGGGTGTTCAATGAAGACGGCACTCCCAAGATGGAAACCGTAAACGGCAAGGACTATGGTGTTTATGTAGCAACTGCTATTTCTCTTGAAGGAAGTCAATACATCCGTTCGTATGACGGACTTGGAGGTTGGGGCTGTGTAAACATTCCACAGCTCTACACAGATATTCTCAACCGAGCAAAAAAAGGTATAGACGAAGGTCAGTATTTGTGGCAGGTTGATGACTATGGATTTAACGCGGGATATTTATCAGGTTGCTTCTGCGACCAATGTATGACCAAATTCCAGGATTATCTTGAAGAAAATTATACATATGTATCTGACCTTGTAGCATATGGCGGTCAGAGTGTATGGGACTATATCCAAGATGTTCTTAAAGTTTGGGTAAACAAAGGAAAAGTTAAAATAGAAAAATTTGACTTCAAACAGTACCTTGACTATATAGGAGTCGATACCAATGCGGAATTTGAAGCTTTATCAAACGGCACTACAAACATTGCGCTACCCTTTAAGTATTTTAAATCAGAGTGTGTAATTGACTTCTTAACAAGGCTGAAAGCTGATATGGACGCTTATGCAGCATCTAAAGGACTAAAGCTTTCCTGGTTCCATAACAACACCGATTTTCCGCGAAACTATTCTACTTCAACAAACTATTACGATGTTTTTGACGGTGGTATGGGCGAAACCCAGGACATGTACATGGGTGCGGGCGCTGTGTATGCAGACATGCTTATACAAAATCTGTACGGTCAGGAATATGTAATTTCCAATATGCCCAAATACGAACAATGTCCAAGTATGCAGCTTTTCGCAGGCTCAATGCCCTTGGCGTATGCAACAGGTCAAGGCTTCCTTGTACCTTGGGACACATGGCTCTATGGAAGTACAAGATACTACACAGAGCTTGAAGAACTTGGTGGAGCATACACCTTTGTAAGAGAGCATCCGTATTTGTTCGACCATTACGAAGCTCCCCAAAAGATAGGTTATGTATTCGACCTTGGTACAGAAACTACAAGCTATATGCACAGCTTTGCAGAAACTCTTCTCCGAAAGGGAATACCTGCAAAAGCATTGCCTCATAAATACGTATCAAGCTCACAAATTTATTCTTTGGAGTTTGACGAGTCCGATCTTCAGGGAGTTGATGGTGTTGTGATAGTTAACTGTTCTAATCTTACAACAGCAGAAACCGCAGCACTTACATCATCTGGACTATCACCCGTATCATATACATATACTGCCGATGATGCTCTCAGGTATCGCTCAGCAGAGGAATCAAGCTTCACAGCGCGTATAAGCGGTATGCCTGAAAATATATACGCGGTGCTTAATCAGCATAACATTGATGAAAACGCCCCTGTGGTTGTTCATGCAATAAACTATAATAGTAAAGTTTTAAAGAATGTAACGGTTGAAATAAATAATGCATATCTGCCTGACGGTGAAAACCTTAAGGCTATGCTTTATTCACCTTTGACACATCCACAATCGGTTGCTGTAAGCAAGGGAGCAAGCATAACAACAATTACCATCCCTGAGCTTAATAAGTGGTCGGTATTGCAAATCAGTACAGACTCCACGGAGTCTCAGGCAAAGTTTGATGTTGACGGCTTAATGGGCATTGGTCTGGGAAGCCGTGTATCCTTTGATAGTGCAAAAGGTACACAAGACAGCTTCACCATTAACTCATACGGTGAAGGCATCAATACCTATACCCTTGGTGATACAACTGGAAGTCAGGACGAGGGCGGATATGTTTATAAACGAATTGATTCGGATGTTTTTGAAATAAGTGCAGCTCTCGAAGCAACAGCTGGCGAGAGAGGACTTATGATAAGAGAGGGAGTTCATTCCAACGCCGCATTTGCAGCGCTCATATATGATAACGAAAACGGACTACGTCTTGTAACCAGACGTGATACAAATGGAGGCGTAAGCTACACCACCCTTATTGAAGACAAACCTGAATATATGAAAATAACATATGATAATGGCGTTGTAACAGCTTATGTATCACCTGATGCAAGTATATGGACGAAAATTGGAACTATAAACACTTTCTTCAAGGCTGAAACAGTTGGTGTATATGCCTCAGGTGATGACGGCAGTCTCAATACCTGCTCAGTTTCAGACCTAAGCATAGCAGATTCAGGCAAACGATATAAATACCAGATGGTTTCCAAAAATCTGCTATCAGGAAGAAATCCTGACTTCAGGTCTACTCCTTTGACAGATGCAGTAATTGGATTTAGAAGACTGTATTCATCGGCTACTGGTGCAGTTATTGCGGACAGCCCATTCGGAGATGGAGCGGCTTTCCGAATGACAGATAGAGCGGATGGCAATGCAGCTCCATATTATACATATCTTCCCGTAGAAAATGGAAAGACCTATGAAGCATCTGTATGGGCAAAAACAGTTTCAGGAACAGATACCTTGTCTGTGATTGCAGAAAACGCCTCAGGCGGAACAATAACTCTTGAAGTTGTCAGCGATGGAACATCACAAATAACATCAGACCAATGGACCAGATGCTATGTGCGATTCAAGGTTTCCGATTCAGGCAATGCCAACGGAATAAATCTACGTTATACAACTGCTTCTGCAACAGATATCATCATTGATTCAGTTGACTTAAGAGAAGAGAAAACAATAGATAACTACAATCTTACTTTCACCCAGTATCAAAATCGTGTAACCTTTGATATATCCACTCGTGACGGTTCCGCAGTTCCCCTGCGTCTTATGCTTGTTGTAAAAGAAAAAGGTACCGATAATGTAGAGCGAATGTCTTATTACCAGCAACAAACAATCACAGCATCAGACAAAACTCAATCCGTCACCTTCTATCTCAAAGAAGCAGACCAGATATCTGAGCTTTATGTCTGGGAAGACGGTGTTTTTGCACCGATAATAAAGAACTTTAAAATAAAATCCTCTTATTAATGTGTTGCTTTTTGCGCATAGCACCCGAAACTTCACCCTCGACGTACCAGCGTACGACTTCGGGAGAGGCTTGCAAAGCAAGCTTCGTTTCAGGCACTCTGCATCAAAAATCAAGCACATTAAAGAGATAGTGGATGCTTTTTGCGCATAGCACCTGAAACTTCACCCTCTACGTACCAGCGTACTACTTCGGGAGAGGCTTGCAAAGCAAGCTTCGTTTCGACTACTGTGCATCAAAAATCAAGCACACATCGAAAATTTAAAAACTTATATCGTGCAGAGTTGTTTCCAACTCTGCCCACCCTTTTGCTACTTGGTTGTAAAAGTACAACTTGTAGATATATATAATTTCCTGTGGTCAGTTTCTGCCGTTTATTCATTTATATGGCGTCAGAATGTTGAACGGTCAGGTTGGATAATGTGACGTCATTACCCACCTGCTGAAAATCCTAATCAGGAGTTTTGGAGAAAGAGATGAATATGACAAAAGAAGTAACAAGCAAAAGAGAAAATCTGATAGCGGCTCTCAGGCGAATAACCTTCGACTGTAAAAATCCGCTGTCGGTGATTCTCAGCGGAAAAACACAGCTTAATACAGACTTGTTTCCGTTTACCTCTGACTGCGGCGGATATTGTATGATATTAGTCGCACCGGACGATGAAGCCGTATTCTATGCGGCGGCTGATGGGTATAATAAGCTCTGTGAATGTGTCGCTCAAAATATTGGGCAATCATTTACCCTTATGGAGCTGCCTGAAAAAGGCGGATTTATTGCACTTGCAGCTTTAAACGATGATTCTGCAGCTGACCGTTTGAAGCTTATTAAAAAGCTTTCGGCGGTGGGTAGGGGCATAAAAAATCTGTTTTTCAGCACAGCAACGCTTGTTGTCAGTCCGTGTTTTCACGAGCTGTCAGATGCGGCGGAGATGGTTTATAACTTAATTCTCGATTCGGGCTATCGTGTAATTTTTGGTTATAATTCCATAATAGATGCTGGCAGTCTGAATAAGCGAAAAGGAATCATACCTGATGAATATTTCAGCTTATATCTGGGATTTTATAATTATCTGAGGCTTGGTGAATATGAGAAAGTCTTATACAACCTGTCACAGATGAAAAAGCTTGTAACAGAGCATTTTACCCCTGATGTTTTTAAGCTTGCATATATTGGTATGATGCAAAATTTTTCCGAAAGTTCAGGAGATTTGCTTTCTGTGGCAAATCCCGAAAATGCATCTTTCACAGTAGATCGGGCGTTTGACGAGATACGAAATCTTGTTGAAAACTATTTTGAAAGAACGTATCAGGGACAAAGTCATGCTGAGGATCTGAGACGCAAGGTTTTGAGTATAGTAGAAAGTGAATACAGCGATTCGGAGCTGACTGTAACTATGCTTGCTGACAGGCTTCATATTTCAGCATCATATCTCAGTCGATATTTTAAGAACAGAATGGGAATAACTCTCTTTTCTTATATGGACGAGATAAGGATTTCGAGAGCCAAGCAATTACTTGCTAACTCTGATTATCCAATTAAAGAAATAGTGAAGCTTGTAGGCTACAATGACGTAAATAACTTCAACAGAAAATTCAAATCAAAAACAGGAAATACTCCTACTGCCTTTAGAAAAGACAGCAGGAAAGACATCTTGTAATAACAAAAAAGCTTATGCTTAAAAATATTGATTAATGCTTCGGAATATAGTTCGGTGCATAAGGCGCCTTGTACCGAGTTATAATTTGCTCGATGCAATATAATCAAAAATAATCTTTTTAAAAGGAGATGTAAAAGCTATGAAAAAATTTAGCAAATTGATGGCATTGGTAATAGCTCTCGCTGTGGTAATGTCAACGGTAGTTATGCCTGTTAGCGCAGACACAGCTGTAGAAAATCTTTATGCTGTTGGTTCATTTGAAAGCTTCACAGCTTCAGACGAATTGGCTCCATATGTTGGAAACTACGGTGCTGCTGACAGAAAATATACTCTTATGACAGATGGTAATGGTGCAAACGGCACATCTAACTATGTTATGATGAGTGACAGCACTTGGTCGCAGGGTAACTTCCAGACTTATGCTATTGAAAACTTGAAGCCTGGTAAGACATACAGAGCTACTGTATATCTCAAGACTGTGGAAGGAACAACAAGTACACCTTGTATTCGTCTCAAACAGACTGGTGACGCAGTAGTTGCTACAGGGGCAGCTCTTTCTCTTTCAGATTCAGCTTGGACGAAAGCTACTCTTAACTACACAATCCCTGCAGATGATACAAAGAAGAACTTGATTATTCAGGTCTATGACGCTGGTGACAAGAAACCTATTTATGTAGATGAAGTTACTCTTGAAGAGTACATCGAGCCGGTAGTTAATATTTATTCTGGTGGTTCGTTTGAAAGTCTTACTTCTTCAGCAGAACTTAGCTCTATTGTTCATGGTTATGGCAGTTCAGACAGAGCATATACTCTTATGACAGATGGAAACGGTGCAAATGGAACATCTAACTATGTTAAGATGACCGGAAGTACATGGTCACAGGGTAACTTCCAGACTCCTGCTATTACCGTAAAAGCCGGAAAGACCTACAGAGCTACTGTTTATCTCAAGTATGTAAACTCAGGAAGTTCTAGCGGAAGTCTAAGACTTCGCTTGAAGCAGTCAGGTGATGCAGTTGTTGCTACAGGAAATGTCTTGAGTATTTCTGATTCGACTTGGACAAAGGCTACAATTGATTATACAGTGCCTGCAGATGATACAAAGAAAAATCTTATCGTGCAGGTGTACGATGAAAGCAAAAATGAAATATATGTTGATGAAGTTTCTCTCAAAGAATATGTAGAAACAACACCTGCATGGGGAACATTTGAATATGTTGGTGAACTTGGAGAAATAACAAATCAGAGTATGGGTTCAGGTGCTACGGCTACACTTATGACAGACGGTCAGGGTGCTTTTGATTCTCAAAACTATATCAAGATAACAGGCAGAAGTGGAATTGGTTCAAACATTTCTACACCTGCATACACTGTTGAAGAAGGCAAAACCTACAAAGCTTCATACTATGTCAAGACCGACGCTGATACTAATGTTAGTCCTCGTGTAAACTACACAGGTAACGGTGCAGTATTCACAGCACCTGCAGTTGCAGTTAAGGCTGGACAGTGGACAAAGTGCGAGGTTGAATTTACAGCTACAGCTGATTTCACTGGCAAATGGGGTCAGTCTATAGGCATGAGTGCTTATGAGGAAAAGAAACTCGACTTGTACTACGATAGCTTCTCTGTTGAAGAAATCACAAAGCCTGCTCTTACAATGACAGAAGACTTTGAAACTAATGAAGCTGTTGCTATAGATGCTCCCGTAGTTATCAATGTAGGCTTCTCAACAGATGCTCGAAACTTCTCAGGCAAGAACGATCCTTCAAACTCAGGCGTTTCGTCAGACCAGGGTTGGTCAAATCTTGCGGCTTCAAACTTCTCTGTGGACAATGGTGCTACACTTAACGTAAACGTTGCAAACAACAAGCAGGCAACTCTTACAGTTTCAGGCCTTGCTTATGGCACAACATACACAGTAAAAGCTACAGGTCTTACAGACTACTATGGCAACACAATCACAGATGCTACTATTGCTACATTCACAACTGAGGAAGAGCCTGTTGTAGTGCTTCCTGACAACCTTGCAGAAGGTAAGAATGTTAAGGGTGCTGCTTGTACAGTAACTGCAAATGATGATGGTTCTTATACTGTTTCAAACCAGACATGGGGAGGCGGTTACAAAGCGTTTGTTGACGGAATCACAGGAGAAGCTGGTAAAAAGTATGTAGCTTCTGTTCTTGTTAAGAGTGCTTCCGGTACAGCAGTAAACGATTCAGCTTCAATAGTGGGTGGCGTGCTTTCAAGTGATCAGACAAAGATTTCGGTTGCTACAAAGTGCAATACAGAAGCTATAACAGGAGAATGGACAAGAGTTTCTGCTATTATAGAGGTTAATTCTCTTGATGGTACCAGCACCTCTGGTTCTATCAATATAGGTGTACGTGGCGGAACTACTGCAAATGCAGAACTTTACATGCTTAAAGATGTAGAACTCAGAGAAATCTCTGATACACTTGACATTGATACTTCTTGGTTGATTAAGAAGGTTGCAAATGAAGATGGAACTACAACAGTTTATCTCCACAGCCCATCAAATTCAGGTCAGACAATCTATATCTTTGCTGCAAACTATGCAGATGATGGTGTAACCTTTGAAGGTGCACAGCTCGTAAAAGACTGGTTCAATGCAAATGGCTGTGGTTCATTTAATGTTCCTCAGGCAGATAAATACTTTATCTGGGATTCACAGTTCAGACCTTTGAACACAGCACTTACATCTTTTGAATAATAAAAAAGCATATAAATGCCTGACGGCATTATAAAGCGACAAAGAGGAAAGCTCAACAAAAAGAGTTTTCCTCTTTTTGTTTTGCACAATAATCAGCAATAAACTATGTAAAATCAAGGTTTTGAAGCACTTGTATTGTCAAAAAATGAACACATTTTTCGCTAAAATAGATGATTGCAAATAATAGCGTAATATGATAAAATAATACTGTATTAAAATGGTCTGAATTTGTCATTTGAAATAAAGCTTTTTCAAGGCATTTTTGCTCTTGTTGAATGTAAATTCCGAAGCATATCGGAGTATATTTTATACCTCTGTTTGAGGGTTCATCTTGTATAATTCAGTCGTAGTATTTTGAATCATTAGAAAGGTGTGGTCGATTTATGAAAAAGACTAAAAAACTATTATCGCTGTTTATAGTGGCTGCAATGATTTTATCAACCATGGTTATGCCCGCAAGCGTTAGCGCAGCAGAGAACCTCTATCCTCTTGGTTCTTTTGAAACCTTTACGGAAACATCAGAGCTGAGCAGCATAGTTCACAATTTCAGCACAGGAGACCGTGCATATACTCTTATGACAGACGGCAACGGTGCAAACGGCACTGACAACTACGTTAAGATGACAGGAAGCACATGGTCGCAAGGTAGCTTCCAGACTCCTAAAATTGAAAATCTTGAACCGGGAAAAACTTACAGAGCGACTGTTTATGTTAAATTAGTTAACCCAACAGTAAATGGAAGTACTCTTAAGATTCGTTTAAAGCAGACAGGTGATGCAGTAGTTGCCACGGGATCTGCAATACATAATACTGTTTCAAACACAGCATGGACAAAAGTAACATTGGATTATACAATTCCTGAAGATGATACAAAGAAGAATTTGATTATCCAGATATATGACGAGGGAAGAAATGATTTATTTGTTGACGAAGTAAGTCTCGAGGAATATAATGTTTCATTTCCCTCATGGGGAACATTTGAGGATGTAACAGACCTTGCATCAATCAAGCTCACAGGCTCAGGCGCAACTGTTACACTTGCGACAGATGGCAAAGGTGTAAATAGTTCTTCAAACTATGTAAAGGTAACAGGCAGAGGATATCAAGGTGCAAATATTTCAACACCTGCAGTTGATGTTGAAGAAGGTAAAGCCTACAAAGCTTCGTTTTACATAAGATTGGCAGACGGAACAGCTGATTCATCAGTTACGCCTCAGGTGCTCTACACCGGTAATGGAACTGTTTTTGCAGGTTCAGCTGTTACAGCGAAAGCAGGTGAGTGGACAAAGTGTGAGGTTGAGTTCGGTGCAACTGCAGACTTTTCAGGTAAATGGGGGCAGTCCATTTCTATGAAAGCGTTCCAGGCAGGAACAGTGGACCTTTGGTACGACGATTTTGAGCTTGTCGAAATCACAAAGCCGGCTCTTACCACAACTCACAACCTTTCATCTACAACAGATGTTGATACTGATTCAAATACTGTAATAACAGTTGACATATCAAACAATGTATATAACTTTTCAGGGAAGAACGATCCAACAAATTCAGGGGCAGCTAATGACCAGACTTGGTCAGCTCTTGCATCATCAAACTTCACCCTTTCAGGCGGAGCAGGAAGCATATCTGCAGAAATAAAGAGCAATAAGCAGGCAATACTTACTCTTTCAGGACTTGAAAAGGGCAAGACATATACAGTTGCATTAAACGGAGTAACAGACTATTTCGGCAATACAGCAACAGCCAAAACAATCGTATCATTCACAACAGAGGCAGCTATTGTTGTTCCTCCTACTCCTTCAAACCTTTGCGAAAGCTGGGGAAATCTTGAAAATGTAACAGACCTTGCATCTATCAGACTTGAAGGCTCAGGTGCCACAGCAACTCTCGTTGAAGATAATACCATTGCTCACAGCGGTTCAAAATTTGTAAAGATTTCAGGCAGAACATATCAGGGTGCAAACATATCAACACCAAGTGTTGATATTACAGAAGGCAGAGCCTACATAGCAAAATTCTATGTAAGACTTCCTGAAGGTATTGACGATACAACTGTTATTCCTCAGGTAAACTACACCGGCAGCGGTGCAGTATTCAAATCAGAAGAAGTGGCAGTAACAGACGATGCGTGGACGGAATGTGTAGTGGAATTCGCAGGCACAGCCGAATTCTCAGGCAAGTGGGGACAGGCCGTAGCCATGAGAGCAAATCAGGCAGGAACAGTTGATTTGCTTTATGATGACTTCTCTATAACAGAGATTCAAAAGCCGTCTTTCACAGTAACAAAAGACATTCAGGACAATGCTGCGGGAGTAAATGCATCAACAAAAATCACAGTAACTTTCTCAAATCCTGCATTCGGTTTCTCAGGTAAGAACGATCCTTCAAACACAGGTGTTACCAGCGACCAGGTGTTCTCACAGCTTTCAGGAGCAAACTTTGAGATGAAGTGTGAAGGCACATCGGTAGGTTCAGTTAACGTTACAAAGAAGAATTCAAAAACATTCGAGCTTACTCTTTCCGGATACGAATCAAACAGAGAGCATAAGCTGTATGTAAAGAATGTATTTGACTATTTTGGCAACAATATTTCATCATATGAGCTTTTAACATTTACAACCGGAGTTTCAGAGCTTATGCCTCACAGCTCATTTGAAGGCGAGATTACTGTTCAGGATTTAGCCCTGAACAATACAAGCTATTATTCAGCAGAGATTACATCTCAGACTGCAAAAACCGGAACAAAATCTCTACTTATTTCAAACAGACAAAATGTTTCAGACGGCTACTATTACTCGAAGGCATTGAATGTAGAGCAGAATCAGGCATACAGAATGACCGCATGGGTAAAACTCAAAAATTCTGAGGATGCTCCGAGAAAAGCATACATGGATGCACATACTACCGGTTCAGGTGCTAAGTTCAGAGGCGAGCCTGCAACTGTGACTGCTGACGAATGGACTGAGATTAGTGTTGAATTTGCTGTTACAGAGCAGACAAAGGGAAGATGGGGCTACGATATTACTGCAAGAGCTTACGTAGAAGGTTCTGCAGGAAATCTTCCTGACTACTATGTAGATGACGTTTCTGTTGTCAAGATTAGTACTCCCGCACTTTCAGCAACATCACCTGACGAAGGCTCAACCGACGTTGCAGTTAACGGAACTATTGAGATTAATTTCTCAAATCCCGTATATAACTTCTCAGGTAAGACTGAAGATGCAGCCACTAATGACCAGGTTTTCTCAAATCTCAATTCTGATAATTTTACCCTTTCAGGCGGAAGCGGAAGCATTACAGTAAACCGCAAGTCGGGAACAAAGTATGAAATAGAGCTTTCAGGGCTCAACCCCGTAACCAACTACACCATCACAATAAGCGGCGGAGTTGACTATATGGGACAGTCAATTAATGACACCATTACATTCAGAACATCACCATACATCTTTGTACAGTTTGGTAATATTCTCGACAATGGTGACCAGAGCGGCAATCCCTATAACCCAAGCTTTGAACTCCCAGACACATTCCAAAGCGGCAACTTCCACGACAACACAGTCAGAGGAACTGACTTTAACGCTGAGATTGTGTCTGCAGAATCCGAAGGACTTGAAGCCGTAGATGGCACAAATATATTCAAGATAACAAACAGAAACGTATCTGTATCACCTCATACCGCACTTAGATTTATGCAGGTGCCCGGCTTGCAGGTTGGTAATAGATATAAGCTTACATACTACGTTCGTATGGTAAATCCCGGCGAATCAGTAACAGCAAGAGCATATTTCTCAAGAACAGCTGTTAACAACAACGCTGTTATGCCTGAGATAAATCAGCAACCTACATCAACTGTAACAAGCGATGGCTGGACAGAAATTTCAGGTATTGTAACACTTAAGGAAGATACACCGGGCAAGCCCAATTTGGGTATGCACGTTGGTATGGATGTTTATGGTGCAGGTGACTTATATGTAGATGGATTCAGACTTGAGCAGATGGTTCCCCTGCCAACACTTACAAGTAATATGGTAGATAAGGCATCTGATATCAATACCGATGCAGAACTTATTCTTACCTGTTCAAATCCTTTCTCATACGACGGCGTACTTCCTGCAGACGTAGTAATCAAAAAGACAGCGGACGACAGCATTGTTTCAGATGTTGTATCAGTTTCAAAAATTGATGATAACAACTATAAAATAATTCTTACAGGTCTTGAAAACGGAACTAAATATAAGCTTGTTGCAAGCGGTATAAAGGACGTTTACCGACAGGAAATGAACGACCTTATAATTAATTTCTCAACCACAATCGCAACAAACGTGCTTAGAGATTATGACACAAACTTCAGCTTTGAAACCGGAACAACACAAGGTGTTATTACAAATGCAACCGGTGAAATCGTAGATGCATCAACGGTTGGAATTACAGCTCCTCACGGAAGCAAGTTCCTTAAGGTTTATAACAGAACCGGCAATCAGGGAAGTCAAAAGTTTGACGGCATAGGTGTTGGTGCTGCGTCACCTCTTGAAGCAGGTAAGGAATACGAGCTTTCATTCTATGTAAGAACTCTCCCCAACGCAGGCGGAGATGCCACAACAGATACTGCATCAGTATTTTTCCAGAACAACGGAACTTCAAATACAATCAAGCTTGGAGATGTAGTGGCAGAAAACTTTGATATTTCAAGCAGTAAGTGGACCAGAGTTTCAGGCCGCGTTAAGATAGAAGCAAATAACGCTCAAGGCACATATCAGGGTATTAATATCGGTTTCTCAACCGGTGGAACAACAGCGGTTTATATTGATAAGTATGAGCTTAGAGAATTCTACCCTGAATTCACCATTACCACCACTCCTGAAAACGGCGCAATAGCGATAACAACCGAAACAATCAAATTCAAGTTTTCAAGCGAGCTTAAGACAGATTTGACAGAAGCAAACTTCACAATAACACCTTCAGCGCCTGTTGAGTCGATAACAAAAATCAGCAGCACAGAATACGACGTTAAGTTTGATTTTGATTATAATACACACTACAAGATTGAGTTTAACGACCTTGAAAATAAAACATTCCAATTTGTATCTCAGGTAATTGAATTCTCCACATCAAGCGGCGGCGGTGCAGCAGATAACAATATCCTTGCTCAGTACGGCTTCGATTGGCAGGCTGATAAGGGAGCAAACGGAACAGAAGTTCCAAAGGTTGACTTTACTGCAGCAGACGGAACAACTAAGCAGATTTATTGGGACACTTCAGTTTATAATAAGGGACAAAAGCCGTTGATATCAAATGCTGATTCGTATAGCGGAACCGGCTCAATTCTCATAAGCGACACGACTCCCGATGAATACACATGGAATTTCGTTAAGCGCAGAAGCCGTATTTCATACTTCCCGATGGAAGACGGAAAGACATATGTTATCTCCGCAATGCTTAAGCTCAACGATCCTATGGGCATAGATTCTGCACAGATCACCTTTGACCTTGCAGGCGGTGAAGCCGCATCAAACCTTGCTCTTTTAGCGACATCACCTAAGTTTGAGATTAACGGAACAGAGTGGACTAAGGTAACTGCAACTGTTGATTGTACATGGAAAAACAAAAACATCACATCAGACAGACCGAGAACCGAAGCTCATGTGCAGATTCATAACACATCAGCGTCTTATCAGTTCTTCATTGACGATGTAATCATTTATGAAGTACCCACAGAGCCGTTTATTCTTGAAGGCTCAAACGTTGCAGATGGCGAAACTGATGCATCGGTATCAGTTGGCACAATCCGCTTTGACTACTCACAGAGCCTTGATGAAAACCAGAATCTCAACCAAGACGGACTCGTAACTGTATGGAAGGGAGAAACAAACGTAACAGAGGATATTCTCAATGGTCAGATAGTATCAGGCTTTGGTAATAAGTCAGTTGAAGTTCCCCTCAAAGCGCTTGAACATAACTCGGTATATACAATAAAGATTTCAGGACTGTCAAGCTATGCAGGTAAAATAGCAGAGGACCACCAGATTACTTTCAAAACAAGCAAATCTGTAGGTTATGATGATTTTGTAGTGCTTGGTGACTTAGGAAATCAGCTTGCATTTGAAAATGTCCCTGCAAGCGAAATCCACGAAATCTCAGTTAATGTATCAAACCTTGCGATAGGAACCATTAAGAAGCCTTTGATTATCTACACAATTTATGATACTGCTACAAATCAGCTCATAAAGGTTAAAACATCAACGTTTGACGGCGACGGAAGCGAAGTTCTTGCCGACGGAGCAGAAAATCAGCTTATCAAGCTTGGCGTCGATGCAGGAGATATTCAGGCAGGCAGACGGTTTACTGTATATCTTGTAAATGGCTACGACAACACATCGTTGGTAGCACCTCCTATGACAAGAGAATTTTAATCAGGATATACAAAATTAAACCGAAAGGAAAGATTTATATAATGAAGAAAATTTTAAGTATAATATTGGCGCTTGCTATGCTTCCGTGCATAGCATTCGCCTCCGGTTCGGAATCAGTCGGATACGACATCAGTATTGCAGCTGATAACAAAATAACCATTGACGTAAAAGGTACTGCTCTTGCAAACGATCATGTGTTGGTTTCGGTTATCGATCCTCAGGATGCAACAAAGAATGACACTAACACATCATTAGTAGAAAATGCAGCATTTGATAACGCAGTTAAGGTTAAGATTAAAAATGCTATGCCAAATGGTGTAAAGCTAACAAACCTAAACATCGACACATACAGAAAACATTTCGGATTTGCTCAGGCGAATTCAGAGGGTAAGTATTCCGTATCATTTGACTTCATACCTGATGCAACTGTTGATAAGGCGTTTCTTTTAATTGGTCCGGGGGGAAGTTTCGACGAGGATTATGAAGCAACAATTCTTTACATCCCGTCAGTTGCTACAATAACGGAGGCTATGAACGCTATCAATGCAGGAATTACAAAAGAGAAGCTTGAAGAGTATGACTATGTTTTCGGCATTAATACCGCATCTTCCGCATATTCACGTGTAAGTGATAAAATAGCTGCTGCAGTAAGTGTTCAGAAAGGTAATACATCATACAGCACATTTACCGATGCAGTCAATACTGCAAGTTTTAAGTATCAATATAATACTGCGCTTGCGTATTATACAAGACAGCTTGAAGCTCTTGACAAAATAAACAGTCCAAGCACAACACCAAACGTTCTGTATAATATCCTTACATCTGAATATCCTGATGTTATCGGTGACTTTGGTTATGCTTTGACTTCAGCGGATATTAATAATAAATATACTACTTATTCACCATATACTGTGAATATGCTTTTGGTGGGTAAGACATATGCATCAATGGAAAATTTCAAAGCTGATTTTCTCAGCGCGACACCTGAGTCAACCACGCCAAGCACACCCGGAACTCCATCTAACCCCACCGGTGATGGCGGTGGCGGCGGAGGCGGTGGCGGTGGAGCTATGACAGTTCCTCTCGCGCCCGGCACTCAGACTGCAGGACCTTTGGAAATGTTCTCTGACCTTGCATCAGTACCATGGGCAAAGGCCAGCATTGAAAACCTTGCCAAGAGAGAAGTAATAAATGGCATGGGTGACGGAACATTTAATCCGAACGGATTTGTTACCAGAGAACAGTTTGTTAAGATGCTCATTTTGTCATTCAGTAGCGATGTTCTTAACCTCAAGACAAAGTTTGCAGACATTGATCCTACACAGTGGTATGCAGTTTACGTAAATACCGCAAACGAAAAGGGGATAGTAAACGGCGTGTCTGACACTAAGTTTGGTGTAGGCAGTCCCATTACCCGTCAGGACCTTGTTACAATGCTTTCAAGAGCGTGCGAAACCTACGGCGTAACACTTACACAGAATGCAAACGTATCCTTTACCGATTCATACACTATTGCAGATTATGCATATAATGCAGTAATGCAAATGGCTGGTGCAGGAATAGTAAACGGTGTATCAGACGGCATTTTTGCTCCGGGCGAATATGCAACAAGAGCACAGGTTGCAGTAATACTTGACAGACTGAATTCATACCAGTAATTTAACTATAAAAGGGCGCATAAATCAGCAAAATATGTGTGATTTATCTGCCCTTTTTCTATTGACATTACTATTTTGATATGATATTATATAAGTGAATTTACAAAGTGAGGCGATTATAATGGTATTTGATAAAATTGAAAACAAAAACTTATATGCTTCAATGCATCCCCTTTTCCCGAAAGCATTTGATTTTTTGGATGAATACTTAAAGAATCCTAAGGGTGCAGGTAAGTATGAAATTCAGGGAGATGATCTTTTCGTCAGCGTAAGCGACAGCAACACAAGAGAAGAGGGATTCTATGAAGTGCATGATAAATACATTGATATTCAGGTTTTGATAGCAGGCGAAGAAAAGGTATATTGCGATTGGCGCGGTGACCTTGAAGCTGAAACTGAATATGACAGCGAAAAAGACGTGCAATTTTTGAAGGACGGCAAAGGTAATATAGAATTCACTTTCAAAAAGGGTGAGTTTATAATCCTTTATCCGTGGGATGCTCATAAGCCGTCTATGGCAATCAACGCACCGGCGGCAATAACAAAAATGGTTTTCAAAGTAAAAGTTAAATAATTTTTAACTTACGGGGTGCTCGGAAGCTTTTTTCAGAGCAGCCCTGTTTATTTGTTTTCTGATGGAGTGATTACAATGAAAAAATACGAGCTTAATATGACCGAAGGCTCTATAATAAAGAATATAGTCTTGTTTTCTATACCGCTTATTCTGTCAAGTGTTTTACAGCTTTTGTTTAACGCTGCGGATGTTGTTATAGTTGGTAGATTTGACGGCGAAACAGCCCTTGCTGCAGTAGGTTCCACAAGCCCTCTTATAAACCTTATAATAAATATATTTATGGGTTATACTACCGGAGCCGGCGTCATAATTGCAAGACATTTCGGTGCCGGTGATCATGACAGAACAAGTATTGCAGTTAATACCTGTATTACTATGGGTATTATATTCGGTATAGTTCTTCTGTTCGCAGGTCAGATTTTTGCAGTTAAGCTTCTTCATCTGATGCAGTGCCCTGAAGATGTAATGGATGGTGCATCAATTTATGTAAAAATATATTTCTTATGTATGCCTGCGTTTATGCTGTATAACTTCGGTAGCGGAGTTATGCGTGCTGTTGGTGATACAAAAAGACCGCTGTATTATTTAACCGTGGCAGGCGTTGCGAATGTTTTGCTAAACCTATTATTTGTTATAAAATTCCGTATGGGAGTTGCAGGAGTTGCTGTGGCTACTGTCTTGTCACAATGCATAAGTGCATTTTTAGTAATAAGAAGCCTTATGAAATCAAAAGAAAGCTATGGACTGAATATCAAGCAGCTGAGAATAGACAGAAAAGAGTTTGTTCAGATGACAAAAATAGGTATTCCTGCAGGTATTCAGGGAAGCTTATTTTCTATATCTAACGTAAGTATTCAATCGCTGATAAATAGCTTTGGTTCTCAGGTTGTTGCGGCAAACTCAGCATCAGCTAATATAGAAGGTTTTGTATATATTATGCTCAATTCCGTAGCTCAGGGAATACTGACTTTCGTAGGACAAAATGTGGGCGCTAACAAATTGGATAGAGTAAAAAAGGGAGTATTAAGAGGTACATTATTTTCCGCAGCTGTTACATTATTTATGGGTGGAGTGGTTATAGTTTTATCAAAACAGCTTGTTGGACTGTATGCAGAAAATACCACCATAATTACATTAGCTATAAGACGATTGATTATTATATGCGGAACATATGCAATCTGTGCATTTAATGAAGCTTTTGTTGCAGCGCTAAGAGGACTTGGAAGTTCTGCTGTTCCTATGTTTACATCGGTGTTTGGAATATGTGGACTAAGACTGTTGTTTGTTTTGTTTTTGTTCCAACACTTCAACAATCTTGAAAGTATATACTTCACATATCCGGCTACATGGGCAGTAACGAGTATAGTAAACGGAATACTTCTTTTATGGACAATAAAAAAATGTACTGCCTGACGCAGTACATTTTTTTGTCACCAACAAATTTATCGTATCATATTTTTATTTGTTTGTAAATAGATTTTCTTGAAATAATTTAATAATCTGTTTTTTACCCAAAAAAATTTCAGATACTTTTGATATTCTGCCTATTGAAAAAGGTATTGCACTATGCTATACTGAAGGTGAAGAAAGGAAGGTACAGTCCAATGAAAAAGTAAACTCACAACTTGATTATGAAGGTAGAAGAAAAAGAGGTTAAAAGAGGTTGAATTAAGGTTTGAACTGATAACACGACGGTGCTACGTTTAAAATAGATATGAAAACTGAAAGTTCAAATCGCAAAAATCCTTCATACAAGTTGCAGGAACAGCAAACCTTTTGCAGACAATAATTATACACAGAACAAAAGCAGTTCTCGCTAGAGAAAATGGAGTAAAGAGTTTAGAGATGTAATGAGTAAGCAAAAGGTAATCTGAGAAAGAGAGGTATAAAAAAAGATGTTAGATATCAAGAACGAGGAGAAGTAACCCTTGATTGCGGGTACAATAAGCAGTCAAGGGTTACTTCTCTTTTTTTATGGTTTAATAATGAATGAATAGTTGAATTCAGACTCGTCGAGTCTGTATTTTTTTATGAGGAACGGTCCGCAGGAGTTAGAACCGATGCCACTTACCTTATAGTCTATTCTGAGCCTTGTGGTGTCGCGTAGTTTAAGCTCGTAATCATGCAAAGCTTTAGTCATATCGTGTGATGTAACGGGTAGTGCTGAAAATTCAATAGCGTCTGCAAGTACGGTAATACCGGAATTTCCGTCACTTACGCGAACCATCTTAGTATTTGTATGGTTTCCGTTTTCCTGAGGCTTGATATAATGGAAAAGCTCTTTTTCAGGCGTTGATGTATAATATCCCATTTTTGTATGAGCTTTCATATCAATGTAGTTTTCAAAAGGTCCCATGCCGAAATATTCTATATTGTTAAAACCTTTTGCGAGGTCAAGCTCCATTCCGAATCTGGGCAGGAAAATGTTCAGCTCACGCACCTTGCCTGAAATCTCGTGCTTAATGCTTCCGTCAGGAAGGATAGCATATTTAACATCAAGCTTTATAATCGGCTCTTTGGAGTTTGAAGCAACGGACATTTTGCTCATTAAAACAGCCTTTGTGTCTGAGTACTCGGCATGAGTTTCATAGCACTTGTTCATTGTAAGGTCCATTGCTGCATTGTCCTGATAGTTCAGGTCATGAGTACCCCAGAGATTACGCACTTTTCTGTCGTTGTCAGTTGGTGCTCGCCATACGGTGAACTCTGCTTTCTTTGTAAGAATTTCCTTCCCGTCAATGCACAATGAATCAAATACTCCGTAAAGCTTGTTGAACTTGTAACGGAAGTTTTCACCGATTATGATTATATGTTCTCTTGTTTCACAAACGTCCATGCGCAGGCCTGAAATATCCTCAGCGCTTCCGCAGCCTTTTTCAAGTTCAAACTGCCTGAACGCAACCTCATAGCCTTTCTCAGCCCACAGAGTGTCCTTTGTCTGTCTGAATGAAACATTAAGGTATGCACCGTAAATGCATGGCTGTGGAACGTTTACCGCAATTTCAATGCTCTCTTTTTCTCCGGCTTTAGCGCTTAAATGATAAACACCTACTTCGTATTCCTCATCGTCACATACAAGGCTGACATATGCTTCAAAGCCCGTAAGGTCAATAAAGTGGTGCTTGTTTGTGATTTCAAGCTTGCCGTTTTCATACGCTGCGTCCATGTATGCATAAACTTCCTTGGCATTTCTGCTGCCTGCCTTTAATGACCTGTCAGGAAGAACAAGTCCGTCAACGCAGAAGTTTCCGTCGTGAGGAGTTTCGCCAAAATCACCGCCATAGGTATAACCTTTATCTGTTTTAACAGTATGGTCTGCCCATTCCCATATACAGCCGCCTATCAGGTTAGGATATTGTTCTATCTTTTCCCAATAATCACCCATGTCTCCGGGACCGTTGCCCATAGAATGAGCATATTCACACATAAAGAACGGTCTGGGATTTTCTTTGTTAATAAACCAGTCAAGGCAAGGACGGACATCGCCTGAAAGCTCTTTAGAAGCAGTATCTACGTGGGGATACATCCTACTGATTACATCTACAACGTCTTCAGGATCATTGTCAAGCCATGCGCCTTCAAAATGTACCCATCTGGAAGAGTCACGCTTCTTTGTCCATTGTGACATCTTAATATGGTTATGTCCGAAACCGCTTTCATTTCCCAATGACCACATAATAACACATGGGCGGTTCTTATCACGCTCAACCGTTCTTTCCATTCTGTCAATATGCGAATCAAGCCATAAAGGATTTTCGCATGGCCAAACGGGGCTGTACGGCTTATAGCCCTGATCATGATTCATACAGCTGAATCCATGAGCTTCTACATCTGTTTCATCTACTACATAAAATCCGTATCTGTCGCAAAGTTTGTAGAATTCAGGAGTGTTGGGATAGTGTGATGTGCGGATTGTGTTGATGTTCAGTTGCTTCATTACGTTAAGGTCGCGAATCATCAAATCCATTGGTGTGCAGTATGCAACTTCAGGATCGGAATCGTGGCGGTTTACGCCCTTAAGCTTGACGGAAGTTCCGTTAATAAGAAGCTCACCTTGTTTTCCGGTTTCGATGGTACGGATTCCGAACTGCTCAGCAATTACCTCTCCTGAATACTCTATAATCAAGGTATAAAGAGATGGCGTTTCAGAAGTCCATTTTTCAGCATTCTTAACTTCAAATACAGTCTTTGCGCTGTCTATTACAGTGCCGTCAGGAGTAATAAGTGTAGTTAATGCTTCGCCGTTTCCGGTTTTATCAATATCAACTGTAACGGTTGCATTGTTATAGTCTTTGTCAAGGTCTGTATGTATAAAGAAGTCCTGAACTCGTTCTTTTTCTCTTGCTGTGAGATATACATCTCTGAAAATTCCGTTAAAGCGGTAAAAATCCTGATCCTCAAGATAACTGCCGTCACACCATTTTGCAACCATTGCAGTAAGGCGGTTTTTACCTTTTGTCAAGTATGGTGTAATATCAAATTCATGGGGAAGGTGACTTCCTTTGCTGTAACCAACTTCGCACCCGTTGATATACAAAAGAATACAAGACGATACGCCTTCAAATGTAATAAAAACGTCCTTTCCGTCCCATGAGTCAGGAACTTCAAAATCCAGAGCATACACACCTGCCGGATTGTCATCAGGTAAATACGGAGGATCTACGGGATAAGGATAGGTCACATTTGTATAATGAGGCTTGTCGTATCCATGCATCTGCCAGCAGGCAGGAACGGGAAGCTTGTCAGGAAGACGAGCTTCCTTTTCAAAATATTCCTCTGTCACATCGAATAAGCGCTCAAAATATTTAAAATCCCATTCTCCGTTCAGAAGCAAGTATCTGTCAGATTGGCACACATTATGAGTCAATGCACTGTCCTTATCTGAATAGGGAATGAAATATGCATGTGCTTTGTTTCTGTTAATCCCCGTAATTGAGGGGTTTGAAAGAAGCTTAATTAAATCTCGCATAGTATGTAGTCCTTTCCTATAATATATAAACAAATTCTATCACACGCAAGTTAATCAGTCAATAGAATATGAACAAAAGACAATCTCCGGACAGAAATAGACAAGTTTACCTGAATCAAAAAAAGCACCTGCAATAGCAAGTGCTTTTTGGCCTAACTTTCGGAGTCATTTCAGATTGCCGCCGGTGCGGTCAACCACCGACCGGCAGTGCCGTTCGGGAGTGGTGCTGTTTCAGGGGGTATGGTGCTGATTTGGTGTCGAGATGTACTCAAGTGCCGATGAAATGGGAATAAAAGTGGTGTATTTTGAGGTATCAAAGATTTTTCTAAAAATAATCATCAAATTTCCATATATCATTGACAAACTATCACTTTGGTGATATAATGTTAAATATAAAGTTAGGGGTGATAGAATGAAAAAAATAATATGGCATGGCTCTCCGGAAATAATTGAAAATCCTGTATTCGGATTAGGTAAAGAAAATAATGACTATGGATTGGGATTCTATTGCACAGAAACTTTGGAGCTTGCAAAAGAGTGGGCTTGTCAGAAACCTGCCAAAGATGGATATGCAAACTGCTATGAACTTAATATAGATGGACTTACTACACTTGACTTATCAGATGATGAATATACAATACTAAACTGGCTTGCAGTTCTTGCCAATAACAGAAACTTCAGAGTATCAACTGCGGTGTCAAAACAAGGCAGAGATTACTTGTTAAATAATTTCCTGCCTGATATATCAAACTATGATATTATCACAGGCTATCGTGCAGATGACTCATACTTCTCATTCGCAAGAGCTTTCGTGAATAATCAGATATCCATCGAGCAATTATCCGAGGCAATGAAACTTGGAAAACTCGGTGAACAGATTGTGCTAAAAAGCGAAAAAGCATTTGATGCAATCAAATTCCAAAAGTATGAAATTGCAGACAGTGCAGAATATTATATCAAGAGAAAAAAACGAAACGAAGAAGCCAATAAACAATTCAGACTTCAGCAAGAGGTTGATGATATTAACGGATTATTTATGCGTGATATAATCAGGGAAAGGATTGATAATAATGATTCACGCTTACAATGAAATGTATGTTGACAGTGCAATGAATAACCTGGGCGATGCCTTTGATTACGTCGCAAGCGACCTTAATATGGATAAGGACGAATTTCTGAAGTTGTTTATATCTACAGGAATTGCAGAAGAATTTGGTAACGGAAATCCCAAATATATAATGGGAATGTCCGGTCCCGAACTTGTCGAAGAAGTATTAAAAGAAGCAGGTATAGAAAGACTTGTTCCGCCAAGCAGTGAGAATATAAACAAGCATAGAGATTACTGGTGCGGATGGATACTTGCATTCTATCAGTGGTATTCAAAAAGACCGTTTAGCAACATTGCAAGACACATCAAAATGAGTGACATTGAGGTTATGTTCGACCTCTACCACGAAGCACCTGAAGAAAAGTTTGCAGATACAGTAGAGAAAATGATTAAGGAAAAAAACGAGCCTACAAGACTTCAGGTAATCAGAAAAAACTGCGGAATAACCCAAAATGAGCTTGCAAAGCAATCAGGCGTATCCCTTCGCTCTATTCAGATGTACGAACAGAGAAATAAGGATATAAATAAAGCACAAATGGAAACCGTCAATAACCTTGCAAAAGTGCTTGGATGTAAGATGGAAGATTTGATGGAATATTAAAAGGTAGTTATTATCATATGCAGAATATGATATTCGGAGAGAAGATACCATTTGATACAATATTGGATGGTATTGAGAAATTGGAAAAAGAAATGAACTCCATATGACGAAATGATACAAATAACAGAATGTCAAACCTTTATAAAAGGATTCAAATTAGGAGCAGGATTCTTTATAGAGTGCTTCCGAAATGATGCCGACATATTCGATGAATAAAATTCGAGTATGTCGGAATTTTTATGCCCAAAACAAAAGGATGAGATTACCTTGCATGCAACGGAGAATACAAGCCAATACCTCACGGAGAGATAAAAGATTAAAAAAGTGCTTACGGGAGAATGAACCTCACAAAAAGTTGATAGCGATAGTAAGGCGCTTGAGAGGGCGGTTACGACCTAACAGACGAGCTGAGCGTGACTTTTTGTGAAAGAGGAGAAGCAAGGAAGCGGGAGGATGACTTTTTTGCATAAAAAAAGTCGAAGCAAAGCTTTCCTTTGCTCCGACGTGGTGCGGATAACAGGACTTGAACCTGCACAGTATTGCTACCACTAGAACCTGAATCTAGCGCGTCTGCCAATTCCGCCATATCCGCTTATATAACTCAGTTATTATATCAAATAGCATTTTGTTTGTCAAGGCTTTTTTTAAATATTTTGCGCAAGGAGGCTGTTGCTATTGCAACAGCCTCCTTGCGGTCTAAATCTATACAATTCTAATTCTATAATGCGATAGCCAATGATTAACCTGAAGAAGAAATCCTATGAACTGCGGTGCTGCCATCAGCTGACCGAAGAACGGTTTTCCGTAATCGGAATTTCCGTTGCAGGCATCTTCTATTTTGCTTTTGTCACATAGCGCCAGAATAGGAGCATTGGGATTGGAAATGGTGTCGAGCATCATTTGTCTGACCATCTGCTCGTATGCGGGATTATGCGTTTTGGGATACGGACTTTTTCTGCGCATCAGCACATCGTCGGGAAGGATTCCGCGCGCTGCCTCCCGAAGCAGATTTTTCGATATATTATCCTTGTTCTTAATGCTCCAGGGCACATTATACACATATTCTATTATTCTGTGGTCGCAGAATGGAACTCTCACTTCGAGTCCGCTTGCCATGCTCATTCGGTCTTTTCTGTCAAGAAGATTGCTCATAAACCAATTAAGATTGAGCCATGATATTTCCCTGCGTCTTGCTTCTTCTGCGCTGTCACCTTCAAAAGCGGGAGTTTCTTTAACGGATTCTTCATATCTCATGGAGGAATAACCGTCAAGGTCAAGACTTTTTTCTACTTCAGGAAGAAGAATATTTTTTCTCATTTCCAAATCATAACACCACGGAAATGCCCTTGTGTTGAAAGCCTTTTCATCTCTGAACCAGGGATAGCCACCAAAAATTTCATCGCTGCATTCGCCGCTTAGTATTACTGTATGCTTTTTCTTAATCATTCTGCAGAAATGGAGCAGGGAAGCGTCAACATCTGCCATGCCGGGTAAGTCTTTTGCTTCAACACATTCGCTCAGGTAGTCGAGCATTATATCGTTGTCACACAGTAAATATGTGTGGTTTGTTGAGAATTCGTCAACCATGCGCTTTACCCAGGGTGCATCGCTATCAGGCTGGAATGATGACGCTCTGAAATATTTGTCATTATCCTTATAATCAAATGAATAAGTGGAAAGCTGTTTTCCTTTCTTTTGCATCTCAATAGCGCCGATGGCTGAAATGATGCTTGAATCAAGGCCGCCTGAAAGAAGCGTTCCAATGGGAACGTCTGATACTAATTGGCGTTTTATGCTGTCTGTTACAAGCTCTCTTGTTTTTTCTACCGTTTCATCATAGGAATCTGTATGTTCTTTGCCGTGCAGAGAGAAATACTGATGAATATTAATCGAGTCGCGGGTTATGGTCATAAACCGTCCCGGTCGAAGCTCAGATATTTTCTCAAAAACACCCACACCTTGAGTTCTTGCAGGGCTTAGAGCAAATATTTCCGAAAGTCCCTCTTTTGTAACCTCTGCCTTAAAACCCGGATATGCAAGTATGGATTTTTGTTCTGATGCAAAGACTATTGTACTGTCAATAACAGCATAAAATAAAGGCTTTACTCCAAATCTGTCTCTGCATACAAATACTCTTTGGCGCATGGAATCCCATATGCAAAAAGAATAAATCCCGTTAAGCTTTTCTGCACAGTCCGTACCCCAATGAATGTATGAATAAAGAAGAACCTCAGTATCAGAATGAGTGCTGAAGTTATAGCCATACTGAAGAAGTGTTTTTTTCAGCTCATCTGTGTTGTATAACTCTCCGTTATATGTAATCACAAATTCATAACCTGCAACCGTACGCTCCATAGGCTGAATACCGCCCTCAAGGTCAATTACTGCAAGTCGTGAATGACCGAAAGCGGCATGCTCGCCAACCCATTCTCCAAAGCTGTCAGGACCTCTGTGTCGAAGCTTTCTTGTTATATCGTGAACGATGCGACGGTGTTTTTGAGTATTTTGAATGAAATTGTCTTTAAAATTTATATATCCTGCAATCCCGCACATTATCTTACAACTCCTTTTATTATAGGGGATGCCTTTTCAGGCACCCCCATACTTCGTTATTTTATAATATGCAAAAGCTCTTGATTTGGTGAATCAAATGGTAAGAATTCCGTTTTCTGATTCAATAAGCATAAGAATTTTTTCTTCGGCTCCGTTAAAGGCGTTTATATATATTATAAAGTTCTTGCCTTCAAAGCTACCGTGAAATTCATAGCAAAGTACTTCTTCAAGATTGTCCTTTGGTATGAGAGCTACATTTACTGATTTGAAATCAAGATGCGGATTGAGTTTTGCTCTTGCGGTGTCCATAGAAATAGTAGGCGGCTCAATATCTCGGATTTTATGGTTCATGAGGTAACCGCCTGTTTCCATGCCGAGAATTTCGCCGTTGTCAAGGGCAACCTTTACTTTTATAAGGTCAGAATAGCATTTGATACCGTCCTGAGTATATGCAAAGTTTATTACAGCTACTCCGTTTTGCTTTTCATAATAGCTCTTTTCCATTGAATAGAAGCCGTTTTGCTGCATAAACTCACCTGCAATGCGGATTGCTTCATCAAAGCCGATATTTTCTTTTTTGACTTCTCGGTTTTTGAGATAATAAATCACAAGACCGCCTTTTTTTGTTATGCTTATATACTCTCTGGCGTCTGTGTCTGAGTAGAAGTTATATGCGTCCATAGCAGAGTTTTGTGTGTCGCTTTCATATACTACCTTTTCAGTAGGGAGTTTCAAAAACTCCGCAGCTCTGCGTTTTGCTTCGTCAACTGTGATTTCTGTCGCCTGAGAAAGCATGGCGGATTGCATATTTTCAATATGCTCCGAAAACGGTCCGTCGTAAATCAATGACGGATACTCAGTAAAAGAGGTTTCAACATTCTGAAGGCTGGACAATATATTATCAGATGCATATACTGTACCAAAACCGCTGTCCATACTAAAGCTTACATCACCGTTTTCTACCGATTTTCTTGTGTCCTCCAGAGCTTTGCCGAGCTGAGCTGCATACTTGGTAAGGCTTGAAATATCCTTATACTGATTGTCTGATATTTTTTCGCCCCTGATTGCATTTTGCGATAGTACATAGGTGTAATCTCCCACTTGAGCCAAAAATTTTGATGTATTGTCAAGCTGTATTGTGCCGGTGGGAAGTTCGCCAAGACAAGCTTTTGCAGAGTTTGACATTCTGTAAATATTACCGGCAAGGCTTGCAAGCTGATAGGGAGAAGAAACGAGCATACTTTTTCTAAGGTCTGTTTCAATCTTATCAACATATTCAGTCATTTCATAAAAAGACCTTGCATATTGACTGTTAAGCTGCAATTTAAGATTTCTGCTTTGCTTATATTGGTATATGGCGAATACAGAAATCAGAACAAGACTGATTCCGAGAATTGTATATATTATAGCGTGTCGTCTTTGCGTCATGTTGTTCATATATATTCTCCTTCCGTTTTATTTGCAGAATCTGTGTCTGCCGATTACTTTAATAAGCGGTCTTGACCATATCCATGCACTTGTTGCTGTGTCGGGATTGAAATAGTAAATAGCACCGCCTGAAGGATCCCAGCCGTTAAGGGCGTCTTTGCATGCTTTATAGACAGTTGAGTTGGGATCGATGGGCACATTTATCTGTCCGTCGCTTACAGCAGTAAATGCACCAGGTTGATATATAACTCCGGCAATGGTGTTGGGGAAAGATGAATGTTTTACCCGATTTAGAATAACTGCGGCAACTGCAACTTGTCCTTCGTAGGGTTCGCCTCTTGCTTCACCGTTTACTGCGCGTGCAAGAAGCTGATTATCAGAGCTTACTGATGCTTTGGCTGTGGGTGCATACGGCATAAATCTTATAAGCACCGCGACCATCATCAAAAAACAAAATAATTTTTTCATAATACCATTCCTTTCTGACTGATATTAAGTATTTTCTGCTTTTGTTGAGAAAATATGTATGTGTTTATTAAAATTTGTTGCAAATGTTTACAAATAATTCATCTTAGAGCCCATGTTTTTCCTTGACTTTTATTGTTTGAAGGGTTATACTATAATGTGTATTTAAAACAAACAGAGGTGGATTCTCAAATGTTAAAAAAGCTTGCAGGATGCGTCAGAGAATATAAAAAACCTACTATTCTGACGCTGATATTTATTATAGGTGAAGCAATAGTCGAAACGCTTATACCTTTTATAACTGCCAATCTTGTTAATAAAATAAAAATAGGAACTGATATGAGTACAATACTCAGGACGGGAGCGTTGCTTGCTGTAATGGCATGCATATCTCTTGCCTGCGGTGCTGTTGCAGGGTTTACGGCTTCAAAGGCTTCGTGTGGCTTTGCCAAAAACCTGAGACACGATATATTCAAGAAAATTCAGTCCTATGCATTTCATAATATAGACAAATTTTCTTCATCATCTCTCGTCACAAGAATGACCACAGATGTTGTAAATATGCAGATGTCGTATATGATGATTATAAGAACAGCTGTAAGAAGCCCTTTGATGCTGATTTTTTCAGTTATTATGGCTTATATAATGGGTGGCGGACTTGCGGCGGGTCTTGTGTTTATAATACCCTTTCTTGGCGTTGGTCTGTATGTTATCGGAAGAAACGCTATGCCTGCATTCAGGAGAGTTTTCAAAAAGTATGATGTTCTTAACGAATCCATAGAAGAAAATGTTCGCGGCATGAGAGTTGTCAAAGGCTTTTCAAGAGAAGAATATGAAAAGAAAAAGTTTGCAGACGCTGCTGAAAATATACGTGTTGATTTTACAAAGGCAGAAAGAATAGTAGCTTGGAATGCGCCGCTGATGAACTTCTGTATGTATTTTAACTCTGTGTTTGTCCTTTTTGTAGGTTCAAAAATGACAATAGAGTCAAGAGGCGTAGCGGTTGACGTCGGTCAGATTTCTGCCATGCTTACCTACGGTATGCAAATACTTATGTCACTTATGATGCTGTCTATGATTTATGTGATGCTTACCATGTCCATAGAAGCTGCAAAGAGAATATGTGAGGTTCTTGATGAATCTCCGTCAATCACAAACCCCGAAAATCCCATAATGAATGTTAAAGACGGTTCAATAGAGCTTAATAACGTAAGTTTTAAGTATTCTGATAAAGCAAAAAAATATGCATTGTCTGACATAAACATAAAAATCAATTCAGGCATGACTGTTGGAATAATTGGTGGTACCGGCTCCGGAAAATCGTCTCTTGTTCAGTTAATACCCCGACTTTATGACGTTTCCGAGGGGAGCGTGATTGTGGGCGGCGAGGATGTGCGCCGTTACGATTTGGACACACTTCGAGGTGCAGTTGCAATGGTGCTCCAGAAAAATCTTCTGTTTGCAGGAACAATAAAAGAAAATCTCCGTTGGGGAAATGAGAATGCGACTGATGAAGAGCTTGTAGAAGCATGTCGTTTAGCACAGGCCCATGATTTTGTAGAATCATTTCCTGACGGCTATGATACAATGATTGAACAAGGCGGAACAAATGTTTCAGGCGGTCAGAAGCAAAGACTTTGTATAGCAAGAGCGCTGCTTAAGAAACCGAAAATACTTATACTTGATGACTCCACCAGCGCAGTTGACACAAAAACCGATGCCCATATCAGAGCAGGATTTTCAAAATACATTCCTGAAACAACCAAAATCATAATAGCACAGAGAGTTTCGTCAGTTCAGAACGCTGATATGATAATAGTAATGGATAACGGCGAGGTTGTTGCAACGGGCACTCATGATGAATTACTGAAATCATGTAATATTTACAGAGAAGTATATGAGCAGCAGATTAGCGGAGGTGAGTCAGATGAACAATAAAAAGAAAAACACCTTTGCAAGAGTAATGAAAATGCTGTTCGGATATTATCCGGTGCTTATGCCCATATCAATTTTCTGTATTTTGTTCTCTGCAGCAGTTGCGGCTGTGCCGGATGTATATATCCAGCAGATTATAGCATTGATTGAAAAGTGGTATAAATCAGGGGATTGGAGCGGTGCATATCAGGAGCTTATGCCGAAGATTGTACTTCTTATAGTAATCTATGCTCTTGCTTGGATTGTTGTAGTAATCCAGACACAGCTTATGGCTTATATTACTCAAGGCTTTCTCAGTAAGATGCGTTGTACCATGTTTGACGGAATGCAGAACCTCCCAATCAAGTTCTTTGACACTCACAAGCATGGGGATATAATGAGTCATTACACTAATGATATTGACACCTTGCGGCAGCTTATTTCGCAATCACTTCCGTCAATGCTGAGAGCAGGCTCGGTAATTTTGTTTGTTCTTGGAGTTATGCTGTATTATTCTGTATGGATGACGCTTATACTTCTTGTAGGCGTGGCAGCGATGGTTGTGGTATCAAAAAAAGTAGGCGGCGGCTCTGCAAAGTATTTTATGAAACAGCAAAGGTCAATAGGTCGTGCTGAAGGCTATATTCAGGAAATGATGAACGGACAAAAGGTTGTAAAGGTTTTCTGCCATGAGTCCAAGTGCGAGGAAGGTTTTGAAGAAATAAATCAGGCATTATTCGAGGACAGCAGCAAGGCGCACGCTTATGCAAATATACTTGGTCCGATAATAGCAAACATAGGAAATATCCTTTATGTCATTATAGCCATAGCAGGAGGTCTTTTCCTTGTATCCGGTGCGACTAATCTTAGCATATCGGGATTAGCTTTCAATATCAGTATAGTAGTGCCGTTTTTGAACATGACAAAGCAGTTTACGGGCAACGTAAACCAATTTTCACAGCAGATTAACTCAATAGTAATGGGGCTTGCAGGTGCAAAACGTCTGTTTGACCTTATGGACAGTATGCCGGAAGAAGATAAAGGCTATGTAACCCTTGTAGATGCACTTGTTGATAGCAACGGTAATATTCAGGAAGCAAATAGTCATACAGGCTGCTGGGCATGGAAGCATCCTCATAGCGACGGAAGTGTGACATACACACTTTTAAAGGGCGATGTGCGCATGACAGATGTTGATTTTGGATATGAGGACGATAAGTTAGTTCTCAAAAACATTTCAGTCTATGCAGAACCGGGACAAAAGGTTGCATTTGTTGGAGCAACGGGAGCGGGAAAAACTACTATAACAAACCTTATAAACCGATTCTATGATATAGACGACGGCAAAATCAGGTATGACGGAATAAACATTAATAAAATAAAAAAATCAGACCTTCGCAGGTCTTTGGGAATAGTTCTTCAGGAAACGAACTTGTTTACGGGAACAGTAATGGAAAATATCCGTTACGGACGTCTCGATGCAACTGATGAACAATGTATGGAGGCGGCGTCTCTTGTAGGTGCGGACAGCTTTATTTCAAGACTTCCGGACGGATATAATACAATGCTTTCAAACAACGGAGCAAATCTTTCTCAGGGACAGCGCCAGCTGATTTCCATTGCGCGAGCTGCAGTTGCAGATCCGCCGGTTATGATTCTTGATGAAGCAACATCTTCTATTGATACCAGAACAGAAGCCATAGTTGCAAGAGGCATGGATAAGCTGATGGAGGGAAGAACAGTATTCGTTATAGCACACAGACTGTCAACTGTCAAAAACTCCGATGTAATAATGGTGCTGGACAAAGGCGAGATTATAGAAAGAGGAACTCATGAGGATCTGATTAATCAAAAAGGAACGTATTATCAGTTATATACAGGAGCATTTGAATTGGAGTAATATAAAAAGGCTGTTGCAGTGCAACAGCCTTTCTATTATGATTTTATAGCGGCACAAGAACCTAACAATCCGCATGCAAGACATATTAGTGCCATTATATAAAAATTAGACTCCGGCATCTGTCCGCATTTGATTAATACAGCTATAAATATGATTGCAATGGTGATTACAGATGATGCCATTCCTCGTAAAAGCTTTTTGCTGTCACTCCATCGTGCGACGGGCATACTTCCTGCAAAAACGCATAAGCCCATAATAACCCACAAGGCTCCTTTAAGGAACACCTGCGGTATTTCTACATTCATATAAATAACAGATAAAATGCTGATGAATAATATCATAAGCAAAAGAGAAAATATTGAACCTTTTATTATACCTTTCATTTCTACCTCCGTTAAGCTTTTTTAAATTATATGAGTTTAAATTGAATTTAAGAATGTTTTTTCAAATAAACTATTGACAACGGTATTTAAAAGTGATATTATTATTGCATATTATTTCGGAGGGTAAAGCGCATGAAGTATAATGTCTTTACAAACGCATATTTTTTTGCAGGCTTTTATTATTACTTTAAAAGGCTGCTTGCGTTGCGTTGTAAAGCTTTATAATTTATGATTAATATACCATAGAATTATAACGGATTACATGTAGCCGCAAGCAGAGGTTTATGTAATCCGTTTTGTGTTTTTAAATGATAAAGGAGCTTTTGACAAATGCGTATAGACAATATCGGAATAGTAGGACTTGGATTAATAGGCGGCTCACTTGCAAGAGCCTTTAAGAAATATACCGATTGCACCGTTGCAGGCTATGACTCGGAGCCTGAAGTTATCAGTCGTGCCGTGGCGGAGGGTGTCATAGATTGTGAACTGAATATTGAAGATTGCGATTTTATAATATCTGCTTTATATCCGTCAGCTACCATAAGCTTTGTGCGGGATAATGCGGACAGGATTAAAAAAGGAGCGCTTGTGTGCGACTGTGGAGGTACTAAGCAGCAGGTGTGTAATGAATGTGAAAAAATTGCTCATGAGAACGGCTTTTCATTCGTGGGTATGCATCCTATGGCAGGTACTGAACACTCAGGCTTCAGTTTTTCTGATGCGGACCTTTTCCAAGGCGCATCGTTGATTATTTGTTCTTCAGAAAAGGAGCCTGAAATGGAACAACTGTTTGGCAAAATAGGCTTTGAGGTATTCAGATATACAACCTCTGAAAATCATGACAGAATGATAGCATATACATCTCAGCTTGCGCATGTGGTGTCGAATGCGTTTGTCAAAAGTCCGCAGTACTCAATACATGGCGGATATTCTGCAGGGAGTCTTAAGGACCTTACAAGAGTTGCATGGCTGAATGAAACCATGTGGACGGAATTGTTTTTACAGAACAGACAGTTTCTTTCGGAAGAGATAGACTATCTTATTGATAATCTTAAAAAATATTCACAGGCTATAAAAAGCGGTGATGACAAAAGCCTGAAAATTCTCCTTGCAGAAGGAAGAAAGATAAAAGAAAATGTGGATGGAAGGTAAGATTTTATGAACAGAATAAGAGTTGACGCATCAGTAAAGTATGATGTAATAACCGGTTCAGGAATTCTGGGAAACAGCGGTGAGCTGATTAAGGAAGTAATAAGTCCGTGTAAGGCTTGTATTATAACTGACGATATAGTTGCGAAGTTATATCTTGATACTGTAAGGGACTCCTTGAACGACAGTGGTTTTTCAACAGTTGAGTTTGTTTTCAAAAACGGCGAGGAATCAAAGAATGCAGAAACTCTGCTCCAAATAGTAGAGTTCATGGCGTCAAATCATCTTACCAGAACAGATATAATTGTGGCACTTGGAGGCGGCGTAGTTGGCGACATTTCAGGATTTGCTGCAGCTACATATCTTCGTGGCATAAAATTCATTCAGATTCCCACTACGTTTTTAGCGGACATTGATTCATCAGTAGGCGGCAAAACCGCAGTAAATCTCAAAAGCGGAAAAAATCTCTGGGGAGCATTTCATCAGCCGTCCCTTGTAATATGTGATACGGATTGCCTTAAAACTTTGCCCGATGAGGTTTTTGCGGACGGAGTGGCAGAAGCGGTAAAATATGCAATACTCAGCGATAAATCTATCATTGACTTAATAAAAAAAGATATTGACATGGCAGTAAAGCGTTGTATCGAAATTAAACGTGATGTTGTAGGCTGTGATGAATTTGAACATGGAACAAGACAGCTTTTAAACTTAGGACATACATTCGGTCATTCAATAGAAGCTTTAAGCGGCTATAAAATCACTCATGGCCACGCCGTTGCAATAGGTATGGTAATTGCATCAGCAGGCGGAGAAAGAATGGGTATTACAAAAGCCGGTACAACCTCAGAAATTATCAGTATTCTCGAAAGTTTTAATCTTCCTGCAAAGTGTGATTATTCAGCCGAGCAGCTTGCAAACTGCGCATTGGGCGATAAAAAAAGACACGGCGACACTATTAATCTCATAATTCCTGAGTATATAGGAAAATGCAGAATATGTCCCGTTTCCGTAGAAAAACTTGCAGAATTTGCAGGTGTATAAAGGAGTTTTATAAGTGGATGTAATAATAAAACCCGCAAAGCTTCGAGGCAGCGTAAAGGCGGTTTCATCAAAATCCTTTGCACATCGACAGATAGTAGCTTCGCTGCTTTCGGATAAAAAAACAGAGATTATAATAAACGGATTTTCCAATGATATTATGCGTACTTTGTCCTGCGTAAAAGCGTTGGGCGGCGAATATGAAATAGAGGATAACAAAGCAACCATATATCCGCCTGAAGCTTTTAAAAAAAGTGCAGATATTCAGTGCGGTGAAAGTGGAACAACTGCCAGAATTATTCTGCCGGTTTGTGCGGCCTTATGTGAAAAGGCATTAATTTCGGGTGAGGGAAGACTGCCTGAAAGACCTTTTATTGAAATGACAGAGGTTCTTAGAAAAAAAGGCTGTGAGGTTTCCTCGGATAAGCTACCGATTTGCATATCAGGAGAGCTTGAAAGCGGTGAATTTTCTATAAGAGGTGATGTAAGCTCACAGTATATAACCGGACTTATGATGGCACTTCCAAATTTGAACAGTCCAAGCAAAATAGTATTGACTACACCTCTTAAGTCAAAGCCTTATATTAATATTACAACGTCTGTTCTTGAAAGCTTTGGAATATTAATAGAAGAATTTGAGGGCGGCTATCTGGTTCCTGTCGGTAAATACATAACTCCTGAAAAAATAGTATGCGAGGGTGATTGGTCGAATGCAGCGTTCTGGATTGTTGCTAACAGTCTTGGAGCGGATATTGAGCTTCAAAACCTGAACTACGACTCTGTTCAGGGTGACAGACGTATTATGAACATCCTTGACAGTATAGAAATAGATGTGGACGAAACTCCTGATTTATTTCCCATTCTTGCAGTTCTTGCGGCAGGCAGGGAGGGAACAACTGTGCTTTCAAATGCCGGCAGACTTCGGCTTAAAGAAAGTGACCGTATAGAATCTGTTTTCAATATGCTCAGAAGCTTGGGCTGTGATGTGCAAAAAGGTAATGATTATCTTGAAATACGGGGCAAAGGTGAGCTGAAAGGCGGAGCTGTTGACGGATGCAACGACCACCGTATTGTAATGGCGGCTTCGATTGCAGCCACTATATGCCAAGACACAGTAACAATAAAAGGAGCAGAGGCGGTTAATAAGTCATACCCCTCGTTTTTTGAAGAATATAGACGCTTGGGAGGCGATATAAATGTCATATGATTTAGGTGCTTTAAAACTAACAGTAGCAGGTGAGTCGCATGCGGCGGCACTATCGGTAATACTTGAAGGAATAAAAGCAGGAGAGGAAATAGACAAGCTCGAACTGCTTCGGTTTATGCAAAGGCGTGCACCCGGCAAAGACAGATTTTCCACAACACGTACAGAGCCTGACGTACCTGTGATTTTATCAGGAATTAATAACAGTATTACAACTGGCTCGCCTATCGCAGCGATAATCGAGAATACAAACGTAAAAAGTCAGGACTACGGCGAAAAACTTGATATTCCGAGGCCTGGCCATGCTGACTATCCGGCGTGGGTTAAATTTGGAGATAATTTCAATTTCAGAGGTGGTGGGCAGTTTTCAGGAAGACTTACAGCAGCATATTGCTTTGCAGGCGCAATAGCCAAACAGATTTTGTCAACAAAAGGAATTGAAGTAAATGCACATATTTTATCAGTTTACGGAATAAAGGATGAAACCTATAAAAACGGAGTATGTGACGTATCCCTGAAACCGTTTCCCGTTATAGATGATGAGGCCGGAGAAAAAATGAAAAAAGCCATTGATGAGGCAAGAGAGCGCATGGACTCCGTAGGCGGAAGCGTGGAATGTGCAGTAACCGGATTGCCCGCAGGTGTTGGAGATGCCATGTATGACGGAATTGACGGTGAAATAGCAAAAGCTATATTTGCAATACCTGCTGTAAAGGGTATAGAATTCGGTGCAGGCTTTGATGTATGTTCAATGCTTGGAAGCGAAAACAATGATTCATATTACTACAATAATGGTGAAGTAAGAACACGCACCAATAATCATGGCGGAGTGCTGGGAGGTATGACAACGGGAATGCCTATACTTCTTAATGTAGCATTCAAGCCTACTCCGTCAATCAGCAAGGAGCAGGAGTCTGTAAGCCTTTTAAACAATAAAAGCGCAGAGCTTAATATAGTGGGCAGACATGATCCGTGTATAGTGCAAAGGGCAGTGCCGGTTGTAGAAGCAATGACCGCCCTCGCGGTGCTTGGCAGATTATATTGAAGGGAAGAGATTAAATGGATTTATCAAATATTAGAGAGCAAATAGACGACATTGACAATCAGCTGGTGGCTCTTTTTGCAAAACGTATGAAAACGGTAGGTAAGGTTGCAGAGTATAAAAAGCAGAACAATATGCCTGTATTTCATAGCGGCAGAGAACGTGAGATTTTAAACAGAATTTCTCTTCTTGTGGATGATGATATGGAAGTTTATGCAAGAATGTTATATAACACATTGTTTGATATCAGCCGTTCTTATCAGACCAAAAGAATTTCAGAGCTTTCCGAAACAGCCAAAAAAATTGCCGGCGCTATTGAAACCACAGAAAAAATTCTGCCGGCATCTGCTACGGTGGCATGTCAGGGAACTGAGGGTGCGTATTCTCAGTCAGCTACGGAAAAGCTTTTCTCCAATCCGTCAGTAATGTATTTCAATAACTTCAGGGGCGTTTTTGAAGCAGTTAAATCAGGAGTGTGCAGATATGGTATTTTGCCTGTTGAAAACAGTATTCATGGCTCTGTTACAGAGGTTATTGACTTAATGGCTGAATATGATTTTAATATAGTCAAGTCAACCAAGATACAAATTAACCATGTTTTGCTTGCAAAGCCCGGCACGAAAGAAATCAAAGAAATCTTTTCTCACCGTCAGGCAATAGGTCAGTGCGAAAAATATCTCAAATCCCTTAAGGATGTGAAAATAACGGTAGTGGAAAACACCGCCATTGCCGCTAAAATGGTTGCAGAAAGCAACCGTGATGATGTTGCATCGATTTCATCTGCAAAATGTGCGGAAATATACGGTTTACAGATAATCAATTCCAATATCAAAGACAGCGACAATAATTATACAAGGTTTATATGCATATCTAAAGATATGGAAATTTATCCCGGTGCAAACAAAATAACTGTTATGGTAAGGCTTGCCCATCAGCCGGGAAGCTTGTATAATCTGATTTCCAAATTTGCGGCAGTAGGTGTAAATCTTACGAAAATAGAAAGCCGTCCCATCTGCGGTCTTGATTTTGAATTTATGTTCCTGCTTGATATGAATATGTCCGTTTATTCCGAAGAACTTTTGTCTCTTTTGACTGAGCTTGAAAACAGCACCGCAGGCTTTACGTTTCTTGGTGCTTATACAGAGAATTAAAAGAAATGCTGTTGCGAAAGCAACAGCATTTCTTTTAATTATTAACTAATTCTCTTTCTATCAGCCTTACCATAATCTCGGTGTTTAGATTAATAGCATCTTCTGGATATATTTCCTTAATACGGTCATGATAGAATTTGTTTTTGAAGTGTCTGACGGCATCCTCCTGACTGCCGCCGGATTTAAGAATATCAGCTATTTCTCCGGCAGTTTCTACTGCGCTTTTTTCAGCGTTTTCAAGATATATCTTTGTCTGTTCGTCATTAAGTGCGCCGCAATGGGGGACGAGAATTCTGTCTATTTTGAGAGCTTTAGCCTTAGCGATGGACTCAAGAGCCATTTTGTAGCCTACGAGATAAGATGGAATAACAGTATTGACTCCGTCAAAGACTCCTATTGTCTCACAACCAAGCAAAAGACAGTTTTCTTCCATGTAATAGCCAACCGAGCATTTTGTATGTCCGGGCAGGTTGATTACCCTGAACTGCATTTTGCCGGCGTTGATAATATCCCCTTCCTTTACGGAGATATCCACCTTTAAATTATCTGCCAAATCGTCGTACTCTGCAACTCCGCATTTTTCTGCAAACTTTTTATCCAAATCCCGCATGACGCTTTTTGCGGTGGGTTTTGCAAAAATCCCGACTGCATATTCTCCTGCAACCACCTTCGCGTCAGGGTATCTGTTAAGTATGTACGCTGCGCCTAATGCGTGGTCGTAGTGTGAGTGAGTCAAAAATATATAGTCAAGCTTTCTTTCACCAAGCTCGCTTTTTATATTATCAGCAATGCTGTATCCGGTGAAACCGAAGCCTGAATCATACAAAACGGCTGTTTCGCCGTCGTCTATAAGAAAAGCGCTGTCGCCTTTTATATGTCTTACATCTGTTATTTTTATGTCTTTCATAATCTCATTCCTTTCTGCAACTTACAGTATAATGGTTATTAATATAATTGTCAATATAATTTTTCATATTTGGTTTGACAAAATAACAAAAATAGGGTATAATATAATAGTATAATTTTATCATGGGATACGTATGCGAAAAACTGACTGCTCAGGCGGTCATGAAAGGAAATTTACTATGAAAAAAATCATTACTGCACTGTCAGCTTTTATAATACTTTCTACCACATGTGTTCATGGGGCAGATACATGGAAGGACTTGTTCGTAACAAGGCTTATGAAACTTATGACAAACAACCCTACATATTCAGATGTAGTTCTTACAGACCTTGACAAGAATGGCATTCCTGAAGCTTTTCTTCTTAAAAAAGGTATGAACGGCGGCATCAAAACAGGAATAACCTTCAAAGACGGAGTTATAGTCAACATTGATGTTCCCCTTAATGTAACGGGTGCTTGTCTTGAAGATATAACCGTTTATGATGCATACGGCGAAAACGTGTATGTAGGAAAAGAAATCGGAAGATACACATCTGAAATTCTTTATTTCGAGCTTTGTCTTGAAAATAATAAGCTTACATGCGAAAGCGTTGAGAAGAATGATTACTCTGACTATTCAGCTCTTCCTTATAAAGATATTTACGGCAAAGATTTCTACGACGGCGACTACCCTGACCGTGATAAGCTTGAAAAGTTCATGAACGAGTATGATATGCCGACTCACATTAATGTTAAGCCTGCAACTGCAAAGGTTTCCGTAAATGGAAATCCCGTTGACTTAGCAGGTGTTATGGTGTCGGAGAGTAACTACTACAAAATCCGTGATGTAGCAATGGTTTTGTCAACGGGTGTAAATCGTTTCAGCGTAAGCTGGGATTCAGATAAGGGAGCTATAAGCATAACAACCGGAAGAAAATATTCAGCTGTAGGCGGTGAGCTTTCAGGCAACGGTGACCTTTCGGGTGCAGAGGTTTCCTTTAGCGAGATAAGACTTATAGTAAACGGTGCAGAAAGAAAGCTTGATGCATATAACATCAACGGCAACAACTACTTCAAAATCCGTGACCTTGCTGACCTTATAGGCTTTACAGTAGGTTGGGACAGCAAAACCGGTACGGTAACTATTGACAATAACTGATTTGAAAGGCGAATGACATATGTTTCGAAGTATAAGTTCTATTTTGCTCAATGTTCCCATAGTGCTTATTGCATTATCGGTTCATGAGTTTGCTCATGGTCTGGTATCGTCAAAGCTTGGCGATCCTACACCGAGAATGCAGGGAAGACTGACGCTTAATCCTTTGGCACACCTTGATCCAATGGGTACTCTTCTTATGATTCTTACGGGGTTTGGCTGGGCAAAGCCTGTTCAGATAAATCCCATGTACTATAAGGACAGAACAAAAGGCATGGCACTAACAGCGCTTGCAGGTCCTCTTTCCAATTTCATTCTTGCATTTGTTGGAATGTTGCTTGGTGTAGTAATAGCTCTTGGGGCAGCCTCGGCAGGTGCATCACAAAGCATCGTAGCAAATATTATGACGTTTACTTCGGTGTTTGCACGTCTTAATCTTGGATTTATGGTGTTTAACCTCATTCCGTTCCCGCCGCTTGACGGATTTAAAATATTCGGAATGTTCATGCCGCGAAATGTTTATTATAAAATACTTCAGTATGAGCATTATATTATGTATGCTCTCATATTCCTTAGCTTGTTCGGTGTGTTTTCAGCCGTTATCGGAACGGGCGTAAGTATTTTCTACAACATAATATCAAGTGCAGTAATCAATATAGTCGGACTATTTTTTTAACCTGAAAGGATACGAAAGAAATTATGTCAACAGTATCGTACAGACTCGATAGCTTTGAAGGCCCTCTGGACCTTCTGCTGACGCTTATCCAGAAAAATAAAGTCAGCATATACGATATACCTATTCTTGAAATCACAGACCAATATATGGAAGTAATAAACAGCGAGGAAAATACAGACCTTGATTATACGGGAGAATTTCTCGTAATGGCATCACAGCTGTTATATATAAAATCAAAAATGCTTCTTCCAAAGCCTGAGCTTGAGGAAGAGGAAGATCCCAGAGAGGACCTTGCAACAAGGCTTCTGCTTTATAAAAAATACAAAGAAGCATCATTGGAGCTTCGAAAAAATGAATTTGCTACCAAGAATATGATTTTCAGAGAAAGCGAAAAAATTGATTTTCCGCTTCCAGCATACTCAAGGCATCATGAGCTGGACGAGCTTATGGAGGCCTTTGAAATGATTATGTCACGGCGTGAAAGAAAAAGAACTCCCGACAAAGCAGCATTTACGGGAATTGTAGGAAGAGAAAAGGTTTCAGTTGACGATATGGTAGAAAAAATCTGCAACCGACTTCATGGCAGACGCCATGTAACGTTTGTTTCTCTGTTTTCAGGTGATATATCAAAGCCTGAAATGGTTGCAACCTTCCTTGCAATTCTTGAAATGATAAGGCTTTCAAAAATTCACGCAGAAAACGATGAACAAACCAATGAACTCATATTAGTAAAAGGCAGCGCTGCCTGATTTGGAGGAACAAATGGATAACATAAAATATGCAGTTGAAGGAATACTTTTTGCGGCAGGGGAGCCGGTAAAATCAGCTCAGCTTGCTATAGCTCTGGAAACTGATACAAAAACAATAGACGAGGCTGTAAGCCTTCTTAAAGACGAATATAACGATGCCCATAGAGGCTTTACAATAATAAATATAGATGACGGGTATCAGATTTGCTCAAGACCGGAATACTATTCATATATTCAGGTAATACTTGGTGAGCAAAGACGTCAGGCGCTTTCCAACGCCGCTATGGAAACTCTTGCAATAATTGCGTATAAACAGCCCATAACAAAAAGCGGTATAGAGTATATAAGAGGAATTAATTCCGACGGTGCTGTAAACAGATTGGTAGAAAGAGGTCTTGTAGAGGAAAGAGGACGTCTCAATGCTCCGGGCAGACCTATACTTTTTGGAACTACCGTTGATTTTCTCAGGTGCTTCGGTCTTAATAATCTGTCAGAGCTTCCTTATGTTGATTTAACCAAAATTGCAGAAGGAATTGAGGACGTGGAAGAAGCTGACATGCTTCCCTTAGAGGAGCAGGATGAGCTGCTGCCTCTTGAAAAGCTTGCAATGGAAGCAGAAGCTCAGGAATAATCAGTACATAATTTTAGTGTTGCTCCGGAGAGGATGGTGCAGATGCTTGCAATTATAATTGCGGCAATAGTTGCTTTTATATTACTGATTCCCATAAAAGCTGTTTTTGAAATTAATAATGGCAAAGATTTTTATATAAAAGTTCTTTTTATAAAAATACGACGTCCAAAGAAAAAGAAATCTAAAAAGAAAAAGGCTTCTGCAGCAGGCAAGAAGAAAAAAACAAAGCCTTTTGACATAATAAAAAGAATCTTTGCTGTCAAGGAAGATATTGAAAAATTTATAGATTTTGCGGCAGAAAAATGTACGGTGATTGAACAATTAAGCTTTAAGCTTGATTTTGGCTTGGGTGATGCCGCCCAAACGGGAATTGCAACCGGCGGACTCAATGCAGCTGTATATTCATTAGTTTCAGTAGTTCACCACAAAACAGTGCTTAAGGAATGGAAAATAGACATAAACCCTGATTTTCAAACGGAAAAATTTCATGCGGAGTTTTTGTGCATAGCAAGGACAAGGCTGTTGCATATTATTCGTATGGGAATAAAGGGATATAAGCTGTATAGAAAGGTATAATAATCATGAAAAGATTCTTTAATTTTTTCCTTTTGACAGTACTCCTTTTTATGTTCAACGGAGTATCAGCATTTTCAGCAAACGACTCAATATCTGTTACATGGTCAACCACACAGCCGTGGCATGTTACGTGGACACCCATTGATGGTGTAACAAGCTATACGTTTTATACGTTCAAAAACGGAAAACCTATTTATAGTACGACCACGTATATATCTGAAAATCAGTCATATAAGCAAAGCTTTACGAACAAGGTGAAATCAGACCAAGTTGTATATACAGAGGGTACGTATGTTATAGGTGTTTCAGGAGATAATGCGCCTGATAAGATATATCTGAGTAATGAATTTTCTTTTTCGCCTGAAAATTCAGTAAAAGGCGAGCTTCAATGGGCTAAATTCCCTGAATACTCAGGCGGAGATATGGTTTTTGGTCTTGCAGATGGAATAACTGATTATCGCATTTGTCTTTATAAAGACGGACGTCTGGTAGAAGAGGACGTTATATTCGCTGATATTTATTCCATTGAAGATGGGGAATATTCATATGAAAATTCTACCTTATGGCTTATGGATAATGGAACAGGAGAATATTATTTCACCGTAAATACCATAACAAACGGCAGGAACAATAATGATACAATAACCAGCAACACATACTATTATACACGAACAGTCAGAACCGAAAAGCCAACAAATATAAAAGTTGAGGACGGAAAACTCAAGTGGGGTGGCAGTACCGGCATCTGCGATGTGGTCTATTACGTAACGTATGACAATAGAAACTATATACCGTTTTATACAGTTGCAAGCGGACGTAACCAACAATCGCCTTTGGGTGAATATGTGTTCAAAGAATACTATGCATTCATAACTGCTAAAGCTCTTGGAAACAGCAGACTCTATCCCAAAAGCAAAGCCAAAATGGTAGCCGCAATAATCTCAGAGCCTGAAATTTGGGGCGATGGCGGGGGCCATGCTAAATCAGCATATTATTATTTTGACGGTACAAGATTTTCAAATGTAAAAGGTATCGTAAAATATCATGGTGCAGAGGTAGAACATGCCCAGATATATCTTAACGGAAAGTTTATAGATTCAACAAATATAGACGGTGGGTTTAACTTCACCTATGATAAGGGCAAATATACTTTTGTAGTACAATACGCAGGTATGTCAGAGGTATTTACAGTTGATTTTTCTCAGCCTGCCACAGACCTTGGTACAATAAATCTCACATCAAAATCAAAAAGCGTACAGATAAGGTCGTCAGCAGTATCACAGATAAGCGGAATTTCAGGAGTTTTTGCAGAATCTCATAACAGCTATGCAGAAAAAGACGGTAACATCATTACTGCCGATGTAGCTATTGAGGATACGCGGGCAAGTGATGCTATGCAAAGTGTAATGGACAGCTATTGCGGCTACTACGGTCATTCTGCATTTGATATAAGTATTAACCTTATAAAGACCGGCGAAGAGAACACTACTTCAGAAGTAACCGAAACCAACGCCCTGCTTTCAGTTGCAATATCTTCCGAAAACCTCAATGCCGGAAGTGATTACGTTGTCTTGAGAGAACATGACGGCGGAGTTGATGCTCTTACAACTCTTCCAAATGCCGATGGTGAATATATAGAGCTTTCAAATGACGAGCTTATAATATGGGCAAAGAAGTTTTCTACATATGCTGTGCTTGAAAAAAGTATTGTAAGTGGTGTAACTGCTTCAAATAACGGATACAGCATAGGGGTAGAACTCAATGATAATCTTATAGCATCCGGTGACAGTGCAATCATGATAGTTTGTCTTTACCAAGGCGAGAAAATGACAGGTCGTGAGATGCTCTCGGTTGACAGCACATTCAATTCAACAGTAAATGTTGAATGTGAAGAGGCTGATAACTATAAAATATTCATCTGGGCAGATACCCAAACTCTTGCACCCGAATGCAAAGAGATTAAAGGAACTATATAATATATCGGAGGTTTTAATATGAATCACGCAATACAAGGACTTATGGACTCAGCTATGAACAACATAAAATCAATGGTTGATGTTGATACAGTAGTAGGGGATGCTGTTGATTGCGGCAGCGGCACAGTTGTAATCCCTATTTCAACCGTATCATTCGGATTTGGTGCAGGAGGAAGTGATTTTGCTCCAAAATCAGGCTCAGCTGTATCAGAAAAAATGTTTGGTGGTGGCTGCGGTGGCGGCGCATCAGTAAAGCCGGCAGGATTTCTTGTTGTGTCAAACGGAAATGTCCGTTATCTTCCTGTTGCTGGCGGCGCATCAGCTCTTGACAAGATTGTTGACCTTATGCCTGATATGCTTGACAAGCTCAACAAAACAGTAAACGATATTAAGTCAAAGAAAAAAGCTAAGGAAGAAAAAATCGAAATTATTGATTAAGAGGTTGTTTTATGCACTATACAGAGCGCGACAAAATACTCATGCAGGTACAAAAGCCCACACGCTATACAGGCGGTGAGCTTAATGCATGTATAAAAAACAAAGAGGATATAAAAATCCGTTTCGGTTTTTGTTTCCCTGATTTATATGAAATAGCTATGTCCCATCTGGGCATAAAAATTTTGTACCACACGCTGAATCAGCGTGAGGATACATATTGCGAGCGTGTATTCGCACCCTGGACAGATATGGAATCCCATATGCGCCAAAGAAACATGAAGCTTTTTGCCCTTGAAAGCGGTGATGAGGTTACGGATTTTGATTTCCTCGGCTTCACACTTCAGTACGAGCTTTCATATTCAAATGTTGTAAATATGCTTGACCTTGCAGGCGTACCTTTATATTCAAAGGACAGAACAAAAGAGCATCCGTTTGTGTGCGCAGGCGGTCCGTGTGCCTATAACGCAGAACCCATAGCTGATTTTATTGACTTCTTCCTTCTGGGAGAAGGCGAAGAATCCATCAACGAAGTTATGGACGTATATAATAAATGGAAAGAATCAGGTGCGTCAAGAGAAGAATTTTTGCATGCGGTTGTTAAAATACCGGGAACATATGTTCCGTCGTTTTACGATGTGTCATATAACCCGGACGGAACTGTAAAAGCCATTGTTCCCAACACACCCGATGCTCCTGGAAAAATATCAAAGCGAATAATCAAGGATTTTTCAAATGCTGTAACAGCAGATAAATTCATAGTTCCCTTCGGCGAAATAGTTCACGACAGAGCTGTGCTTGAGGTATTCAGAGGCTGTATAAGAGGTTGCCGCTTCTGTCAGGCAGGATATGTTTACAGACCTGTAAGAGAAAGAGAGGTTGACAGACTCCTGAGCATTGCTGAAAGCTTGTTATCCACAAGCGGCTATGACGAGATTTCCCTTTCATCACTTAGCACAAGTGACTACACAAATCTCCCTGACCTTACAAACAGACTTCTTGAAATCACAGAGCAGAAGAAAATAAATCTGTCCCTGCCATCTCTGAGAATAGACAATTTCTCAATGGAGCTTATGCAAAGGGTTCAAAAGGTAAGAAAATCAGGAATAACCTTTGCTCCGGAAGCCGGAACCCAAAGACTTCGTGACGTTATAAATAAGAACATAACCGAGGATGATATAACAGCATCAGTACGTATGCTGTTCAAAGGCGGCTATACCAATGTAAAGCTCTATTTTATGCTGGGACTTCCCACAGAAACCGATGAGGATGTGAGAGGTATTGCGGAGCTTGCAGAAAAAGTGCTGTCCGTCTATTTTGAAACTCCAAAGGAAGAAAGAGCAAAGAATATAAATATCACAGTCAGCACTTCAAACTTTGTTCCTAAGCCGTTTACTGCATTTCAATGGGAACGTCAGATAAGCCGCAAGGAAATGATTGAAAAGCAGGATATTTTGAAATCTGCAATCAAGTCAAAGCGCATACGCTATAATTGGCACGACGATAAAACAAGCTATCTTGAAGGTGTGTTTGCCAGAGGCGACAGACGTCTTGCACCCGTAATCAAAAGAGCGGTTGAACTTGGCTGTAAGTTTGACGGCTGGGGTGAATATTTCAGGTTTGATTTGTGGATGCAGGCTTTTGAAGACTGCGGAATTGATCCCGATTTCTACACCTCAAGACAGCGTGAATATTCAGAGGTACTTCCCTGGAGTCATATTGATGTGGGAGTAACTTCGGACTTTCTCCAAAAAGAAAGCGACAAAGCAAGAGCCGGTATAACAACAGCTAATTGTCGTGAAAAATGTGCCGGATGCGGCGCCGCATCATTCAAGACAGGGGTTTGCTATGAGTAAATATATATTGGAATACACAAGAGATGAAAGAGTAAAGTACATTTCTCATCTTGATTTTATACGTATGTTTCACAGAGCCGTAAGGCGAAGCGGAGTTGATTTTCTCTTTTCCGAGGGCTTCAATCCTCATCCCGTAATGACAGTTGCCATGCCGCTGTCTGTGGGAGTAACAGCAGGTGGAGAATATATGAAGGTTGGATTTGAGGATAATTTCACACCGGATGAAATAAAATCCCGTATCAATAACGCACTTCCGCCCGGCTTTGAAATCAAGAGCGTTTATAAACTTAAAGCCAAGGAAATTGACCTTACGAAGATTGAAACTGCCGACTATACGGTTTTGGCAGAGCTTGATGAGGGAAGCGAGCCTTGCGACGTTGATAATGTAATGAATAAGCAGGAGCTTGTTGTGATGAAGAAAACAAAAAGCGGAGAAAAACCGTCGGATATACGTCCGCATATTCACTACCTTGAACTATCCGACCTTTCGGAAAACAAAGTAACATATAAAATGAGACTCTCATGCTCGAATAACTATAACCTTAAGCCTGAATCGGTAATTCAGGCAATGGAGAGCATATGTCCGAAGTTTAAGACGTCGTTCATATGTATTCATCGTGACAGACTTGTTCTGCCAAATAAAATTTAAAGGATTTGTTTTTATGATAACAAAATCATTGATTTCTACTATTTTTGAAGCCGCATCAATTCAGCGCTGGAACGACCATATTCGCCCATGGGTAGGCTTTACGGAGCTTGATAAGCAGGCACATAAAATGTTCTATGCCTATGTGCTTGCAAAGTGCGAGGGCGATGAGGTGGATTACAGCAAGCTCATAGAAGGCGGAATTTTTGAATTTTTTCACAGAATTATTGTAACCGATATCAAGCCGCCCATTTATCATAAGCTTGTAAAAGAAAAAGGTTATCAGCTGAATGAATGGGTGTTTACTCAGCTTGAAGAAGTTCTTTCACCCATAAAAGGCGGATTTTTTGAACGTATGAAGGAGTATTACAGAAACCCTGAATATGCGGTCTTAGAAAAAGAAATATTAAAGGCTGCACATTATCAGGCGTCATACTTTGAGTTTCAGGTAATATATCCCTTAAACAGAGAAACCTACGGCATTGAATCCGTAAAACGTGAAATGCTTCAGGGACTTGCGGAGTGTGACACCTTTGCAGGCTATAAATACTATATGGGAAGCCCGTATCTTAAAGAATTTCTGCTGCTTCTCGGAAAGCTTCGCTATCAGCAGAGATGGTCAAAAGCAACAAGAGTTCCAAATACATTTGTTATGGGACATATGCTTGTTGTGGCGATTTTGTCGTATTTTGCTTCACTCGAAGCTGAATCCTGCAAAAAAAGATGCGAAAACAATTTCTACGGCGGCTTATTCCACGATATGCCAGAGGTTCTCACAAGAGATATTGTGTCACCGGTAAAATCAGGTGTTCAGGGCCTTGATGATATTATAAAGGGCATAGAAGACGAGCAAGTGGAAAAAACCATTTTCCCATTGCTTCCCAAAAGCTGGCACAAGGAAATAAGATACTTCATTCAGGACGAGTTTGCATCAAAGATTTTGGAGGGTGATGCAGTCAAAGTTGTTTCATCAGACGAAATCAGCAAGTCTTATAACGCTGACGAATTTTCGCCAATCGACGGAGAGATAATAAGATGCTGTGACCACTTATCAGCGTTCATGGAGGCGTATCTTTCACTTGAATACGGAATACGTCCTCAGGCACTTATGTCGGGCTACAAAAACTTACGAGCAGCCTACAAGGACAAAAACGTGGCAGGCGTTGACTTTGGTGCATTGTTTGATTACTTCTGTATAGAAGAATAGTTTTGAAAGGAACTGTTTTATGTACGAAAAGAAAGAGCTTACTTTCCTGCAGATTAAGGAAAAAGCTTTAAGAGTGCTTGAATTCAGAAACCACAGCGAATACGAACTTCGCGAAAAACTTCGCCGCGCAGGCGGAAGGGAAAGTGATATTGACAAAGCGGTGGAGTTTTGCATAGAGTATGGCTTTATAAATGACGAAAACTATGCCATTCATCTTGCAAAGGATTTAAGCAATCTTAAAAAATACGGCAAAATGCGTATTAAGTCAGAGCTTTACCGACGTGGAATAAGCAACGAATACATACAGTCAGCACTTGAAGAAATTGAGGATAACAGTGACGAGCTTGAAAGGCTTGTTGAGAAAAAGCTAAACGGAAATTACGACAGAAAAAACTGTGATAAAGCAATAAGGTACTTTATTTACAGAGGCTATGAACTATCCCAAATCAAAAGTGCAATAGAAAGGCTAAAAACAGATGAGTTTTAATATAGGAATGATTTCTCTGGGCTGTGCCAAAAACAGAACAGACTCAGAAATAATGCTCGGTGTTCTTGCGGACAGAGGTCATAATATAGTACCTGACGCAGAAGATGCCGATGTAATAATTGTAAACACCTGCGGCTTTATAGAAGCTGCAAAGCAGGAATCTATCGATACTATTCTCGAAATGGCGGACTATAAGCAGAACAGATGCAAGCTCCTGATTGTTACGGGTTGTCTTGCCGAGCGCTATAACGAAGAAGTGCTTAAAGAGTTTCCGGAGATAAACGCTATTGTGGGAGTAAGTGACTACCATAAGATTGCAGATATTATAGACGAGGCAGAAAAAGGCGAAAGACCTGCGCTTTACGGTCATATGAATGATGACGTGCCTGAAGGCTTGCCAAGGATAATCACTACCGGCGGCACATCTGCGTATATAAAAATTGCAGAAGGCTGTGATAATAACTGTACCTACTGTGCCATACCAAAAATTCGCGGCAAGTTTCGCAGCCGTAAAAAAGAGGATATTATATCCGAAGCAAAAGAGCTTGCTGAAAACGGTGTAAAAGAGCTTATAGTTATAGCTCAGGATACGACACGTTACGGAATAGACCTTTACGGAAAATACGAGCTTGCATCCTTATTAAGAGAGCTTTGTAAAATTGAAAAGCTAAATTGGGTAAGAGTCCATTACTTCTATACAGAAGCAATAACAGACGAGCTAATCGACGTGTTCGCTGAGGAAGAAAAGCTCTGCCCATACATTGATATGCCCATTCAGCATATAGACGATTACATCTTGAAGCGTATGGCAAGACGTACAAGCTCCGAGGAAATAAGAAACCGCATCCGTCAGATGCGCGAAAGAATACCGAACGTAACAATAAGAACGTCAATAATCGTGGGCTTCCCAGGCGAAACCGAAGAAAGCTTCCAAAAGCTTTGTGAATTTCTTAAAGAAGCAAAGCTTGACAGAGTAGGAGTTTTTGCCTTCTCCGAGGAAGAAGGCACAGCGGCGGTAAAGCTTGACAATAAGATAGACGAGGACACAAAGCAGCGCCGGCTTGAAGAGCTTATGGAGATACAGCGCCAAATAAGTCTGGAAATAAATAAAAGTAAGCTCGGTCATGTGATGGAAGTTTTGTGCGAGGGCTACGACGAGGAAAGCTATCTGTATTACGGAAGAAGTAAGGCAGACAGTATAGATGTTGACGGTGCTGTGTATTTTGCAGCAGACAGAGAAGTTGAGTTTGGAGAATTTGTAAAGGTAGAGATACTCGACTGTGACGAATACGATTTAACGGGGAAAACAGTTTCCTGAAAGAAAGGATAAATATTATGAATACACCTAATAAGCTAACAGTATTAAGAATGATAATGGTACCATTTTTCATGGCGTTTGCATTGCAGGATGGAAAAGCTATGGCAGCTGTTGCGCTGTTGATTTTCGCTCTTGCATCATTTACAGACTATCTGGACGGTAATCTTGCAAGAAAAAGCGGTCAGGTAACTACCTTTGGTAAGTTTATGGATCCTCTGGCGGATAAGCTTCTTACAACTGCCGCATTTTTAGTGTTTATGCATATGCAGCTTATCTCTCCGTGGGTTATAATAATTATACTGTTCCGTGAATTTGCAGTCAGCGGAATACGTCTTGTTGCCGCAGGCACAGGCGAGGTTATTGCTGCAAGCTTCTGGGGTAAGCTTAAGACAGTTTCCCAGATGGTTGCAATAATAATTACATTCCTTCTTGTTATAACAAACGTATTTCCGGACAATATTAATTATATTATCATAAACGTAGTAGTCTGGATTTCAACTGTGTTTACACTTCTTAGCGGTGCAGACTATATACTCAAAAGCAAAGACCTGTTGGTGCTTAAATAATTAACCGACGGGAAGGAGTTGTTATTCCATGTCGTTTGAATTACAAGAAAAGAAATATCCCAAAAACCTGATAATTATTGTGGTTGCAGGAATTTTAGCAGTTGCCGCTGTAATAACAGCCGCATTTGCTACATCTGATATATACGGAGTAGAAAAAGGCGGTAGAATTGTTATAACTGAAGGTATGACCGTAAAAAAAGCGGCTGACAGTATGAAACAGTCAGGCATTATAAGATTTCCTTTAGCTTTCAGGCTAATATCCAGAATAAAAGGATACGACACAAAAATCCATACCGGTCAGGTAGAGATAACCGAGGGAATGAGCTATAACGATATACTCTATGAGCTTATAAATGCTCAGCCTGAAACTGTAAAAATAGTTATACCGGAGGGACTTGAAATCAAGGAAATTGCAGATAGATTTTCAAGCCTCGTTTCTAAAGACGAGTTTTATAAGGCTCTTGAAAAGGACTATGACTATGCTTTTCTTAAGGATTTGCCTGACAGAGAAGTAAAGCTTGAGGGTTATTTGTTCCCTGCAACATATGAATTCACAAAGGACGTTACAGCAGAGCAAATAGTAGATACCATGCTTAAAACCTTCAACGAGAGTTTTCCTGAAGAGTATTATTCCCGCAGCAAAGAGCTTGGAATGACCGTTGACAGCATCATAACACTTGCATCTATTATTGAAAGAGAGTCAAATTCGGGCGAGGACAGAGCAAAAGTGGCAGGAGTTTTTTATAACAGACTCAAATCAAATATGAGGCTTCAATCCTGCGCCACCGTTCAGTATGCCCTTAAAGAAAGAAAGGCTGTTTTATCTACTCAGGACACGAAAATCAACTCACCGTATAACACATATATACATGACGGATTGCCCATAGGCCCTATCAGCTCACCGGGGGGAGAATGTATAAAGGCGGCACTTTATCCTGAGGAAACCGATGCCTTGTATTTTGTTCTCGGCTCTGACGGGAAGCACATCTTCTCAAAAACCTTTGAAGAACATATTCAGGCAAAAAATGCAGATTAAAGGATAAATATTTATGGTAGAATACGAAAAAGACGGCATTGTCAAGGATTACATGACAGACTATATACGTTCAAGCCTTAAATCCAATGACGGTCTGTTGAAAAATCTTGAAGAGTATGCGGCAGAAAACGATGTACCCATTGTACAGCCGGAAACCGCAAAATTTCTCCAGACCTTTATTATGGCAAACAAGCCTAAAAAAATTCTGGAGGTAGGTTGTGCTATCGGTTATTCATCTATACTGATGGCGCAGTCATCGCCCAAATCCCATATTACCACTCTTGAATTTGATGAAAACATAGCCGGTGTGGCTGTGGAAAACATCAGCAAGGCGGGACTTTCTTCAAGAATTAAGGTAATCTATGCCGATGCAAGAGATTATATTCCGTACATGGACTGTGATGAAGCATTTGACCTTATTTTTCTTGACGGGCCAAAAGCTCACTATATCAATATGCTTGACGACAGTATCAGGCTTTTGAAAACAGGCGGCGTTCTAATATGTGACAATATTCTCTACAAGGGAATGACCGCCCTTGACGATTTGGTTATAAAAAGGAAAGTAACCATCGTCAAAAGACTAAGAAAACTTATATCAGAATTGACAAGTCGTGACGATCTGGAAACATCAATACTTACTATTGGTGACGGATTAACACTTTCAATAAAAAAACATTAGGAGAATTATATGCAAAAACCGGAACTTCTGGCTCCCGGAGGGAGTCTCGAAAAACTAAAAATAGCCATTGACTACGGTGCAGATGCGGTGTATGTAGGCGGTGAGGCTTTTTCCTTAAGAGTGGCGGCAGAGAACTTTACTCTCGACCAGCTGAGAGAAGGTCTTGAATATGCACATGCAAGAGATAAAAAAGTCTATCTCACAGCAAATATCTTGCCGCACAATAAAGACCTTAAGGAATTTGAAGAATACCTTGACGAAATCTCACCTATGGGTTTTGACGGAATTCTTGTTTCCGATCCTGGCATGCTTGATTTGGTAAAGAGTAAATGCCCTCATATCCCAATCCATATAAGCACTCAGGCAAATAATGTAAATTACGGCTCTGCGGCTTTCTGGAAACGTATGGGAGCTACAAGAGTGGTACTTGCAAGGGAGATGAGCTTTGAGGAAATTTCCGAGATTCGACAAAAGAATCCGGACTTGGAGCTTGAAGCTTTTGTACACGGTGCAATGTGTATATCATATTCAGGCAGATGCCTTTTATCAAACTATATGACCGGCAGGGATTCCAATAAAGGAGCCTGCGCTCATCCGTGCAGATGGAATTATTCATTAGTTGAGCAGACACGCCCCGGTGAGTATTTTGATATATACGAAAACGAGCGCGGAAGCTTTATTTTCAACTCAAAAGACCTATGCATGATAGAGCATATCCCAGAGCTTGTAAAAAGCGGAATAACAAGCCTTAAGCTTGAGGGCAGAGTAAAGACGGAGTATTACGTAGCAACCGTTGTAGGCGCATACCGCAGAGAAATAGATAAGTATTTCAGCGATCCTGAAAACTATAAATTCGACGGCGAAGAACTGCATGAGCTTATGAAAGTAAGCCACCGACCGTATATTACTGGATTTTATTTCGGCAGACCTGAGGGCAAAGCTCAGGTGTATGCATCGAATTCGTATATTCGACACTACGACCTGATAGGAATTGTAACAGATTACGATGACCGGACGGGCATTATGACAGTTTCGCAGAGAAACAGATTTTTCCAAGGCGAAGAAATAGAAATAATAACTCCCGGCAAGCCGTTTTTCAAGCAAACCGTAGGAGAGATGACCAACGATAAAGGTGAAGTGATTACAGTTGCGCCTCATGCCGCAATGACAATAAGAATGAAAGCAGATAAACCGGTGGTAAAAGGCTCAATGCTACGCAGAGGAGAAATTCCTGCAGAAGGGGATGGTGAAGACTAATGAATTGTAAGAATTGCGGAAAAAGACTTTCAGAAAAAGCGCTGTACTGCGACAGATGCGGAGCACCTGTTAAGGCAACCCGCACATCCAGAAGCACAACAACGGCAAAGAAAAACTCGTCAGGCCGCACATCAACAGCTGTGGCAACAAAAAAACCGCAGACTGATAACAGAGATAGTTACGACCGTTACAGAAAAAAGAAAATGCAAAGAGATTTGGAGCTGAAAAGACGCAGGCGCAGAGCTCGTATTGCTATTGTCTGGGCAATTTTTCTTGCCCTTGCAGGAGCAATCGGTGGCGGAATTTATGCATATACATATATGATGCGCGGAGTAAATCCTCAGCCTACTCCTGAACCAACAGAGGAAGTTCAGGTTGAAGAAACAGAGCTTCCTGAGGCAACCATAGAGCCGGAATCAACTGAAAAGGCAAAATCCACTGAGAAAGCAGAGGACGATGCCGCAAGTAATGGCTGTGAAACGTACATAGACAGAGCATACGGGTTTAAATGTGCATATCCCGCAGATTTTGTAACGGGCAGTCTTGCAAATAAAAACACAAGACTTTCTCTCAAGGATCCGGACGGTGACGGAGAGATGCTCATAAGCTATGAAAAAATAAGCAAATCCGAGACTGCAACAAATCTCATGCGTGACTATGTGGGAGGACTCGGTGTAGATCCTGACTTCAATCGTGCAGGAGAGAAGTGGTATTCTGTTACATTTACAAGAAACGGCAGAGTAAACCACCGAAAAGCAACAATACTTGATTCAACACAGCTTGTGTATTATGATTTTGTCTATGATCAGGGCTCAGATAACAGAAATAAGTATGAGGATTATATAGATTATATGGACGACTACATTGAAAAGCAGGCTTTGAAATCAAATAAAAACTAAAAATCATCATAACGGAGGAATTCAAAATGAAAAAAACATTATTAATTTTAACAGCTTTAATGCTTATGGCTTCAGTATCAGCGTGCAAGGATAAGACAGAAGTGCCCCGTGACAGCGTTACTATTTCAGGTGACATCAAACACGTGGTTGAGGATGAAACAAAGAACGAAATCGAGATGGCGGATGTTTCCGACAACGACCTTTCTCAGAAGATAGCAAAGTACAATAAAGACGCAGTTGTTCAGCAGACTGTAAATCCTGGCATGAAAATGCTTAAGGTAGAGCTTCCCATGGATGAGGCAAATCTTCCTGAAACATTTTTCGGGCAGGTGGATAAAATAGTAAAAAGCGCTGACCTTAAATCAAATAAGAATTTTGACTATTTCTACTTCAGCACATCAAAAGACGGTAAGGTACAGATTTCAGTAGCATTTAAAGCAGAAAACGATAAGTTTGTACTCGATTCAATAACAGGAGTCGGCGAGGAATACGAAAACGTGGCAGATACAGCTGCTAAAATTTCATCTCTGTTTAAAAAATAATAATAAACCAAACTGCCACGTTCTTTAATTTTGGGATGTGGCAGTTTCTTTACGATTTTTATGCACAAAATCATTGACACTTGTTTTTGTTTTTGGTATAATATCAGGGATTTGTACTTAAGATGGAGGATAGAACAAAATGCTGTTTTGCAGTGAAATTTTCTTATTTTTGTTTTTACCGGCAGTATTGCTGTTATATTATGCTTTGAAGCCTTTGGGGATGCGGGTTCGTAACCTTGTACTCCTTGCATCAAGTATATTATTCTATGGTTGGGGCGAACCAAAGTTTGTTTATGTAATGCTCGGCTCTATTGTCCTGAATTATTTGTTCGGACTTCTTATGAGCATAACGGAAAGTAGAATTCTGAAAAAGTTTTTTTTAAGCCTTGGTGTAGCTGTAAATCTTGCGCTGTTGTTTGTATATAAATATCTTGATTTTTCTATATCGAATGTCAACAGCTTGTTTGGAACTCATATACCGCTTAAAAATATAGCATTGCCTATCGGCATTTCATTTTTCACATTTCAGGCAATGTCCTACGTAATAGACGTATATAGAGGGAAAGAGCAGGTTCAGAAAAATCTTTTTGACCTTGCATTATATGTGTCATTTTTCCCCCAGCTGATAGCCGGACCTATTGTACGTTATGAAACAGTTGCGGCGCAGATACGAAGCCGAAAAGAAACCTTTGATATGTTTTTTCAGGGTATTCACCGCTTTATTGCAGGTCTTGCGAAAAAGGTGCTTCTTGCAAATACCTTGGCATTGGTTTCTGATATGGCGTTTGATATGCAGCCTGAATTGCTTTCAACACCTATGGCGTGGCTGGGTGTTCTTGCATATACGTTGATGATTTATTATGACTTTTCAGGCTATTCCGATATGGCAATCGGTCTTGGGAAAATGTTCGGATTTGAGTTTGAAGAAAACTTTAACTTCCCTTATATATCAAAATCCATAACAGAGTTCTGGCGCAGATGGCATATTTCAATGGGAACATGGTTCAGAGATTACTTGTATTTCCCACTTGGCGGAAGCAGGTGTAAATCAGGAGCAAGACGTGTATTTAATTTGTTTGTAGTATGGCTTGCAACGGGAATTTGGCATGGTGCAAATTGGACGTTTGTGGCATGGGGACTGTTTTTCTTTGTGCTGCTTAGCATAGAAAAGAACCTGAAATTCTTTGATAAAATTCCGGCTGCAGTTCGATATATTTATACAATGCTTTTTGTAATGTGTGGTTGGGTGCTGTTCAGAAGCACGTCAATCGGCAGCGCTTTTGTATATTTAGAGAGAATGTTTGTACCGTATTTCACAGGCGACGGTTTGGCAATTATGAATATTATGGAGCATGGCATCGGTATCGCAGCAGGACTTTTGTTCATGACTCCGCTGCCGCAAAAGCTTTATGAAAAGCTTCGTATGCCATGGCCCATTACAACTGTTATATACTTTGGTATGTTTATTCTTTCCGTTTTATATATTGTAAAAGGCGGATATAACGTGTTTATTTACTTTAACTTCTGATAAGGGGTGAAAAACAGCACATGAATGAAAAAATAAAAAAATCCGTAACAATCATATTGTTTCTTGGAATAATATTTGTTATGGCTATATACAGCGTTTTAAATCTTTTCAATAAGTACAAGGCTTCACCGATGCCACCCTTTACACCGGCATCTTTTGAAAACGATTTCAAAACAAATTTATATCTCAGAAACGAAATAATAGAACTTCAGGGTTATACCCAGAAAATTATAGGTAATAATGCTGTAGAAGATCCCGAAATGGGTAAGATAATAAGAAATCGTTGGGGACAGCTCACGTCGCTGCCGGAAGCCGGCGAGTTCAAATCCTTCTATGAAAACCTTGATAAAATCACCAATGCGTGTAAAGAAAATGATGTAACGCAAATTTATGCTCAGGCGCCTTTTAAAATAATACCCGGCTTTGAAAAGCAGCAACTTTCTTCGGGATTTTCTACTGAGGCTAATAACAATGCTGATAAATTTATCGGTCATATGAAAGAACAGAATGTAAATGTGTTTGATTTCAGACAGTATTTTGCAAACCGGTCGGAATTGCCCATCGAGGAAGTTTTTTTCAAAACAGACCACCATTGGACAATCCCTGCGGCATTTGATGCTTTTTCTGCATTTGTGACGTATATGAACGACGAATATGATTTTTCAAGCAAAAAAGACCTTGAATTTTTTACCGATAAATCAAACTATAATTTTATAACAAAAGAAAATTGCTATCTCGGCTCATGGGGAAGAAGAACGGGCGTTATGTATGCAGGACTTGAAGATTTTACGTATATAACACCTGCATTTGAAACGGATTTTTCCATAAAGAGAGTAGCAGGTGATGCGCTTTATGAAAATCGCGGCACTTTCTACGATATGATAATGAGTCCCAAACGAGTTGAAAAGGAAAAGTTTGGGCCAAGCGAAGAAGAACTTGCTGCCGGCTTTGGAGATAACGGAATTTATACCGATTTGTATTCTGTTTATATGGATGGTTTTGTTGCAGAGATGCATATGGTTAACAATAAATCCAATAACAACAAAAAAGTCCTGATTTTCCAGGACTCATTCGGTTTCCCGTTCTCGCCGTTTATGGCTCTTACGGCTAAAGAAACAAGAGTAATCGACCTTCGTAATTGGAACGGTGACATCGGGCAGTATATTTCAGATTATCAGCCGCATTTTGTAATAACATTATATAACCCTGACCAATAAAAAAACCCGCTTCGCCATGGCGAAGCGGGTTTTTATTGATAATTATTCAACTGACTCAATAATAGCATACTTTCCGTCTTTTCTCTTGTACACAACTCTCATCTCGTTCTTTTCGCTGTCTTTAAATACGAAAAAGTTATGCCCAAGAAGATTCATTTGTAAAACTGCTTCTTCAGGAGTCATGGGTTTAATAGAAAACTTTTTAGTTTTTACAATTTCAATCTTATCCGAATCCTCACCGTCAGAGTATGGGGCTCCGCTTATCATTGCGCTGTTCCAATCCGAGTCTGCCCTGAGTTTCTTTTCAAGTCTGGTTTTGTTGCGACGTATTTGTCTTTCAATTACATCAACGATTTTATCTGTTGCTGTGCAAACATCAACGTCAAGGGCTTCCGCTCTGTAAACAACACCCTGAGAATAAACATTTGCTTCTACATATTCCTGGTCTTTGACGGTGCCAACTACAACTCTTGCTTCAGAGTCTCCTTTAAAGAACTTATCAAGCTTGGAAAGCTTTTTCTCAATATAGTCCTTTGATTTGTCCTTCAAATTGATTTTTCTTGCAATAATCGTAAACTTCATAAACGTCACTCCAGTCTGTTCTTCATTTAACGGTTTATCCTCCGTCAATATATAATTACCCCAAATTCATCATAATAAACATATTATTGCATTTTTTTCTTGTTTGTGGTAGAATAGATTTAACAAAGTTAAATCTATTCAGCTAAATTCGCTAACTCGAGCTAAATGTACTTGTGCACGCTAAATTACTTTGTAGCTAAATTTACCTTCGGTCAGCTAAAAGCGAATTTAATTTAGCTGTTGCGAAGCAATAATTTCGCTTTGCACTAATGTGCAAAATTTAGCTGAAATAACTTCATAGGAAGTGCGAAAACAGAGAGTGCCTGTTTTTGCACATTAATAGTAAAGGCTGAATTAAGTGATACAAATATGATGTATTATGAGCTGGATATTTTACAAAAATTCATTATTGTCTAATATAAAATTGAATATTTAGCAGAATAAATAATAAAGGAGAATTATTATGAGAAAAAAACTTCAAGACAAAATGTTTGAGATAAGCTATCTTATTGAACTTTTTATTTCATTGCTTGTAGGTATATCTGTCGTTATTCTTGCAGCGCGGGTAGTAATAGATATGTTTAATATTTCGTTCATAAAAAACGGCATAGATTCGCTTGTTATTATTTTGGATAATGCAATAACTCTTGCTATCGGTGCGGAGCTTATAAAAATGCTTTGTAAGCACACACCTGAAACGATTATTGAGGTTTTAGCATTTGCACTTGCTCGTCAGCTTATAGTAGGTCATGCAGCGCCGCTTGAAAATCTCATTACAGTTTTTGCTATTGCCATACTTTTTGCAGTCAGAAGATTTTTGCTCAATCGTCATGACATGGTAGAAACACCTGACGGCCTCGTAGAGATTGATGATACGGATGAATGTCAAAAGTAATAAAATGAAAAAGATTATAAAAAATATTTCGATAATTTTAGCGGCTGTAATTCTCTTTTTGATAGTCGCTACCGATTCTCGCCTTAAGATTGTTCATTACAGCGTAGAAAGTGAAAAGATTTCAGGGGAAGTAAAATTAGCATTGATAACTGATTTACATTCATGCTTGTACGGCGAAAATCAATCAAGGCTTTTAAAGGAAATTGAAAAGGTAAATCCTGATGATGTACTGCTTGGCGGAGATATTTTCGATGACGTGTATATTAACAATAACAGCTGTTATCTGATTAATAGCGTTGCGGATAAATACAAAACCTACTACGTAAGCGGCAACCACGAATGGTGGGGGAGCGAAATGTACAGGATTTTGGATTATCTTGAAAACGCAGAGGTAATTGTTCTGCGAGGCGATACAGATATACTTGAAGTCAATAATAATACAATAGCTGTCTCAGGTGTTGACGATCCTGATGTTGACGTTTATGACAGCACATATACGCCTTTTGAACAGCAGCTTGCAGCTGTGGGTGAAAGTATAAATGATGATTGCTTTAACGTACTGCTTACGCATCGACCGGAGCTTGCAGAAAAATATTTCAAGTATGATTTTGATTTGGTGTTGGCAGGTCATGCTCATGGCGGTCAGTTCAGAATACCCTTTGTAATGAATGGCTTTTTCGCACCCAATCAAGGATTTTTTCCAAAGCTTGCAGGGGGAAGGTATGACTACCAAAAAGGAAGCATGATTGTAAGCCGAGGCTTGTGGGGAGAAAATATAAATTTACCAAGAATATTCAACAGACCTGAATTAGTGTTTGTAACATTAAAAAATAGGTGAGCGTATGAGAAGAACAAATATTCCAATACTTGTAATCATAGCATGCGTGATTATGAGCGTTGTAGATGCAGTTATCCAGCCGGGATATATAATTAAATCTATCATAAAAATTGTACTGTTTCTCCTGATACCCATTATATACAGTTTATTTAAAAAGGATTACGGTATATCAAAAATCATTAAACCGGACAAAAATGGGTTTTTATTTGCTTTTGTTTTGGGGATTGTAATATACATAATAATCTTGAGTGCATATTTTATATTCAGAAATGTTTTTGACTTTTCTGCATTGACAGAAAGCTTGAACGAAACTACCGGAGTAAACAAAACAAATTTTCTTTGGGTGGCAATTTATATTTCGTTTATAAACTCATTGCTTGAAGAATTTTTCTTTCGAGGATTTGCATTTTTAACACTAAAGAAAGTGACAACAAAGACTTTTGCATACATTTTCAGCAGCGGTGCATTTGCACTTTATCATATTGCTATGATGATAGGTTGGTTTGGAGTGCCGGTGATATTAATATCTCTGTTGGGATTGTTTATAGGCGGCTGGATTTTTGACAAATTTGACGACAAAAAAGACAACATATATTTATCATGGCTGGTACATATGTTTGCGAATTTTGCCATAAACACAATAGGCTTTATTCTGTTTGCTGTGTGATTTTGAATACTAAAAGGGAAGGAATAATATCAAATGAATATATTATTAGAGCTTTTTTTGGTTTTTGCCAAAATAGGTCTATTCACCTTTGGCGGTGGATACGCAATGATTTCTATAATCGAGGATAACTGTGTAGAAAAAAAGAAATGGATAACTCATGATGAAATGATGAATATTACTGTTATTGCAGAGTCAACTCCGGGGCCGACAGCGGTTAATTGCGCTACATATGTAGGTTATAAAATGGCAGGAATGTTGGGGACAATAATAGCAACAATAGCTATTGTATTACCGTCGTTTATTATTATTTATGCAATTTCTATGTTTCTGGACGATTTTTTGCGGTTAACAGTTATTGCAAATGCGTTCAAGGGGATAAAAATAGGTGTGGGATTTCTTATTTTGGATGCTGCGATTAATATGTTAAAGAAGATGAACAAAAAATTCTTATGTAAAATTTTTATGCTTTGTTCCTTTGCTGTGATTTTATTTGTGAATATATTTGCTTTAAATTTTTCAACCATAACATTGATGCTGATTTGTGCGGTGGTAAGCCTTGCAATCTTTGTTACAAAAGAAAACAGATGGAGGTATAAAAAATGATTTATCTTGATTTGTTTATTGGCTTTTTAAAGGTTGGCTGCTTTGCTTTTGGCGGGGCATACGGTGCAATACCGATAATACGAGACATTGTATTATCTTACGGCTGGCTTTCAGACGAAGCCATAGCATATATGATAGCAGTCAGCGAAAGCACACCCGGGCCTATTATGCTGAATCTCGCTACATATGTAGGTAGTTCACAAGCAGGATTGTTAGGTTCAATAATTGCATCGGTGTCTGTTATATTGCCATCATTTTTTGTTATACTTTTGGTGACGGCATTATTAAACAATACCCTGAAGAATAAATATGTTCAGGCGGTTTTGAGCGGTTTAAAGCCTTGTGTGGTTGGTATTGTTCTGGCGACGGGGATTTTTATGGTAGTTTCAAACTGTATTTTAGAGGAACACGTGTTCAATATCAATACAAAGGCAATTATTATCACTGCTTGTCTTGGGATTGTGGCATGGGGATATAAATGTATAAAAAAGAAGAAGTTATCGCCCATAGCCTTGATAGTAATTTCATCAATACTCGGAATAATTGTATATTAACAAAATTATGCTGAAAGGAGCATAAACCAATGCTTTTTGTTTTGGGAGTATCTGTTGCGTTTTCGATGCTTTATGCACTTGTTTATTCTTTATATATAAAAAATGACATAGTTGAAAAAAATGCCAAGCCTCATTATTTTGCAATAGCAGGAGTTGGGGTTGCTGCTATGGCGGTTCATCTTGTATGCTCTGTGGTTTATTACGGACACCAGACGGACATGACGTGTTTCAGTGCATGGTCAGATATGGTTTTTCGTGATGGGTTTGGTAAGTTTTATATTTCTGACAGCTTCACCGATTATCCGCCCGGTTATATGTATATTCTCTATGTGGTAGGTTGGCTGAGAAGCTTAGGGTTTGGGGGAGCGATGACAGTTAAGCTTCCTGCAATGCTTGCAGATATTGGGTTAGGTATCATGGCATATGCAAGTGTAAGAAAAAGCTTTTCAGAGAAAGCGTCTGTAATTATCGCAGCCTTTATAATGCTCTCACCCGTATTGATTGTAAATTCGTCTTTGTGGGGGCAGGTTGACATAATTTATACTTTTTTGCTTGTAGTTGCCATTTGGTTTGTATATAAAAAAAGACTTATTCAAAGCTACTTTATGTTTGCGTTGGCGTTTTTTGTAAAACCTCAGGCATTGATTTTCACTCCCATATTACTTCTTGCCACCTGGGAATATGTAATCAAAAGCTTCAAAAAAGAAGTTTTCATAAAGCATATTCTTGGTGCGCTTGGTGCTGTGGCGATGGTGATAGTTCTGTCAATTCCTTTCGGTATTCAGGAAACGTTCAGGCAGTACATCATAACCCTTGACTCATATAAGTATGCAACAATAAATGCATTCAATGTCTATGGTGCAATAGGGCTTAATTGGAAGCCTCTTACAACGCTTGTTTCAGTTGTGGGAACGCTGTTTATAGTGGCAGTTGTTATATTCATTGCAATTATGTATTTTAAGGGGAACAAAAATTGGTTTTTCCTTGCAGGTGTATTGTCTTTTGCTATATATATGCTTTGTACCAAAATGCATGAAAGATATGCGTTTGCATCGGTTGTATTCTTTTTGTTTGCTTATATTATGAAGCCTCAGGATGTAAGCATGAGGATGTTTATTATAAGCAGCTTTTCACAGCTCGTAAATTCCGCATGGGTACTGTTCGTGTATGAGAAAGATATAAATAAGTACGCATACAGTCCTGATGTAATAGTATTTTCAGTTATTAACGTAGTGCTTTTTATATATATGATTTTCTGCTGTATAAAAAAGTCAAAAGAAAAAGAAGTTAAAGTGAGAGATGAGCAGACAGAAAGGGAAGTAATAAAATTCAGAACAAGAAAAGCCGTAAAGCTGACTCGTACAGACTTTGTGCTGATGTTCTCCATAACCTTGGTATATGCTGTGATTTCATTTATCAATCTTGGTAATACCACAGCACCTCAAAGCTATTATAATCTGTCAGAAAATGATGTAACGGTTACCTTTGATAAACCGGTTTATGTTAAAGAGCTTGCCATATATCCGTCATGTAATGATATTAGTGATGAGAGAAGTATAGAGGTTTCATACAAGTATGAAGACGGTGAAAGGGATTCGGTTGTTTATACCAGTCAGGACGTATTTTGCTGGAACTTTGAAACATTTGATAAGACTGTTACAGAGCTTACTTTTTCTACATCCCACAGCCGCATTATGCTAATGGAAATCGGAATTATAGGCAATGACGGACTTTTGCAGGTAGATTCCAAAAATCAGCTTTTTGACGAACAGTACACAGTACCTGAGCGACGTTCGTATCTGAACGGAACGTATTTTGACGAAATATATCATGCGCGGACGGGATACGAATTTGTAAATGGCTTTAACGTTTATGAATGGACGCATCCACCGCTTGGCAAAGTATTTATTGCGGCGGGAATAAAGCTGTTTGGTATGACACCGTTCGGGTGGAGAGTGATTGGAAACATTTTTGGAATTTTAATGGTTCCGCTTCTTTATATTCTGGCAAAGAAAATGTTCCGTGTTTCATGGATTGCGTTTTTTACAACGGTGATATTTACCTTTGATTTCATGCACTTTGTGCAGACAAGAATTTCCACTATTGACGTATATGTAACATTTTTTATCATGATGATGTATTTGTTCATGTACAGATATTACCAGATGAGCAGTTATGATATACCGCTTAAGAAAACCTTAGTGCCGTTGCTCCTCACCGGAATAGCATTCGGCTTGGGCGCGGCAAGCAAATGGACGGCGATATACGCCTGCGCAGGAATAGCATTGATATACTTTATAAAAATGGCAGAGCGTTATAATGAATATTACTGCTTGCGTAACGAAAAATTACCGTTTCTTTCGGTGTTTGTAAAAAGCTCGTTGTTCTGTGTTCTGGCATTTATAATCATTCCCGTTGTTATATATGCTCTTTCTTATATTCCGTATCTGAGCACCGAAAATACCGATGGGATAGCTACTATAATAAATAATCAAAGGGATATTTTTGTTTATCATTCAAAAACTGTGCTAAATTCTGAGCATCCCTTTTCCTCACAGTGGTTTACGTGGCCCATAATGCAAAGGCCCATATGGTATTACTCAGGAACAGTTTCCGAAACTGTCAAAGAGGGAATAAGCGCGTTCGGAAATCCGCTTGTATGGTGGTTTGGTATTCCTGCATTTATTTATAATGTATTTCTTGCGATTGTTAATCGTGACAGAAAATCTGTATATTTGCTGATTGGTTATTTGTCATGTCTTTTGCCATGGATGCCGGTAGAGAGAACCACATATATCTATCATTATTTCCCATGTGTGCCGTTTGTAGTTCTTATGATAGGTCATTGCTTTGAACATTTGTATTATAAAAATGTACGTCTTGCCAAGCTTAGCTTTGGGGTATATGCATTAGGTACAGTTTTACTGTTTGCACTGTTCTATCCCGTTTTGTCAGGCTACGGCATAGAAGTTAGCTTCGTTGAGAAATTCCTTAAATGGTTTGAAAGCTGGGTTTTGATATAAAAAAACAACACCTCTCAGGTGTTGTTTTTTGTGGCTTTAGCTAAATTAAATTCGCTTTAAGCGTGCGTAGCACATTTAGCTGCCGTAGGCAATTTAGCTGAACTTGTTCAATTTAGCTCGCAGAATGCGAATTTAGCAGAAAAAAGACAGATTTCTTTGTCGAAATCTGTCTTTTTTCTGGAGGAAAGGATGGGATACATCCGCTGCGCGTCTTGACTGCTTGGCACCCAAATGCAATGCATTTCGGTACCGCCTGCGCACCTTTTTGCTAAAAACGATAAACAATCGTTTTCTTAACGCAAAAACCCTCTCAGGGTTCGAATCCCATCAATTAAAACACACAAAAAAACAACATCTCTCAGATGTTGCTTTTTTGTGGAGGAAAGGATGGGATTCGAACCCACGGATGCTTTCACATCACAGCATTTCCAATGCTGCGCCTTCAACCACTCGGCCACCTCTCCGCTTAACAAGCAACATTCTACCACATCTGTATGTAATTGTCAAGCTTTTTTGGATATTTTAGATTTGTTTTGTATTTAAAATGTAAAATAGAAAGTTTTTACAAAGGTATTGAATTTTCTGTACTCTTATGCTATAATGAGTTCAACTTTGTTGAACTCATTAACTAAGTTTGCCTTATGGCAAGTGAAGTTATCTTGTGGTAGTGAATTTTACTTTGAGCCCACGCTCAAAACTTCACAATGAGAGTGGAATCCTGAATGTTCACTCATATTAAAACAATTTCAAAAAATGCTTGAAATTGTTGACTTAGTGTGCTTTCGGTTCAACATTTCATCAATACAAATAGAGATTGAATTCATTTAAAGGAGAGGTTTAATTTGTCAGTTATATCAAAAAAGTTTGGTAATTGCTGCGGAGTTGAAATTACTGAATATATTATGGAAAATTCAAACGGAATGAAGGTAAGTGTTCTTGACAGAGGAGGTATAATCAGAAACCTCTTCGTTCCCGATAAAAACAATAATCCAACAGACGTTGTTACGGCGCTTTTTGATGCTGATGCATATGAAATAAACGAAGGTTATATGGGCTCTGCAATCGGAAGATATTCAAACCGAATCGAAAAAGGTGAATTTGAAATCAACGGCGTCAAGTATAATGTTGGGATTAACAATGGCAATAACACTCTTCATGGTGGATTTGTTGGATATGACAAGAAAACATGGGGAGTAGAGATATCAGATAATTCTGATGAGCCGGAGCTTAAATTATCTCTTGTATCACCGGACGGAGAAGAAGGCTTTCCGGGCAATCTCGATATTTTAATGACGTATAAGCTCACAAATGATAACAGTATTGTAATTAATTATAAAGCTACAACAGATAAAGATACTATTATTAATCTTACCAATCATACATATTTCAATTTATCAGGGCATGACAGCGGTGTGATAGATGACCAGATATTAAAGCTGAATTGCAGCTTTTACACGCCAAATACTAATGAGTGTCTGCCCAATGGACAAATATTAACCGTTAGCAATACTGCATTTGATTTTACAACACCTAAAACATTTAAAGAAGCATTTGAAAGCAAAGATGAGCAGATTGCAATGTTTGGCGGAATTGACCACAATATGATAATTGATGGGGAAGGATACAGATGCTTTGCTGTGGCTGAAAGCCTTACCAGTGGAATCTGTATGGAGTGCTGGACAGATAAGCCGGGAGTGCAGCTTTATACAGCAAACGCTCTTGATGAACCAAAGGGCAAGGATGGTGCTGAGTATGGCACTCACGCAGCTTTCTGTCTTGAGACACAGTTCTATCCCAATTCCATGAAATACAAACATTTCCCATCACCTGTTTTAAAGGCAGGAGAGGAATATAACTATACAACTGCATATAAATTTTACACTAAATAGGAGGACATCATGATATTCAATAAAGTAGTTGACATGTTGGCAGATTATTCGGACATTGCTCCGGATGAAATACGTAAGGACAGTACATTTGAGGAGTTGGAACTTGATTCGCTTGATGTAGTGGAGCTTGTTATGGCAGTTGAAGATGAATTTTCTGTATCATTAGAATTTGATGAAAATTTAAAAACTGTCGGCGATATGATTGAATATATAGAAGATAATATGTAAAGTATAAAATCAGCAGTTTTGCTGATTTCCTGCAGCCTGATGCGCTGCATGATTGAAAGGATAAAGTATAAAATGGATTTGCTTGAAAAAATTTCATCGTCTGCTGATGTAAAAAAACTCAGTGCAGACGAGAGAAAACAGCTATGTGCAGAAATCCGCAGATTTCTTGTAGATGCTGTTTCAAAAACAGGCGGACATCTTGCATCAAATCTTGGTGTGGTAGAGCTTACAGTTGCGCTTCATACTGTGTTTGATATTCCTGATGATAAATTTGTATGGGATGTAGGTCATCAATCATATGTAAATAAAATTCTCACCGGAAGAAAAGACGGCTTTGCAAACCTTAGAAAAATGGACGGCATGAGTGGATTTCCAAAACGCTCCGAATCTGATGCGGACGTTTTTAATACCGGTCATAGCTCAACGTCTATTTCAGCGGCTTTGGGACTTGCAAGAGCAAGGAACCTTGACGGTGGTTCGTACTCTGTGGGAGCCGTGTTTGGAGACGGCGCACTTACCGGTGGAATGATGTATGAAGCAATGAACGACGCCGGCAGATTCAAAAGCCCTTTCATACTTATCCTAAACGATAATAATATGTCAATATCCAAAAATGTTGGCTCAATATCAAAATATCTTAGGGCACTAAGAATAAAGCCGGGTTATACAAAATTCAAAAAAAGTGCTGAGTCCTTTCTCGATAAAATACCATTAATAGGAGAAACATTATATAATATTATCTCAAATATTAAACATAAGCTCCAGAGAATACTACTCCAGAATACAATGTTTGAGAATTTTGGGTTTGAATATTTAGGACCTATTGACGGTCATGACCTTGAAGCGCTTATAAATGTTTTAAGACTTGCCAAAAGCAAGCAAAAACCCGTATTTGTTCATGTAAGAACAAAGAAAGGTAAAGGCTATTCACCTGCAGAGCATCATCCTGATACCTTTCATGGTATAGGTCCATTCTGTGCTGAAACAGGGAAGACAAGCCCCTGCAAGAAAACATTTTCAGATGCATTCGGAGATGCATTGTTTGTTGAAGCAAATAAAAATGAAAAGATTGTGGGAATAACTGCTGCTATGCCGGACAGTACGGGGATGACCAATTTTTCAAAGTACTTCAAAGATAGATTTTTTGATGTAGGAATTGCAGAGCAGCATGGTGTGACTTTGGCTGCAGGCATTGCAGCGGGGGGATATATACCTGTTTTTCCTGTGTATTCTTCATTCCTGCAAAGAGCGTATGACCAGATTTTACACGATGTTTGTTTGCAGAATCTTCATGTTGTTTTTGCGGTTGACAGAGCTGGTGTTGTGGGCGCTGATGGTGAAACCCATCAGGGTATATATGATATTTCGTTCTTGTCATCTATGCCTAACATGACTGTACTTTCTCCTTGTAGCTATAAACAGCTCGGGCAGATGCTAAGCTTTGCGATAAATGAATGTGCAGGTCCGGTTGCTATAAGGTACCCCAGAGGCTGTGAACAGACGGACAGTTCAAAAGATTTTATGCCTTTTAAAGCTGAAACTTGCATAGACGGAACAGATGCTGTCATATATTCTTCCGGAAGAATGATGAGTACAGCATATAAAGCAGCTGAGCTTGCAGGGGGAAATGTAAGAGTTGTAGAGCTTACAACCATAAAGCCTCTTGATGTCGAAACTATACAAGATACAGCACTTCCCGTATGCTGCGTAATAGAAGACGGAGTGAAATCGGGAGGTTTAGGCGAGAAAATATCAGCTATTATTGCAGAGTCAAATAAAAATTGTGTTGTTATGACTTTTGCATATCCTGATGAGCCGATAGTTCAGGGAACAGTTGAACAGCTTGATAAAAAATACGGTCTTGATGCTGAAACTGTTGCAAATGCAATCAGGAATTTGAAAGGATGAATTTATATTGGAAAAAGTAAGACTTGATGTGTTTCTTACTTCAAACAATCTTGTTTCGGGCAGAGAAAGAGCAAAAGCTCTTATAATGGCAGGACAAGTATATGTTGATAATCAAAAAGCGGATAAGGCTGGCATGATGATAGACGCTGACTGCAAAACTGTTGAGGTGAGGGGCGAGCAGCTTAAGTATGTAAGTCGCGGCGGACTCAAGCTTGAAAAAGCAATGGAGGAGTTCCCCATTAACCTTGATGGTGCGACAGCTATGGATATAGGTGCATCAACGGGAGGTTTTACAGATTGTATGCTCCAAAACGGTGCAAAAAAGGTATTTGCTGTTGATGTTGGCTACGGTCAGTTTGCATGGAAGCTTCGAAATGATAGCCGTGTTGTAAATATGGAACGTACAAATATCAGATACGTTACTCCTGAACAGATTGGTGAAAGTCTTGATTTCGCATCTATCGACGTTTCTTTTATATCACTGAAGCTTGTACTTCCGGTAGCATCGGAGCTGCTTTCTTCAAACGGTCAGCTTGTGGCGCTTATCAAGCCGCAGTTTGAAGCGGGAAGAGGTCAGGTAGGCAAAAAGGGAGTTGTCCGCGATAGCGCTGTGCATGAGCAGGTAATAAAAAATGTTATAGGCTATGCAAATGATGCAGGTTTCTTTGTGTCAGGACTTGCCTATTCTCCGGTTCGTGGGCCGGAGGGTAATATTGAATATCTTGCATGGCTTACTAAAGATGACAGAGGATTTCAGGCTGATGAAGCTTTCATAAAAGAGCTTGTTCAAAGCTCTCATGATAATTTATAATTGAGGTGTAATATGTTTCTTTCGGATATGTGTGTTGTTTCGGGTAACGAGGGAGAAGTAAAGGCATATGCAAAGCTTAATTTAACTCTTGATGTAACCGGCAAAAGAGAGGACGGATATCATGATATTTTAACTATTATGAGAACGGTCAGTCTTTATGATACTGTGTCTGTAAAGCTAACGGAAGATGCCGGAATCAGTCTTACAACAAATTTGTCTTGGCTGCCAACTGACGAGGGAAATATTGCATATAGGGCAGCAGCGGCAGTAATTAAAGAATCAGGCATATACTCCGGAGTTAAAATACATATTGACAAAAAAATTCCATGCGGAGCAGGCATGGGCGGTGGCAGTGCTGACGGAGCAGGAGTAATAGTTTTACTTAACAGACTTTTAGGAAGCCCTCTTGACGATGAAAAGTTGCTGAGCATAGGAGCTTCAATAGGTGCAGATGTACCTTTTTGCATGGTCGGTGGAACGTGTATAGCGGAAGGCATAGGTGAAAAGCTTACCACCATATGTGCAAAAGGATTAATACCAACAGTTGTGATAAAACCGCAGGTAAGTATTTCTACAGCTGCCATGTATAACACTATTGATAACTGTGAAATAACAAACAAACCGGATACGCAAGCGATGAAAAATGCTCTTATCTCAGGCAATATCAAAGAGATTGCGGATAGGCTTGTAAATGTTATGGAGCCGCCTGCTGTGGCGCAGCATCCTGAGATTGAAGAAGTGAAAAATCAGCTTTTGTCGATGGGCGCTTTAGGAGCTATGATGACAGGTAGCGGTTCGGCGGTTTTTGGTATATTTGAGTCTCACAGCAACGCCCATAAGTGTCATAAAGAAATGTTAAAAAAATATAAAGAGGTATATAGTATAAGTATGATATAACAATCCCGCAATCTGCGGGATTGTTTCATTATGATTACAAAAAACAACTATATATTGTGAGTTACGTAACAAAAAATTAAGAAAAAACACAAATTATATATTGCACTTTCCCCAAAAATATGTTATTATATATTTAACAGTTAACAAAAATATACGAAAACGGAGGAATTCCATATGAAAAAGGTACTCAGTTGCTTATTATCCGGAATGTTAATTGTAAGCTCATTTACAGTTGCGTTGGCGGATAAAAGATTTACCGACTTTTCGAAAGAAGATTATGACTGGGCATATGACCAGGTTATGGATATGGTTGAAAAAGGCTATATTACAGGTTATGAAGATAATACATTCAAGCCTGATAACGGCGTAACAAGGTTAGAGGTGCTTGCACTGTTTTCAAGAGCAATGGGCGCTCTTGATGAAGCAAATGCAGAAGTGCTTGACCTTGCAGTTGGAACATATGAGGATATTTTGAAGTCTTACAAGCTTCCCTGGGGTACAAAGGAAATTTCATTCCTTCTTTACCGTGACGTCCTTTCAATAGAAGACCTTAATACATATCTTGAGGGCGACCTTAAAAATGAAGCAATGCCCAGATACGAAGCTGCAATTATTATAACAAAGGCTATGGGTGGCAAAAAGGCTGCATCATCAAATCCTTCTGTAACTCTCGACTTTACAGATTTGAATGATATTCCTTCAAACGCTCTTCAATATGTGAAGTACGTTTCCGATAATGGCATTATGATGGGTATGGAGGACGGAAGCTTCTCTCCAACCACAAGCGTGTTGAGAACTCAGATGTCTGTAATGCTCAGCAGAGTTGTTGAAAAAACTGCTTATGAATTCAAAATCGTCAAACTTCAGAACATTGATACCGACGGAAGAATACTTACAGTTTATGACAAGAACGGAACATCTAATAAATATACATATCTTGATAATGTCATGATGAAGGTAGAAGGCGAAGAAACTGTTCCCAAGAATATGATAGTAGGAGTTGATGCAGTAATCACTCTTACAAATAATAAAGTAGCGTTTATCGACACTTTATCATCAATCCCTGACGAAACTGTTACCGGAACATTTCAGGGCCGTTCATCATCATCTACAGGTATAGTAAAGATTACAATAAAGGATTCAGAAACAGGAAAGAACACAGTTTATGAGTGCAGTCCTTCTGTAACAGTTACCTATAACGGTGATCCTTCAACACTTACTAACTTTAAAACAAATGATTATATTATATTGGAACTTGTAAACGGTGTTGTTGAAAGGGTTGCAGGTGAGAATAAAACATCAACAGTAGTAAATGCTATTATCGAATCCATTTCTGTTGAACCTGATTTCACAATGACAATTTCTCACGCGAGTGAAGAATATGACGGTATGACATACCACATTTCAGATGACGTAACAGTTATTAAGAATAATGATACTGCTGAATTTGCAGATATTATGATTGGTGATAAGGCAACGCTTACAATTACCTATGGTAAGATTACTGCAATCAAAGCAACATCATCCACAAAGAATACAACCGGTACAATAAGAGAAGTAAGGATTTCATCAACACCTTCAATCACCGTAAATATAGGCGGTCAGGATACAACTTATGTAGTATCTGCAAATGTTGAAGTAAGAATAAACGGCGAAAAAGGCACATTGTATGATTTCAGAGTAGGCGACAGCGTTAAGGTAACGCTTGAAAGTCAGACTGTTGTAAAGCTTGAATCAACAACAGCACAGTCTGCAAGCGGAAAGCTTGAAGGTACTGTTGTGGCTGTTAACTCAGCGTATGGTTTCATCAAGGTTGCATACTCTAATGAATACGGAATAAATGTTGAAGAAACAGTATATTGTAAAGATGCTACAACTACTATCATGAATTCAGCAGGTCAGACAAAGAAGCTTAAGGATATTGCCGAAGGTAGTGTTATTACAGCACACGGTTCAATAAGCAATGGCGCATTTACTGCTAAGATTATAGTAATATCAGCACAATAAACACCTGACAGACAAAACCCAATGGGTTTTGTCTGTCTTATGTTAAGAGGAGAATGGTTTGGATGAAAAAGAAAATTGAGAATTTTGCGTTCTGGATTGTGGCGTTCATATTTGCGGTGGCAGTAATTGCGGTTTATAAGACTTTTGATAATTTCAATTCAATAATGGAATTTTTAGGTAAGCTTGTGACAGCGCTGTCGCCGTTTATTACGGGTTTTGTTATTGCATATGTACTGAATATACCTATAAAGCGTATTAACAGATTGCTGTCAAAGACCAAAATAAAGTTTGTATCTTCCCACAGTTTAGGAATAAGTATATTGGTTTCGTATATCGGAGCGGTAGCTGTCATTGCGCTTGTGGTAGGCGCAGTTGTTCCTGCAATATACAAAAACTTATCTGATTTTTATCAGAATTTGAATGTTTATCTGGCAAACTTCAAAGAATATGTTAAAAATGTTGAATTGTTCAAAAGATATGATATTCTTCAGAATTTCGACGAATTCGACATATCAGGCAGTTTGTTCTCACTTATGAAGCGAGTTGATAGTGCAAGTGTACAGAAGTACGCAGTCGGTTTTTTCTCAGCAACATCAGGTATAGTTAATGTAGTAGTATCTATAATAGCATCAGTTTACATGATTATAGAAAAGGATACTATAATCGCCTGCTGCAAAAGAGGCGTTAATGCTTTTGTTAAAGAAAGCTGGACAGATGACGTTTTCTCGTATTGTAACAGAATAAATGAGGTATTCACAAGCTATATATATTCAAGAGTTCTTGTTTGTCTTGCTATGGGACTTCTGTGTTTTGTTGTTCTGTCTGTAATGCGGGTTAGATATGCATTTGCTCTTGGAATGTTTATAGGCTTTTGTGATATAATTCCGTATTTCGGTTCAATATTTGCTACAATAGTTGCAATATTTATTAATCTTTTAAGCGGCGGAGTGTGGAACACCGTATGGATTGGTATTGTACTTCTTATTCTCCAGCAGATAGACGGAAATATAATTGCACCTAAAATCATGGGCAATAAGCTTGAAATCAGTCCGCTGCTAACTGTTGTTTCCGTTGTGGTAGGGGGTAAGCTTTTCGGATTTGTAGGAATGGCTCTTTCAGTACCTATTGCAGCAGTTTTAAAAATTGTCCTCGCCGACATAATAACAGCAGTTGAAAATAAAAAACAAATCAGTTCATAACAAAAAATGTCACTCATTAATGAGTGACATTTTTTATTATAGAAGTACAATATTTTCAGCTTGTCTGTTTGACTTTCTTCGTTGCTTGTCTGCAATATCTTTAAGAGTAATTGAGTCAAGATATGTATTGATTGCCTTGTATAATCCTTCCCACACAAACAATGTGGTACAATCCTCGCCTTTTTCGCAGCCGGCAGGGTTGAAATCAAGGCAGGGAACAGGAGCAAGACTGCCTTCTGTAAGTCTTAATACATCTCCTACTGTATAATTTTCGGGGCTGCTTGCTAATCGGTAACCGCCCTGAAAACCTCTGTTTGCCTCTAATATTCCGGAGCCGTTAAATAACGGTACAATTTGTTCGAGATACTTTTTAGAAATCTGCTGACGTTCTGCAATATCCTTAAGAGCAATAAATCCTTTGTCTTTGTTTACTGCAAGGTCAGTAAGCATTCTGAGTGCATACCGTCCCTTTGTGGAAATCTTCATACAAACACAGACCTTTCTTAACTATATAATACCTTGATATTATATCATAAATAAAAACATTTTTCAAGTAAAATTCAAACTTTTTAGAATAAATGTTTTCTTATAAATCCCTCGCCGTATATGCCGTCGGAAACAGCAGATGTGAAAAATGCTTTGCTGTCAGCATCAAATACGGCTTCTTTAAGTGCTGAGAATTCTCTGTGCCTTACTGCGCAAAGAACAATTTTTTTGTTTTCTCTTGTGAAGCCACCTTCTGCGTTTATAATAGTAACACCTCGGTCAATCCGCTTGTTTATTTGTTCTATAACTTCTTTTTCTTTAGAGGTTATAATAAATGTCAGCCTTGAGCTGTCGCCTGAATATACCATGAAATCCACAAGTTTTCCGGATGCAAATAATGATATTACTCCGTAAAGGCCGGCTTCAATATCGTGAAAAAATAACACAGATGCCAATAGCACGAAACAGTCAATAATCAAAATTGCAATTCCGATTCTCAGATGAGGAAATTTCAGTCTTAAAAGCATTGATAAAATATCAGTACCACCGGTTGTATAGCCTGCCGAAAAGATAATTCCGAGACCAATGCCAAGCAGGACTCCGCCAAATACGCTGCCGAGCAGTCTGTCTCCGGTATATACGGGAAATAAAGGAGTTATAATAAAATCAATTATGAATGAAGTTACAATCAATGCAATTACTGTTTTAAAAATAAGCTTTCCCGACAGCTTTCTGTAACCTGCATATAAAATCGGAATGTTAATCAGTATGCTTACTGTACCTATGGGCAGTCCGAATAAATGGTTCGTTATAATACTGATTCCTGATGCGCCGCCGGGCGCGATGTTTGCAGGGTTCAGAAAGCAGCATATACCTACGGCGTAAATAATCGCTCCTGCCAGCACTTTGAAACACTCAAAAATTTTCGATTTTTTCATTATATCTCCTCGCTTTTTTGTAGTTTGTCAAATATTTTAGGTTTTTATACCGAGCCATTATATGCATTATATAAAAATTATTTTACAGCCTTGTATTTTTCGCGTTTAAGCTATATAATACTTTTTGTGAAAGGAAATGTTTGATATGATTAAATTATGTGTTTTTGATTTGGACGGAACTGTAATGGATACTCTTGCATCTATTGCATACTATGTTAATTATACCCTTAAGAAGCTTGGTCTTGAAGAAATAGAACAGGAAAAATTTAAATACTTTGCAGGAGACGGCAGAGCAACGCTTCTGCATCGTTCGCTTGATTTCAGAAATGCTGATACGGAAGAAAATTTCCGAACAGCCTGCAAATTCTATGATGAAGCGTATGAGGGTAATTTTATGTATCTTACAAAACCCTTTGACGGAATAAAAGAAGAACTTGACAGAATTAAACAATCAGGACGAAAAATAGCAGTTTTATCAAATAAGCCTCATAATGTTTGTGGCTTTATAATAAACAGTATCTTTGGCGATAATTACTTTGACTGTGTTCAGGGGCAGCAGGATTTTATGCCAATTAAGCCTGAGCCGTCAGGATTTCTGAGAATTGTTTCCGAACTTGATTGTTCACCTGAGGAAAGCGTAATGATAGGCGACACGGATGTTGACATGAAAACGGGTGTAAACGCAGGAGCACATTCTCTCGGCGTACTCTGGGGCTTCAGGGAAAGGGAAGAACTTGTTACAAACGGTGCAGAAGAATTAGTTTCACACCCATCCGATATTCTCAAAGCCATAGAGAATATGAACAAATAAGTCATAATTTGTAAAAAAAGTGTTGAATTATTTTTGTTTTTATGGTAGAATGAATTTAATTAATTTTATTTGCAATTACGAAAGGCAAAAAGCATGAACAAAATAGGTTTTGATAATGACAAATATATAAAAATGCAGTCTGAGCATATAGAAAAGCGTATTTCTGAGTTCGGCGACAAGTTGTATCTTGAGCTGGGAGGAAAGCTCTTTGATGACTTCCATGCATCACGAGTTCTTACGGGATTTCAGCCCGACAGTAAAATCAAAATGCTTCTCCACCTTAAAGATAAGCTTGAAATAGTAGTAGCCATATCAGCGCTTGATATTGTGAAGAATAAAATCAGAAGCGATTATAATATATCCTATGACCTTGATGTTCTGCGCCTTATAGATGCATTCCGGAAAATAGGCTTATACGTAGGCAGCGTTGTTATAACTCAGTATAGTGGCCAATCTGCTGCGGCGAGCTTCAAAAACAAACTCGAATCATTGGGTATAAAGGTATTTTTGCATTACCCCATCGATGGCTATCCTGCAAATATCGAGCTTATAGTAAGCGATGAGGGATTTGGTAAGAATGAATATGTAACAACCGAGCGTCCTCTTGTTCTCGTTACTGCTCCCGGTCCGGGCAGCGGCAAAATGGCTACTTGTCTTTCTCAGCTTTATCACGAGCATAAGCGCGGTGTAAAGGCAGGCTATGCAAAATTTGAAACATTTCCCGTATGGAACTTGCCGCTCAACCACCCCGTAAACCTTGCTTATGAAGCGGCTACGGCAGATTTGAATGATGTAAATATGATTGATCCGTTTCATCTTCAGGCGTACGGCGAAACAACTGTAAATTATAATAGAGATATAGAAGTATTCCCTGTACTCAATGCAATGTTCAATAAGATTCTCGGCAAAAGCCCTTATAAATCACCTACTGATATGGGTGTTAATATGGCAGGAATGTGTATTGTTGATGACAATGCAGTTTGTGAAGCGGCAAAAATGGAAATAATACGCCGTTATTATCATACAAAGTGCGCATTGCTTAACGGTTTTGTAACCAATGACGCAGTATATAAGCTTGAACTTATAATCAATCAGGCTGGCATAAGTCTTAAGGACAGAAAAGTTGTTGATGCAGCTGTTGAGCGTGCAAACAGCACCGATATGCCTGCTACTGCAATAGAGCTTCCCGACGGAGCTGTTGTAACCGGAAAGACAACTAATCTTCTTGGTGCATCAGCTGCTGTATTGCTTAATTCTCTTAAGTATCTTGCTGGAATTGATAAATCAGTTAAGCTTATATCACCTGATGTTATTGAGCCAATCCAAAAGCTTAAAACCAACAACCTTGGAAATCATAACCCAAGGCTTCATATGGACGAAACTCTCATAGCGCTTTCCATATGTGCTACAACCGACGAGATTGCAAAGCGTGCTTTGGAAAAGCTTCCGGAGCTTAAAGGCTGCGAAGCTCATTCTTCGGTGGTTTTATCTCAGATAGATTCATCTGTGTTCAGAAAGCTTGGCATGAATCTTACTTGCGAGCCGGTGTATCAATCCAAGAAACTTTATCATGGATAATAGTGGATATAAATATTTTTCCAAAAAGGGTTGATTTAAGTAATATATAATGGTATAATCATAATATCTATATATTGGTTGCACATCTGAAAGGGAGTGTATTAATGGCTAATTTTGATGACATTATCAAGCGTTTAAGCAGCACAGCCACAAAGTTTGGCGAAGCTGCAGAAAACATTTCAAAAAAGACTGTCAGCAAAGTAGAAAATCTAACCCATGAGGCGAAAATCCGTTACGCTCTTCATGAGGTGGAAAACAGAATACAAACAAACTATGCAGCTATGGGTGAGTCAGTATATACGAGTATGAAAAACAATACCGAAAATGATGATTTTTCGGAAATAATGGGTAGGCTTGATGCTCTTCATGACGAGCTTGACCAGCTTAAGCAGCAGTTAAAGGAAGAATGTGGCTTGTCCATATGTCCGGAGTGTGAGTCGCTGGTAGGAAGGAACAACCGTTTTTGTTCCAAGTGCGGAGCTAAGATGAATGATGAATAAATTTACTCAGTTTATAAACAAAATTAATGAATGGAGAGATAAAGTTATGACAGAGGAGAGAAAAAGAGATTTGCAATCTGTTCTTCAGGCTGGCAAAAAGGTAGTAGCCAAGCTCAAAAAGTATCATGACGATAAGATAATATCATATGACGGTGCAGATGCTTTCTATTCAGATGCGGCTGATTATGCTGATAATATTGATGACGCAGTTGAAAGAGCATTTGCAGGAGAAGAGGTTTTTGTCGAGGAAACAGATGTTGAAGCAGGACTCGGCGAAAAAGCATTTGGTTATTACGAAAAAATCATGAACAAGCTCGACTCTGTTAAAGAAAGCATCAAGGGCAACGAAAGCGTTGCAGAGCTTTTGAAAAAAGCTGACGGTGTGTTCAAAAACAGTTCATCTCTCACAAAAGAAGAACTTCAGGCAGAACTTGACGAACTGATGGTTGAGCTTGAAGATAAGCTTTCTGTAATAGCAGACAAAACAACAGCTGCGGCTACTGCTATTGAAGGACTTAATGAGCAGTCAAAGGAAAATTATTCAAATATAACAACTTCTATTACAGATGTTTCCGACAAAGCAGACGATATGATTACAACTTTGTCAGAGGTAAGTGCTGTTTTAAAATCATCAGCGCCTAAGCTTGAAGAAATCAGAGAAGCATCAATAGGAATTGATAAGCTTACAGACTCAGTTTTTGAGCTTAAGAATACAAATATAAAAGTAAAGAACGAAATCGAAGCTATTAATGCAAAAATACGCTTTTTGAAGATTTGGGGAATAAGTGCGTGTGCAGTTATAGCTCTTATGGCAGCAGCTATGATTGTTCTGCAGATAGTGTTCTGATAATAAAATTAATTTTGGCGATGATGACCGAGCCCGTGCGATTGAAACCCGTGAACCTTGTCAGGTGGGGAACCAAGCAGCAATAAGCGGTGTTTTCAATGTGTTACGGTAAACTCGGTCGGAGCCATTTATATTACTGCACCGTGATGTTCGATGGAAGAAGCTAATTTGTTTCAGCATACCATTTGCGGTGTTTTTTATTGAAGATAGGAGATAATATGGCATATAAAGCTATTTACAGAAAATGGCGGCCTATGGTATTTGAAGATATTGTGGGACAAAGTCATATAACAGAAACCTTAAAAAACCAGATAACAGAAAATCGTGTAGGACATGCATATCTTTTTTGCGGCACTCGCGGAACGGGCAAAACAACAGCTGCGAAAATTTTTGCAAGAGCGGTAAACTGCGAGAACAACAAAAGCGGAAGCCCATGTAATGAATGTGAGTCCTGTAAAGGTATTTTAAGCGGAAGTATAATGGACGTTGCTGAAATAGATGCAGCATCCAATAACGGAGTGGATAACATAAGAGAGCTTCGAGATGATACTAAGTACATGACTGCATCTGCAAAGTACAGAGTATATATCATAGACGAAGTTCATATGCTCAGTACCAGCGCGTTCAATGCACTGTTAAAAACTCTTGAAGAACCGCCAGAACATGTTATTTTTATTCTGGCAACTACTGAACCTCATCAGGTTCCGCAAACTATTTTATCTCGTTGTCAGAGATATGATTTCAGACGTATAAAGCCTTCCGAAATCATAATACGTCTTAAAGAAATAGCATACGGTGAAGGCTTTGATATATCGGATGATGCGTATGCGCTTATTGCAAGATTGGGAGACGGCTCTATGCGCGATGCTATAAGTGTACTTGAAAGAGTGGTTTCAGCGTGCGGCAATAAGATTACTGCCGAAAACATAACCGAAACTCTGGGCATCGTACCTATTGAGTCGGAATTCGATACAGCATCGGCGCTTATAGAGGGCGATGTGGAAAAGGTATTTTCTTGCTTCGGCTCAATAGCAGAATCCGGATACGACCTTAATGTTTTTGCAGATTCCTTGATTTCTCATTTCAGAAATCTCATTGTCTGCAAGGTGTCAGGCGATCCTGATAAGCTCCTTGATTACAGTGAAGATGAGATTGTAAGATTTAAAGGCATGGCATCCAAAACGACATTTGAAAAGCTTTCATATATATCTGAAAGCCTGACAGATGCAAAGAGTAAGGCAAAATGGGTTAAATCGCCACGTGTTATATATGAAACGGCTTTCATCAAAATGTGCAGACCTGAGCTTTCATCAAGCACAGAAGCACTTCTTGCAAGAATAAGCGAGATGGAGCAAAAGCTTGAAAACGGAAGCTTCGTTCAAACAACTCAGGTCGTACAAGTACCTGAGAGCGAAGCGCCAAAAGAAAAGAAAAAACCATCAGGCAAACTTTTTAATCCTATTCCGCCGGAACGGCTTAACGGTTCAAATCCGATTATAATTGCGGCTAAGAAGTGGGAAAAGACGGTTTCTGCAATTACCCGACGAAATCCTTTTCTTGCATCTGCACTTGTGGGCGTAAGCATAACTGTGGATGATGACGGAATAATTTTGTTGTATGACAGAAACAAAGAAAAAGGTGCATATAATATAGCTCTTAATAAGCTTAGTATGATAAAACAGCTTGTTTGTCAGGCTTGCGGAGTGGATATGGAAGTGAAAGCGGCATATGCTGATGAGCTTGAAGATTGTATGATAGATTTCTGGTCTCTACCTTCAAATACGGTTGAGACACCGGACAAAGAAGCAGAGCAGATGCCTGTATCATCTGATCCCTTAGGTAGTGTTATGGATAAGATGGGCGACTTTATAGATGCGGTAGATGACAGAGAGTTTCTTACCTACAAGCCGGAAGATGAGGATTTTTCACAGTCAGCATTTGAAGAAGATGACGGGAGAGAGGAATTCCTTGATCCTGAAGAAGTAGAAGAATAAAATTTTTGGAGGTAATTATGGGAAAGTATAAAGGATTTGCAGGAGCAGGTATGAATCAGAATAAGAACATGAACAGCATGCTCAAGCAAGCGCAGAAGATGCAGGAAGAAATGGCAAAGGTTCAGGAAGAACTTGAAGAAAAGACAGTTGAAGCATCAGCCGGCGGCGGTGTGGTAAAGGTAGTAGCCAGCGGTAAAAAAGAGTTGGTTTCAATAGATATTCAGCCTGAAGCGGTTGATCCTGACGACGTTGAAACGCTTCAGGATTTAATACTCGTTGCAGTAAATGAGGCTATGAAGAAAGCTGATGACCTTATGGCAGAGGGCATGGGCGAAATAACCGGCGGACTTAACATTCCGGGCTCGTTCTGATTTGGGAGGACATGGAGTTGGCAGAGGATTTATCTGTTGAAAAGCTCATAGAACAGTTTGAGCAGCTTCCGGGAATTGGTCCCAAAAGCGCAGAACGTATAGCTTTTCATATTTTAGAAAGAATGTCAGCGGAGGCTGTTTTGCGTATGACAGAAACTATTCGCAATGCGAAAGAGAAAATAATATTCTGTCCCGTATGCGAAAACCTTACTGCTACTGTTCCGTGCCGCATATGCGCCTCGGATAAAAGAGACCGCTCAGTAATATGTGTGGTTGAAAGTCCTGAAGATGTTAATGCCATAGAAGGCACTAATGAATATAACGGACTTTATCATGTTCTTCACGGAGCACTTTCTCCGGCTGACGGAATTTCCCCTGAGGATATTAAAATAAGCGAGCTTATTAACAGACTCGCAGACGGTTCTGTCAAAGAAGTAATCATGGCAACAAACCCTACGGTTAACGGTACAGCAACTGCTGTATATATTTCAAGACTTATAGCTCCTATGGGTGTCAAAGTAACGAGAATTGCGCATGGCGTTCCCGTTGGAAGCGGCCTTGAGTATGCCGATAAGATAACGCTTATAAAAGCGCTTGAGGGTAGGCAGCAAATAGTATAAAAATTTTCAGGCTGTTGCGTTAGCAACAGCTGATTTTTCGGGTGAATTACAATGTGGATTATTTTCATTATATTATATGGATTATTCAAGGGACTAAGAGAACCAATCAAAAAGAAAACTCTTGAATCGTGCGACACGCTTAGTTGCTTGTTTATGTACACTTTTGTAGGGTTTCTTATAAGCATTCCAATGTGCAGAGGCTCTCTTATAATGTCGCCATATATGTTTTTTATGGTGGCAATGAAATCTTTTGTTATTTTTATAGCGTGGCTTGGTGCGTTTGTTTCTTTAAAGAAAATGCCCGTCAGTCTTTACGGCGTTGTGGATATGTCGCGAGTGATATTTTCTACATTGTTCGGAGTTGTATTTCTGCACGAAAGCCTTACTGTAAGAGGCGTGATAGGTCTTATTTTTGTAGTAACGGGACTTTATCTTGTAAATCGCAAAAGCAATATTGAGCAGGAAGATTATAAGCTTAAGTACGTATGGATTACCATTGGTGGCTGTGCTCTTAATGCCGTATCGGCTATATTTGATAAATACCTGATGATGACCGGAGAAATAACCAGCTCACAGCTTCAATTCTGGTTTATGCTTATGCTGTCAGGATTTTACCTTTTGTATATTCTTCTTTCAGGAAGAAAGTTGGATATAAAGGGCTGTGCAAAAAGTCCGGGAATATATGCTCTAAGCTTGCTTTTGGTCGTAGGAGATAAGCTTTTGTTTATAGCAAATGCCGATCCTGCAAGTCAGGTGACTGTTATGACGCTAATAAAGCAATGTGCTGTGCTCGTTACCATAGCTGCAGGTAAGATTGTATATAAAGAAAAGAATATAGGCTATAAGGTTTTTTGCGCAGTTATTATAATACTCGGCATAATGATTGCGCTTTGGAAATAATAGTTGATGTTGAAAATGTAAAAAAACTTCTAAAAGATTTTTCATATATTGTTGAAAATTTTCTTCTTAAGAACTTGACATAAAATATTCATTGTGGTATAATCAATAGAAATTAAAGGAGTTAGAACTATGAACGCATTATTTGTACTCACAGCGATACTACTTCTAAGCGTTGCCCTTACAGTCCTTACAGACTCAAATCCGGCCAGCGCTATTTGACGTGCAAGAGTACCTAACGGTTTATAGTATCAACTATGTATAAAACTGTTTTTCAGGACTCACGGCTATAGTGCTGTGAGTCCTTTATTTATTCTATGGTATAATAGAAAGGTTGGTAGATTATATGAAACAAATCAAAATTTCCGACATCACACTCAGGGATAACAGCTTCAGTTTTAAAGAAAAGCTTGAGGTTGTAAAGCTTCTTGAGAAGCTGAATGTTGATGCTATAGAGGTTCCTGGAATAGTAAATGAACGAATTGATACTTTGTTCTTGCATACGGTTGCGCCTGTAGTCAAGAAGAGTGCATTGCTTTGTCCCGTAGAACTTACAGTTGAATCTATCAAAAAGACATATGAAGCAGTAAAATCTGCTGTAAATCCCATAATACATATAAGTGTTCCAACATCAACTGTTCAGATGGAGTATATGTGTCATAAAAAGCCTAAAGCAGTTCTTGAAATGATTCAGGAGCTTGTAAAGACTGCTTCTGACCTTTGTGGTAAAGTTGAGTTTTCAGCACTTGATGCAACAAGAAGCGATTTTGAGTTTCTCACTCAAGCAATCAAGACAGCAATTTCATCAGGAGCAAGCTCTGTAACTGTATGTGACACCGCAGGCATTATGCTACCTACGGAGCTTGAAGAGTTTGTAACAAAGCTTTATCAGGCATTACCGGAGCTTAAAGATATATGCTTTGCCTGCGAATGTTCCAATGCACTTGAAATGGCGCTTTCTTCGTCTATATCGTCGCTTAACGCCGGAGCCGGAGCAATCAAAACCGCTATTACAGGCAATAGTGCTCCATCGCTGAAAGCCGTTGCTCACATTCTTGCAACAAGAGGCGATTCACTCGGCATCACATCTTCTCTTAAATATACGGAGCTTGACCATAGAATTGATAAGTTTATCTATGTAGCAGGTGATAATCGAGGTATAAAATCATCAAATTCCGACTACTCCGAAATTGTTCTTGAGGGAACAGAAGACATAAATGCCATTTCTGCAGCATCAGCGAAGCTTGGCTATGACCTTTCCGACGAAGATATTACAAAGGTCTATGAAGAGTATAAAAAAGTTGCAACTAAGAAAAAAATCGGTGCAAAAGAGCTCGATGCCATTATAGCAAGTGCTGCTATGCAGGTTCCATCTACATATAAGCTTGCAAGCTATGTAGTAAATAACGGAAACATTATCTCAGCAACTGCCAATATAGAGCTTACCAAAAACGGTGAATCACTTTCAGGCGTAGCAATCGGTGACGGACCTATTGATGCAGCATTCAGAGCAGTAGAACAAATTGTAGGACGTCATTTTGAACTTGACGATTTCCAGATTCAGTCAGTAACCCAGGGCCGCGAAGCTGTAGGATCCGCTATCGTTAAGCTGCGCTCCGACGGAAAGCTTTATTCCGGCAGAGGCGTTTCAACGGACATTATCGGTGCAAGTATATATGCATATATTAATGCATTAAATAAAATTTGTTTCGAGGCCTGAAAAAATTCTCGTGTCATTTGAATGAAAGGAATTATAACAATGAAATTATCATTCTCAACAAACAGATGGAGTGGCTTTGATTTTGACAGCTTTCTTGATATAGCTGCAGAGTATAAATTCAAGGGCTTTGAAATCCATGATATTGATCAATTCAGCGAAGAAATCAAAGACGAAAAACTGTTTGAAACCTATCATAAGCTTATTGATCGCAAAATAAGCGTTCCCGTTATTGATATGATATCTGATATAACCACAGCTTCCGTGGAAGATGCGGTAAATGAATATAACAGATGTGCAAGAGTAGCTGTAAGACTTCATACTGCTCTTATAAGAGTAAAAGCATCAGATTCTGACGTAGCAGAAGAAAAGATGAAGGCTTTTGTTGATGCTGTGTTAAAGGATGCTGAAAGCAATGGAATTACGCTTCTTATTGAAACAGTAGGCGCATTTGCCGATACCAAGAGATTAAGAGAATTTCTTAACTTGTACGCTCATGATAATCTTGCGGCATTGTGGGATCTTCACTATCCATACAGAGTGAAGAATGAATCTCCCGAAGATACAATAAGAAATCTTGGAGCTTTTGTTAAGCACGTTCATATGAAAGACTCCGACGGAGAAAATTCTTATAACCTTGTGGGCGAGGGAAGTCTGCCAATTAACGATATTATGAACGGACTCAGGTCTGTTAATTATAACGGCTTTATATCGATAGAATGGGATCCCGGTTGGGATGCGGATATAGACCAGATTGATATTATATTCCCGCACTTTGTAAGCTTTATGTCAAGATACAATAATCTTAACAGAGCAAAGTCCTCTCTCTATGAAAACAACAGAGGTACGGGCAAATACGTCTGGAAAAAATCATCACTCATAAGAAAGACCTTCTCTGAGGTTCTTGACACTATGGTAATGGAATTTCCTGACCAGCTTGCGTTTAAATATACCACACTTGACTATACCAGAACATATACACAGTTCCGTGACGATGTTGACAATTTTGCACGAAGCCTTATTGCACTTGGTGTTAAACCGGGAAGTCACGTGGCTGTCTGGGCGACAAACGTTCCCCAATGGTACATAGCATTCTGGGCAGTAACAAAAATCGGCGGTGTTCTTGTAACTATGAATACCGCATATAAAATTCATGAAGCAGAGTATCTCCTTAATCAGTCTGATACTCATACGCTTATCACTATCGACGGCTATCGTGATTCTCATTATAATGAGATTATAGCCGAGCTTTGCCCTGAGCTTGAAACAAGAAAGCAGGGCGAGCCACTTCATGCAAAAAGACTTCCGTTCCTTAGAAATGTTATAACAGTTGGCTATTCACAAAAAGGCTGTATTACATGGGAAGAAGCCTGCGCTCTTGCAGAAACTGTGCCTCTTGAAGAGGTTTCAAGACGTGCGGCAGAGGTTGATGTAAATGATGTATGTAATATGCAGTACACATCAGGAACAACAGGTTTCCCGAAGGGTGTTATGCTTACTCACTATAACATTGTCAACAACGGAAAATGTATAGGTGACAGAATGGACCTTTCAACAGCGGACAGAATGATGATTCAGGTTCCTATGTTCCATTGCTTCGGCATGGTTCTTGCAATGACAGCAACAATGACTCATGGCGGAACGCTTCTTCCGCTTCCGTACTTCTCACCAAAACCGTCTCTTGCTTGTATAAACGAAGAACGAATAACATGTTTTCATGGAGTGCCTACCATGTTCATTGCAATGCTTGAGCATGAGGACTTTGCAAAGACTGATTTTTCATACATGAGAACCGGTATTATGGCAGGTTCGCCTTGCCCTATTTCCGTAATGCAGGAAGTTGTAAACAAGATGAACATGAAGGAAATTACAATCGTTTACGGTCAGACAGAAGCATCTCCCGGCTGTACAATGAGCAGCACAGATGACTCCATTGAGGTAAGAGTTTCAACAGTAGGCAGAAACCTGCCTGAAATTGAATGTAAAATCGTAGATCCCGATACGGGCGAGGAGCTTCCGGACAATGTAACCGGTGAATTTGTTGCACGTGGCTATAATATAATGAAAGGCTACTACAAAATGCCCGAAGCTACTGCTGCTGCTATCGACGAAAATGGCTGGCTCCATACGGGTGATTTAGCTTGCCGTACTCCTGAGGGTAACTACATGATTACGGGACGTCTTAAAGACATGATTATCCGAGGCGGCGAAAACATATATCCAAAAGAAATAGAAGAATTTATCTATACACATCCGTCTGTCAAGGATGTTCAGGTAATAGGAATACCCGATGAACAGTACGGCGAAGAAATTATGGCATGTATTATTCTTAAGGAAGGGGAAGAGATGACAGTTGAAGAGATGAAGAAGTATATTATGGACCATATGGCAAAGCATAAGGTTCCGAAATATATTGACTTTGTTGATTCATTCCCCATGAACGTTGCAGGAAAAATTCTTAAGTACAAAATGCGTGAGGATGCCATAGAACGTCTTAAGATTAAAAAGGTTGAAGGAATTGTAACTCAGTCCTGATTTCAAAGGAAGTGTTTTAGTGAACAGAATAATTGACGCTCATTGTCATATTTATCCCGACAAAATTGCTGAAAAGGCGGCAGAAGCAACTTGTGAATTCTATGAGGGCTTGGGTTCAACTCTGGACGGAAGAGTATCAACTCTTTCAAGTGAAGCTGAAAAAGCAGGGATTGAGCATTGTATAGTCCAATCCGTTGCTACAACTCCAAAGCAAGTTTCCTCGATTAATAAATTTATTGCATCTACCGTAGCGCAAAGCGGCGGAAATCTTACGGGACTTGGCACGTTGCATCCCGACAGCGAAAATCTTTCGGATGATGTAAATGAAATCATAGGTCTTGGACTTCGCGGTGTAAAGCTTCATCCGGACATCCAGAAATTCAAGATTGATGATTACAGATGCCTTAAGATTTATGAGCTGTGTGAAAAAAATAACCTGCCCATACTTATGCATACGGGTGATTGCAGATACGATTATTCAAATCCAAACAGACTAATGCCAATACTTGAAATATATGATAAGCTCATTATCATTGGTGCGCATTTTGGCGGTTGGTCAGTGTGGAAGGAAGCGTCACAGCTTCTTCATGGGTTTAAAAATCTGTACGTAGATACTTCATCTGCGCTATATGCTCTCAAGCCTCACGAAGCAGAAGAACTTATAAATCTATACGGAGAGGACAGAGTTCTTTTCGGAACAGACTATCCCATGTGGGCGCCGCAGGATGAAATGGAGCGTTTTAACAAGCTTAAGCTTTCAGGTAAGCAAAAGGAGAAAATCCTTTTCCAAAATTCATGTGAGCTTTTTAACATCAAAATATAACAAAAAAACTGCAGAAATAACATTTTTCTGCAGTTTTTTTCGATTTTTGGGCTCTCATTTGGCAAAACAACAAACAAACAACTATTATTTTGAGATTTCTGTACAAAAAACTCGGTAAAATATTGACAATTCTATGCTAAAATGATATAATTTATCTATATGTATTGTTGTATGGAAGTGGAATTATGTATAAAAATTTTTTCAAAAGACTAATTGATATTGTTTTATCTTTTATTGGTATTGTAGTGCTTGCAATTCCAATGCTTATAGTTGCAATCGCAATAAAGCTTGACAGCCCGGGAAAAGTTCTTTTTAAGCAGGAAAGAGTAGGTAAGAATAAAAAGAGTATTCATATACTTAAGTTCAGAAGCATGCGAAGTGACACACCTAAAAACGTGCCAACTCATCTTCTTGAAGATCCGGATATGTACATAACAAAGCTTGGTAAATTCATAAGAAAAACATCTATTGATGAGCTTCCGCAGATTTTTTGTATATTCATAGGCTCCATGAGTATAATAGGACCTCGCCCTGCACTTTTTAACCAGACCGATTTAATCCAAGAGCGTGATAAGTACGGCGCAAATGATATTACCCCGGGACTTACGGGACTTGCGCAGATAAGCGGCAGAGATGAACTGCCCATAGATGTAAAAGCAAGGCTGGACGGAGAATACGTAGAAAAGATGAGTTTCTGGTTTGATGTTAAGCTTTTTTTCGGTACGATTTTTTCCGTTCTTAAAAGCGATGGCGTAGTAGAAGGCGGAACCGGACAGCTTGAAAAAGAAAAGGAAGAGGCTCTAAAATGAAAAAAATCCTCATCACCGGAGCAAATAGCTATATCGGAACATCTTTTGAAAAGTATATATCGAACTTTGAAGGCTATATCGTAGATACAGTAGATATGATAGACGGCTCATGGCGCAAAAAAGATTTCTCATGCTATGATGCAGTATTTCATGTGGCAGGAATTGCTCATTCCGATGTGGGCAATGTAACTGATGAAATAAAGAAAAAGTATTATGCCATTAATACAGACCTCACCGTTGAAACAGCACAAAAAGCAAAAAACGACGGAGTGGGACAGTTTATTTTCATGAGTAGCGCTATTGTGTATGGTGACAGCGCACCTATTGGGAAGACTAAAATCATAACAAAGGATACTCCCGTGTCACCCGCTAATTTCTACGGAGACAGTAAAGTACAAGCTGAGCTTGGACTTAAAAGCCTCGAAAGCGAAGACTTCAAGGTGGTAATTTTAAGACCACCCATGATATATGGTAAAGACAGCAAAGGAAACTACCCTATACTTTCAAAGCTTGCACAAAAGTGTCCCGTATTTCCATATGTAAACAATCAGCGGTCTATGTTATACATAGAAAATCTTGCAGAGTTTGTAAGGTTAATGGTTGAAAACAATGAATCAGGAATTTTTCATCCCCAGAACAGAGAATACAGCAATACGTCAGAGCTGATTTCAATGATTGCAGACTCTCACGGCAAAAAAGTAAAGCTTGTAAAAGGCTTCAGCTGGTGTCTTAAAATACTTAGTCGCTTTACAGGGCTGGTAAATAAGGCCTTCGGAAACATGATATATGAACAAGAAATGAGCAAATATACAGATAATTACATTGTAGAGGATTTAAAAAATTCAATTTTGAAAACAGAGGTAAATGTATAATGATTGAGGCAACCGCTATCATAATGACCAAAAATGAAGAAAAAAACATTGTTGATTGTCTTAAATCAATGGATGGCTTTGCAAAAAGATGTGTAGTAATAGATTGCGGCAGTACAGACCGTACTGTTGAACTTGCAAAAGAATATGGCGCAGATGTGTATTTTCATGAATTTGAGTATTATGCAAAGCAGTTTAATTGGGGAATAGATAATACCGGTATAGACACCGAATGGATTATACGCCTTGATGCTGACGAGCGTTTCCCTGATGAATTATGCAGAGAGATTGAAGAATTAATTATAGAAAACGCTGACAAGTCTATGAACGGAATAACAATCGAGGCAGACTTTTTCTTCCTTGACAGATGTATGAAGCATGGTATAAGAAATAAGCGTAAGATGATGATGTTCAAAAAAGCGTACGGCAGAATTGAGGACCGCCGCCGAGATGCGCACAGCATTATATCAGAGGGTTTTTCTGCAAGTACAAAGAACAGATTTTTGCACTACGATTTTAAAGACATAGATAGCTACATAAAAAGATATAATTGGTATGCAACCAGAGAGATGCAGGATTATATTGATTTTACCAACGGAGCCGGAGTTGAAATTAAAACCGACAAAGCAATTTTACAACAGCGCAAAAAGAAATTCGGTTTTTATTATAAAATGCCCAAGTATTTCAGAGCGTGGTTGTGGTTTATTTATAACTACATTTTCAGATTTGGTTTCTTAGACGGAAAAGAGGGACTCATATTCTGCTTCCTCGAATGCTATTGGTACAGACTCCTGGTGGATGCCAAAATTTATGAATACGAAAAATGTGATAATAAAGAATTTGAAAAATTAGAGGCGTTGGTGTAATAGGGGTGGTTACTTTGAATAAAACATTAAAGAATATTATTCTTTTCCCATGTAACGTGTTATATAAATTTAGTCCCGTATTGACGATTAAAATACTTTTTAGATTAAAATGTAAGCATAAATTGGATTTGGCCAACCCCAAGTCTTATAACGAAAAATTAAACTGGCTCAAGCTCTATTACAGAAATGAGCTTATGCCGATGTGTGCTGATAAATACGCAGTACGTGAATATATTATTGACAGAGGGTATGGTGAGTATTTGCCTGATCTGTTATGGCATGGATACGATGCGGAAGATATCCCCTTTGATGAATTGCCAAGTCAATTTATTATAAAATGTACTACCGGTTCAGGTAACAATATTATTTGTAAAAACAAAGAACTCTTAGACACGAATACAACCATAAAGAAGTTAAATAAAATGCTTAAAGAAAAATATCTGCCATGTTATGGTGAATGGCATTATGAAAAGATAAAGCCAGGCATCGTTATTGAAGAATTATTGACAGATGAAAAAAATTATGTACCGATTGATTATAAGCTATTTTGTTTTAATAATCTTAATGGCGGAGATGTTGGATGCATTGCTTTGGATTTAGACAGATATAATGGACATAAAAGAAATATTTATGATAGCGAATGGAATTTTATGCCTGATGTTTCGTTTGGATTTAAACGCAAATTTGACGCAGGGATCTCCAAACCTGAATTGTTTGACAAAATGAAGAATATTGCGGTGAAGCTCGCTGAGCCGTTTCCTCATTGTCGAGTTGATTTTTATGTTATTGGCGAAAAATTGTATATTGGTGAATTGACATTTTTTAACGGTTCGGGATTTGATTTGGTAACCCCGAAAGAATATAATCTTAAGATGGGAAGCTGGATACAGTTGCCTTGCAAAAATAATTAATCGTATTTAATTCGAGGTTGGTAATATGGTAAATGAGAATCGGATTGACGTAAGCGTTGTTATCCCGTGTTATAATTGCGAAGCGTATATTGATGAAACACTTAAGAGCCTTGAAAGCCAAAGCTTTAAAAATTTTGAGGTTGTGTGTGTGAATGATGGTTCAGAAGATAATACATTAAGCATATTAACTCGGTGGCAGAATGACAGCAATCTTAATATATCGGTTATAAATCAGGATAACTTTGGCGTCAGCAGAGCAAGAAACAATGCTATTGCTGCAGCAAAAGGTACATATATATTGTTTTTGGATGCTGATGATATATTTCATCACGAAATGATCAAAAGTCTTTTTAACGCTGTTGAGGGTGTCGATGTTGCATATTGCAGATTATCAAGGGATATGGACGAAGTTAAGGACTATCCATCCAAAAATGTAAAGTATGTTGATGAGACGCAAACGGATGCAATGAGTAAATTGCTATATCAAATGGGCACATATGGATTTTATTGCTACATATATAAGAAATCTGTTATTTTAGAACAAAACATATTTTTTGATGAAAACACAAAACATTTTGAGGATAGAGAATTTATTTGGAAGTACCTATGTTACTGCAAAAATATTGTATGGTTTGATGCACCACTTTATGGTTATAGAATAAATGTATCTTCGGTAACACAAAGAACCGCTCAATGGCATACTGATGGTTTGGAAGCTATACGTCGGGTGGAGAGATATTTAAAGGATCATAACTGCTCGTTTTTACCTGAGGTTGAAACTTATCTGTTTGCAAGAGCTATATGGGGAGTGGCAAAGTCATATACAATCAGCAAAAGGAAAGATCTGTTTTATCGTTTGTCAAAAGAGTATGATTTAAAAACGTATATGAAGCGAACCCTAAGAGATAATAATTTATTGGTTTGCATTGCTTCTGCGTTATATCTCATACATCCAATGTTGTTCTATATCATTGTAGGTATGAAAAAATAGTTTGTTATGTTATAGGTATTATTGTGAGGTTAACTATAAAATTTAGATGACATATTGTAACAAATAACAATTAATGCGGAGGAAGTATGAAAGGTATAAGGTTGGCATACCCTGATTTGCAAAATGCAGGAGATGTCTTAAATGTTGAGTTGATTGAAAGATTATCAGGAAAAAAAGTGCTGAGGAGCAAGGTATATAATGCAGATATGTTTGCAATAGGCGGTGCATTGTTTGGGGCACAATATTCGCCTGGTACAACAAGAAGAATTCTACAAACCACATTAGGTTTGATATATGGAAATAAACCATTATATGTTTGGGGTAGCGGATTTTTATATGGTGACAACCCTAACAAGATGTATCGCAAAAATTTAAAAATATGCGCTTTGCGAGGAGAAAAAACACGACAGAAGCTATCTACTTTAACCGGGCAGAATTATGATGTTCCTTTAGCTGATGCCGGACTTTTAGCGGACATGTTTATTGATTCTATGCCTGATAAAAAGTATGAAATAGGACTTATACCACATTTTTCTCAGCAGAATGAAATGCATATGGTTAATCTCTCAAAAAAAGAAAATGTATATTTTATTGATATAAGAAATACACCTCGCCAGGTTATAAGGGAAATTGCCGAGTGTGAATATGTTTTATCCAGCAGTTTGCATGGCCTTATATTTGCGGACTCATTACATGTTCCTTCGTTACATATTGGCGGTGAAACGGAGTTGATGGGTGGCAATTTTAAATTTGAGGACTATTATTCTTCATATGGTATAGACGATGAAAAATGGGATTTGAATAAACAATATCCGACAGTTAATGATATTATTGATTCATATAAAATAAAAAAAGACGTTGTGGAGGATAAGAAAAAAGCATTAATTGAATGTTTTCCAAAATTCTGAAAGGATAGATTTTCATGGAATATTGTATAATAGCATCTAATTATCGAACTGAAAAAAGACAAGTACATGTCTTTTTGGATAATGTTGTAGTAAAGTTCGCTGACAGAGGAATTAAGTGTAATGTAATTGCACCACAAAGCATAGTAAGCTACCTTTTCAAAAAAAATAACCGTAGAAAATTTATTTCAAATCGAACAACTGAAAACGGTATTCCGTATAATGTATATTCACCTTTATTTTTGGTTTTTCCTTGTTTTAAAGTTGGTAATTTATACATAGCAGACCTGTCTAAAAAATCATTCTATCATGCGGTTAAAAGGACGTATAAGCGTTATAAAATGGAAGCTGATGTAATATATTCCCATTTTATACAAGCAGGCATTGCTGCAGTGCGATTGGCAAAATACTTAGGGGTACCATCATTTATTGCAAACGGTGAGGCTGACACATGTGCATCTGTGGCAAATAACAGTCCGGCACTCATAAATAAAACCTTAGACAATGTAAGCGGAATAATTTCTGTATCCAGCGAAAACAAAGAAGAAATCAGAACTTTATGTAATGACTCACCTGATGTTATGAAGAAAGTCACAGTTATTCCGAATGCTGTTGATGTTAATAGATTTTATCATTTGAATAAATATGAATGCAGAAAAAAGCTTGGCTGGGATGAGAATGCATTTATAATTGCATTTACAGGTTCTTTTATAGAAAGAAAAGGTGTCAACAGAGTGGCAGCGGCTGTTGAGAAGGTTGGAGGAATTCATTCTGTTTTTATAGGCGTAGGACCTGATGTGCCACAATGTGATAATATATTGTTTTGCGGACGGGTAAAGAACGAAGATATGGTTATGTATCTTAATTCAGCGGATGTATTTGTTCTTCCTACTCTTGCAGAAGGGTGTTGTAACGCTATTGTGGAAGCAGTTGTATGTGGTCTGCCTGTAATATCCTCTGACAGAATGTTTAATTATGATATTCTTGATGATAGTTGTTCTGTTTTGATAGATCCTGAAAATGTGGATGAACTTGCCAATGCTATCAAAAGACTTAAAGAGGATACTGAATATAGAAATAAACTTGCAGCCGGAAGCTTGAAAAAGGCAAAAGAACTTTCTATTGATGTTAGAGTTGACAGAATACTTGATTTCATAAATACTATTATGATGTGATGTTTTTTTGGAGGAAATATGAGTAATTTGTCTGAAAAGCAACACTTGTTGACTTTGTCTAATTTATTATTTTATCTTGTAGCAATAACAATAGCTGTTCCCCAAATAAGTAGTATAAAAGCAGTATTTTTCGTATTATTCTTCATGTATATGGTGTTGAGAAGTACGAGTTCAGAGAACATAATTCCAAAAGGTTATATGGTCTGTTTAGCAGGATTTGTACTATATTCTTATTTAAGTAAATTTTGGGCTGTTTATCCAAAGGCTGCGTCAGAAACAATTATGAACTGTATATGGTCTATAATGCTTAACTTTTCCATGATTATGTTTATTGTTATTAATAAAATCAGAGTAAGAACGCTTGTTAAAATGATGATGCCCATAATACTCGGATTTATAGTAAACAGCATAGTTACAGGTTCTCATAATGACAGTATGAGGTATCATATAGGTTCAAATGCGAATGTTTTTGGCATGACGGCAGGATTTATGTTTTTGTTGGTTTTTTACACATGTAAAAAATGGAAATGGAAGTCGTTCACTTATAATGTATGTGCTATAGCTCTGGTGGTTTTGGTGATTTTGTCCGGTTCAAGAAAAGCTCTTTTGAATATTGGCATATTCGTCTGTGCTGTGTTGTTTTTTGAAACTTACGATATGAGTTTAGTTCAGAATCTTAAAAGGGCTTTTAAAATAGGAATAGTAATTGTAATTGTATTTGCAATAGTTATGAATGTTGATGTGTTTTATGAAACTGTAGGAAATCGAATAGAATCATTATTCGGCTATTTCTCAGGAGAGGATCTGGATGCGTCGGCTTTTACTCGTGATAATATGAAGATAGAAGCAATGGATTTGTTTAAAAAATATCCTCTGTTTGGTTGTGGTTTAAATAACTTTAAATACTTGTCGGGATATAATACATATTCTCACAGCAATTATTACGAACTGCTATGTTGTACCGGAATGGTTGGAATAGTGTTATATTATATTCCCATAGTTCTTATGCTTATAAAAGCATTTATCAATTGGAAGCGGAATGTAGACGGTTCAATTGTCCCACTTACCATAATATTAATCTTTATTGTTAATGATGTGGGAATGGTGTCGTATTTTTCGCATGTAGACCATATATTTTTGGGCGTTGCTACAGGGATTCTGTGGCACAATTATATACCGCCAAAATTAAAAGAATAAACCAAGTAAAACATTTTTCTGAGAGGAGCTGTAAAAATGCTAATAAATGCAGCAAAGAATATATTTAGAGTTTTTTCAGACAGTGAGTATAGATTTAGGACGTTATCGTCTAAAGGTTTTTATAATCATATATCGGATGAAAAATATCTAAAAAAGAAATTTAAGGTTCTAATGAAAAAAGAGCTTAATCTTGAACATCCAAAGACGTTTAACGAAAAACTTCAATGGCTTAAGTTGTATGATAGAAACCCTGAGTACGTAAAAATGGTAGATAAATATGAAGTAAAGAATTATGTTGCAGAAAAAATTGGTCAGGAACATATTATACCAACTTTTGGAGTTTGGGATGATTTTGATGATATTAACTTCGAAAATTTACCTGATCAGTTTGTATTAAAATGTACCCACGATTCTGGGGGGATAGTAATATGTAAGGATAAATCTAATTTCAATATAGATGATGCACGTAAGAAAATAAACAAGTGTTTAGCAAATGAATTTTTCTACTATAATAGAGAATGGCCGTATAAGAATGTAAAGCCAAGAATTATTGCCGAGAAATTTATGGTTGATGAGTCAGGTACAGAACTTAAAGATTATAAATTTTTCTGTTTTCATGGTAAACCTGAGTACTTATTTGTTGCAACAGACCGTCCGTATGATACTAAATTTGATTTTTACGATTTGGAATTTAATCACTTACCTATCAAAAACGGACATCCAAATGCCAACAAAGTAATATCTAAGCCAAAGGGATTTGATAAGATGATAGAACTTTCAAAAAAATTATCTGAAGGAATCCCTCATGTTAGAGTGGATTTTTATGATATTAATGGTCAAGTATATTTTGGTGAACTGACTTTTTATCATTTTAGCGGCATGGTTCCTTTTGAACCTGAGGAATGGGATTATAAATTTGGTGAATTTATAAAGCTGACAAATAATTGATGGAGGAATATTGATGAGACCGTTTTTTAGCATAATGGTTCCTGTATATAATGTAGAGTGTTATTTGGATAAATGTATATCGTCTGTTTTAAATCAGTCATATACGGATTTCGAACTAATTTTGATTGATGATGGTTCCACAGACTCCAGTGGAGAGATTTGTGATAAATATGCTAATTCTGATGAGCGTATTGTGGTTGTGCATAAGAAGAACGGTGGTTTAATATCTGCCAGAAGAACTGCAATTAATATGATATCCGGAGCTTACGGAATATTTTTGGATTCAGATGATTATTTAAGTTTAGACGCTTTGCAGACTATTAATGATATGTTTTTACAATATGATTGTGATTGTGTGATTTATGAATTTGACAGAGTTTGCGAAGGTAAGGTTTTACCTGAAGTTAATAAAAAATATGAGACAGTATTTGAACAAATAGATAATTCCAAAGAGTTGTGTAAAAGGGTATTATTTGATATGCGGTTGAACTCGTTGTGTCGCAAAGCAGTTCGTGCGGATTTGCTGGGTGGTGCGGACTTTGCAAAATATTACGGAATAAAGCATGGTGAAGATTTGCTTCAGAGTCTAGAGTTTTTAAGTGAATGCAAAAACTCGGTAATTATACCCGATGTTTTATATCACTATACAATTAATCCTGCAAGTATAACACAAACTATTACATATGATAATTATAAGGTGGATTTTACTGTTAGAGAATTAACTATTGATTTTGCAGAATATAATAACATATTTACTGATGCTGAGCTTGAAGACTATAAAAAGTTTTGCGCTAAAATGTTAACTGTTGAAATTATAAGAATTGCAATGTTTGATGTTAATTATAAGAGCAAAATTGAATTGTATGAGCAAATTAAAACAACAAAGTATTATTCTGAATTTTTATCAGGCGTCGAACTGAAGATATTAAGTAAAATAGGGATAATCTTTAAGTTGTTCAAGTCAAAACATTACAGTGCTTTAATATTTATATCAAAACTAAGGTATATACTGAAAAATGAGGTAAAGCTATGAGTGAAACTATTATGGTGAGTATTTTTTGCAATACCTATAACCATGAGAGATATATAAAAGATGCACTTGAAAGCTTTTTAAAGCAAAAAACAAATTTTAATTTTGAAGTGCTTGTGCATGACGATGCATCTACTGATAGGACAGCTGATATAATACGTGAATATGAAAAAAAGTATCCTGAACTGATAAAACCAATTTATCAGACGGAAAATCAGTATTCAAAAAAACAGGCCATAATTTCAAAATTACAGAACAGCAGAGTCAAGGGTAAATACATTGCATTTTGTGAAGGTGATGATTATTGGACAGATGATTTAAAACTTCAAAAGCAATACGACGCGATGGAAGCTCACCCTGAATTTGACATGTGCGCTCACGGCGCTGTTGTTGTAGGTGAAGATGGCAAGACAATTATAGGTGAAATTTGTCCGAAGAATAACAATTCTGTTTTGACTGTTGAAGAAGTTATAAAAAACGGTGGCGGGTATATTTCTACAAATTCGTTATTTTACAGAAAAATTCTTGTTGATAATATCCCTGAATTCAGAATGTTTATGATGATTGATCATACTCTTCAAATTCAAGGATCATTACGAGGCGGCATTTTATATTTATCAGATAAAATGTCTGCATACAGAAAGAATGCAATAGGTTCATGGACAGTTAGAAATAGTGATTCTAAAAGTCAGATTTTGCATATTGATAGGCTGTGTCAAATGTTAGAAATTTTGGATAAGAACACTGATTTTAAGTATCATGATGCGGTTTATACAATTTATAATAGCAAACAATTTCAGAAAAAGATTTTACAGCATGATTTTGCAGCGTTAAAGAAAGAACCATATTTAGAGAGGTATAAGCAATTATCGTTTAAACGAAGAATTAAATTTAAACTAATATATATTTTAGATTTCATAAGTAAGAAGGTTAAACATGTCAAGTGATACAAAAACCAAGGTTTTATCCGGGTTAATCTGGAAATTTGGGGAAAGGATTTCAGCACAACTTGTTACGTTAATCGTTTCAATAGTGCTGGCAAGATTGTTAGAGCCTGAGCATTTTGGGGCTATTGCAATAGTAAATATATTTATTGCCCTTGCAAATGTATTTGTAGTTTCAGGTTTTGGAAATTCACTTATACAAAAAAAAGAAGCCGATAACATTGATTTTTCGTCAGTGTTTTATTTCAGCATTTTTATGTCAGTTATTTTGTATGCCGTTGTATTTATAAGCGCACCTTTTATAGCTGATTTCTATAAGATGCAGATTCTAAGTCCTGTTTTGAGAGTTTTGGGATTGCGACTGATAGTTGCGGGAGTCAATAGTGTTCAGCATGCATATGTTTCAAAGCATATGATGTTCAAAAGATTTTTTTGGTCAACGTTGTTTGGTACATTGCTTTCAGGTGTTGTAGGAATTATTATGGCATATGCAGGCTTCGGAATATGGGCTCTTGTTGCACAATATATGGTTAATACGACTGTTGATACTTTGGTGTTGTGGTTTACTGTGAAATGGCGGCCTGTTTTGAAATTTTCGTTTGAAAGATTGAAAGGATTATTTACATATGGCTGGAAGCTTTTGATTTCAGAATTATTAAATACCGGATATAATCAGCTTAAAGGTCTTGTAATTGGCAAAATATATACATCGGCAGATTTGGCATATTACACTAAAGGTCAGCAATTTCCAAATCTTATAGTAACAAACATTAATACGTCAATTCAAAGCGTTCTTTTTCCTGCTATGTCTGAAAAGCAAGATAAAAGAGAACAGATTAAAACCATCACCAGACGCTCTATCAGAATAAGCAGTTACGTAATGCTTCCCATGATGTGTGGGCTTGCATTAGTAGCAGAACCTTTTATAAAATTGGTTCTATCTGAAAAATGGCTTCCGTGTGTTCCGTTTTTGCAAGTGTATTGTTTTATTTTTGCTATGATGCCTATCCATACATCAAATTTGCAGGCTATAAAGGCTATTGGCAGAAGTGATTTGTTTTTAAAACTTGAGATTATAAAAAAAATAATAGGCATAGTAGCTTTAATCATTTCAATAAAATTTGGAGTTATGGCAATAGCACTTAGCGGGTTGATTACTACAATAATAGCCTCATTCATCAATTCTTTCCCAAATTTGAAATTACTTGGTTATGGCTATGTTGAACAGATTAATGATTTGTTTGCAGGAATTATACCACTCATTATTATGTGTATCACCGTTGTCTTTGCCGGAATGTTAAATATAGGTGATTTTTGGCGCATGGCAATTCAGATATTAATCGGTATAATTGTATATATCGCAGTTTCTATAATTGTTAAAAATGATTGTTTCATATACATACTATCAACTGTTAAAAATATCATAAAAAAGAAGAATATATAATTTTGTAGTGTTTATTTTGAATTCGTGAGTGATTTGAATATGAAAAAAGGAAAAATTAATGTAACTCGTTCTTCGATGCCTTCATTCGAAGAGTACTGTGAATCGATAAAACCAATTTTTGAATCCCGATGGCTTACCAATATGGGACCGGTACATAATGAGTTTGAAGAAAAAGTATCAGAGTATATGGGAGTGGATAACATCTCGCTCTTTACCAATGGGCATTTGGCACTTTGTTGTGGTTTAAAGGCAATAGGTTTAACTGGTGAAGTTATAACTACACCTTTCACTTTCGCATCAACAACCCATGCTATCGTTGATGCAGGTTTGACGCCGGTGTTTTGTGATATAAATCCCATAGACTATACAATAGATGTAAATAAGATTGAATCTTTAATTACCGAGCGGACAAGCGCAATTATACCGGTGCATGTATATGGTAACGTGTGCGATGTGGAAGCTATAGAGGAAATTGCAAAAAAGTATAATCTTAAAGTGATTTACGATGCTGCTCATGTTTTTGGAGTCAGATATAAAGATAAAGGTATAGGAACATATGGTGACATGAGTATGTTCAGCTTTCATGCAACAAAAGTGTTCAATACCATTGAGGGCGGATGTCTTACATATAACAATAGCGAGCTTACACAAAAAATAGCGAGTCTTCGCAATTTTGGTATAACAACTCCCGAAAGTGTTGATTATGTTGGCACTAATGCAAAAATGAATGAATTTCAGGCAGCTATGGGACTTTGTAATCTTCGTCATATTGATGATGAACTTGAAAAGAGAGCAGTTGTTGAAAATCAATATCGTAAACGTCTTGATGGAATTGAGGGAGTAAAACTTACTCCAATACAGAATAATGTTGAGCATAATCATGCATATTTTCCTGTTGTATTAGACAAACAAGTGTTTGGAAAAAGCAGGGATCAGGTGGCAGAGATACTCGCAAATGAAGGCATATTTGCACGTAAATATTTTTATCCTATAACAAACGAATTTTTGTGCTATAAGGGAAAGTACAAAGGTGAAACCCCGATAGCAAAAGAAATTTCAGAGAATGTGATTACTCTTCCGTTGTATGCAGATTTGACAACAAAGGATATTGACAGAATATGTGACGTTATTTTAAAGTGATTTTGAAAGGTATGGGAATATGAAAGGTATTATTTTAGCAGGTGGTAAGGGTACAAGACTTTACCCTATGACAAAGGCAGTTTCCAAACAGCTTTTGCCTATATACGACAAACCACTTATTTATTATCCGTTATCAACACTTTTGCTGGCAGGGATTAAAGATATTCTTATTATTTCCACTCCTGAAGATACTCCTATTTATGAAAAGTTGCTCGGTGACGGGAAACGAATTGGAATAAATATTACATATAAGGTTCAGGATAAACCCAGAGGTCTTGCAGATGCTTTTATTTTGGGTGAAGAATTTATTGGTAATGATAGCGTATGCCTTGTTCTTGGCGATAATGTTTTCTACGGAAGAAGCTTCACAAAAATTTTAAGAAGTGCAATGGAAAACAATGTTGGTGCTACAATTTTCGGCTATCCCGTAAGCGATCCAAGAGCGTTTGGTGTCGTTGAATTTGATGAGAATAACAATGTTGTTTCCATTGAAGAAAAACCTGAGAATCCCAAATCAAAATATGCAGTGCCGGGACTTTATTTCTATGACAACAGAGTTGTAGAAATTGCAAAGAATGTTAAGCCGTCAGCTCGTGGTGAAATAGAAATCACAGCTGTTAACAATGCATATCTCGAGATGGGCGAGCTGAAAGTTCATCTTTTTGACAGAGGTATGGCATGGCTTGATACAGGTTCACCGTCGGGAATGCTCCAAGCAAGTCAATTTGTGCAGACCGTGCAGACTGTGCAGGGAATGTATATATCATGTATCGAAGAAATTGCATGGCGCAGAGGATTTATTACAACCCAGCAGCTGAGAGCTATTGGCGAGGAACTTAAAATGACTGATTATGGACAATATATTCTGTCTATTGCGGAGGAGAATTAAATGAAGATACTTGTAACAGGCGGTGCCGGATTTATCGGCAGTAACTTTGTATATTACATGCTGAACAGATATCCTGACTATAAGATTGTGTGTCTTGATGCACTTACATATGCAGGAAATCTTGAAACGCTTGAAGAAGCTATAAAGAATCCAAACTTCAAGTTTGTAAAAGGAGATATAACTGACAGAAAATCAGTGTATGAATTATTTGAAGATGAGAAGTTCAATATTGTTGTAAACTTTGCTGCGGAAAGCCATGTTGACAGAAGCATTGAGGATCCGGGAGTTTTCCTGAGGACAAACATTCTCGGTACACAGACGCTTATGGATGCATGTCGCGAGTTTGGTATAGACCGTTATCATCAGGTTTCAACAGATGAAGTATATGGTGACTTACCTCTTGACAGAGCTGACTTGTTCTTCAGAGAGGATACTCCTATTCATACTTCAAGCCCGTATTCTGCATCAAAGGCAGCTGCAGACTTGCTTGTTCAGGCATATCACAGGACATTTGGACTACCAATAACAATTTCCAGATGTTCAAACAACTACGGTCCCTATCATTTTCCGGAAAAGCTTATTCCTTTGATGATAGCAAATGCTCTTGCAGATAAGTCACTTCCTGTTTATGGTGAAGGACTTAATATCCGTGATTGGCTCTATGTTGAGGATCATTGTTCTGCAATAGATTTGGTTATTCATAAAGGCAGAGAAGGCGAGGTTTACAACATCGGCGGTCACAATGAAAAGGCAAATATAGATGTTGTGAAGCTTATTCTAAAAGAGCTTGGAAAGCCTGAAAGCCTTATTACATATGTAACAGACAGAAAAGGTCATGACATGAGATATGCTATTGATCCTACAAAGATTCATTCAGAGCTTGGTTGGCTTCCGGCAACAAAGTTCGATGACGGTATAAAGCTTACGATTAAATGGTATCTTGATAACAGATCCTGGTGGGAAAGAATAATCAGCGGCGAATATCAGGATTATTATAACAAAATGTATTCAGGAAGATAGAAAATTAAGGTGAATTTATGACTCTTGATTTTGAAAATATGTTATATTTGTTCGGAGCAAATGCAACGGGTAATAAGGTTGAGCTAAAAAAAACTATAAATGTTGAGCAAATACGAAAATATGCCATTGAACAGGGTATATGGACAATGGTTTATCCTGAACTTGCTAAAGCGTGCGATGCGTCAAAGTATCAGCTTGAGTGCTTATCTATGATATCTAAAGGTATATCTCAGAGAGAATACACTCTTGGCATTATTAAAAAACTTGAAGAATCAGGGATAAAATGCTGTTTGGTGAAGGGTATTACAATATCAGGGATATATGCTGAACCAGAATGCAGGATTTCCAGCGATACTGATATTTTAATAAATCCTAAAGATGAGAGACGTGTAGTTAAACTGTTAAAACAGTATGGGTATAAGGTTGAGTCACGTGAGAAGACCGAACATCATTTAAAAGCATATCACAAACGAGGCGGTCTTTTGGAAGTACACATTATGTTATATAGTCATCCTACATCCAAAATCATTTTTGATGGCTTGAAAATGTATAACGAACCATGGGCGAAGTTAGAAATTGACGGATATAGATATAATGTGCTTGGGCTTAACGACGGCCTTATGTATTTGACCGCTCATTACATCAAACATCTTATCAATAGCGGCGGAGGAGTTCGTCAAATGATGGACTTGTTGATATATATAGAAAAATATAAGGATAGACTTGATTTTGCTGCATATGATAAGCTTCTTAAAGAGCTTAGATATGACAAGCTTATAGCCGCAGTAAAAACTATTGGAGGAAAGTATTTTGGTTTTGATTATGAAATCAAATACGAGGAGCTTGCCGAGAGAATATTGAATGACACCGAAATTGGCGGAATTTTTGGAGGCTTTACAGATAATCGCAAAAATTTTTATCAGAGTTATTGTAAAAAAAGAACAATTATGTCTAAATATGGTTTCAAGCTGTTTATGATGAGTAAGGATGACAGAGGACTGAAAAACAGAGTTTTTCCTGACAAAAGAATTCTTGTTGAAGTTCTTGGGTATAAGTATGCAAAACACACAATTCTAATACCTATCGCTTGGATAAACAGATTGTTTGATATGATATTTAAGCGACGCAAATCTTCTGCAGTTGTGTCAAAAAGTAAAGAATTTAATGATAGAATGAAACTAATGCAAGACTTAGGAATGATTGGAGAATAATTATGAGTGATGTAATTTTAGTGACCGGTGCAGCCGGATTTATCGGTTTTCACCTTTCAAAAAGACTTCTTGAAAGCGGTAAAACTATTGTTGGGTTTGATAATCTTAACGATTATTATGACACTAAACTGAAAGATGCACGGCTCGATATTTTGTCAAAGTATGAGAGCTTTACGTTTATAAAAGGTGACTTGTCAGATAAGCATGCTGTTGATGAGCTTTTTGAAAAATATAAACCTGAAATAGTTGTTAATCTCGCAGCTCAGGCTGGTGTAAGATATTCCATAACTAATCCGGAGGCTTATATAAGCAGTAATCTTATAGGATTTTTTAATATCCTTGAAGCTTGTCGTAATAATCCTGTGAAGCATCTTGTTTATGCTTCAAGCTCATCTGTCTATGGCACAAACAAAAAGATTCCTTATTCAACGGACGATAAGGTTGACAATCCCGTTTCCTTGTATGCAGCAACTAAGAAATCTAATGAGCTTATGGCTCATGCTTATTCCAAGCTTTATAAAATACCTGCGACGGGACTTAGATTTTTTACGGTTTACGGACCTTTTGGAAGACCTGATATGGCTTATTTTGGATTCACCAACAAGCTTGTTAAGGGTGAAAAAATACAAATTTTCAATTTTGGCGATATGAAGCGTGACTTTACATATATAGACGATATTGTAACCGGTGTTATAAATGTTATGAATAAACCGCCTGAAGAGAATGATGATGGAGCGCTTTATAAGGTATATAACATAGGTAACAATAAGCCTGAAAATCTTTTGTATTTTGTAGAAACTTTGGAAAAGTGTTTGATGAAAGAAGGAATAATAAATAAAGAGGCTGAAAAAGAGCTTCTGCCTATGCAGCCGGGGGATGTGTATCAGACATATGCTGATGTTGATGACCTTATAAGAGATTTTGATTTCAAGCCAAATACAAGTCTTGAAGAAGGACTTTCAAGATTTGCAAAATGGTATAGAGAATTTTATACGGAGGGAAAATAACATGAAAATTGCAGTCGCAGGAACAGGTTACGTCGGACTTTCAAATGCTATATTGTTAGCTCAGAATCATGAGGTGTGGGCAGTTGATATAATACCTGAAAAGGTTGAAATGATAAACAACAAAAAATCTCCCATAGTTGATGCGGAAATAGAAGAATTTCTCGCATCCGAAAAGCTTAACCTTACAGCTACAACAGATGGTGATAAAGCATATAAAGGCGCTGAATTTGTTATAATTTCAACACCTACCAATTACGATCCTCAGAAGAACTATTTTGACACTTCAAGCGTTGAATCGGTAATAGAAAATGTTATGCGAATCAATCCTGATGCCATAATGGTTGTAAAATCCACAGTTCCGGTTGGATTTACAGAAGATATGAGAGAAAAGTATAATTGCGATAAGCTTATGTTCTCTCCTGAATTCTTGCGAGAGGGAAGGGCTTTGTATGACAATCTTTACCCTTCAAGAATTATAGTTGGTGCAGTTGATGACTTAAAGGATAAAGCGAAAGAATTTGCAGGTCTTTTGGCGGAGGGCGCAATAAAAGAAGATATACCGATGCTGATTATGAATTCTACTGAGGCAGAAGCAGTAAAGCTTTTTGCCAACACATATCTTGCACTGAGAGTTTCATATTTCAATGAGCTTGATACATATGCAGAAGTAAGAGGACTTAATACAAAGTCAATCATTGAAGGCGTAGGCTTAGATCCCAGAATCGGCAGTCATTATAACAATCCGTCATTTGGATACGGCGGATATTGTCTGCCAAAAGATACAAAGCAGCTTCTTGCAAACTATAATGATGTTCCAAATAACATTATCGGTGCAATAGTAGATGCAAACCGTACCAGAAAAGATTATGTTGCAGACCGCATTTTGCAGCTTGCCGGATTTGGAACTAAGAAAAATCCTGTGGTTGGAGTTTATCGCCTTACTATGAAATCAGGAAGCGATAATTTCCGCCAAAGCTCTATTCAGGGCGTAATGAAGCGTATAAAAGCAAAGGGTGTAGAAGTAATGGTTTACGAACCCACTCTTAATGAAGAGGAATTCTTCAATTCAAAAGTTACTCATGACCTTGAATACTTTAAAGAAAGCTGTGATGTTATAGTAGCAAACAGATTCAATAAGGAAATTGAAGATGTTATGGATAAGGTATATACAAGAGATTTGTTTTTTAGAGATTAATAGATTGTTCTGGAGTGATTACTTATAATGAGTACAAAAGGAAAGAAGCTTCTTATTTTGTGCGGTAATGTTGTACATATAAAAGTTGTACAAGCAGCAAAAGAAATGGGCGTGTTTACGATAGTTACTGATTCGCTGCCTATTGAGAAAGCTCCTGCAAAACAAATTGCAGATGAACCGTTATATATTAACGTTTTAGATGTTGACAGTATAGTTGAGTACTGCAAAAATAACGGAGTAGATGGAGTTATAAATTTTTGTAACGACATCGGTCAACGTCCTTACCAGCAAATTTGCGAACGACTTGGTCTCCCGTGTTTTGGTACAAGAGAACAGTTTCATAAGCTTACTGACAAATGTGCGTTTAAAAATATGTGCGTTGACAACGGAGTTGATGTAATACCTCAATATATGGAGGAAGATGTAAACCTCGGTAATGTTGAATATCCGGTTTTTGTAAAACCTGCTGACAGCAGGGGTTCAAGAGGTCAAAGTGTCTGCAATAGTCATGCTGAAGTAAAAAATGCTATAATCAAAGCACAAGCTGAATCATCAACTGGTGAAGTGCTTATTGAAAAATATATGTATGGTTATCCTGATTTCACTGCAACATATTTGGTTGTAGATGGAGAACCTATACTTGTTCGAACAGGTGACGGATATGTGGGCGCAGAAAAGGATGGCCTTCAAAAGCAAGCTATGTGTTATGTGTCTCCATCTCATTATACTCCTATGTATATGGAGTACGTCAATGAGAGAGTTTGCAAGTGTCTGAAAGAGATGGGGCTTGTCAATGGACCTGTATTTTTGCAGGGGTTTGTTGATGGCAATACAGTGCGGTTTTATGATCAGGGGTTGAGATTCCCGGGAGCAGAGTATGAACGTATGTTGGCAGACGAAATGAGTATTGACCTAATGAAAGAAATCATTAACTTTTCTTTGGAGGGCAGCTTTAGAATTAATAAAAACACATTAAAAGAGACATATTTGCTAAAGAATAATATTTGTGCACAGTTATTAATATCTGTGGGCGCCGGTGAAATTGCTACCATTGAAGGATTAGATGAAATATTAGCACATTCCGGAGTGGTGTGTGTAGCGCAAAGAAAGTTCGTGGGAACTGTAACAAGTGCAAGCGGCGATGTAAAACAGCGTATGTGTGAGATTGTTTTGTTTGCTGAAGATAAGCCTGAAATCAAATCCCTTATTGAATGGGTATATAAAACATTGAAAGTCAAAGATAAATTTGGCAAAGATTTGATAGTGTCACGGGTTGATGTGCGACGGATCTTGTGAAAAATAAATTGACACTGAGGAGGGTTAAGGTTTGGAATTAATCAGGGGAAGATGGTCGAAAAAATATATAAATTGTCCTGAAGATAAACGTGATTACGATATAATGCGTCGAGGATTTATGCAGTCACATGAAAATATAGCATTATGTTATTGTGAAAAATTTTCACCTCCGGAGCTAAGCGCGGATGAGAAAAAAGAAATTTTGGAATATTGGGCTAAATTTGGCATCAAAATTTATGATTATAATTGGCATCGGATGTATTATCATGCCACTGGAATCCACGATCCGCGTTTTATACCGGATTTAGTTGCCGGGCTTGTTGTATATGAGTATTATAATGACAGAGCTTTTGAGCCTACTTGGCGTGATAAAAATATGTTTCAGCGATTGCTACCGGATGTTCCTATGCCAAAAACACTTGGCAGACGAATAAGAGGACGTTATCTGCAGGATTCTATAGGGTATATTGATAGCCTTGAATCTTTTGCTGAAACTGTTTGGGAGGCTGTTGGTCCTAATAAAGATATTATTATAAAAAATACAAGAGATACTGGGTTTGGAAAAGGAGTAAAAAAGTATCACGTTTCATGCTATGAAGATATTTTATCTGTTTTAGAACAATGGTGCAAGGTTGCTGATTTTATTATTCAGTCTTATGTTTGTCAACATGATGTTTTGAAAAGCTTTAATGAATTATCATCCAACATGATTCGTATATGCTCCTGGCGACATGGAAACAATGTAGATATTATGTTTGCTGCTGCAAGAGTTGGGGTGGATGATTCATTTACAGATGTTTCGTTTGTCAATGGCGAAGAAAGAGTAAATATTGTAGGGATTACTCATGATGGTTATTTCAAAGATAAAATGATTGACCAGAATGGTCATTTTGTAAAGCAACTACCTGGCATGATTGCTGTGCCGGCGTGGGACAAAATTATATCTGTTATAAAGAAAAATCATTTATCTATTGATAATTTTGATATAGTTGGTTGGGACTTTACAGTAGATGAAACAGGAGAACCACTATGCTTTGAATGGAATATATCATGGCCGGGTACAGTGCTTTATCAATTTGCAAACGGTCCGCTGTATGGAGATAAAACAGAAGAAGTGTTTGCATTCTTAAATGACGAGAAAACCAGATATAATTATATTCCTTATTATATGAAATTGAATAGGTAATGAAAGGAAAATGTTATGGATTACAAGCAGAAAAAGCTTTTGATTTTGTGCGGCAATGTTGTACATGTAAAGGTTGTAGAAGCTGCCAAAGCTATGGGCGTATATACTATAGTTACTGATTCTCTTCCTTTAAAGGAAGCTCCTGCAAAACAAATTGCAGATGAAGCGTTATATATTAATGTTTTGGATGTTGACAGTATAGTTGAATACTGTAAGAATAATGGGGTTGATGGAGTATTAAATTTTTGTAATGACATTGGACAACGTCCCCACCAGCAGATATGTGAAAGGCTTGGACTTCCTTGTTATGGAACAAAAGAACAGTTTTATAAGCTTACTGATAAAAATGCTTTTAAAAAAATGTGTATAGAAAACGGTGTTGATGTAATACCACAGTACACAGAAGAAGACGTCCGCAAAAATAATGTTGAATATCCGGTATTGGTTAAACCGGTTGATAGCAGAGGATCTCGCGGACAAGCAGTTTGCCATGATAAAGCTGAGTTGGAGGTTGCTTTAGTAAATGCAAAAAAAGAATCCACCAACGGTCAGGCAATAATCGAAAAATATATGGCAGGTAAGCAGGATTTTTCCATGACGTATATTTTCAAAGATGGAAATGCAAATCTTACTCGTACAGGAGACCGTTATCTGGGTTCAAGGAATGATGGGCTTAATAAGCAGTGCATAGGCTCTGTTTCTCCGTCTGTTCATACACAAATGTATTTGGAGAAAGTTCATGACAGAGTTGTAAATGCAATTAAGTCAATGGGAATAAAGAATGCACCGGTGTTTATGCAAGGCTTTATAGATGGTGATACAGTCCGGTTTTATGATCCGGGACTAAGATGCCCGGGAACAGAATATGAAAAGCTTCTTGAGCAAGCAACCGGAATTAATCTTATGAAAGAGATGATAGCAGTTGCACTTGGTGGAGAAATAAATGATTATGACGGTCGGTTGAAAGATGCCTATAAGCTAAACGGTAAAGTTTCGGTACAGCTGTTGGTATCTGCTCGTGGCGGCACTATAGGCGTGTTTGATGGTCTTGAGGAAATTAAAAACAACCCTGATGTAGTTACTGTTGCGCAGCGATATTTTGTTGGGGAAACAGTTCATCAAACGGGAGATGTTAAGCAAAGAATTTGTGAAATAGTAATTCTTACAGATAAAGAAAGAGCAAAGGAAACAGTTAAGTGGGTACAATCTAAGCTTGTTGTTCTTGATGAAAATGGAGAAAATATGCTGGTTTCGCAATTTAATGCGGATGTTCTAAATTAAATTTAATCACAAAGGAGAGATAATTAATGTCACCTGCGGTTTTGAGTCTTATAATTTTCGCTGTTGTTGTTGCTTTATTTATATGGAATAAGCTTTCAACTTCAACAGTAGCACTGTTAGGTCTTGTTGCTATGATGCTAACAAATGTTGTATCATTCAATGATGCATTCAAAAATTTTGGTAGTAGTACTATTTTGCTTATATGTGCTATGATGGTTGTTGGACAAGCTGCTTTTAATACAGGTCTTGCGCAGCTTGTGGGTAACAAAGTCATACAGCTTGCGCGAGGTAACGAGAGATTGGTTGTAATATTGAGTACGGCGATAACAGCTATTATTTCAGCGTTTCTATCTAATATTGCTACTCTTGCCATTATGATTTCTATTTTGACAAGTGTGGCTTCATCCAATGATAGAGTGCGTTTTAAAAATGTTATCATGCCTGTTTCAATGGCTGCGGTTATTGGCGGTGCAGCAACCTTGGTTGGCTCTACAACTCAGCTTACAGCAAATGGATTGCTTGAAGAGTATCTCGGAGCGGGTAATGGATTTAATTTTTTCAGTTTCGCTATTCCTGGTTTTTTAATAATTGCAGTTTTGGTGTTATATGCAGGTTTTATAGGTTATCCTTTAGGTAAAAAAATATGGGGTAATCAAGATGATTATACATTTGTTCCGGTTTCAAAAGAAGAGAACTCTCAAAAAACATACAGTAAAACAAAGATGATAGTTATGGCGATTATATTTTGTATAACAATAGTGCTTTTTGTGTTAGCGGACCAGATTAAGGAATTTATTCCTGCATTTAATATAGGAGTGGTTGCTCTTATTTCGGCACTTACTTGTGTTTTGACTGGTTGCATTTCCCATAAAGATGCACTTAAAAGTATAAATTGGAATCTTGCTATTTGGTTCTGTGCTTGTCTTGGAATTGCAGCAGGCCTTAATTCAAGCGGTGGCGGTGAGATGCTTGCAAATTGGTTTATTGGCTTATTTGGTGAAAATGTTTCACCTTATATGTTGTATGCAGCGTTTTTGGTTTTGGTTGTTGTGCTGACACAGTTTTTGTCAAATTCAACAGTTCTTACAATTATTCTGCCAATCGTATTTTCTATTACTCAAGGTATGGGCTATAATACATATTCGTTTTCAATAGGTCTTACAATAGCAGCAGCCATGGCAGTTGCAACTCCGCTTGCTAACACTACAATAGGTATGTCGATGGTAGCTAACTATAAGTTCAGTGATTATTTAAAATACGCGGGCCCGATGACTTTGATTGCATTATTAATATTATTCTTCCTTGTTCCTGCGCTATATCCGCTTGTGTGATTTATAAAAAGCCAGAACTCCGAATTTGCGGAGCTCTGGCTTTTTCAATATATTGTGGTATAGTCAAAAAAAAGCAATTATTTTCCCAAAATGTCTTGACAAAAAATGCAAATTAGTTTAGAATGTATTTGTATGCTAATATTTCTTTAAATATTTTCTGTATTATTAATAATGAACTTATCCAACCAGGATATGTGTAGTTGATTATACTAAAATGGAGCATTCTTTGACTTTGGAACGCTCGTTTGACTACATAGCGGCTTATTAACCTGCAAAATGCTTTGCTGTGTGCGGTGAAGCTTGAGGGCTTTACCTGCGGCGTTCATTTTAAGAGAATGTATCCCAAATTAATTTAGGGGGTGCTTGATATAGAAAAGATAGAGATTATACTAATTTGTGCGCTTGCGTTCTTTGCACTTCTCAATATTGCTTCATTCTTTTGCGGCATTGCATACAGAAAGAAAATTGCCGAAGCTAAGCTTGGCTCTGCTGAGAAGGAAGCAAAGAGTATAGTTGATGAAGCCTACAAGGCTGCAGATGCAAAAAAACGTGAGCTTTTGCTTGAAGCAAAGGAAGAGAATCAGAAGCTGAGAGCTGATCTTGATAAGGAAATGAAGGAAAGAAGAACCGAAATTTCACGTCAGGAACGCAGACTTACTCAGAAAGAAGAAAACCTCGACCGTAAGACCGAAGCTCTTGAAAAGAAAGACAATACTCTCAATCAGAAGCTTAAGGAGCTTGAGCAAAAAAATCAGGAAATCATAGAAATAAAGAAAGAGCAAACATTACAGCTTGAAAAAATTTCAGGTATGACTCGCGAAGAAGCGGTTGATGTCCTCATGAAAGAAATCGAGGAAGAAACACGTCACGACGCAGCTAAGCTCGTTAAGGAAATAGAGCAGGAAGCAAAAGAAAATGCTGAACGCAATGCAAAGAATATCGTTGCAATGTCTATTCAGAGAGTTGCAGCTGACCACGTGGCTGAAACAACAGTTTCAGTGGTAAACCTTCCCAACGACGAAATGAAGGGAAGAATTATCGGCCGTGAAGGACGTAATATAAGAACACTCGAAACTATGACCGGAGTAGAGCTTATCATAGACGATACTCCGGAAGCAGTTATAGTTTCAAGCTTTGATCCTGTCAGAAGAGAGGTTGCAAAGCTTGCTCTTGAAAAGCTTATTTCCGACGGTAGAATTCATCCTACAAGAATTGAAGAAAGCGTTGATAAGGCTAAGAAAGAGGTTGAAGCTCTTATTAAGCAGGAAGGCGAAAATGCTACCTTTGAAACAGGCGTGCATGGACTTCATCCTGAACTTATTAAGCTTCTTGGTAAGCTTAGATTCCGTACAAGCTACGGTCAGAACGTTCTTCGTCATTCAATCGAGGTATCACACCTTGCCGGTGTAATGGCAGGTGAACTCGGACTTGATGTTAAGCTCGCAAAGCGTGCAGGTCTTCTTCATGACATTGGTAAATCCGTTGACCATGAAATCGAAGGCTCACACGTTACAATCGGAGCTGACATTGCTAAAAAATATCGCGAAAACAAGGATGTTATCCATGCTATCATGGCACATCATGGCGATGTTGAACCTGAAACCCTTGTTGCTTGCTTAGTTCAGGCTGCAGATGCTATTTCTGCTGCTCGTCCGGGTGCAAGACGTGAAAATCTCGAAACATATATCCAAAGACTCCAGAAGCTTGAGGATATTGCCAACGAGTTTGACGGTGTTGATAAATCATTTGCTATTCAGGCAGGCCGTGAGATAAGAATTATGGTTAAGCCTGACGCCGTAAACGACGAGGGAATGGTACTTGTGGCACGTGATATCGCAAAGAAAATCGAGGCAGAACTCGAATATCCCGGCCAAATCAAAGTAAGTCTGATTCGTGAAACGAGAGCGGTAGATTACGCAAAATAATCAACCGTAATCCACAGAATTAGAAATAATATAAAACGCAAGTCTGAGACCGGCTTTGCCGGAGCTTCTACCCTCGGACGAGCGTTTTATTTTTTTGGGCATTTTACATACTAAAACACTAAATATATATCAAAAAATATTGAAAATAAGTATTGTAAATTAACAAATATTGTGGTATAATAAAGCGAATTAGTGTATAAGGAGGAATGCGTATATGCCAATCAGAATACCTGATAAACTGCCTGCTACAACGCAGCTGCGCGGAGAGAATATTTTTGTTATGAGTGAAACAAAAGCCATGCATCAGGATATACGTCCTCTTAAGATTGCAATAGTTAATCTCATGCCTACAAAAATTGCAACTGAAACTCAGCTTTTAAGACTTCTCAGTAATTCTCCATTGCAGGTTGAGATTGATTTTGTGCAGATGGACTCACACGTTTCAAAAAACACACCGGTTGAGCATTTGCAGGCATTTTATAAGTCTTTTTCTGATATCAAGCACGAAAAATACGATGGAATGATAATAACGGGTGCGCCCGTTGAGAATATGCCTTTTGAAGAGGTTGATTATTGGCAAGAGCTTACCGAGCTTATGGAATGGACCAAGACGAATGTCACCTCGACGTTTCATATTTGCTGGGCAGCTCAGGCGGGATTGTATTATCACTACGGTGTGGATAAATATCCTCTTGAGAAGAAATGCTCCGGTATATTCAAGCATAAGGTAAATCGCTCAACAGCTAAGCTTCTCAGAGGCTTTGACAATGAGTTCTATGCTCCTCATTCACGACATACGGAAGTGCGAGCAGAGGATATTAAAAAAGTGAGCGACCTTGAAATTCTTGCTGACAGCGATGAGGCAGGAGTATATATTGTGTTTACCAAAAAAGGTCGACAGATTTTCGTTATGGGGCATTCGGAATATGATGCAAATACTTTGAGAGATGAATATTTCAGAGATTTGGATAAGGGCATGAACCCGGAAGTTCCAAAACATTATTTTCCTGACGACAATCCCAAGAAAAAGCCGGTGGTTAAGTGGAGAAGCCATGCATCACTTCTGTTTTCTAATTGGCTGAACTACTTCGTTTACCAGATTACTCCGTACGATATTAAAAACATAAAATAACAAAAGAACAAATACCAAAACGGTATGTGTCATAAGGCACAGAAAGGAATGATATTAATGGCAGATAATGTTTATGACGTGCTTGTTGAGCGTGGACTTATCGCTCAGACAACTCATGAGAAGGAAATAAGAGAGCTTCTTAAAAATGAGAAAGTAACATTTTATATAGGCTTTGATCCAACAGCTGACAGTTTGCATGTAGGTCACTTTTTGCAGATGGTGGTAATGCGCCATATGCAGAACTTCGGTCACCGTCCTATTGCATTGGTTGGCGGTGGAACAGCTATGGTCGGCGATCCGTCAGGAAGAACTGATATGCGTCAGATGATGACTGTTGATACTATAAATTATAACTGTGAAAAGTTTAAGAAGCAGCTTTCATGTATAGTTGATTTTTCAGACGGAAAAGCTATCATGGTCAACAATGCAGATTGGCTCAGAAACCTTAATTACATTGAGTTTTTGAGAGATATCGGTGCATGCTTCTCTGTTAATAAGATGCTCACTGCAGAATGTTTTAAGCAGCGTCTTGAAAAAGGTCTTTCATTCCTTGAATTTAACTATATGCTTATGCAGAGCTATGATTTCCTCATGCTCTCACGTGAATATGGCTGCAAGATAGAGCTTGGTGGAGATGATCAATGGAGTAATATCCTCGGTGGTATCGACCTTTGCAGAAGAAAGGATCAGAATCAGGTTTATGGTATGACCTTTACTCTGCTTACAAACAGCGAAGGTAAGAAGATGGGTAAAACTGCCAGCGGTGCAGTATGGCTTGATCCTGAAAAGTTTGCTCCTTATGATTTCTATCAGTATTGGGTTAATGTAAACGATACAGACGTTATAAAATGCCTCAAGCTTTTGACTTTTGTACCTATGGAAGAAATAAGAGAGCTTGAAAAATTGGAAGGTCAGGAGCTTAATAAGGCTAAGAAGCTTCTGGCATATGAAGTAACAAAGCTTGTTCATGGCGAAGAAGAAGCAAATAAATGCAGGGAAGCTGCTGAAGCTGTATTTGCAAAAGGTGGCATAAGCGAGAATATGCCCACCACAGCTATACCTGACCTTGTAGGAAAAGGAATTCTCGATGTGCTTGTAGAGTGCGGTATAGTTGCTTCAAAAGGTGAGGGCAGAAGAATTATTACCCAGAACGGACTTTCAATAAATGATGCAAAAGCTACTGACGTTAATATGACAGTATCGGAAGATATGATAATTGACGGCAGTATGATAATCAAAAAGGGTAAGAAGGTATTCCATAGAGTAACATTATAAAAAAACAGCGTAGCATTTGCTACGCTGTTTTTATATCATCATAGGTGAGTTTATAAAATCCGCACCTGATGTTTTGTAATCAGGCAAATCCGTACTCAAAGCCCATATGTCAGTTGCAAGTACATCCTTTTCAAACATAAGATTGTCTTGCTTGAAATCAGCTGTTTTGGTGATAATGGGGAGCTTGGAATTTGATTTAATTACTCCAAGCAGCTCCCGGCCTTTGCTTGTTGCACCGAGAACTCTTATATAGCTTGGCGGCTTTTTTGAAAAATCTTCTGTAATCCCAAGAAGTGACGACAGTATAATGCGCCTTATTTTTGCTTTTGTATATCGCTTTGTTGAACATTCATCTGCAATTCGTTCTATTGTAGAGTATTTTCTTGCCGCATCATAAATTCTGTTTTCAAGACCTTCGCCGCATTCCAGAGTTCTGCTTAGCACGTTTGCTCCATTTTGCCTTATAAAGCAGACAGCTGCCGTGTCAAGTCTGCTTATATTGTGTTTTGGTACAGCTTTAAATATATCATATACATCTGCCGGCATGTGTTCTTTTACCTTGTGTGAGTCAATATTTGCGCGTATAGCGGAAGCAGACGCTGTTTGAGAATTAATATCAATACTTTTGTAATCAGCACCTTGTCGTCTGTGGGTAATAGGTGTAATGGAACTTCCTGACAGTATCAGGTGTTTTATATATTCTACTGCAAGTATATTGTTGGGACTGTTCAAAATTCCCTCAGGGATATACTCTGAAAAAACAGCCTCTCTTGCCGATGCATATGAACGGCCTGATTTAAGCAGAGCTTTTATTTGCTTTTTTTGTTCCGGAGTTTCTCCTATAAGCTGCTGTGCGGCTTTTTTCAGAATTTCAATATCACCGCACTCCGAACCAAAGCTTATGGCATCAACACAGCCAAGACTGTTAAGAATACTGACTCCGCCAAAAGCAAATCTTTCTGCTGTGTTCATAGCAAAAACAGTTGGTAGCTCAATAACTAAATCAGCACCGCAAATCAACGCCGATTTAGCTCTTGACCATTTATCTGTTATGGCTACGTCCCCTCTTTGAGTAAATGAGCCGCTCATTACCACAACAGTTGTATCAAAAGTTTCTTTTACCATATCAAGCTGGTACTTATGCCCATTGTGAAATGGATTATATTCTGCGATTATTCCGCAGACCTTATTTTTATTTGTCATAATAAACTACCTTTTCTTTCAGATGTGTTTATTATACAATAAAAAAACTAAATTGTATATATTTTTTTGAAATTTCAAATAATATTTTCGTGTTTTTGAAATAGTATTGACATTCTAAGGAAAAATAAGTATAATATTACTTGGTGTAGATTATGTAAAAAAAGCTGTATTTTGCTTTATTATAAAAATAAAAATTAACCGGAACGGAGAGATTGATTTTGCGCAGTGTATATATGGACAATAACGCTACAACAAGAGTCAGCGAAGAAGTCCTTGAAGCCATGATTCCCCATTACGTTCAAAATTGGGGTAATGCGTCATCTAAGTTTTATAAAATAGGCTCTGATGCCCAGGCTGCCGTTACAGAGGCTCGTGAAAGTGTAGCGAAAAATCTTGGTGCAAAGACCAACGAAATATATTTTACCGGCTCAGGCTGTGAGGCGGATAATTGGGCGATTAAAGGTATTGCGTTTGCAAATAAAGGTAAAGGCAACCATATTATAACATCATCCATTGAACATCATGCAATTCTCAATACTTGTCATTGGCTGGAAAAGCATGGGTTTGAAGTAACATATCTTCCTGTTGATTCGGAGGGAAGAGTTTCGCCGGAAAGCGTTGAAAATGCTATAACAGAAAATACTATTTTAATCAGCATAATGATGGTTAATAATGAAATCGGTACAATTCAGCCTATACGTGAAATAAGCGAAATTGCAAAATCTCATAAGGTTCTTTTCCACACAGATGCAGTTCAGGCAGTCGGTCATATGCCGGTAGATGTTAGCGAACTTGGAGTGGATTTGCTTTCACTTTCTGCTCATAAATTTCACGGCCCTAAAGGCGTGGGTGTATTGTACGTAAGAAATGGTGTCAAAATAGACAACCTTATTCATGGCGGCGGTCAGGAAAGAGGCAAAAGAGCGGCTACTGAAAATGTGCCGGGCATCGTTGGTCTTGCAAAGGCTTTGGAAATCAGCGTGGCGAAGATGGAAGAAAACACGGCACATTGTTTGAAGCTTCGGGAAAAGCTTATAGCCGGAATAGAAAGCTCTATACCATATACAAGACTTAACGGCTCAAGAACAGAAAGAGCATGCGGTAATGTTAATTTCTCTTTCAGATTTATTGAGGGCGAGTCAATACTTATGATGCTCAATATGTATGGTATTGCAGCATCGAGTGGAAGTGCCTGCGCATCAGGCGACCTTGATCCTTCGCATGTGCTTCTTGCAATAGGACTGCCTCATGAAATAGCGCATGGCTCTATAAGACTTAGCATCAGTAATGAAACAACGGAGGAAGACGTTGATTATGTGCTTGAAGTGCTTCCTAACATAGTACAAAGACTCCGCGAGATGTCACCGTTGTACGAAAAGGTTCAGAAAGGAATTGATTTATAATGTATAGTGAAAAAGTAATGGACCATTTTGCAAACCCCAGAAACGTTGGGGAGATTGAAAACGCCAATGCCGTAGGAGAGGTTGGCAACGCTAAATGCGGCGATATTATGAAAATATATATGGATATTCAGGACGACATAATAAAAGACGTTAAGTTCAAAACCTTTGGCTGCGGTGCTGCAATAGCCACAAGTTCAATGGCTACCGAAATGGTAAAGGGTAAGACAGTCGAAGAAGCTCTTGCGCTTACAAATAAAGCTGTAATGGAAGCTCTTGACGGACTTCCCACAGAAAAGGTTCATTGTTCAGTTCTTGCAGAGGAAGCTATCCGAAGTGCTATTGAAGACTATAACAAACGCAGAGGCGTTCAGACTGAGGACAATAGCTGTGGCTTCTGCTGTAAAAAATGTCAGAAGCATGAAAATGAATAATATTTAAAAAGTGGATAGGGGATGTTGCCACAAGCGACATTCCCTTTTAATAATAGAGGTGTACATAATGAATTATAATCTTACTGTCAGAATCTGCGGAATGTCATATCTGGTTCAGGGAATACTCAATAACTTTCTGCCGCTTTTATTTTTGAGATTTGGTGCGGAGTTTGGAATATCTTTTGATAAAATATCGTTCCTAATTATGATAAATTTTGGCATACAAATGATAGTTGATTATTTAAGTGCCAAGCTGGTTGATTATTTCGGATACCGCAAAAGCGCAGTTGCAAGTCAGTTCCTTTCAGCAGTTGGGCTTATAGGACTTGCTGTTCTGCCTGCAATTTTAGGTGATGCATATACTGCCATTGTAATATCGGTAGTGTTGTATGCTGTGGGAAGCGGACTTATAGAAACTGTCGGAAGTCCCATTGTTCAGGCTTTGCCTATTGATAATAAGGACGCCCGTATGAGTATGCTCCATTCGTATTATTGCTGGGGCCATGTTTCGGTAGTAATTGCATCAAGTCTGTTTTTTGTGATATTCGGTATAGAAAATTGGAGAATACTTGCGTGTTTGTGGGCGACTGTTCCCATAATTATAATGTTCTTTTTCTTTAAAGTACCCATGTGTTCCCTTGCAGAACAAGGAAGAATCATTGGAGGCAGACAAATGATAAAGCTTCCGGTGTTCTGGCTGTTGTTTGTTCTTATGTTCTGTGCCGGTGCTTCGGAAATGGGAATAAGCCAATGGGTTTCTACATTTGCAGAAGCTGGACTTGGAATAAATAAGGCTCTGGGTGATTTGGCAGGCACTTGCCTTTTTGCTGTTCTTATGGGCAGTTCAAGAGTTGTATATGCAAAATTCAGTCACAAGTTTGAGCTTTCAAAATTTATGCTGGCAAGTGGCAGTATGTGCTTTGTGTGTTATGCCGTTGCCGCTTTGTCGAACAACCCCATAGTATCGCTTGTTGCGTGTATTTTGTGCGGTGCTACTGTGGGTATAATGTGGCCGGGACTATACAGCATATCAACCGTTGCAATAAAAGGTGGCGGAACGGGACTTTTTGCATACCTTGCTCTTGCGGGCGATTTAGGCTGCACCGGTGGTCCGGGAGTGCTTGGTTTGGTTGCGGACACGTTTTTGGGTGACCTGAGAGCAGGAATACTTGCATCTTCCGTATTTCCTCTCTTATTTGTGGTATTGCTTAGTATTCTTCTTAAAAATAACAGAAAGGCATGTAACGTAGATGAGGATAATAATTGATGCATTCGGTGGCGATAAATGTCCCGATGCTCCCGTCAAAGCTGCAATTTCTGCAGTAAAAAAGCATGACTTAAGTATAACACTTGTAGGTGATGAGAAATTATTAAAGGATTTGCTTTCTGCTTATGGCTGTACAGATAAACGTATAAGCATAGTTCATGCACCTGATATTATAACAAATTTTGAAAAACCCGTAGAAGCTGTAAGGCACAAGAAAAATTCTTCTGTTGTAGCGGGAGCAGAACTTCTTGCAAGAGGTGACGGTGATGCTTTTGTTTCTGCCGGAAATACCGGTGCGGTTCTGGCTGCGTCACTATTTAACATCGGCAGAATTAAAGGAATCAGACGCCCTGCTCTTGCAGTTTTACTTCCGTCAGTTAATGGAAAAACATTGCTCCTCGACTGTGGTGCGAACACAAGCTGTAAGCCTTGCGACTTATATAACTTTGCGCTTATGGGAAATGCCTATATGCAGAAGATTGAAAACATTTTAAATCCTGCTGTGGCTCTTCTTTCAAACGGCACAGAGGCGGGCAAGGGGGATGCTTTGGTTCAGGAAGTGTATCCGATGCTTTGTGAGTCAGACCTTAATTTTGTAGGAAATGTAGAAGGTCGTGATATAAATCTTGGAAATGCTGACGTAATAATATGTGACGGCTTTTCCGGAAATATTGCGCTTAAGGCTGTGGAGGGTTCTGCGAAACTTATAACACAACAGCTAAAAGAAATATTGTTAAAAAATAAGCTTGTGGCATTATTACTTAAAAACAAAATAAAAAAACTGACCTCTCAGTTCGATTATAAAGCTTATGGCGGTGCCGTCTTGCTTGGGATAAAAAAACCGGTTATAAAGGCTCATGGTTCATCGGATGAAAACAGCTTCGAAGCTGCTATAAATCAGGCGGTGCAATGGGTTTTGACTGATGCTGACAGCTATATAGAAAATATGATAAAAAACATTGACGTTTCCATGTGAATATGATAGAATATAATAGGTATTGTTTAAGCTTAAGGAGGTACGCATATGAATGATTTTGAACGATTGGTAAAAGTTATTTCCGAACAGCTTGGCGTGGACGAAGCATCAGTCACACCGGACACGTCATTTGCAGATGATCTGGGCGCTGATTCTCTGGACGTTGTAGAGCTTGTTATGGGTGTTGAAAACGAGTTTGACATAGATATTCCGGACGAAGATGTGGAAAATATGGTTGTGGTCAGCGATGTTCTTGACTACATAAAAGAAAATATGTAACATACAATATGTGAGGCGGACAAGCCGCCTCACATATAGGATTCTCTGTTTTTGAATGTTCTTATTAATATGAGAAAATTCAAAGCCAGAGAAGCAGGAGGTTGAATTATGGAAAATTTTGATTCGGTTTACAAGCAAATCGGATACAGCTTTAAAGATTCCAAGCTTCTCAGACGTGCTTTGACTCATAGCTCTTATGCTAATGAAAATGGTTGTCGTGATAATGAACGCCTTGAGTTTTTAGGTGATTCCGTGCTTGGAATTATTATAACCGAGGTGCTTTACAAAAAATACGAAAATTCAGACGAAGGCGGTCTTTCAAAGATGAGGGCAAGCCTTGTATGTGAACAATCACTTGAGGAGATTGCCCGTACAATAGAGCTTGGCAATCTCATATATCTTGGAAAGGGCGAGGAAAGAACCGGTGGCAGAAACAGAGCATCTGTCGTGTCCGACGCTTTCGAAGCATTGATTGCAGCCATATATCTCGACAGCGATATGGAAACAGTTCGCAAATGGGTTCTGAATATAATGGGCGATAAGATTGTTCATCTCAGAAGCGATGAATATTTTGGCGACTACAAAACAAGGCTTCAGGAAATCGTACAAAGCTCCGGCATGTCAAGAATTGTTTACAGCGTTGTGGACGAGCAAGGTCAGGACCACATGAAGCAGTTCACCGTTTCAGTAACAGTTGGGGGTAAAGAGCTTGGCAGAGGTAAGGGCTTCAGCAAAAAAGAAGCTGAACAAAAGGCGGCTCATGCTGCAGTAGGCAGGCTTACCAAATGAAGCATTATAACATACCGGTGTTTGTTCCACATCTTGGATGCCCTCATGACTGTGTGTTTTGCAGTCAGAAATCTATAACCGGAACGGACGGCTCCATCACAGAAGAAAAAACGCGTGAGATTATAGATGATTATATCAAAAATATAAACCCAAAAGGCTATACTGAAATTGCGTTTTTCGGTGGAAGCTTTACGGGAATAGACCATAGCTTAAGACATGCACTGCTAAAAACCGCTAAAGAATATATCGACAAAGGTGTAGCAGACGGAATAAGACTTTCAACAAGACCTGACTATATAGATTCGGAAATTCTTGATGAGCTTAAGGAGTTTGGTGTTACCGCAATAGAGCTTGGCGTTCAGTCATTGGATGATGAGGTGCTAAGAGCAAGCGGCAGAGGTCATGACAGGGACTGTGTTATAAAATCAGCAGAGCTTATTAAAAAATATGGCTTTGAGCTTGGGCTTCAAATGATGACGGGGCTTCCTTGCGATACACCGCAAAAATCAGTAGATACAGCAAAGGCTATTGCAAGTCTGAAGCCTGATACAGTTCGTGTTTATCCAACGTTGGTAATTCGCTCTACGGCACTTCATAAAATGATGTCAGACGGTGACTATATACCTTGGGAGCTTGATACAACCATAGATGTTCTGGCTGATGTCAGACAGATTTTTGATAATGCAGGAATACGTATTATCAGAATGGGGCTTCAGACTACTGATGAAATTTGTCCCGGAGCCGCAGTTGTGGGGGGGCCGTTTCATGAGGCAATAGGCGAGCTTGCACAAAACCGAGTTTTTTTGCGGAAGCTTGTTGATGTGGTTGAAGGCATAAATGATGAAACTGTATGTATTTCATGTAATAAAAGCGATGTGTCCAAAATAATCGGACACAAGCGTTGTAACGCAGAAGAAATTTATAAAAAATACAAAAAGAAATTAAAGCTTTATCCTGAAGATAATATTCCTGAAGGAGAGCTTAGATTATTGAGGTGAAAAACCATTGTTTTTAAAAAGATTGGAGCTGCAGGGTTTTAAATCCTTTGCAGATAAGACGGTTCTTGAATTCGGCAGCGGTGTAACCGCCGTTGTAGGACCTAACGGCAGCGGAAAAAGTAACATTTCTGATGCAATAAGATGGGTAATGGGCGAAATGAGTGCAAAATCACTTCGCGGCTCAAATATGCAGGATGTTATTTTTGCCGGCACTCAGAAAAGAAAACCCTTAAACTATGCAGAAGTAAGCCTTGTGCTTGATAATTCTGATCGGGTTTTTAACGTAGATTATAACGAGGTAATAGTAACACGTCGTGTTTTCCGTTCAGGCGAAACTGCGTACCAGATTAACCGCGTCAACTGCCGTTTAAAAGACATCCATGAGCTTTTTATGGATACAGGTCTCGGACGTGACGGATACTCTATTATCGGTCAGGGAAACGTATCCCAGATTTTGTCAACAAGAGCTGAGGACAGACGTAGCTTTTTTGAAGAAGCTGCCGGCGTTTCAAAATATAAGTACAAAAAAGAAGAGTCCATGAGAAAGCTTGCACAGGTGGAAGACAACCTTGTAAGAATAGGCGATATTACAACCGAGCTGGAAGGTCAGCTTGGTCCTTTGAAGAATCAATCGGAAAAAGCAAGAAAATATCTTCTTCTCTATGACGAATTCAAGGCGTTGGATATTAATTTATCAATGCTTTTATTTAAGCGCAACGAAGCATCAACCGAAGAGGTAGATAAAAACGCAGACCTTGTAAAAGGTGAGATTGATCAAATAAGAGAAAAGGAAAGCGAAACCGAATCCAAGATTTCTTCATGTTATGAACGAAGTGGAAAGCTTGAGGAGGAACAGAACGAAAACAACGAAAAGCTTGTACAGAATCAGTCAGCGGTTATGGAGTGTAAAAACGAGGTATCCATCTCTGAAAACACCATAACAAACAATCTTGCAATGACTGAACGATTAAACCTTGAGATAACACGTCACAACGAAAAGAGCAACGAATGTAAAGAAAAAATCGTTGAAGTAGAAGCTTCCATTGAAGCAAAAAAAGATGAGCTAATAAAGCTTGGTGAGCAGCTTTCAGAAGCTCAGGGCGGAGAAAAGAAAATCACAGAGCATATTGCAGAGGTTGAAAACAGTATATCCGAAAGCCATGCACGAAATGCACAGCTTTTGAGTGATATTTCATCAGGACGTGCTACTGTAAGCGGTATAGAAGCTTTGAGAGAAAGCTATCTTTCAAGACGTGAGGTTTTGAATAACGAAAAAGAAAGCTTCCGCAAGAATATGGAGAACACCAAAAGCGAAGTAAGTCAGCTTAAAGAGCAAAGAAATGCACTTGTTGAAAAGGATGCAAGATTAGGCGAGCTTATTAGCAAACAGAATAACGGTTTGTTTGAAAAAAGAGAGAGTGTAAGGGAGCTTACAGAGCAGCAGAATAATGCCCAGATAGAATACAGGTCCTTGTCATCTAAAAAACGTATTTTAGAAGATATGGAAAACGAATACGAAGGCTATGCAAAGAGCGTAAAGACTATTTTAAAGTCTGATGAGATGAAAAAATATGCCCTTTACGGAACAGTTGCAGGTTTGGTTGAAACGGATAAAAAGTACGCTGTTGCCATTGAAACTGCTCTTGGCGCATCATCTCAGAATATTATAACAGAAACAGAGGATGATGCAAAAGCAGGTATCGAATTTTTGCGCAGAACTAATTCAGGACGTGCAACGTTTTTGCCTATATCGTCTGTTAAAGGCAGAGCTCTTGACAATATAAACGAAATCCGGTCATGCAAGGGCTTTATGGGTGTTGGCTCAGACCTTATAAAATACAATCCCAAATATGATGAGATTATGAAATCATTGCTTGGCAGAGTTGTTGTGGTTGATGAGCTTGACAACGGTATTGCTATGGCAAAAAAATTCGGCTACAAGTTCAGAATAGTGACCATCCTCGGTGACACTCTTAATGCAGGCGGCTCAATGTCCGGCGGTAGCACCGGTAAAACGGGAGGCTTTTTGTCACGTGCTGCAGAGATTAAAACTCTCCGCAGCGAAATAGCTGAGCTTGAACGTACAATGAAGCTTCGCATTGAAAAAATCAACGAGGAAACAGCTCAGGTTGAGTCAATGTCAGAACGTCTTGAATCATATCTCCAGATGAAGAGAGAGTATGAAAACGATATTATCAAAACTGACGAAGCATTGCGACATCTTGGCGAAACTATTGACGACCGCAGTAATGCAGAGTTCGGATTTGATGAAGAGCTTGCAGACCTTGAAGCTAAGATAGCTCAGTCAGGCGAGGAAATAGCAGTTGCGCTTTCAAACATAAGAGGTCTTGAAAATAGCGAAAAAGAGGAAACAGCCAAAATTTCAGAGCTTGAAGAGAAAAAAGCAGAGCTTTTAAAGCTTCGTGATGATGCTGCGAATGGCAATGTAGAGCTTACTCTTGCACTTACCAATGTAAGACGTGATATAGACGAGCTTGTAAGAAATAAGCAGCAGCTTACAGAGGACGCAGAAAGGGAAACACTTGAAGCTGATAAAAAGCAGTCCGATATAGAAAACATAATCGTAACAAACGAAGCGCTTAAGGCATCTATTGAGCAGAAGCTTCAGTCTGCAAAGGAACTTGAAGCTGAGGGCGAAAAGATAAAGGAATATATAGAACAGCTTTCTAAGGATAAGGAAAGAGTTATAGAGGAGCTTAAGCTGATACAAGGTTCAAATAAAGAGTTGACAGACAGACTTATTGCGCTTCAGCAGGAGCTTTCGAGAATAGAATCAAAGCAGGATAAGCTTTCTATGGAACGAGAGAATATAGTCAATCGTCTATGGGAGGATTACGAGCTTACAATTTCCGATGCAGAAGAAAGATTTATACAGCCCGAAAACGAGAAAGAGGACTCCAAGCGTCTTGCTGAGCTAAAATCAAGCATTAAATCTCTGGGCAATGTAAATATGGACTCTATTGAAGAATATAAGTCCGTTTCCGAGAGATATGAATTCTTGTCTAAGCAAAAAACAGACCTTGACGAATCAAAGAAGAATTTGGAAAAGATAATTGAGTCAATGGAAGAACTTATGAAAGAACATTTCACAGACCAATTCTCTGCAATCAATGAAAGCTTTGGTTATGTATTCCGTGAGTTGTTTGGCGGCGGAAAGGGAAGACTTTATCTTCGTGATCCTGAAAACGTTCTGGAGAGCGGTATCGAAATAGAAGTTCAGCTCCCGGGCAAAGGCTTGCAAAATATTAACCTTTACTCAGGTGGTGAAAAGTCATTTATTGCCATAGCGTTGCTTTTTGCAATCTTAAGAGTAAAGCCGGCGCCATTTTGCATACTTGACGAGATAGACGCAGCTCTTGACGATGTTAATGTTGCAAGATTTGCTACATATCTCAAGAACTATCTTGACCAGTCGCAGTTTATAGTAATTACGCACAGACGTGGTACTATGGAAGCGGCAAATATTATGTATGGTGTTACCATGCAGGAAAAAGGTGTATCAAAGCTTCTTTCATTGCATATGGATGATGTTGACGATACTATGGTGAATTAAGGAGAACTTATGGGTTTTTTTGATAAGTTGAAAAGCGGTCTTGGCAAAACAAGAGACGCACTTTCTCAGCAGGTAAATAATGTATTTAAAACATTTGTCAAGGTTGATGAAGAATTGTTTGAAAGCCTTGAAGAAGCGCTTATAATGGCTGACTTGGGCGTAGAGACATCAAGCTTTATTATAAGCGAGCTTGAGGATCGTGTAAGAAGTGCAAGAATAGAGGATGCAGAGCTTGTAAAAGAGGAGCTTAAGAATGTAATTTCAGAAATCCTTACAGATGTAGATACATCTATGCATATTAACACAAAACCGTCTGTTGTACTTGTAATAGGTGTAAACGGAGTAGGCAAAACCACAAGCATAGGAAAGCTTGCAACCTATTATAAATCTCAGGGCAAGAAAGTGTTGCTTGCAGCAGCAGATACATTCCGCGCCGCTGCAATAGACCAGCTTGATGTATGGGCAGAAAGGTCAGGCTGTGACATTATCAAGCATAAAGAAAACAGCGATCCTGCCGCAGTTGTATTTGATGCCTGCAATGCAGCAAAAGCGAGAGGAACGGATTTGCTCATATGCGATACAGCCGGCAGACTTCACAACAAGAAAAATCTTATGGCAGAGCTTGAAAAAATAAGTCGCATTATAGATAGAGAACTTCCCGGTTGTGATAAAGAAATACTTCTCGTACTTGATGCCACAACAGGGCAGAATGCCGTAAGTCAGGCGCAGCTTTTTGGCGAAGTAGCAAAAATCAGCGGTATAATTTTAACAAAGCTTGACGGCACCGCTAAAGGCGGAATAGTGGTTGCAATTTCCAAACAACAGCAAATTCCCGTCAAATTTATCGGAGTGGGCGAGCAGGTAGATGATTTGCAGGTATTTGATGCAAAGTCATTTGCCAAGGCATTATTTGATGAATAATATGTGAATGTTTAAAAATGTATATACAGTTTAATAGCAAGATATTAGTTGAAATCCGCACTATTGCGGATTTCTATTGATTTTTTGCTATTAAAATTTTAACGTAACACGCCGTTCGATGTGCCATAGTACACTTTCGGGCAGGGTAAAATGCGGTTTTTGTTGTACAATACTTCGTTTTGTCCAATTACCGATATTTTTAAACATTTCCTCTTTTATAAGTTAAGAAAGGATTTTTTAAATGAAACCAAAGCTTAGTGTGATTTTTGATTTGATAACAAATCCTGAAATCAAAGAGCTTCAAGTAGAAAAAATGAGCGTTTCAAAGCATCGCAGACGAGTATGGCTTACGTTTCCTGAAATGCTTTCCAAAGAACGTGAAGCACTTATAAAAAGCGAGCTTAAAAGAATATACCACCTTGAAGCAGTAAATATAGACTATGTTCAGCATGAAAAGGAATTTCAGACTGCAAATGATTTTGTGTATATGCCTGAAGAAAACGCGTTTCCTGATAACGCACCTGAGTCGTCTGCTGCTGTAAACAACCAAGATGTACAGCCGCAAGGGCATGTCGTTGCAAATGAGGTTATATACGGCAGAGGTATAAGAGGCGAACTTACTCCAATATCCGCAATAAATGAAAACTCCGGTCTGGTAGTAGTCAGGGGACACGTGTTCAATGTAGAAATCCGTGATATAACAAGCAGAAAAACAGAAAAGCAGTTTCACATAGTGACCTTTGATATTACAGACTATCAGGATTCTATTTCTGTACAGCTTTTTGTTGACAAAACAGATGATGACGAGGAATTCAAAAGAGTCAAAAGCGGAATTAAAAAGGATTCATTTGTAATAGTGCGGGGCAGGGCGCAGTATAATGACTATGCCCATGAGGTTGTGATTTCTGCCAATGCAGTAGCGCCTACTGAAGATTTCAGACCTGTGCGTAAGGACGAAAGTCCTGAAAAGAGAGTAGAGCTGCATATGCATACTCAAATGTCAGCTATGGATGCTGTAACGTCTGCAGGTGACCTTATAAAGCGTGCAATCAGTTGGGGACATAAGGCGGTAGCAATAACTGACCATGGTGTTGTTCAGTCATACCCTGACGGAATGAAACATTCAGGGAATAACGAAAAAATCAAGGTTATTTATGGCGTTGAGGGGTATCTTGTAGATGACAGCGCAAAGATAATAACAGACTGTGATAATGTTGGATTTGACAGTACATTTGTAGTTTTCGATATTGAAACGACGGGACTAAATAACAAGACAGATGGTATAACAGAAATCGGTGCAGTAAAAGTACAATCAGGAAAGATAATAGACCACTTTTCCACGTTTGTAAATCCCAAGATGCACATACCCGAACATATAACAGACCTTACGGGAATTTCGGATGAAACTGTAAGCAATGCACCTATAATTGAAGAAGTTCTTCCGGAGTTTTTAGAATTTTGCTCCGGCTGCATGCTTGTGGCACAAAACGCGAAGTTTGACACGGGATTTATCAAAGTGGCTTGTAAAAAGTTTGGATACGAATACAGCTTTGCACACATGGATACTCTTATCCTTGCAAGATGCCTGCATCCCGAACTTGCAAATCATAAGCTTGATACTCTTTCAAAGTTTTATAATGTGGTGCTTAAAAATCATCACAGAGCAGTTGATGACGCTGCGGCTACTGCTGATGTGTTTCTGAAAATGCTCGATGAGCTTTCGGAAAAGGGAATAAATGATTATTCTACACTAAATGACGTGTATGATATAAGAGATGCTGCTAAGAAAAACAGAGCGCATCATATAATACTCCTTGCCAAAAATCAGCAGGGAATAAGAAATATATATGAAATGGTGTCAGCTTCACATCTTAAATATTTCTTCCGAACACCAAGAATTCCAAGAAGTCTGCTTGAAGAAAAGAGAGATGGTCTTATAATCGGTTCAGCCTGCGAAGCAGGAGAACTGTTTTCGGCTCTAGTTGGCGGCAGTGACGAGGAAACTCTCATGAACATTGCATCCTTCTATGATTATCTGGAAATTCAGCCCATAGGCAACAATGCATATATGAAAGAGTCAGACGAGCATCCTGATGTTAAGACGGATGAGGATTTAATGAATCTCAACAGACGCATAGTAGAGCTTGGAGAAAAGCTTGGTAAGCCTGTGGCTGCAACCTGCGATGTTCATTTCATTGATCCTGAGGGTGCAAACTACCGAAAAATCCTTATGCATTATAAAGGCTTTAAGGATGCGGACAAGCAGGCGCCTTTATACTTCAGGACTACTGAAGAAATGCTTGAAGAATTTTCATATCTTGGTAAAGAAAAAGCATATGAGGTTGTAGTAACTAACACAAATCTCATTGCAGATATGATAGAAAATGTACGTCCTATCCCAAAGGAGAAATGTCCGCCTGAAATTGATGGTGCTGAGGATGATATAGTAAACGATTCCCACAGAAAAGCCAAAGCAATATATGGCGATCCGCTTCCCGAAGTGGTTCAGGAAAGATTGGATAAGGAGCTTTATTCAATTACAACCTACGGTTTTTCCGTTATGTACAAAATAGCTCAGGAGCTTGTTAGAAAATCACTTTCGGACGGATATCTTGTAGGCTCAAGAGGCTCTGTTGGTTCGTCGTTTGTAGCATTTTTGTCGGATATAACAGAGGTAAACTCCTTACCGCCGCATTATATATGCCCCGAATGTAAAAATTCCGAATTTGTTCACGGAACCGACATATCAGGCTGTGACCTTCCGGATAAAAAGTGTCCCAAGTGCGGAGCGGAATATTTGAAAGACGGTCACAATATACCTTTTGAAACATTTCTCGGTTTTAAGGGCGATAAGGAGCCTGATATCGACCTTAACTTCTCAGGTGATTATCAGCCTACTATCCACAAATATACGGAAACCTTCTTTGGTGAAGGCCATGTGTTCAGGGCAGGAACAATAGGAACTGTAGCTGAGAAAACTGCCTACGGATATGTAAGAAAGTATTCGGAGGAAAAAGGAATACCTATCAGGAATGCTGAAATGAAAAGACTTGCTGCAGGCTGTGTTGGAGTAAAGAGAACGTCAGGACAGCATCCCGGCGGTATAATAGTTGTGCCGTTTAAAAATGACATACACGAATTCTGTCCTATTCAGCATCCGGCAGACGATGTTAATTCCGATATTATAACAACCCATTTTGATTATCACTCAATCGACCAGAACCTATTAAAGCTCGACGAGCTTGGTCACGATGATCCGACGGTAATTAAAATGCTCACAGACCTGACGGGTATTGATCCGCAAAAAATCCGTCTTGACGATCCTGAAACCATGAGTCTCTTTACAAGCACCGACGCTCTTAAGATTAATTCCGATATAGGCTCAACCGTAGGCACTTACGGAGTTCCGGAGTTTGGAACAAAGTTTGTTCGGCAGATGCTGGTTGATACCAAGCCAACAACCTTTTCGGAACTTGTAAGAATATCAGGGCTTTCTCACGGAACTGACGTTTGGCTGAACAATGCTCAGGACCTTATTCAATCGGGAACAACAACCCTTAGTAACGCCATATGTTGTCGTGACGATATAATGCTCTATCTTATAAATCAGGGAGTAGATCCCGGCCATTCTTTCAAAATAATGGAGGCTGTAAGAAAAGGCAAGGGATTAACGCCTGACGACGAGGCAGCAATGAAAGCTGCAGGAGTACCGGATTGGTATTTGAAATCTTGTAAAACTATCAAATACATGTTTCCTAAAGCCCATGCAGTTGCATACGTTACCATGGCGTTTCGAATAGCATATTGTAAGGTACATCATCCCGAAGCATTTTACATAGCATATTTCTCTGTTCGTGCAGATGATTTTGATGCATCAATCATGGCAAACGGTATGCAGGTTGCAAGGCAGGCAATGGACGACCTTTTGGAAAAGAAAAAGAATAATACCATATCTCCGAAAGAAGAAAACCTCATTCCTATTTTGGAAATCTGTATAGAGATGTACGCAAGAGGAATAAACTTTGTTAAGGTTGACCTTTACAAGTCTCATGCCACAAACTTCTTACAGACGCCCGATGGAATTCTTCCGCCGCTTAATGCTCTGCCCGGTATGGGTGAAAACGCAGCCAGAAGTATTATGGAAGAAAGAGAAAACGGTGAATTCAAAACAAGGGAAGAGCTGCGCGTAAGAACAGGTATAACAAAAACCGTTATGGAGCTTCTGGAAATGAATCGCTGTCTTGACGGCCTACCGGAAACAGATCAGGTATCACTTTTTGATTTTTAATTTAAAGAAATCTGCATTTTATGCAGATTTCTTTTGCTTTAGCGATTTAACAGTAGAATAAACAAGCATCGGTCATCATATATTTTTATAGTTAAAAACTGCGAGGGGTGACAGATGTTGGCTTATTGGGATACAGTTGAAAGCATAGAAAAACTTTTGAAAACAGATAAAAACAAAGGCTTGACTCACAAGGAAGCTAAAAAAAGGCTTGCTTCTGCAGGTTATAATCGACTGCAGGAGAAAAGCAAAAAGAGACTGATATTTTTATTCTTTGAACAATTCAATGATTTTCTTATATTGATTCTTATAGCTGCTGCGTGCATATCTTTTTTTACAAGCATAATGGATAAAGACGGAGATGTTCTGGAACCTGTTATAATTATGGCAATAGTTGTATTAAACGGTATTCTTGGTATGATTCAGGAGTATAAAGCAGAAAAGAGCCTTGAAGCTTTGAAAAAAATGTCTGCTCCCGTTGCAAGCGTAATAAGAAACGGAGAGAGGACAGAAATACCCTCTGAAGAAATCTGCAAGGGTGATGTGCTGCTACTTGAAGCAGGGGATGTGGTTGCAGCAGATATAAGATTGTTTGAAGCTTATGAGCTTGAAGTTGATGAATCTGCGTTAACAGGTGAAAGTGTTCCGGTTACAAAAAATACTGAGGTTATAGTAAATGAGCTTTCGCCTATGGCAGAAAGATGCAATATGGCGTATTCCGGCACTTTTGTAACCGGAGGTAAAGGAAAGGGTATAGTAGTTGCTACCGGAATGGATACAGAGGTTGGCAAAATTGCTGAAATGTTGAATATTGATGAAGATAAACAGACACCTTTACAACAGAAGCTTGCCCATGTAGGTAAAATTCTGGGACTTTGCGCCTTATGTATTTGTGCCCTTGTCTTTGTAATTGGAGTATGCAGAAAAATACCGCCATTTGATATGTTTGTTACATCTATAAGTCTGGCAGTAGCCGCAATTCCTGAGGGACTGCCTGCTATTGTAACGGTCATGCTGTCAATAGGGGTTCAGAAAATGGCAAAAAGCGGAGCAATAGTAAGGAATCTTCCGGCTGTAGAAACTCTTGGAAGCGCAGATGTTATATGTACCGACAAAACGGGAACGTTAACAGAAAACAAAATGAAGGTTCAACAGATTTGGGGTGATGAGTTCTTATCTGTTAAATACGGAGCAATCTGCTGCGGTGAGAATACAAAAAATCCCACAGAGCTTGCTTTATTAAATGCTTGTTGTGACCGGAAAATAAAGCTGTCATATGAACGGATAAAAGAGCAGCCGTTTTCATCGGAGACTAAGCATATGCGAGTTTTAACCGATAAAGTGCTTGCAGTAAAGGGAGCGCCTGAAATAGTGCTTGGAATGTGTTCGCATATTCAGCAAAAAGGCGGCGTTGAAACTTTGACAGACCTAAAGCGCGCAGAGGTTTTAAACAAAAATAAAAGCTTTGCATCAGAGGCACTTCGGGTAATCGCAGTTGCATATAAAAATAATCCGAAAAATATTGAGGAAAACGGTCTGATATTTTGCGGATTAATAGCAATGAGCGATCCGCCCAGAAAGGAAGTTCCGGAAGCGGTACGACTATGTAAAAGCGGCGGCATACGTCCTGTGATGATAACCGGTGACCATGCAGAAACCGCATTTGCCATTGCAAGTAAAATTGGAATAGCGACTGACAAATCCCAATGTATTACGGGAAAAGAGCTTGACAGAATGAACGATGCACAGCTTCAGGATGCGGTAGAAAAATATAATGTATTTGCAAGAACAACCCCGGAACATAAGGTGAGAATTGTAAAAGCATTTCAAAATAGCGGTAAAACCGTAGCAATGACAGGTGACGGAGTAAACGATGCTCCTGCGCTTAAAAGAGCGGATATAGGATGCAGTCTTGGAATTGCGGGAACTGATGTAGCAAAAGCATCATCTGACCTTGTGCTGACGGATGATAACTTCGCCACTATTGTCAAGGCCGTACGACTTGGAAGAGAGATACATGAGAATATTAAAAAGTCAGTAAGGTTTCTCTTATCAAGTAATATCGGAGAAATAATAACCGTCTTTGCTTCCATAGCATTAGGTATGCCCGTTCCCCTTGTTGCGCTTCAGCTTTTGTGGATTAACCTTGTAACTGACTCGCTGCCTGCAATAGCGCTTGGTGTTGATCCTATCGATAAGGATTTGTTAACAGAGGGAACAAAATCAGAAAAACTCTTTGACTTTTCCTCAGGTGTTTCAATAGTCTTTGAGGGAATGTTTATAGGTGCTTTGGCATTGTTGTCTTTTTGCATAGGAACAAATATTTATTCGAGCGTTGTGGTGGGCAGAACAATGGCGTTTTGTGTACTGAGTATATCTCAGTTGCTTCATGCATTTAATACCAGAACAACTGATAGTATTCTGGGAAAACGTTTTTTTGCAAACAAATTGTTGGTCTTTTCGTTCGTCCTCGGTACAGTCCTGCAAATTGTTGTAGTTTCCTTTATGTCAGATTTGTTTGGTACAGCTGTGCTTAACGCTGCACAGTGGCAGATTGTGGCACTTCTTGCAGTAATGCCGGTGGTCGTAATAGAAATTCAAAAGGCATTCAATAAGATGCTAAAACAATAGAGAGTGCATTTGAACAGAACCAGTAAAAACGGACAATAGAAAAAAAGAGCCTCCTATGGTATAATGATAAAAAAGCCATAGGAGGTATTTTTATGCCAAGAAGTTATAGACATATACAAGAGTATGAAAAACAAATTGTCGAATTAAA
>JBGVIT010000045.1:0-14844 GCA_045128915.1 Clostridia bacterium
CCTTTAATTCGACAATTTGTTTTTCATACTCTTGTATATGTCTATAACTTCTTGGCATAAAAATACCTCCTATGGCTTTTTTATCATTATACCATAGGAGGCTCTTTTTTTCTATTGTCCGTTTTTACTGGTTCTGTTCAAAATTCCGAACCTTTTATTTTTATTGACATGCAAAACACGACAGAATTTTCATCGCGTTAGGGCATACCCTGATGAAACAGACATACAGCAAAAGAAAAAGAAGCGGAACACGCGCCCCGCTCCACAATTTTATAGGTTGTGTACTTTATCGAATTTTGTAAGTAAATACTTCTGTTCCTTTTGTGGTAGGCACTGCCATTTTAACAAGTAGCGAATTGTTTTCATCCTCAGCAACAGTGGGAGGAACTAAAATTGCGACCTCAACCTTCTCACCACTGCTTAAAGGTTGCAAATTGCTGAAAGGATAGTCGGTTGAGCACAACTCCAATGTTCCTACTTTGTCATCGTAGGAATACAAATACCCATCATTGTAATCAATACATGGAATTGCAGAGTACATTAAAGAGTCAGTGTTTCCCTCAACAGTTTTTATATATCCTAATTCAGATTTTCCGGTGTTCTTCATTGAAAAAGTGAGAACTGCGAAAATTTTGCTATCGACCATTCCGTAGGAATTATACGTGTCCGCAAAATCAAAAGACTCTAAAGTCAATTGAGCGCAATCCGTAGAAACTGTATCGCCGATTGCATACAAAGTTCCTTCGCTATCGCCACAAGCGACAAGAGAAACGCACATAACTGTTGCTAAAAGCAGTGCAAAAATTTTTTTCATTGTAACCCACCTCATTTTTCTATAATATGAGCGGAACACGTGTCCCGCTCGGTAATACTTAAAGATTATAATCCAAGTAATTGTTTTTTCTTTTCGTCAAATTCTTCTTGCGTGATTGCGCCTATATCAAGCAGTTCTTTGAACTCTTTGAGTTCGCTCGCAACACTATGGTTTTTCTCTGGGGATTCTGTTTTGTCATGAACACAGTCCTCATCAGTCAGTTCCGAAAGATTTGTCGAATTGCACTTCGGACAGCGACTAAAATCTTTGACCTTTGCAGAATATGAATCAGCATTTTTGTTTTGCTCGTACATATCGTATCTGCTGCCGCCTAATGCCCCTGCCATTGAACCTATCGTAGAAAGAGCAGAAACTAAAATGTTATTTACGTTATCATCTATGTCTTGTTGCGTATAACAGAATATGTTTCCACACACATTACAGCGCATACGATGTTCGCGCGTTTTTTTAGACAGTTCTTCCTGCAAAGCAACTTTTTCTCGTTCCAGTTCTTGTTCTACTCGCTCCCTGTCTTCGCCCGAACAAGATGAATGCGGGTGTTTGCTTATAATTTCCAATTTGAACTTGCCTGATAAGCTGCTGTATGTACATTGAACCTCAACAATCATTTTATCGGGTATTTCAATTTGTGGGCGAGACCAATTCGCACCGCATCTAATAGATAGTTTGCAAGCTTTTTCAAACGGTATCGTGATAGTTTCTGTTCTTTTGACATCAGCTATCTTTAAATCATCAATAAAAACACCGACTTTAGCCAAAGCGGTTACTCCAAATGACTTTGGCAAGCCATGAAATACTATTTCACCAGCCAGGTTTATTCACCTCATTTTCTGTAATATGAGCGGAACACATGTCCCGCTCGGTAATACTTAAAGATTATAATCCAAGTAATTGTTTTTTCTTTTCGTCAAATTCTTCTTGCGTGATTGCACCACTATCAAGTAAGTCTTTGAATTTTTTTAGTTCATCAGCATTTGATGGCGCGTTTTCTGCAACTTTTATCTCTGGCAATCCGGCAATCAAAGTTGACCTTTTCACAAAACTAACAACAACCACCGCAAACAAACAAAGTTCAAAAATAGCTGTCGGGAATTTTGTTGAAATTATTTCACCATACCCCGCACCACAAGCTATTACACAGTAGTTAGCGTATAAAAAAAGAATAATTGCTAAAATACTGTGAATACGCCCATCTCTATGTTTTTGCTTTGATACAATAGAAACAATACACATAACAGCACACAACAAAAACAATACTAGCATAGGTATTTTTATAATTGGGTATTTACTTATAGTATCCATAGCAGACATAGTAGTTTCGTATGTAAGACCTTTTGGCGAAGTAACCGCCAAAGTGATACACGGAATTAACATTATAACGAAAGAAATTATTAAAAATAATAGTTCAACTCCGTTTGCGATTTTCTTTTTCATAATCAAATCTCCTTGACATTCAAAATCTAGCCCGCTGCACTAACAGCCGCTTCATATTCCCGCACATATCTTGATACGGTATCGGGGTTGTGTCGCATTTCCTTTGCGACTTTTACAAATGAGCCAATCTGTTGATACATCTGCCACATTTTTTCTTTTTACTCTTGCTTTTTTAAATGCTCCGTTCTTAACTGCTTTGAAAAATATTCACTAACAGCATTATAGCACACTAATATGATAAAGTCAAGTTTTTTGCAACATTCAAATAAATCTCGACATTCGTGAAAATATAGGTTTATAGTATCATGTATAGTTTTGGACTACCTTTTAGAATAGGATTCCAGAAGGGTGAATTTAGTCAAAAACAGGTAATAATAAAGTGGCTTGAAGTGGACCATTTTAGTGGACTAAATAAAGTATTATGTACTATAAAATATTGACAAGCGTAGATGAAGTGTGGTATAATAAATATCAGATCAGGAGAGATTAGAACGTCTTTTATGTTGAAGCTCGTCACGGCAAAGGTCTTGAAGGTCTTTTGAAGAGATATTTCTGATTCCTCAAATCTCAACGAAATCAAAACCCTTCACATTAGGTAATACCTACTGTTAAGGAGTTTTAAGCTATATTTTGTTCAGAAAGAAGGAAATACAAATGTCAAGTATGGGTAAAAGACTTTTAGCTGTTATAAACTATCCAAGAACACTCCCCGTTTATTTATGTGCGGTGTGTTCAAAACAAAAGCATCTTATTAAAGCTGATATTGAGCGATGGAATCAAATTGACCAAATAAACTTTAATATGTTTGAGTCAATTAATTGGTATATGACATATAAGAAAGAATTTCGCAATCTTATTCAGCATCGGCTGAAAAATCCATCACGCTCATTTTCATGCTTTTTCCACTATGCTGTTGCCCGAATATTGTGGAAGCCGCTGGAAACCTTATATATATACACCGAAGATATTGGCGGCGGATTATATATCCAACATGGTTTCTCCACTATTATAACTGCAAAGAAAATAGGCAAAAACTGCAGAATATATCAGCAGGTAACAATCGGCTATAAGGAACAGTTTAATCCTGTTCTGGAGGACAATGTTTCAGTCACCTGCGGGGCAAAGGTTTTAGGGGGTATAACAATGCATTCCGGCAGTCTGGCAGCTGCAGGTGCGGTAGTTGTAAAAGACGTTCCCGAAAATGCAATAGTTGGCGGCGTACCCGCTAAGGTGCTTGGATATAAAGATGAAAATAACCTTAATTTCCAAGGCTAAAATAATTTGAGAAAGGAAGATTTATATGGATTCAAAAGTATCAAAACTACTTAACGAGCAAATAACAAAAGAGCTGTATTCAGCATATCTTTATCTTGATTTTTCTGTATTTTACGAGGCACAAGGACTTGACGGATTTGCTAATTGGTACATGGTTCAGGCTCAGGAAGAACGCGACCACGCAATGCTCTTTTTAAAGTATCTCCAGATGTGCGGAGAAAAGGTGGAGCTTAGTGCAATAGATAAGCCCGACAAGGAGCTTAAAACTCTTATGGAGCCACTTGAAGCAGGACTTGAGCATGAAAAATATGTAACAAGTCTTATAAACGACATATACGGCGCTGCATACGACGTGAAGGATTTCAGAACAATGCAGTTCCTTGATTGGTTTGTAAAAGAACAGCTTGAGGAAGAAAAGAACGCAGATGACATGATAAAGAAAATGGAGCTTTTCGGAAACGATTCAAAAGGCTTGTATTCCTTAGATGCAGAATACGCCGCAAGAATTTATACAGCACCATCACTTGTTCTTGATTAATTCTTAAAACAAGGGTTAAGGACTGAGAATGCTCAGCTCTTAACCCTTGTTTTGTGCTGTATTATATTTAGAGATGAAAATCTGCTGAAATTTATATAAACTATTGAAAATAGTGGAAAGTGATGATATAATCTTTAATAGTGTTTTATACATAAACCCTTACATGATACATTAATCACATAGAAAGAAGGACTATTAAATGAAAAAACTATTTGTATCATTATCCACAATAACCATAGCACTGCTGTGCAGTTTTACTGTATTGGCTTCAACTGCGGTTAGCGGTGAAACGCCAAAACACGAAGGCACTTGTAACGAAAATATAACCTGGTCACTTTATGATAGCGGAGAGCTTGTTATTAACGGCAGCGGCGACATACCTGATTATTCTTCTTCAGATTCAGCTCCTTGGAATAGTTATCGTTCATCAATCGAATCTGTAACAATTAATCAAGGAATAACCTCCATTGGCGAGTACGCATTTTATAACCTTAAGGAACTAAAAGAAGCCGTAATTGCGCCTGGTATAACAACAATTAAATTTGCATCATTTAGTGAATGCAAAAAGCTAACGACAATAGAAATTCCCGACAGTGTAAAAAGCATCGGCAGTAATGCTTTTAATAATTGCAACAACCTGGCTGCAATGTATTACATGGGAACAGAGGAAGCTTGGAATGCTGTGTCAATAGATGCACTAAACGATAAGCTTAAAAACAGCACAAAAATATTTGTTCCGAAAGGAAACATTCTCATTAAATACGATGCTAACGGTGGTACCGGAGGCCCATTCGGTTCATCAGCTTCGCCAAATTCATCAAATGTACTAATTCCTAATACTGTTCCGGAAAAAGAAGCCGGCTTATTTTCCGGTTGGGCATCTGCCAAGGATGCGGCAACCGCAGAATATCAACCCGGAGATTCAATTAGTGTAGGCGAGGATAATATTACTTTATATGCCGTATGGCAAATAGGTGGGACCTGCGGCACAAATCTTATGTGGGAACTGAAAGACAATGGAACCCTCGAAATCACCGGCACAGGTAAAATGGATGATTTTCAATCAGATTCAATGCCTTGGTACGATGTGCGACAAAATATTATCTCTGTAACGATCGAAGACGGAGTGACAAGCATTGGCACTCAGGCCTTCAGAGGTTGTAGCAACTTGGCAAGTATAACAATTTCTGATAGTGTAACAAGCATCGGCAATAGCGCTTTTTATGAATGTGTAAACTTATTAAGCGTAAAAATCCCACAAGGTGTAACAACCATTGCTAATCATACATTTTGCGATTGCGCTTGTTTAGCAAGCGTAGATATCCCTGATAGTGTAACTTCTATTGGTAATCACGCTTTTAATAATTGTAGTTCGTTAACAAGTATAGAAATTCCATGCCGAGTAATATCTATTGGTAATTATGCATTCTATCAGTGTTATTATCTGTCGGAAATCAACATTCCGAACAGTGTAACTACGATTGGTGATTATGCATTTTATCAGTGTGACAGAGCGAAAACCATTAAAATTTCCGAAACCGCAACTTCTATCGGAAGTTATGCATTTAGTGAATGTTATGACGTAACAAATATCAAAATACCTGAAAGCGTTACTTCTATCGGTATGGGTGCATTTCGCAATTGCAGAAGCTTAACTGGCATAAAAATTCCCGATGGTATAACCACTATCAACAATTATACTTTTTATCAGTGCAGTAGTTTGACAAGCATAGAAATTCCGGATAGTGTAACAACCATTGGTATGTGTGCATTTTATAAGTGCAATGAATTAAAAGATATACTATATCATGGCACAAAGCAGGAATGGAATGATATTTCAATAGGCAATGACAACCGTCCGTTATCAATCAACATTGTAGAGTTTAGAGATAGAATTAATATAGCCAAAACTGATTTTGGTTTAAAAAATGGAGCATTAGTTGCAAATCTTGATTTTGGATGGGCAAAGGAAGATGCCCTGGCATATGTTATGATTTATGATGCAAATAGCAATATGATGGTAGGCATTGGTTTAACAACTGTAAAAAAAGGCGATACTTCTGCTGAAATAGTTGTTTCAACAGATACTGATTGTAACGGATATCAATATAAAATAATGTTGTGGTCACCTGATACTATATCTCCATATATCAAGCCGTCTGAAGGAGAATTGCAATTATAGATTGGTTTGTAAAAGAACAGCTTGAAGAAGAAAAGAACGCCGATGACATGATAAACATAAGGGACTTACACCCATCAAGATTGGTAGTTTTTTGTATAACTTATTGATTTTCGAAAAAATATATGCTATAATAATAGTGAAATAGGATATATTGGAGTTTTAAAGCATCATATTTCTACAAAACACTTGACACTCGTCAATAAATGTGGTATAATCTGTGTTACATCAAAAATATGACTTCGTCATATAATATTATTATAAGTGATTATATCGCTTATTTTTAGACCGACAAGGTCAGTTTTACCAGTTAAGTTAGACCGACAAGGTCACCCAAGTGCAGAACTTGGTTAAGGTCATAGAGATATCTATGACCTTTTTACTTAGGAGAAGAGCTATGGATAAATACATCAAATCTATTACTGCATTGAATAATGCGACACTTTGCAATAAGAACCCTGACGATGTACAAAGATGTGCAGAATCGGATATTTTTTGGGCACAAAACAAAAACAAACCTTTGCTCAATCGTACAATAAAAAAGGGTAATGTATATCAGTTTGAATTTGGCAAAAACTATGTGCCAGAAATGTCTTATGAACATAGGGGGCTTGTTATAGGTATTTCAGGAAAATTGCTGTATGTTCTCCCTATTTGTTCATATAATCCTTCAAAAAAAGAACATACGGATGCATATCATCCTGTGGATAACCCTAAAACTAAAAGTAATTATTACCTATTGAAACAAAGCGAATGCTCATTTTTAACACATAATTCAGTTCTAAAACTCAACGATATTAGAACTGTAAGCATTGCTCGGATTAAATATAAACAAAATAATGGGTATTTGAACCCACAATCTAATACATATAAGGAAATTGAGAAAATAGTATTCTCCAAATATTTTTATAGTTATTCCTATAACTATAACCAACTTATTGAAGAAAACAAGAAACTAAATGAAGAAATAGAAAAACTGAAAACTCTTAATTTAGAATTGCTAGAAGAAATTAATTCATTAAAGAAAGATTAAAGACAGAAAATGTTTTTTTCAAAACCCCTAAGCCTTAAAAAATCATATAGCTATGTAAAAAAGTGTATTGCATCGAACAAACGGTTGAATGAATATACAACAGTAATTAATAGATTTTTAAAAAGAAGAAAAAAGTACGATTGAGTTTCAATCGTACTTTTTTAATTGTAAATATCCCGTCTATGATTTAAATAATTATTTCTCTGCCATGCTTTTTACTAAGCTTTCTACTATTTCAAGCTGTTCATCCGTAAGCTTTTTCAGATGCTTATTTATCTTGCCAAGTCTTTCAGGATTGGTATTTTCTATATCAAAAAATTCAGCAGGGGTAATACCAAGATATTCGCAAATATAAAACAATCCGGCTAATGACGGTGTACCCTGACCTGTTTCTATATGATTAATATATCCTTGATTCTGACCAATAGCTAAACTCATCTCACGAGCTGATACATTTTTCTTTGTACGAAGCATAGCAAGACGTAATGCAAAATCTTTTTCTTCCATATTATCACCTTCCTTAATTATATTTTAAGGCATATAATATCGGAATTTATGCTTTTTGTGGTTCATTTCTATTGTGATATGCTTTTAAAACAATACCACTTTTAAAGGCATACATATTTTCTGCACACATGGAAAATGCAGGAAAATCCGCCTATGATTATGCTGTAAAGAAGAATAAAACCATTATCAACACGTACCATGTTTAAAAACAGTATATACGGGTATATACTAAATATATAACATTAAGGAGATGATATTATGAAACTATTGATTACTTTTATTACTTTGTTATTTATGTCAGGCTGCTCACTTGTTAAGGTCCCGGAAATTACACCACGTCCCACAGAAGTGCCGCCCGAAACTAACGCTGCACAAGCAGTAACTACTCCAGATAATTCTAAAAATGTTGATAAATCAGGCTTTATAGGCGAAGAAAAAGCACGTCAGCTTGCACTTCAAAAAGCAGGTATTTCAGCTGAAAATGCAATTTTTGATAAAACCGAGCTTGATAATGATAACGGAATCTGGCACTACGAGGTTGAATTCAGACACGGCGCAACCGAATACGATGCGGACATAAAAGCAGACACCGGCGAAATTATAAAATGGGAATCGGAAATTAATGACTAAAACAAAATGGGTTGTTGCGTTAAGCAACAGCCCATTTAATTTATAATACCTTATCCAAAAATTCTATCATTCTGGGGTTCTTGGGATTTTCAAAAATATCCTCAGGTGTTCCCTCTTCAAGAATCAAGCCATCATCCATGAACAAAATTCTGTCAGCCACTTCTCTTGCAAAGCCCATTTCATGAGTTACCACTACCATAGTCATTCCGTCATGAGCAAGCTCTTTCATAACTGCAAGAACTTCGCCTACCATTTCCGGATCAAGAGCTGATGTAGGCTCATCAAAAAGCATAATATCAGGCTTCATTGCAAGAGCTCTTGCAATAGCAACTCTCTGCTTCTGTCCGCCTGAAAGCTGTGATGGATAGTTTTCTGCCTTGTCCTCAAGTCCTACCTTTTTGAGCAATCTCATGGCTTCTTGATACGCTTCTTCCTTAGTTGCTTTCTTAAGGTCAACGGGGGCAAGCATCAGGTTCTGGAGAACATTAAGGTTATGGAACAGATTAAAATGCTGGAACACCATACCGATATTCTCACGAACCTTATTAATATTGATTTTTTTATCATCAATATGATAGCCGTCAACGACAATTTCGCCGCCGGTTATGGTTTCCAATCTGTTGATACATCTCAAAAAGGTTGATTTCCCGCTACCTGAAGGCCCGATTACAACTACAACCTCGCCTTCATATATATCGGTAGAAATATTTGATAAAACCTCAAGCTTTCCAAACCTCTTATTAAGATTAGAAACATGAATTTTTACGTTTTCTTTATTCGCGGCCACGGTTCAATCTCCTTTCCAAAGCTTTGGCAACCTGCTGCAATGTGAGAATAACAACAAGGTACATTACTGCCACAATAGCCCATACCTGAAAAGATTTGAATGTAATGGCTATGACGTTCTGTGCTTTATTAACAAGTTCGGGGAATCCGATAACTGACAAGATAGATGTATCTTTCAATGTAATAATAAGCTGATTTACTATACTCGGAATCATATTTTTTACAGCCTGAGGAAGCACAACTCTGAACATTGATCTCCAATAAGTAAGACCAAGACTTCTTGCAGCCTCCATTTGTCCGGGATCAATCGCCTGAATACCGGCTCTTATAATCTCCGACATATACGCGCCGCAATTAAGAGCAAGACATATTGTACCTGCCTGAAGTGCGGTAAATGTTGTTGATAATCCGAATATACTCTTAAGTCCGTACGGTACGCCGTAAAAAACAAAAAACGCAAGTACTATCATCGGCACACCTCTGATGAGGTTTACATAAACTGCCGAAATAAATCTGCTTACCTTATTGTCAACAACGCTTGCAAGACCGAAAACTATACCCAGCACACAGCCGAATAAAAGTCCCAGCAGAGCAAGTAATAAGGTCTGTCCCATTGCTATAAGCAACAGCGAACCGTAGGTGTCTATAATCTGGCCCATGTTATCTCCTATACATTCGTATAAGGCATCGGAATATCCAATGCCTTATCGCTATAATTTAATATATTTTATCAGCCGAGATATGTCTTAATAATCTCGTCGTATTTTCCGTTTTCCTTGATATTCTTAAGACCTGCATTGAAAAGGTCAAGAAGCTCCTGATTGTTTGCATCAAAGATAGCCATTCCGTACTGAGCAGGATCATTTTCTGTTCCTTCTACAAACTTCATTTCAAGCTCACCAATCTTGATATTGTACTTAAGAATCGGTGTATCATCGAAGCAAGCCTGAACCTGACCGCCCATAACTGCCTGATACATATCAGGTGATGTTGAGAATGTTACAACCTTGAAGCCGTACTTATCCTTAATGCTTTCTGCATATGTGTTGCTCATTGTGCCGTTCTTAACTGCAACTGTCTTGCCGTTAAGGTCTTCAAGAGCGTCAATGTCAGAATTAGCTGCAACTGCCATACCCTGAGTTGCATCATAATAGCCGTCTGAGAAAATCCAGCCTGAAGCCTTTCTTTCGTCTGTGATAGAAGCACCTGCTATCATACCGTCAGCCTGACCTGCCTGACATGCTGCAATAGCTGCATCCCAACCGATGTACTGAAGTTCATATGTAAAGCCCTGATCCTCTGAAATTGCCTTAAGAATATCCATATCGATACCTACGATATTGCCGTCTGCATCCTGGAATTCAAAGGGGCTGAATCCCTTATCTGTTGCAACTACAAAGTGCTTACCGTCTGCTGCACTGTTATCAGCAGCCTTTTCTCCTGCACAGCCAGCCAATGCGCATACGCTAAGTGCGAGAGCTGATACTAAAGCTATAATTTTTTTCATATTAATTTTCCTCCTGAAATAATAATATTAAACATTATACTATATACTTCCAAAAAAATCAACTGTTTTTGCAAAATTTGTTCACTATACCGCTAAAGTTATGTTTTTCGGCATTTATATAGTAAAAAAATGCTATCAAAGCACGCTTTGATAGCATTTTCAAAGGCAGACTGTCAGGCTTTATGATGCTGTGCGGTCCAATCTCTGAACAACAAAGTAACAGACCACAGACCTGCAAGACCTACAACAGCAAAAATAATTCTGCTGATAATTGACATCTGACCGCCAAACAGCGCGCCTACCAAATCGAAGCCGAAAATTCCTATAAGTCCCCAGTTGATTGCTCCGATAATCACAAGGGCAAGAGCTGTTTTATCCATTGATTTTTCCTGCCTTTCAACAGATTTTATAACTTGGAATCATTAATTTGATTCATAAATATTTTGTGCTGTATTTTTAAAAATAAACGAGTAATTATTTTCATATTTTTGAATAAAATTCAATCAAAGGAGTGATTTTTCTGAAAAATATTGCATGCTATGCAGGAGCAGTTTTGTCGGTTTTGATTATCGCTTTTGCCTTTATGAGCTTTTACCAAAAAAGTCCCGGTGCAGAGCTTATACGCTCATTTGGTTGGGAAATCAACACAACACCTATTGAATCAGCAAGCCTTGTTATACCCGAAATTTTTGACGAAATTTATGAGGACTACAACCTGCTCCAGACAGAAGCAGGACTTGACCTTGAACAGTATAAGGGCAGACCTGCTGTAAGATATACATACGAAGTTCTTAACTATCCGGACAATGAAGCAAATGTAAGAGCAAACGTAATTGTAGTTGACGGCAAAGGCGTTGCAGGAGATATTTGCACCGTTGAAATCGGGGGATTTATGCACGCACTCAGTCATCATCCCCAAAGCTTGACAAATAGTTGATTTTTCTATATAATACAAGATAGCGGCTGAATTTTTCGGCTGAAATCTTTTTTGAGGAGTTATTATTTTGAACAAAAGAATTATTGCTGTTATTCTTTCATTATGCACAGCTTTGGGAATAACAGTCATTGCTGATTATAAAGAAGAATATCCCTGGGCAGCTGATGCTGTGGAATACTGTCTGGAAAATGACATTTTAAAAGGCGATGAAAACGGTGATTTAATGCTTTCAGAGCATCTTACTCAAGCTCAATGTGCTGCTTTGCTTGTGCGCACCTTTGATGCAAACTACATAAATCTCCGCGTGATTGAAATCCCCGAAAAGCATTGGGCAAAAGAAGAAATCGAGCTTGTTTCCGGGTATCTTATGCGACCTGAGGATTTTGAAGCAGACGAAAATGCAACAAGAGAAATGTTTATTTCAACTCTTGTTCGGTCCGTAGGCATAGGCGCAGAGCAGAAGGTTTCCGTACTTAAAAACAATTTCAAAGACTATTCATCAATTTATCCCGAATACCTTCCGTACATGGCAGCAGCTTTTAATTACAAGCTTGCAATGGGCAGTGAAAACAAGATTTTCCCAAAGGATTTTTTAACACGTGCAGAAGCCGTAACACTTATTTACAGAGCAAAAACCTCCGAGGACATAAACGCGCCTGAGCCTGCAAGAAAAACCGACCTTCTCGGCGATGCACTTGTAGATGTGGAAAGCGCAATAAAGTGGGCAGAATCCAAAGGCGCTCATGAAAGATTTATAGAAGTTGCGACATATTATTGGAAGTACGGCGAGCTTACGGGAATACGTCCCGAAGTCCTTTATGCACAGGCAGGAAAGGAAACGGGATTCGGTAAATACGGCGGTAGAGTTCTTCCCGAAATGAATAATTGGGCAGGGATAAAAAAATACGGCGCTACGGGCGACGAAACCGAAGACCATGAATTTTTTGAAACTCCCGAAGACGGAGTTCGGGGACATTTTAATCACATGAGCGCATATGTGGGAGTAGAGCCTATCGGCGAGCCTCACGGCAGATACAAGTCTGTCCGCTCACTTTCGTGGGCAGGTACAGTCAAGTATGTGGAAGAGCTTGGAGGCAAGTGGTGTCCTGATGTGGAATACGGCAAAATGCTGGTTTCTCTTGTTGATGAAATGATGAAATACTGATAAGGAGCTATTATGATACAGATTACGTCTGCTTCCAATGAAAAGTTTAAATATTTCCGCAGTCTTTTATCCAAAAAAGGAAGAGATGAAAGCGGTAGATATATAGTCGAAGGAATAAAATCCGTAAATGACGCTCTTAATTCATCATGCATTATAGAGGCGGTTATTTTAAGGGATGATATGGCGTGGGATAAGGAAAACACAGACTTCCCCGTTTACTGCATTTCGTCAGCACTTGCAGAAAAACTATCCGATACAAAAACAACTCAGGGAATATTCGCCGTTATAAAAAAGCAGTCTGCTGCCGATGAACTGAAGTCTGACGGAGCATATGTGTATTGCGACAGAATATCAGATCCCGGAAATCTCGGAACAATAATCAGGACTGCCGACAGTGCAGGCTTTGATGGAGTTATTCTGTCCCCCGGCTGCGTGGAGCTTTATAACCCCAAAACAATCCGTTCATGCATGGGCTCTTTTTTCCATATTGATGTTATGGAAAACAAAGCTTCGGACACAATCAGCGCATTTGTTGAAAATGGCGCAAAGGCATACGGCGGCATATTATCGGGCAACACCAAAGACTATCGCACAGCTGACTATCTGGGCGGAATAATAATCGTTGTAGGCAATGAAGCAAACGGCATAAGCGACGAAATACAAAAGCTTTGCCAGCCCGTAAAAATACCTATTTACGGAAAAGCAGAATCACTCAATGCCGCAGTAGCAGCGGCTATAATGATGTATGAAGCTTCAAATAACAGAAATAAATAATACACATACACCGCCGGAAACGTACGGCGGTGTATGTGTATGATGTAAAAAATGCCCAAAAAAAATCATAAAATCAGGCGACTTTTTTACGCTTGGATTTAAACGTTGAATTTCTACGAAAATGGCAGAAAAAAATATGCAATATGTCCAAATGTTGTGTTTTGAACTTATTATAACATCCCCTGAATACAAGATATTTTATGCAAAATAACCAAGTAATCGAACCGTTTTTAAGCACTTTTTTGCGCTATGGGAAATGTGACTAAAGCATAGGTGTTTTTTTTGTGCAATAATTGACTTCACAAAAGTATGTCCCTTGTGGTATTATATATACAGAAATTAATTTGTTAATTTTTTGGTTTGTCACAAGCAGACCGCAACGCTTTCCGTCTTGCCGGGCGGATATGCGCATAAATATAGTTTTTTTAAAACGAGAGGGGATTTAAAAAATGGCAGATTTACAACTGAAAGGTATTTACAAAAGATACGCAGGCGGCGTTACAGCTGTAAGCGATTTCAATCTTGATATTGAAGACAAGGAATTCATCATTCTTGTTGGTCCTTCAGGATGCGGTAAGTCAACAACACTTCGTATGATCGCAGGTCTTGAAGAAATCAGCGAAGGTGAACTTTATATCGGCGGCAAGCTCATGAACGAAGTTGCTCCTAAGGAAAGAGATATAGCAATGGTTTTCCAGAACTACGCTCTTTATCCTCATATGACAGTTTTCGAAAACATGGCTTTCGCTCTTAAGCTCCGCAAGACTCCGAAGGATGAAATCAAAAAGCGTGTTGAAGAAGCAGCTAAGATTCTCGACATCAGCCACCTTCTTGACAGAAAGCCTAAGGCTTTGTCAGGTGGTCAGAGACAGCGTGTTGCTCTCGGTCGTGCTATCGTTCGTAATCCTAAAGTATTCCTTATGGATGAACCTCTTTCAAACCTCGATGCTAAGCTTCGTGTTGCAATGAGAACTGAAATCAACAAGCTCCATAAGAAGCTTGCTACTACATTCATCTACGTAACACATGACCAGACAGAAGCTATGACAATGGGTACCCGTATCGTAGTTATGAAGAGCGGTCTTATTCAGCAGGTTGATACACCTCAGCACCTTTACGATAGCCCTGTTAATATGTTCGTTGCAGGCTTTATCGGTACACCTCAGATGAACTTCATCAACGGTACTCTTGAAAAGCGCGGCGAGGACGTTTACTTCAACTTCGAAGAAAACTCTATTAAGGTT
>JBGVIT010000046.1:0-73033 GCA_045128915.1 Clostridia bacterium
CCGCAGTTTGACGATATCACAATGCTTGCACTCAATTTTGATGCTATAATCGGTGATGAAAGTATTTCGATTGTACCGGATAGCAATTCTCATATAGCTGTTGGGGCATTTGCAGATTTGCTTTCTGCAAAACTTGAAATCGTACCGAAAATTGCAAGCAAAATCAATATAGTGTTTGATGAAATTTATACGAACATTGTAAATTACAGCAAGGCAAACCTTGCTACGATTTTCTACAGCATAGAAAACGGAAAACTCCATATTTCGTTTACTGACAATGGTATTCCGTACAATCCTCTTGAGGCTTCTGAGCCTGATGTAACCCTTTCTGCAGAAGAAAGAGAAATCGGCGGTCTTGGAATATTTATGGTCAAGAAAATGACGGAAAGTATGGAATATGAATACACGGATGATAAAAATGTACTTACTCTTGTCATCTCACTAAGTTAGGAGGAGATTTTAATTGAAATCAAATATTTGTAAATTAAACAAAGATTTAACCTGCCTCGAAGCAGTTCTTGCCGAGGTAGAAAAAGTAACTACATACAACGCTCTTGAAGATAAAAAAGCATTAAGGATTCGTCTTTTGGCAGAAGAACTTTGCGGAATGCTTCCCGGACTTGTAGAAAACTTCAGCGGAGAGTTCTGGGCAGAAAATGAAGGCGATAATTACGAGCTTCATGTAGAGCTTAAGGCAGACGATATGAGCATTGATTTAAGAGATGAACTTATCTCTGTTTCAAAATCAGGCAAAAATGCTGCAGCAAAAGGTATTATGGGTAAAATCAGAGCAGTTGCGGAAACGATGCTTCTTGCAGCTTTTGATCCTGACCTTGCACCTATACCTGCTGATGGAGAGTTTTACGACTATCATGGATATAATATGGGCTTTGGCTATATTGATCCGACAATTGCAATTGAAACAGGATATATCTACTCATGGTCGCTGTTTAATTATAAAACAGCAGTTGAAGAGAAAAAAGACGAATATGCAGAACTTGAGCGTTCTATCGTTGCAAAGCTTGCAGACGATATTATCGTAGGTGTTCGCGGAAAAAATGTTGAAATTGTGGTTAAAAAGTCATTTGGACCCGTTTATGATTTCATCAACAGAAAGTAATAAAAAACTATTAAAGGCACTCCAGACGGAGTGCCTTTGATGTATCTAACGATATATTATGACATTTAAAGATACCCATATCAAATTATGATACACCTTAAACAAAGAAAAACGGAATTGATTTTTCAGGAAAATATTCTGCGAGAATTAAAAAATATTCTTGCAGAATTGTTCTCTACAGGCGAAATTGATAGAATTGACGAAATCAAGTGATGCTAAAATGATGATGTAGCAGACGGAACGCTCCGAAACGGATGCGACCGTATGCGAAATTGATGCTCATTTTAGGCATAATTATTTGAATCACAAGACCATGCGCCGTCAATAAAAATATAATTTAAAAATACTAAAATTCAAAATTGATGCTCTGAAATTTGATTTTGAAACACAAAATTTTTTTATGATTAAAAAATAAGAAGTGGCTCAAACGCAGTGTTTGAGCCACTTTGTATGGCAGGGGCAGTAGGATTTGAACCCACGACTTACAGTTTTGGAGACTGTCGCTCTACCAGCTGAACTATACCCCTATATTAAATTGTGAAAATTGTCAAAACCCTTTAAAATAGTGGGATTTCTTGCTATCAAGGGGAATGGAGGCTCTGGTTTTGGAGACCGATGCTCTACCAACTGAGCTATACCCCTATCAAAATTACTATGACATTATATCACACAAAATTTCAGTTGTCAATACTCATTATCAAAAAAAACATCAAAAGTTTCTATTTAATAAAAACGGATTGTTAGACAAAACCAACAACCCGTTATGTACTTAATCTACTGCATTTACAGAGCATGGATAGTCAAATTTCCGAAGCAGCATTTCTTCGTTGAGATTTTCCAGAATATCTACATAAAACACATAATCAAATGTATTGTCAGCGTTTTTGGTAACTGACACATCAGTTACCGATATGTTCATTTCTGAAAGTTCGTTTATAACTTTTTCCTCATAATTCTCTTCCGAAACACAGTTTACTGAAAGAGCTTTTGATTTGTGATTAATAAAAAATGAGCTTTTAAAGTGAAATATGAACTGTACAAAAAGGATAATAATCGTGCATGCTATGCCCATAAAATACATACCCGCTCCAAGCGCCATGCCTATGCCTGATGTTGCCCATATTCCTGCCGCCGTCGTCAGACCTTTTGTTGAACCTCGCTGTACATATATCATTCCTGAACCGAGAAAACCAACTCCCGTCACTATTCCCTGAGCCATTCTTGAAGGATCAAGACGAACATCGCCTATAAGGGTTTGTGCGGTCAGAAAGTCGTTGAAACCGTATTTGGAAATTATCATCATAAGCGCCGACGCGCATGCAACTATACAATGAGTTCTTATGCCTGCTTCTTTTGCGCGGTTTTTTCTTTCATAGCCAATGGCTATACCACATACGCAGGCAATAATTATTCTAAGCAGGAGCATTATATTCATTTCAAAGATACCATTCATTAAAGCTTTCTCCTTTCTTTATAAAGCAGAAATCCGCAGTTTGAAATGCGGATTTCTAAGTAGTCATTACATCTTTTCTACCGTTTCTATACCAAGCAATGCAAGGGCTGACTTTATTACTATGGTAGTTGCTTCTACAAGTGCAAGTCTTGCCTTCCTGATCTCAGGATCAACATCACTTTTGAGTATAGGATTGGTATTATAGAACTTATTAAACAGCTTAGCTACAGCTGTTACATATCGGTTTACATAAAACGGCTCATTTTTATCAGCCGCAGATGCTACCTCTTCATTGAATTTTGAGATATGCTTTATAAGCTCATATTCTTCATCAGTTGTAAGCAGGCTGTAATCTGCATCTGAATAGTCGGTTTCGCATCTTCTAAGTATGCTTTTACCTCTTGCATAGCTATACTGAACATACGGTCCGCTTTCGCCCTCAAAGTCAAGCATTGTATCCCATGAGAATACTATATCCTTTTCTCTGTTGTTCTTAAGGAAAGCATATAAAATTGCGCCTATTCCCACCTTCTTTGCAACCTCATCAGGATTTTCAAGGTCGGGACTACTGTTTTTCATAATACCTAAAGTTTTTGAGATTGATTCGTTTAGTACATCCTCAAGGAAAACTACATCTCCGTCACGTGTTGAAAGCTTTTTATCAGGGAACTTTACAAGGCCGAAGCCTACGTGCTGACATGATTTTGCCCAATCTCCGCACATCTTCTCAACAACGGAGAATATCTGGCGGAAATGAAGTGCTTGGGGCAGACCTACCACATATATATTTTTGTAGAAATCATATGTTCTGTGTCTGTACAAAGCGGCTGCAATATCACGTGTTGCGTATATTGTAGTTCCGTTTGATTTGAGTATCATACAAGGAGGCATATCCTGCTCTGACAAGTCAACCACCATTGCGCCTTCGCTTTCAACGAGAAGATTCTTTTCTTTAAGAATTTCAACAACTTCATCCATCTTGTCGCTGTAAAAGCTCTCACCGTTATAAGAGTCAAAAGAAATATTGAGCATGTCATAAACTCTTTTGAATTCCACAAGGCTCACTTCTCTGAAATATTTCCAAAGAGATGTTGTTTCTTCGTCACCCGTTTCAAGAAGTCTGAAATATTCTCTTGCTTCATCTTCAAGCTCGGGTTGCTCTTTTGCTACATCATGGAAATGTACATACAGCTTTAAAAGCTCGTTTATGGGATCTTTTTCAATCACTTCAGGATTACCCCATCGCTTATATGCACTAATAAGCTTACCAAACTGCGTTCCCCAATCTCCCAGATGATTAATCTTAACAGTATTATAGCCTAAAAATGAATATATTTTATCAAGGCTGTTTCCTACTGCAGTAGAAAACAAATGGCCTATATGGAACGGCTTTGCAATATTGGGCGAAGAAAATTCAACAAGAACAGTCTTGCCCGCTCCGTCATTTGATTTACCGTAGTTCTCACCCTGCTGAAACACCTCTGCAAGCTGCTGCTTTGCATACGCGCTTCGGGAGAAAAAGAAATTGAGATATCCGCCTGCCACTTCAATCTTCTCAACAAAATCAAGCTTTGGAAATTTTTCCGCAATTTCCGCTGCTATCATTGGAGGTGCTTTTCTCATGACCTTTGCAAGAGGGAAGCATGGAAAAGCCAAATCACCCATTTCGGGATTGGGCGGTACTTCAACTGCTGCATTTATCTTATCAATTTCAAGCTCTGTAAGCTGTGCTAATTTCTCTGTTATCTGCTGTTTAAAATCCATAGTGTAAACACTCTCCATTATTATCCTTTGATTTGTTCCTCAGCCGGTACTGCCGACTGGTCATGATGGTGGTGACGTCTCCGACGCTTTTTGATAAGCGGGCAAACGTACTTTTCCCATGATGCTCTGCTTCTTGCTCCGTACATAAGAGCTAATGTGAGAATTATATCTGAACAAATAAGAGGAATTGTTTTCTTAATCCACCAATCAGGAATCATTTTTCCACGATAAATAAAATATCCAAGCATAGGAACACCATACGCAACAAGCATCTGCACTACAAGAAGTTTGCATGTTATTTTTCGGTCACGGTCAAAATAATATCCTATTCCAAGCCAAACAACTGCCGAAATATGATTATACAGCAAAGTTTCTGCATTTCTTGAACCCCACTGCATATGATTGAACATCATGTTTTCCTGTTTGAGAAATTGTGCAACGTCAAAGCTCCATTTGCCTGAAATAAGATTCTTTACAAACCATTCAAAAACCCATATATTTGCTGCAAGGTAAACAAGCATCAGGCTATAACACAAAACCTTAAGCATATCCTTTTTGTCAAGCATATTTTTATGGGGGTACATAATTGCCACAGAAATAAGCATATGTATTATTCCCACAAGACAGTATGCAAAGTTAGATATGTTAAAATAGCTATGCTGTTCGTACTGTACAAACGATGCAATAATATTCATTATTTCACGTGTGTGACCTACCATGAATACTATGGCGAAAACAAACGCCAAGAATGCAAGACCTGTCAAATTGGCATTGACCTGACTTCTGTTATTCAAAACAATCTACCTCTCTTCAGTTAATTTCATAGGGATATTTTATCATAATCACAATGATTTAGCAAGAGCTTTTTTTATTATTGCTCATTTTAAGCATTAAATCGTATATTCTTTGGCATGCATCGTCAGTTTTGAAACTTCTGAGACTTTCACTCATAGACTTAAGCTGCTGTTTATTATCTACCGTTGTAATTATTGCATTATACAGACTATCTCCAGAAAGCTCTGCTTCAACCAGAACTTTTGCGCCACCCTTAGATTCAATTTCCCTTGCGTTTTGCTCCTGATGATTTCTTACTACATTAGGCGAGGGAATGAGAATTGATGGTTTGAGGAGCACAGCCAGCTCGCTTACTGTGATTGCTCCTGAACGGCACACAACAAGGTCTGCTGCCGCCATTACCAGATGCATATTGTTTATATAAGGTACGATTTCAACATCTTCTGATAATTTGATATTTCTCTCGTTTATAATATCCATTACCTTTTCGTAGTTTCTGTCGCCGGTTCCGAAAAGAATACGGAATCTATTTTCTTGCGAAAGCTTTGGAAGCATATCTACTACCGCTTCGTTTATTCTGTCAGCACCAAGACTGCCACCAAAAATCAAAACAAACGGTTTTTGGTCAGTAATTCCAAGCTGCGATCTTGCCAATTCTCTGTCGGCTGTTACAATCTCGCCTCGTACGGGATTTCCCGTAACAACACACTTGGGTGAATTATTCATATGCTTTACTGTTTCTTCAAAGCTTACTGCCACATAATCAACGTATTTTTCACTTGCTGACACAGTAAGCCCAGGATATACATTCTGTTCATGAATAAGCGCAGGAATTTTCAGTTTACCTGCTGCCATTGCTACCGGTCCGCTGACATAACCTCCGGTACATACTACACAATCAGGCTTAAAATCCTCCATAAGCTTTCTGCATTTTTTCTGTGAATCATGAAGTTTTTTAAGGACTTTGAAATTTTTAAGAAGATTTTTTCTGTTAAAGCCCTCTATATCAATATATTCAATGTCATAGCCTGCTTTTGGAACAAGCTTTGTTTCCAGACCTCGTCTTGTTCCTATAAACAAGGCTTCAAAATCCTCATCAACGGACGCAGCGTAGCCTGCAACTGATAAAGCAGGATTTATATGCCCCCCCGTTCCGCCACCGGCAAATATAACCTTCATACGAAATTCAGCCTCACTTTCATAGCCTTGTATGCTCGTTTATTGACGAGCGGGATATATTAAGAAGTATTCCCATTTCAACCAGAAGTACCATGATTGCTGTTCCTCCGTAACTGAAAAACGGCAATGATACTCCTGTATTTGGAACGCTTGATGTAGCAACTGCAATGTTGAGCGTTGTTTGGATCGCAACTTGCGCCATTATACCCGTAGCAAGCAATGTTCCGAAAGTATCAGGAGCATTAAGCGCTATTCTGAAGCCACGAAGTATTAAAAGGGCAAATGCCGCGATAATAATAATTGCACCTAAAAGTCCAAGTTCTTCGCAAGCTATTGAAAATATGAAATCATTGTAAGGCTCAGGAAGATATGAGTACTTCTGAACGCTCTGGCCAAGACCTCTGCCGAAAATACCGCCCGAACCCATTGCATAAAGCGCCTGCGCTATCTGGTATCCCGTATGCTGCATATCCTCAAACGGACTTATAAAACGAAGTATTCTGGATAAGCGGTTTGCATCGAATAAATAAATAAACAAAAATCCTATTGCACCTACTATGGGCACGCCCACAGCAAAGGGAGCAACTCTTGTTCCGGCAGATATAAGAATCCATATTCCTATACCTACTATAACTATTGTTCCGCTAAGATGCGGCTCCAAAAGCATCAGAAGTCCCACTGCGCCGAGAATTACTGCAAAGTATCCAAAATCCTTGAGCTTACTAACATTATATTTGCATGATGAAATCATCTCTGCAAACAGTATTGACACGGCAAGCTTCATAAACTCTGACGGCTGTATCTGGAAGCCGGGCAGCTGAAGCCATCTTCTTGAACCGTTAAGCTTTACTCCCACTCCCGGTATAGCAACAAGAAGAAGCATTATAAAGCATATGCCAAAATACAGCTTTGCGTACTTTTTATAAATTCTGTAATCAATCTTGGAAACTACAACCATTCCCACAAGACCGATAATCACGAATACTATCTGTTTTTTGAAGAAGTGATAAGAGTTATCATACTTTGACGCTCCGGCAGGTGCAGATGCTGAAAGAAGCATTACAAGACCAATGGAGAGCAAAAGCATAATGAAAAACAAAAAGGTATAGTCAATGCTCTTTTGCTTTAATACATCTTTTTTGTCATTAGTTTTGTTCTTTCCGGATTTTCTTGCAGCCAATATACTCACCTCTAATCAATAATCAAATAAAGTATGCCGCAAGACACAGTATAACTGTTACTGCGGTAAATATGGAAACTATCTTTACTTCCTTCCAACCACACATTTCAAAGTGGTGATGGATAGGACTCATTTTAAATATTCTTTTGCCCGTCAGTTTAAAAGATGCTACCTGAAGAATTACGGAAAGAGCTTCTGCAAAGTATATAAATCCCGCAATCACAAGGTATAAATGCATTTTAAGGGCGATTGCCATTACAACTACCGCGCCACCAAGAAACAACGAACCCGTATCTCCCATGAACACCTTTGCGGGATACTTGTTGAAAATCAAAAATCCAAGCAACCCTCCTGCAACTGCAAGTCCAAAGGAGAAAATACCAAGCTCCCCTGCAGCATAAGCACAAACAGCAAACAAAGTCACAACCGGAATGGTCACACTTGTTGCAAGGCCGTCAAGACCGTCTGTAAGGTTTACAGCATTAACCGTTCCCGTTACTACAAACAATGCAAAGATTATGTACAGCCAGATAGGCATATTCAATACTATATCAGTAAATGGTATGAGTATTTCGCACTTAAAATCACCCATAAACCAAAGTACTGCTATATAAACAACTGTAAGCAACACCTGAAGAATAAACTTAGGCGCAGCTTTGAAGCCGAGATTTCTCTTTTTTACTACCTTTATAAAATCATCTGCAAATCCGATAGCTCCAAAGCCTGCAGATACTGCAAACAATAATATGGTTTTTATACCGTCAGCTTTATTGCCTGATGCAAAGCTTATTACGCTTGTTATAAGAAGCGCTGCTGCGATGCCCAGAATAAACATCAGTCCGCCCATTGTGGGTGTTCCTGATTTTTTCTGGTGCCAGGCAGGACCTTCTTCTCTGATTTCCTGCCCGAATTTAAGCTTTCTGAGCCAAGGTATGAAAACCGGGCCTGTAACAGCCGTTATGGCAAAAGCACATATTATTGGAAATAATCCGGTAAGCATTATACATTTCATCCTTCCGTTATTTTAGTAAAAAGCTTTTCAAAATGCATCCCTCTTGATGCTTTGAGAAGCACTGTATCTCCGGGCATGACAATGGTGTTTATAACCTCTACTGCCTCGTCAGTAGTTTTGAACTTATAAATATGAGTCATTTCATCAGCACCGGCTGCTATATAAGACGCGCTGTTTCCTACACATACAAGAACATCGGCTTTTTCAGCAGCAAGCACTCCCATCTCTTTATGGGCGTCCTTTGCAAAACCGCCCATTTCAAGCATATCCCCAAGAACTGCAACACGTCTTGACTCCTGCTGGGTAGATAAAACTTCAAGTGCCGCCTTTACTGAGCTTGGAGCTGCATTATAGCAGTCATTTATTATTTTTATTCCATACTTTTCTGTTATCTCCATGCGCATTCCCGTAAGCTGTGCAGTTTCAAGACCGATTACAGCTTCACTTGGCGATACGCCATGAACAACACCTGCAGAAAACGCAGCAAGGGCATTATATACATTATGTACTCCCGGCACAGCAAGATGTACGGGATATTGATTTTCTGCGTACTCAATAACGAATTCAGTTCCTTCAAGTCCTTTATCAACAATCTTTGATGCCCGAACTTGTGCATCCTTGTTTTCTATACCATACAAAAGAACTTTATAATCCCCATAATTTCCTACGTTTACGAGATATTTATCATCACCATTGGCAACAACCGTATTTGACGGTCCAAGCTTCTCAACAGCTTCCATTTTCGCCTTGAAAATATTGTCCTGAGAGCCAAGATTTTCTATATGACTCATTCCGATATTGGTCATTACAACTGTGTCTGGACACACAATGTCTGCAAGATAACGAATTTCCCCGGCAGCACTCATACCAAGCTCCAGAACTGCCGCTTCATGCTCTTTTTCAAGCTTGAAAATCATAATTGGCACGCCAATATTGTTATTATAGTTTTTATCGGTTTTTAATGTATTATATTTTCTGCCGAGAACTGATGCTGTAAAATCTCTTGTTGTTGTTTTACCAACGCTTCCAACTACCGATACAGTAGGAACATTGTACTTTTGCTTATAAAGCTTCGCCATGCTGCCAAAGGCTTCCAGAGTATCACACACCTTTACAACGCTTTTACCCTCAACTGCAAGGTCTGATTTGCTCGTTATATACATATCTGCATTATCTAAAAAGTCATGGCCGTCAAAACGTTCACCTTTAATAGGAATAAACAGAGCGCCTTCGCCGAGAATTCGGCTGTCGGTTGATACCGACTCAACAGCTGTATTCCCGCTGCCGCAAATAAGCTTTCCACCTGTTGCCGATACTACATCTTTTAAATAAAACGGCTGCAAAATCAACACTCCTTTTCTTCAATAATTACGAAACAAGAAAGCGACAATTACTTATCGCTTTCTTTATCCTTGTTCAAATGGTTGAATACAACCACTCTTTCATCAAAATCAAATTTTTCCTTACCTATAATCTGATATGTTTCCTGACCTTTTCCTGCAAGGATTATCACATCATCTGCTTTGGCATTGTCGAGGGCATAGCCGATTGCTTCTCTTCTGTCGGGAATAACAACATATTCTCCGTCAGTATTTTTAATTCCCTCTACTATCATATCAATTATAGCATTTGGTTCCTCTGTTCTTGGATTGTCAGAGGTTATAATAGTGAAGTCGGACAAATTACCCGAAACCTCGCCCATTACTGCTCTTTTTGTATTATCACGGTCGCCGCCGCAGCCGAACAGTGTTATAACTCTGCCTTTTGCAAAGCTTTTCATGGCACGTATTATGTTCTCAAGTCCGTCTGGTGTATGGGCATAGTCTATTATTACCATATACTCCGTATCTGTGGGAACAACTTCTACTCTGCCAAGCACGCCTACTGCTGCGCTGAGACCTTTTGTAATAGTTTCCATATCTATACCAAGCTTTAGACATGCACATATGGCACTCATGGCGTTATATACGCTGAATGTGCCGGGTATGCACAAAAACATGGGATAGTCTGTATTTTCGTATGTTATGGTGAAGTTAACACCTCTTGGTGTAATCTTTATATCCTTTGCGCAAATATCACATTCGCTGTTAATTCCGTAGGTAAGAATATCCTTACCCTGATGAAGCTCATTAATCTGTTTTCCGTATTCGTCATCTACATTAATTGCACCTGATGTACTGTGGTCGAACAGCTTAGCTTTTGCATACATATAGTTGCGCATGGTTTTATGAAAATCAAGATGGTCACGAGTCAGGTTTGTAAATACGCCTACATCAAAATTGCAGCCTCTAACTCTGCTAAGCTCAAGTGCGTGGCTTGATACTTCCATTACAACATATTCAGCTCCGCTTTGAACCATTTCGGAAAACAGTTTTTGAAGTTCGAGGGAATTGGGGGTTGTAGGTGTTGTACTTTTGGTAAGCAAAACCTTATCGCCTATGATGTTCTGATTTGTTCCGATTATTCCTACTTCATTCCCTGCCTGCTCAAGTATGCTTTTAATCAAATGGGTTACTGTTGTCTTACCGTTTGTTCCGGTAACGCCCACAAGCTTGAACTTTTCAGATGGGTTTTCATAGAATGTACACGCCATATCAGCAAGAGTTTTTCTTGCATCAGCAACGTAGCATACAGGAACAGATGACTCTATTCTGTCCTGTGCAACTATGAGAGATGCTCCATTTTCGATAGCTTTATCAACATAGTTATGACCGTCTGTTTCAAAGCCTTTGATGCAAACAAATGCATAGCCGGGCATAATCTGCCTGGAATCATATGCGATGCCGCTTATTTCTACATCTGTGTCAACATTCCATTCATTATTCAACAAAACGCTGGCTAACATTTGTCACATCTCCTTTATCATTAATCGCTGGCTGCGTGCCTGAACTGTACTCCGATTACCGTAGCCGGAGCAACCTCCGTACCGGGCTCTATACTTTGCTTTACTGCATACGCACCGCCGGTAGAGCTTTGCCCTGCACCTATGGTCTCAAAATTAAGACCATAATCCCAAAGGAGTCTGCGTGCGTTTGCTATGGTTTCTCCCGAAACATCGGGAACCTTTATCATTTTAATCTTCGGATCTTCTTCGGTATAAAGTAAAACTATGGAGTCTTTTGCAAGCTGAAGTCCCGGTTTCGGAAGCTGGTCTGTTACCTTTGTTCCCTTGCCTGAAACCTTTACCTTAAATCCTGAATTAATCAGCATTTCCTTGGCATCCTCAAGCTCCATGTCACGTATATCCTGAACAAGCGCCTTTTCAACCACAGCAGCGTCGCCGCTATGACGCTCAACACCAAGATATTCAAGTGTATCTTCAATAATTGCGCCTGCAACAGGTGCGGCAATAGTACCACCAAACTTGTTGGCAACCTGCGGCTCATCAAGCATTATAAGACACACTATCTGCGGATCGTCTGCCGGCGCAAAGCCTACAAATGATGCTATACGCTTTGTATCAGAACGGTCACCTTTCTGGGATGTTCCCGTCTTTCCGCCAATTCGGAATCCGGGTATGTACGCGTTTTTACCCGTACCGTCAGGAGCTGATACAACCTGCTCGAGTACATCGCGCATTTTTGCAGATGTTTCTTCTGAGATTACTTTATTTACAACCTCTGTCTGATAACTCTTTATTACACCCGTATCGTTTCTTATTTCTTTTACTATCTGCGGCTTCAAGAGATTACCGCCATTGATTACTGCGGAAATCGCAGTAATAAGCTGAATCGGTGTTACGTTGAAGCCCTGACCGAAGGAGCTGGTTGCAATATCGGTATCACTAAGCTTTTCCTTGTTATAGAAAATACCCTTTGATTCTCCAACAAGCTCAACACCGGTTTTTCTTGTAAGTCCAAAAGCTTCAAAATAATCTCTGAACTTTACTGCGCCGAGTCTTAATCCCGTTTCCATGAAAACAACGTTACATGAATGTTTTACTCCGTCAACAAAGCTTTGTGCTCCGTGGCCTGATGAAACGTGGCAATGAATATCAAAGGAACCGAGCTTCTTTGAACCGTTACATACAAATCCGGTGTCAAAAGATACAACGCCCTCTTCCAAAGCTGCGGCTGCAGTTATAATTTTAAAGGTTGAACCTGGCTCATATGCATCGGATATGGCTTTATTTCGCCACATCTTATTTCTCATAGCGACAGTTCTCTCATCAAGAAGCTCTTCCTTGTCCTCGTCGGTAAGGAGAGAAATATCAAGCTCTTCATCTTCTTCCGTACTGCTTGATTTTTTATTCTTTTTCACGCCAAAGACTTCTTCCTGAAGCTCTTTTGTCATGCGCTGACCGAGAATTTCCGAATCATACTCAAAGTCAACACTGTACTTTTCAAATCTCGAAACATCATACGGCTCGTTTGCGTCGAAGTCAGGCTTTGTTGACATAGCAAGAATTTCACCGGTTTTGGGGTTCATCACTATTCCCGCTGCGCCTTCCTTCAGTTCGCTTTCTTCTACTGCCATTTCAAGATATTTTTCAAGATAATGCTGTATTGTTTCGTCTATTGTAAGCACTACATCAGCGCCCTTTGCAGCACCGGCGTATGCTTCATACTGCTGGTCCTCAAGAGTGGTACCCGATGCGTTCTGTGCTGTAATTACACTTCCGTTTTTGCCGGAGAGGACATCATCAAAAGTAAGCTCCACGCCTTGAATACCATTGTTGTCATATCCTGTGAAGCCAAGAATTCCGGGAGCTATGTTATATGAATAATAACGCTTTGAATCTTCCTCGAATGTGATAGGTCTGAATATTTTTGATTTATCATCCCCATCGGTTTTTCCGTCACCGTCTGCATCCTTTGGAGTTTTAAGAGCTTTTACCTGCTCAGTTTCTTCTAATGTGAGTCTTTTTTTGATTACCTGATATCTGTTGGATTTTGTAAGAAGCTTATAAATTCTGTCATAATCCATATCAAGAATTACAGAAAGCTTATCCGCTATGTATTCAGCTTCTTCGTTTGTTCCTGTATTTTTGTCTATATCCTGAGGATTACAGATTAGAGTATTTACAGTCGCACTTTCTGCAAGCGCCTTACCGTTTCTGTCGTATATTGTACCTCTTGATGCTATTACCTCAGTTGCACCCGTCTGCTGACGTTCAACTGCAGAGCGCATCTCTTCTCCTCTTATTATCTGCCAATAAGCAACTCGTAAAATTAGGGCGAGCAAAAATGCAACAATAACTATAAACATCATTCTTGCTCTTTTTTTAACTATTGTTAAAGGTAAAATAATCCGACACCCCCTGTCTGTCCTGAGTTGCACAACATCTCATATTATTTTATGCTGAACAATTCAATAATATTCTGCTTAAGCTTTGTCATAAATGATTTCACGTCATTACCTGCACCTTCTACATCACCTGCAGTAATTTCTGAAACGTCCTCTTTATCAACATTAACATACACTATCTGATAAGTTTCAGGTCTTTGCATTTCCAAACGTGTAGTAGCAATTTCCTCAACCTCACTCAAGTCTATGCTTCTTTCCATTTCGAATATTCTCTGGCTTGTATATGCTCTTGTGCTTTCAAGCTCACGTGTGAGAGATTTGATTTCACCAGCAGTTTCATTTACTGCAACGAATTTTGAAATCATAAAGGTTGCCGCAAGAGCTACGACACCCATGCATGCAATTCTCCGGAGCGTAACCTTCCTGTGTATCATCTCTGTTTTATCCTTTTCAAAAGAGTTTATGGTCTGTACCTTATGTACGGGGCGGCTTACAGTTGACTGTCCCGCTGTCCCTTTTCGCTTGGGTGTCTGCTGATAGGTACTTTGGTAATATCCTCTTTGGTTTGTTCTGTTGTATCTTACGGGATGTGTAACTATATCGTGCTTATACGCAAGATTTCCGTTAACCATTTCTACATTCCTCACTATAAAATATTTCCGCTTTACAGCTTTTCAATAATTCTGAGTTTCGCACTTCTCGACCTGGAGTTTACGTCAAGCTCCTCCTTAGACGGAAGTATGGGTTTTTTAGGTGCAGCTTTTGCTATTGCCTTATGGCCGCAAACACACACCGGAAATTCCTTTGGACATATACAATCGGTGCATAAGTCCTTGAAGGTATTTTTCACAATTCTGTCTTCCAGAGAATGGAAGGTAATTACTGCAAGTCTGCCACCGGGATTTAAAGCTTCTGCAAAATCACGCAAAGCCTTTTCAAGAATTTTCAGTTCCCCGTTAACTTCTATGCGAACTGCCTGAAAAACACGTTTTGCAGGATGTCCACCTTCCATACGTGCAGCCTTCGGGATTGCCTTTTCAATAATGCTCACAAGTTCTCCTGTGGTTTCTACTGGCTTTTCCTCTCTTGCTTCACATATGAACTCCGCTATTCTCTTTGACCATTTTTCCTCCCCGTAGGCATAGAAAATATCCGTAAGTTCTTGCTTGGAATACGTATTGATAACCTTTGCAGCGCTTAGCTGATTTTCACGGTTCATTCTCATGTCAAGAGGTGCATCGTGGATATAACTAAAACCTCTTGATGCTTCGTCAAGCTGGTATGAGCTGACTCCCAAATCAAGCACAGCACCGTCCAACCCTTTAATTCCAAGCTTTGAAAGAATATTAGTTATATTGGAAAAGTTATCATGTACCGATACAAATCTTTCGCCGTACTGCTCAAGGCGCTTACTTGCAGCCTCTATTGCATCAGTATCCTGGTCAATACCGATAACTGTCGATTTAGGGCAATGAGCAAGTATTCCGTTTGTATGACCTCCGCCGCCCAAAGTTCCGTCGGCATATATTCCGTTTTCTTTTATTGCCAGAGATGAAATTACTTCATCGAGCATAACCGACACATGAGCGAACTCCAAAGCCTTACCTCCGTTATATTATCAGTCCGAATTTTTCAATACCTTCGAGAATAAGTGTTTCTGACAGCTGAGAATTATATGCTTCCCACTCCTCACAAGACCATATTTCAAGGCGCGTATTAACTCCTACCAATACAACATCTTTTTTCAGTCCTGCAAATTCGCAAAGTCTTTTACCTACTGAAATCCTGCCCTGCTTGTCCACCTCGCAGCTGGTCGCAGTTCCAAAGAACATACGTACAAATGCTGCGGCATTCTTATCATAGGCAGCCGGCAGACTGCGGAGACGCTCGGAAATAATTCCCCATTCCTCCTCAGTATAAAGATGCAGGCACTTTTCAGACGGCGAACGCGTTATATATACATTACTGCCGATAGCTTCACGCACCTTTGCGGGTAGTATTATTCTGCCTCTGTCATCAAGCTGTCTTTCATATTCATCTACAAAATATGTGCCCATAATATTACGTTCACCTCCTTGGATAAAACACGAAGTTGGAAGAAAACTCTCCAATTCTCTCCCATTTACTCCACTTTAGTTATATTTTACTCCATTTTAAAGGAAAACGCAAGTGTTTTTTAAAACTTTTTTTCAAATGCTTTATATTTTTATTATTTTGTTGTAATCGTGGCAAAATTAAGGTATAATCAATAACAGATGCAAACAATATATGCCAATCGGTTAACATAAAAAACACAATATATTGGGGTTAAGTCTATTGTATCACATATTTTTTACTTTGTGAAGTCTTTTTTTAAAATTTCTTTTCAGAAATATTACAAAGTTTCAGGAATGTTTTTTTATAATTTGGGAGGTTTGAACAAATGGACAAAATCAAAGCAATTCTTAAAGAGGAATTTTCCCTCAGAGATGAACAGATAAACAACACTATTGAGCTGATTGACGAGGGAAATACCATTCCTTTTATTGCCCGTTACAGAAAGGAAAAAACAGGAGCAATGACAGATGAAGTGCTTCGTGATTTTTCTGAAAGACTTAATTATTTGCGAAATCTTGAGGATAAAAAAGCCGAGATTTCAAGACTTATTGATGAACAAGGAAATCTTACAGACGAAATCAGCGCAAGCATCCAAAATGCTGCAACTCTTACAGAGCTTGAGGACATATATCGTCCGTTCAGACCTAAAAGAAGAACAAGAGCATCAATCGCAAAGGAAAAGGGACTTGAGCCTCTTGCAGAGCTTATTTTTGCTCAGGATAATAATACAGATGCATATGAAAGTGCCAAAGATTTCATCAATGAAGAAAAAGAAGTCAATACAGCAGATGATGCAATAGCCGGCGCATGTGATATTATTGCAGAGCAGGTATCAGACAATCCAGAATACAGAAAAATATTAAGAGAGCTTACCATTCATAACGGAATCATTGTAACTAAAGCTGCTAAAGACGAGGACAGCGTTTACAGCATGTATTATGAGTTCAGCGAAAAGGCTTCAAAAATTGCACATCACAGATTACTTGCTGTCAACAGAGGTGAAAAGGAAGGCTTTTTGTCTGTAAAGCTTGAAATGGATGACGAAATCATATTCCGCTATCTCTTAGGAAAAACCGTAACCGGCAGCAATTCATGCTCTCAGCTTGTTGAAGCGGCAGTACGTGACAGCTATTCAAGACTTATTGAGCCGTCAGTTACAACAGAAATCAGAAATATGCTTACAGAAAATGCTCAGGAAGCATCTATTAAAGTGTTCAGCAAGAATTTGTCAGGACTCTTGCTTCAGCCACCGGTTAAAGGAAAGGTGGTACTTGGTGTGGATCCCGGATACAGAACGGGATGCAAGCTTGCAGTAGTAGATGAAACAGGAAAGGTTCTCCAAACGGGAGTTGGATATTTCACTCTTCCCAATCACGATAAAGAAAAAGCAAAGACACTTATCAAAAAAATGATAAAAGAAAACGCAGTAACCCTCGTTTCCATAGGAAACGGTACTGCATCAAAGGAATCTGAAATATTTATTTCAGAGCTTATTAAGGAAATAAATCATCCCATACATTATATGATGACTAACGAAGCAGGAGCATCAGTTTATTCTGCTTCAAAGCTTGCAACAGAGGAATTCCCCGACTATGACGTATCATTAAGAAGTGCTGTTTCAATAGCAAGACGTCTTCAGGATCCCCTGGCAGAGCTTGTTAAAATTGATCCAAAGTCCATAGGTGTAGGACAGTATCAGCACGACATGAACCAAAAACGCCTTGGTGAAGCGCTGGGCGGAGTCGTTGAAACATGCGTTAACAGCGTAGGCGTTGATTTGAACACAGCATCACCGTCGCTGCTTTCATATGTTGCAGGAATAAATAAAACAATAGCTAAGAACATAGAAGCATACAGAAATGAAATAGGAAAATTCTCAAAAAGAAAAGACCTGCTAAAAGTTCCAAAGCTTGGAGCAAAAGCCTTTGAGCAATGTGCAGGATTTCTACGAATTACAGACGGCGCAGAGCCTCTTGACAATACCTCAGTACATCCTGAAAGCTATAAAGCTTGCTCTGAAATACTCAAAAAGCTTGGCTACACAATGGACGATGTATTGGAAGGACAGCTGGGCGAGCTAAAAGACAAAATCAAAAAATACGGTGCAGAAAAGCTTGCAGAGGAAACGGGAATCGGTGTTCCTACTCTCACAGATATTGCAGACAGCTTGTTAAAGCGCGGCCGTGATCCTCGTGAAGAACTTCCTCAGCCGGTACTGAGAACAGACGTTATGGATATAAACGATTTGAAGCAAGGCATGGAAATGACCGGAACAGTAAGAAATGTAATAGATTTTGGTGCTTTTGTGGATATAGGAGTTCATCAGGACGGACTTGTTCATATCTCACAGATTTGTGACAAATACATTAAGCATCCTTCAGAGGTACTTAATGTAGGTGATATTGTAAAAGTGAAAATTCTTGATGTTGATACTGCAAAGAACAGAATATCACTTACCATGAAATTCTAAGGAGGACTATAATGAGTCTTAATGCTTCTCAAAAAATAAAATGCCCGTCATGCGGTCAGCTTCAGGACATGACTGTATGGGATTCAATAACAGCAAAGGACAGCCCTGATTTAAAGGCTGACCTTCTTGCAGGGAAGATAAATATTTTCAAATGCTCTTCTTGCTCCCATTTTGGACTTGTTCCCACTCCCATGCTTTATCACGATGAAGATAAAAAGCTTATGATTTCATTTACACCCTCAAACGATCCGTCACTTAAACAAAGATTGTTTGAAAATGTATGCGAAACCTCAAAAGCATCCGGAGAGCTTGAAACCTTTGAGGAATATAATCTGAGATTTGTATGCGAATACAATGCGCTTCTTGAAAAAATACTTATTTTTGATGCGGACCTTAACGACAAAGCAGTTGAAGTAATAAAGCTTCTTATACTTTCTCAGGAACCTGAAAAGCAGGAGCAGAGAATATGCATATTCGGCAAAAAGGATAAAGACAACCTTGAATTTATGGTGCAGGACACTAAAGAAAATATGATTTATACCTCGTCTGTTCCAACTTCCACATACGACACCATATGGCAGCAGCTTCGCTATTCGGGAGTAAAGCCATACAGCTTCGGATGGGAAATGGTAGATGCAGAGTATGCAACCAAATTAATAAACGGAATGAATAATTAAACCCAAAAAAACTGTTGCAATGCAACAGTTTTTTTAGTCGTGGCATAGTAATACATCATATTTTCCGTCACTATACTTATTTATAAATTCTATACTTTTTTCTTTGTTTACAAAACTACCCGTAGGAATCTTTTTGGCAAGACATTCTCTCGAATAACACTCATCTCCTGCAACTACATATGTTCTACCATTGTGCTTTATTTCAACAACGCACGAGCCTTTGGAATGACCGCCTATTTTTATAATGGTTACAGAGCTTGTAACAAAAAAGCTTTCTGAAAAAACATTCACTTTGAACCCATCCGGAATATATTTTTTGCCGCTTTCAAATTCATCTTCCTGTATATGAATAACAGCGTTTTTAAAATACTTTGCACACTCTATATGGTCATGATGAGAGTGAGTTATAACCAAATCTGTTATCTCATAGGGATAAACTCCTGCATTTTCAAGAGCTTTTACAGTTCCGATGAAATTTCGCATTACAAAGCCGGGCATAGTTTCGCAGCCGGCATCAATCAAAATCAGCTTATCTTTTTCCTTTATAAGATAGAGCTTAAAAACTATACTGCGCTCCACTTCTTTATCGCCGCCCAGAAAAACAGCACTTTCAGGCAAAACCGATTCTCCGTATATTAAAGGTATTATTTCCATTGGCCACCTCTCAGAAATCATTTTATATGCCGTCTGTTATTATGATAATGCCTTCGCCTTTTTGGGATGTATATTGAGCTTGATTGTCTATTACAACATTCGATATGCCCTTTGATTGACCGAAATACATAGTTTCATTATTCATGGGATAGTCAAGGCCTTTTGTTGTTATTCCCTCTATACTTTGAGTCAAGGGGATAAGAGAAACTGTTTTTCCTTTGCAGTTTTCTAAGGTGAACTTATCTTTATAGAAATATATTTTGTTGTTCTTGTCCTCTATATGTCCCGAAATATTACTTTGATGCAGTAGCCTTAACAAAAATATATTGGCAATAGTATGGTCAGCCCTACTGCCCATGCATCCCAGCAAAACTATTTCGTCAGGGTGCATATCTATTGCGTGACGGAGAGCAAGTTCTGTATCTGTAAAATCCTTTCGCTCCGGAAATAAAATAGCTTCCTTTTCCGTTGAAATGTTGTTCTTTACAGAGTCCATATCACCCATTAACAGATTCACATGGATTCCGTTTTCCTTGGCGCTGTCATATCCGCTGTCAGCGCATATTACATAATCGTCGGCGGTGATTTTTTCTGAATACGAAAAATCACCGCCTGATATAATTACAATTCTCATTTTATCTGCAAAGCTCCATAAGCTCTTTTACACTACCTTGTATATCATCATTAAAAACAGCAGTTCCCGCAACAAGCACATCTGCGCCTAAAGCATGGACTTTAGCTATATTTGATTTGTTTACGCCGCCGTCAACCTCAATATGAAAATTATCTCCTGCTTCTTTTCTTAATGCCTGAATTTTGCTGTTTACGTCCTCTATATATTTTTGACCACCATAGCCCGGAAATACACTCATTACAAGAGCTAAATCAATGTCCTGAATATACGGCAGAAGCTTTTCCCAAGGTGTATCAGGATTTATGGCAATTCCTACATCCTTTCCGAAGCTTCTTATCATTTTGATACATTCTTTTATATCCTTTGTACATTCAACATGGATTGTTATGCCGTCAGCGCCTGCTTTGGCAAATGGTTCTATATACTTTTCGGCATTATCTATCATAAGATGAACATCAAAATACTGATTTGAAACAGGGCGAAGCGCTTCTACCACTCCCGGTCCAAAGCTAAGATTGGGAACAAAATGTCCGTCCATTATATCAAGATGCAGCCACCGGGCACCCGCTTTTTCTGATGCTTTTACCTGGTCACCAAGGCAAAGATAATCTGCCGCAAGAATAGAAGGTGATAATATCATTTGTAGTTCTCCTCTTTATTGTGTTATATATTCCTCAAATATGACCTTGACTTCTTCTTCGGTCATGTTCTCAGCTTTGATGTCGTACATTACATCGTCCTTGCTGAATACAACATTTACAACATTTTCGGATTCTGGTGCTTCAGCGACTTCTGCCTTTTCTTCCGAAGTTACAGGAATAACCGAAACAGTCATGATTTTATCGTCAGCAGCATACACATGAATCTCTGTGCCGTCCTCATTATATACTGACGAAACCTGACTGAATTCCTCAGGCATTTCCATACCCCCACCGGCTGCTACTTGACTGTTTTCAGGCATCATACGCGGTGCAATATCTACAGATGCAACCGCTACGCTTTCAGTATCTGCCACAGACTGAACCTTTTCGGCATCCGGCATGCTGCGCAAAATCGGCTGATTTGCTTTTTTTGTTTTTTTCGATGCAGTTGTTTGCTTATTCTGTACCGGCATTGTAGTTGAAGGGGTTTCCTCCGTTTGATTTGTTGGTATTACAGCACAAATTTCGCTGTCTGCAACAGGAATAGGTTCTGTTACCGGTTTATTAATCAATGCAGGATACGCCACACCGCAGCCTATAACTACCGCTATCGCCGCTGCAAGTGAGCTTACGGCTGTGAAGTTAATTTTCCTCGGTCTTTTCGCCTCGGCAGAAAAAGCTGTTTTCAAAGTTTTTTCCAGCAAAGCTTCATCAATTATTATGTTATCATTTGCTTCTTTGTAGAGTTTTCTAAACAAAATCGTACCCTCCTTCCAGCTTTTCCTTGAGCATCATTCTTGCTCTTCGAAGCAGGGATTTTACAGTATTCTCTTTCTGTCCAAGGCATTGAGATATTTCAGCAACAGACATATCTTCATAATAGAACAAATGAATAACAGAGCGATATTTTTGCGGAAGCTCCAACGTTGCGTAATAAACTTCACTTTTTTCCTCATGCTCAAAGGGAATATCCTGAGAAAATCCCTCTGTTTTCTTATACCATGAATCAGCGAAAACGTTTTTACTGCAGTTAATTGTTACACGTAAAAGCCACGCTTTTATATGCTCTTCACTCTCAAAATCAATGTCCTTTTGTATGTATCTCAAAAAAACTTCCTGAACCACATCATCAGCAGTTTCCTTGCTTTTTGTCTGGTTCAGGGCAAGCTTATAAACCATGGAGAAATACTTGCGTGTCATTTGTTCTTTAAATTCGCGTGTTTTTAAAACTGACACTGTATAATCCCCCTTTGTATATAATACCTTTTAATCTATGGAAAGGTTGCATTTTGTCGCAAAAAGTTTTTAGTAAATTTTTCTTGATTTTATTGTTTCGTACATTCGGCAATAGCTTTCGTATCTTGAAACTGAAATCTCACCGTTTTCTACTGCAGCGCGTACTCTACAGCCTATATCTTTAATATGGGAACAGCCCCTGAACTTACATTCTCCCGAAAGCTTTGATATTTCAGGAAAACACTCCTCAAGTTCTCCTTCCTCCATTTCAGGAATTTCAAGAGAACTGAAGCCGGGTGTATCAAGCACAAAGCCGCCACTTATACTTATCAGTTCAACGTGGCGAGTTGTATGCTTTCCTCTTTCTATTTTTTCCGAAAGGCCGCCCGTTTCAAGACCTGCATCTGTAAGCAGATTTAATAGGGTTGATTTCCCCACTCCCGAAAGACCTGCAAAGGCTGTTATTTTATTTTTTATAAGATTTTCTAATACTTCTATATTTTCATGCTTGTCTGCACATACGGACAGAACCTCATAGCCTGCACCTTCATATATACTTACTATATCCCGACGTTCGGCAAGGTCTGTTTTATTTATGCATATTACGGGTGTTATGCCGCTTTTTTCGGCATGGACAAGCATTTTATCTATCAGCATAAGATTAGGTTCAGGAGATGCCGCCGCCGTTACTATTACGAGCGTATCTACGTTTGAAACGGCAGGACGAACAAGAGAATTACGGCGAGGCAATATTTCATTAATACTGCCCTTGCCGTTTTTTACTTCTATAAGAACCTTATCCCCAACCATTGGAGTGATTTTCTCTTTTCTGAATATTCCTCTGGCTTTACATTCATATACAGCATCGTCTGATAATACATAATAAAATCCGCCAATGCCTTTTGTTATAATTCCCTCTTGCATATACTGATTAATCCATATCAACAATTTCTTCTTTTACGCTTTTGCCGTCAAAATATACGACTACTTTCATTTTACCGCTTCCTGTAATATCTATGGAAATGGTATCACCGCCGTTTTTGGTCTTTTCATATTGTGTTTTGCCGTCAACGGTAATCTTAACATCTACCGAACCCATATCATCAGGAATCTGCATGGTAAATTCTTTTGTTTTCAAACCGTTATCCTCAGAAGGATCTTCGCCTTCATCAGGGATTGCTGTTTTTGAAGGTACGATGGTAGGTGCTACAAAATCATCATTTGTACCCACTCCGGTACTTAATACTATTGAAACAGATGCTCCGGCTTTTACCTGCTTGCCAGCTTCAGGGCTTTGAGAAATAACTGTTCCCGCAGGCTGCGGTGAATCCTTTTTAGTAACTGATACAAGTTTTAAGTTCCATTGCTGACAAAGATACTCTGCGCCTATCTGTGTCTCCCCATAGAAGCTGGGAACAACTACGTCTTCATCAGGAATAGGAGTTTCACTTGCAGGGGGCTTACCCTGACTTACATGGATTGTTACTATATCGTCTTTATTAAGCTTTGTTCCTACTTCAGGCGACTGACGTATTACCTGACCTGGAGGAACTGTCTCGCTGTATTCCTCGTTAAGAATATAGCTGAGGTCTGCTTCTATTATGTCATTAATAGCGTCTTCTACCGCCATGCCCTTAATATACGGCACTGATATATCACCGCCTGAAGAACCGATACTTACTACTACAAATACTTCTTCAGTCTTTTTTATATGTGATTTTGCTTCAGGCATCTGGGATATAATCCTTCCCTCTTCAACATCATCGGAAAGCGCATATTCCAGCTGGTCTGATATGATAATTCCTTTTTCTTCAGCAAGCTTCACAGCATCTTCCAGCAACGCTCCCTTAAAGTTAGGAACGACTACCTGACCTACTGTTTTTTGCATATGAGCATAGATACCGAATGCCGAAAGAATGATTACAATTACTGTTATAAATGCAAGAATTGTTGCTGCCTTATCAGCCTTCTTTTCCGCTTCTGTCTTTTGCTTTTTAACCTTCTTTTGCTTTTTGGGAATGTCAGATTCGTCTATTCTGAACTGTTTTGTATCGCCCATATCGTCTTCGGCTTCAACAACGGGAATCTCCGGAACGACAACGGGTATATTGCTTATTGCAGCGTTAAGGTCTGCAATCATTTCTGTTGCTGTCTGGTATCTGCCTGACTGTTCTTTTGATATTGCTTTATTAACTATCTTTGCTACATCACCGGGTACAGACGGATTGTAATCAAGAACTGACGGAGGCTGTTTTTCAATATGCATAAGAGCCACCGCTACTGCTGATTCACCATCAAACGGCACTTTGCCTGTAAGCATTTCAAAAAGCACTACACCCAAAGAGTAAATATCCGACCTTGCATCTGTGAATCCACCTCTTGCCTGCTCAGGCGAAATGTAATGTACCGAGCCCATAGCGTTATGGTCACCAACTACCAAAGTTTCGGTAGTTGCCGCCTTTGCTATACCGAAGTCGGTTACTTTCAGAGTCTTGTCCTCTGTCATAAGTATGTTCTGCGGCTTGATGTCACGGTGAACTACGTCCTTTGAATGAGCAGCTTCTAAAGCCTGAGCAATCTGTACTGCAAATTCACACGCTTCGTTCCATGCAATCGGTCCGTTCTCTCTTATATATTTCTTAAGAGTAACGCCGTCAACCAATTCCATAACCATATAATCAAGGCCATCTACTTCACCAACGTCAAAAATCTGTACTATATTATTATGATTAAGCTTTGCAGCCGCAAGGGCTTCTTGCTTGAAGCTTCTGAGTGCTGTTTCGTCATCCTTAACGCTTTCACGCAGTACCTTTATTGCAACTTCTCTTTTTAAAAGCTCACATTCAGCTCTGTAAACTGACGCCATACCGCCTGTTCCAATAAGCTCAAGCACGTGATAACGCTCTGCCAAGGTTCTTCCAACTAAGTTTTCAATCATTTTTAAAATCCCTTTCATATGTTATATATCATCTGTAAAAGTATCTTTTAAAATTATTCTCCCATAAGGGCAACTGTTATATTGTCATTTCCTCCGCGTGAATTTGCAAGCTCTACCAATTTCTCGGCTGCCTCCTGCAAGCTCTTGCTTTCGGATACTATATTGCGCATTTCGTAATTATCCACCAGATTAGAAAGTCCGTCACTACACAAAAGCACCGTTCCGCCTTCCCATTCCTCACAAAATGTATCAACCAATACGTCCTTTTCCGTTCCCATAGCACGAGTGATATAATTTCGTTTCGGGTGGCGCTTTGCTTGCTGTTCAGTGATTTCTCCCTTCATAACAAGCTGCCACACATACGAATGGTCTATGGAAATCTGTCGTATTTCGTCTTCCCTTATGATATAAGCCCGGCTATCGCCCACATTACCTACAACCAGCTTACCGTTATGAACTAAGGCTGTTACCGATGTGGTACCCATGCCCATAAGCTTGGAATTCTCTTCGGCATAATCATATATTTTTTTGTTCGCTGCCACAAATGCATCACGAATCTTATCTTCATAGTCAATTTTTCTTTTTCTCGTTTTCAGAACTTTTTCCTGAATAACCTCAATCGCCATTTTACTTGCGACCTCTCCGGCGTTATGACCGCCCATACCATCGGCAACTATTACCATATACGGTTCTTTGTCGTTTATGAAAACATTATCTTCATTCTGACGCCTTAATTTGCCGATGTCAGTCATATAACCAAAATTCAATTCCACCACCCCCTCTTATCTGTGATAATATGTCACAGAAATTATGACTCATCAGAATTCTTGCTGTGCTTTCTGCGAAGCTGACCGCATGATGCACTTATATCGCTGCCAAGCTCACGTCTGACAGTTGCATTAATGCCCATGCTTTCAAGTTTTGCACGAAACTCTGATGCATAATTGCTTTTCTTGTAGTTTCTCTCCTCCACGTGATTGACGGGAATGAGATTTACATGGCACAGCATTGATGATAATAACCGTGCTAATTTCTTCGCGTGTTCATCGCTGTCATTTACACCGGCTATAAGAGAATACTCAAAAGTTATTCTTCTACCGGTTTTATTTATGTAATATTTTGCAGCATCAATAAGCTCTCCTATGGGATATTTTTTATTGATGGGCATAATCTTACTTCTTGTTTCATCGTCTGCCGCATGAAGCGAAATACAGAGATTAAGCTGAGTCTGCATATCGGCAAGACTTATTATTTTGGGGACTATTCCGCAGGTTGAAAGGCTTATATGCCGCCAGCCTATGTTAAGCCCTGATTTATGTGTTACATTATCAAGGAATACAAGAACATTTTCATAATTATCAAGCGGCTCGCCAATCCCCATAAGAACTATATTTGAAATTCTCTCTCCCATATCCTTCTGGGCAAATATAACCTGATCCAGAATTTCGCCTGCAGTAAGGTTTCTTACTTTTCCGTCTATGGTAGATGCACAAAATCCGCAGCCCATAGCACAGCCAACCTGAGTTGAGATGCAAATGCTTAGTCCGTGATTGTACTTCATTACAACAGTTTCAATGCAATTTCCGTCTTCAAGACCGAATAAGTATTTAACCGTCCCATCAAGCTTGGAAACAAGCTTAAGCTCAGTTTTAGGGCATGATACAAAGCATTTTTCTTTCAGCTTTTCTCTTAGCTTAAGACTAAGGTTGCTCATTTCGTCGATAGTTGATACTCCCTTATGAAGCCATGAAAAAATCTGCTGCGCTCTGAATTTGCTCTCGCCCAGATTTTTTATGAAATCTGTAAGCTGCTCATATGTTAAGTCCTTTAAATTAATCATTTCTTCTTCCTTAATTTACATATAAAGAATCCGTCTGTTTTGTCGATGTTCGGATACAATGTTATATATCCCGATTTTGCCGTAGGCTTTACAAAACATTCCGGCAAAGTGTCAGATATATCAACACTCTCCATACACTCATATGCTTCAAGAGCTTTTTTGATTACATCTTCATTTTCTTGCGGAAAGATTGTGCATGTACTATATACAAGCTCGCCGCCTGGTTTTAAATACTTTATAGCATTTTCAAGAAGCTTGTATTGAATCAGAGGAAGCTCTGAAATATCGTCTCTGTTCCATTTTATTTCCGGCTTACGCCGTATTATTCCAATCCCTGAACACGGAACGTCAACGAGTATTTTATCTGCCGATAAATCCATACTGCTTTTGTAAATAGAAGTGTCTGCAGCGCAGGTATTGATAATATCTATACCCAACCTTAAAGATGCATTGTCAATAAGTTCAACCTTATGTGCATGAACATCAAAGGCTGTTATGCTGCCTTTGTTTCCCATAAGCTCTGCAAGATATGTTGTCTTGCCACCCGGTGCGGCACAAAGGTCAAGCACCTTTTCGTCAGATTTGGGATTAAGTACAAGACACGCAAGCTGTGCTGCGCTGTCCTGGACTGTGAAAAGTCCGTTTTTGAATTCATCAAGAGCACCTATATCTGCTCCCGAAATAACAGCCGCATCAGGAAGGTCGCTTACCTTTGATACTTTGATATCTTTTTGGGCAAGTGCGCCTATAAGACTTTCACGGTCTGTTTTCAGGCGGTTGGCTCTTATTATAGTTTCAGGCTCGGATGCCATGGCTTTTATTAGCTCTGATGCAAAGTCAAAACCAAAGGTTTCAATAAATCTTTCACACAGCTTTTTGGGGAAAGAGTATCTTGTGCGGAGATATTCGGTTTTATCCTCAGGATATTTAATCTTCTCCTTTTCGGACGATACTTTTCTCAATATGGCATTTACAAAGCCTTTTGAACGTATTTCATATTTAGCCGCAAGCTTTACACTTTCATTTACTGCGGCGCTGTCAGGAATTTTATCCATGAACATTATCTGGTAAATCCCCAAACGCAGTATTTCAATTACGCTTTTGGAAAGCTTTTGGATTTTTGTCTTTGAATACTGCGATATAATATAGTCAAGGGTTATTTTCATAGATACGCATCCATATACCAATCTGGTACAAAGACCTCGGTCTGCGCCGCTAAGCGCTCCCATAGAGTCTTTTAATGCAAGGTTTGAATATGCACCCTCATAATCAATCTTAAATAGCACTTTAAGTGCCGTTTCTCTTGGATTACTCATATATCAGTCACGTCTTCTGTTAATAATTACCAACAACCTCAGCAGCTGAAGTGCAGTCGATGCAACAGCAGCAACATATGTCATTGCAGCAGCTCTAAGAACCTTTTTTGCGCCCTTAATCTCATCTCTGCCAAGCAAATCTGCACCGTCAAGAATTTTTATTGCTCTGCGGCTGGCATTGAATTCAACAGGCAATGTAGCTACCTGAAATACAAGCACCAGACTGAAAAGCATAGCACCTGCAAATGCAAGATTATAATACCCCAAAATGAGACCGATTAGAAACAGCGGCATTGCCAGCTTATTTCCTATATTAACGACAGGTACAATAGCATTTCTTACCTTTATGGGAATATATCCCGTATTATGCTGTATTGCATGTCCGCACTCATGTGCTGCAACGCCTATCGCCGCAACAGATGCAGAGTTATATGTTGAATCTGAAAGCCGTACAACATTTGTTCGGGGATCATAATGGTCGGTAAGCTTTCCTGAAACTCTCTCCACCACTACATTTCTAAGACCATTTGAATCAAGAATTTTTCTTGCTACATCTGCTCCTGTAAAGCCTCTTGCATTTGTATTTTTGCTATACTTTGAAAAAGCAGCATTTACTCCGAATGAAGCAAATAACGATAGCACAAATGCAATTAATACCAACACATAAGTAGAATCATAATAATAGTAAAAAGGCATAATAAATTACTCCTCTGATTTTATGCTCTTTCAGGGTGTGCGCACAAAGCTTGTTCCCTGCTTTATCTCATGTCCGCGAAGATAGTCTTCTACATTCATTCTGCGACTGCCCGGAAACTGAACTTCACGTACTGCAACCACGCCGTTTCCCGATGCTACCTTAAGACCTATATTTTTTTCTTCTCCCAATATAGTTCCGGGAGCCTCGCAAGTTTTCTCATCTACGGGTACAGCGCTTATTATTTTTACAGCTTCACCCATATAATAAGTATGCGCCATAGGCCATGAATTCATTCCGCGAACAAGATTGCAAATAGTACGAGCATCTGCAGTCCAATCAATATTTCCTTCTTCTTTCTTTATCATAGGCGCATATGTTGAAAGGCTGTCATCCTGCGCAGTTGGAGTTATAGAACCGTTTTCAAGTCCATCAATGGTCTTTAGAAGTAATTCTCCTCCGATTTTGGAAAGTCTGTCAAACAGTTCTTCTGATGTTTCGTTGTCGCCAATTCTTACCTTTTCTATAAGAAGCATATCACCCGTATCAAGACCTTCTGCCATAAGCATTGTTGTTACGCCTGAAAACTCCTCGCCGTTTATGACTGCACGCTGAATGGGCGCTGCGCCTCTGTATGCAGGAAGTAGTGAGCCATGAACATTAACACAGCCGTACTTTGGATAGTCAAGCACATAAGACGGAAGTATTTTTCCGTATGCCACAACACATATTATATCAGGCTGAAGCTGATTCAGAACCGGCTGAAGCTCACCATTTTTAAGACTCAAAGGCTGAAACACAGGGATTCCTGCGGCTTCTGCCGCTTCCTTTACCGGAGGCTTCATCATTTTATGGCCTCTGCCCTTTGGCTTATCAGGGTTTGTTACAACTCCTACAACCTCTCTTTTGTCGTTTATAAGCGCTTTAAGGCTTTCTTCGGCAAAATCAGGTGTTCCCATAAACAAAATTCGCATATTTTAGTCCTTTCAAAATCAGATTATTCCTCTGACTCCATACGTTCCTGAAGCTGTCTTCTTTTTTCATCCTCAGTTATTTTATCAACAAAAAGGATTCCGTTAAGATGGTCATTTTCATGGCAGAACGCTCTTGCGGTAATGCCATGACCGGTCACAACAAATTCATTGCCGTATCTATCCGAAGCCTTAAGAGTTACTTTTTCAGGACGTGTTACATCATACCATTCATCAGGTACGCTCAGACATCCCTCACGGATAGTTTCCTCACCTGAGGTTTCTATAATTTCAGGATTTATAGCTTCTATATATTCATTGTCAAACTCCACGATAAAAACTCTTTTAAGCACTCCAACCTGCGGGCCTGCAAGACCTACGCCGTCATATACTTTAAGAGTTTCTCTCATATCATCTAACAGAGTATGAAGCCTTTCGTCAAAGTCTTTTACAGGTTTACATACCTTTGATAAAATAGGATCTCCTATTTTTCTAACTTCTCTTATTGCCATCTGGTTTATCTCCCTATAAGAATTAATGGATATTGGTGGGATTTTTATCAATTACCACCGTTACATTTTCAAAGTTCAAATTCTCATCGCATTTACTCTTTGCCTTCAAAAGCACTTCCGTCATATCAAACTCCAGAGGACTTTTTATGAGAATTTGAAATCTGTATTTGTTCTTTATTTTTGAAACGGCACAAGGAAGCGGCCCCATTACCTTAAAATCGCCTTTTCCAAGTGTTGCTGCAAATATCTTGGCACAATCCTCTACATCTTTCCTTACAGGCCCTGAAAAGCCTATTAATACAAGATTACAAAACGGAGGATACCATAATATTTTTCTTAGACGCATTTCGTCATGGTAGTATTTTTTATAGTTATGGTAAGCTGCCATAATAACAGCTTCATGGTCAGGGGAATACGTCTGAATAATGGCTCTGCCTTTCTTATTTCCTCTTCCCGCTCTTCCCGTAACCTGCTCTAAAATACCAAAGGTCCTCTCGCCGCTCCTGAAATCGTCAATATTGAGCATAGTATCGGCTGATACAACTCCTACAAGTGTGACATTTTCAAAATCCAGACCTTTTGTTACCATCTGTGTACCGATTAATATATCTATCTTTTCTTTTTCAAAACGATCAAGTATTTTGCGGTGCGATTGTTTTTTTCCTGTGGTATCTATATCCATGCGAATAGTGGTCGCTTCAGGAAACAACTGTTTTATCTCATTTTCAACCTTTTCTGTTCCGCCGCCGAAATATCGGATATATTTACTTCCGCAGGAAGGACAAACATCATAATTGCTTACAGTATGTCCGCAGTAATGGCATTGGAGTGTGTTATCATACTTATGATAAGTCATTGATATATTACAGTTGGGACAATGAGCAACATATCCACATTCTCTGCATGATACAAAAGTTGAAAAACCTCTGCGGTTCATGAAAAGAATAGTTTGCTCTCCACGGCTCAGATTTTCACGGATTTCTCTTTGAAGTTCAATAGAGAACATTGATTTATTACCGTTTTTCAGTTCTTCCCTCATGTCTTGAATGCTGATTTCAGGCATGGAGTTCATATTGTAACGCTTCTCCATTGTAAGAAGCTGAATTTCTCCAAGCTCTGCCCGGTGATATGATTTGAAGGATGGTGTTGCACTTGCAAGAAGTACAACTGCACCATACTGAGCCGCTCTGAAAGCTGCTATTTCTTCTGTTACATAACGTGGTGATGTTTCTGATTTATAAGTATCGCTATGCTCCTCATCGAGTATTATTATACCAATGTTATCCAAAGGAGCAAAAACAGCTGAACGGGCGCCGATAATAATATCTGCACCACCGTCACGTATTTTCCGCCACTGGTCAAACCTTTCTCCCATAGATAAGGCGCTGTGTATAACGGCTATGCGGTCGCCAAAACGTGCTTTAAATCTGTTTACAGTCTGTGGTGTCAAAGATATTTCAGGCACAAGCACAATGGCTTTGCGCCCCATATCCGTCACTTTCCTTATGCAATGCATATACACTTCTGTTTTACCGCTTCCGGTAACGCCATGTAATAAAAAGGTCTGCTGTTTTTTATTTTCGATAAAAGGCGCAATCTTGCCAACTACGTCTTTCTGCTCAGGAGTTAAAGGCTTTTCAGAATCAGGCTTAACGTACTGTGTATTGGGGTTTCTTTCGATTTCAACTTCTGTTTTTTCCAATAAACCATTTTTGCACAGAGCATTTATCGCCTGATTATCACATTCGGCAAACTGCCTCAGGTCTGAATAGGTGAGAACTTTTGCATTTATCATGACGTTTAGTGCTTTGGCTCTTTTGGGAGCTTTCTTTTGCATTTTAGCAACTGCGTCCAGAGCTTCGTCCTCGCTCACACAAAGACGTACTGCAAGCTGTGTTTTTTTCTCAACCGGTGCTTTTTCACTAAATTCTCTTCTTATAGCACCCATGCTTACAAGCTCTCTTATTACCTGAGAACAATCCCATTCAAACCGGCTTGCAAGAACTGTATATTCCACCGCACCTTCTTCTGATACGATGCTGTAAAGCTCCTGCTTTCTGCCTGATAGCTCTCCCGAATATTCTTCACCCACAAGCCATTCCTTAACTTTAATTGCCGCACCGGCAGGAACAACCGTTGCTGCCGCTTCCGAAAAGCTGCACATATATCTTTGACGCATAAAGCGTATTACTTCCAGCATATTTTCGTCAAAAGCACGGCCTAATGCTGATTTTGATTTTATTTTCTTTATTCTTGCGCTGTCAAATTCCGGTTTTGCTTCAATTCCTACCACATACCCCTGAGCCGGTCTGTTCTTCTGCCCAAAAGGAACTGTTACAGCGTCCCCTATTTCAACAGTCATATCAGCCGGTATTTCATATTCAAGAGTTTTATCAAGAGCATGAGATGTATGATTTACAATAACACGGGCAAACATAATTATTCGTTTTCAAGGTCCGCCTGAGCTTCTTTGAACTGACGTTCGAGGCGGTCTTTTTCCATACGCTCCTCCATAGCCTTTCTCTCTGCTGCTTCAAGCTCATATCTTAAAACTTCAAGGTTAAGGTCTGCGCTTGGTTCTGACTGCGTAAACATCATTTCACCGTCACCGCATGACATATCATATATTTCTTCGCCTCGGCAATACTGAACCTTGCCGTCAGCGATTTCCTCAACAGCCTTTGAAATAGGCTTTATTTCTTCTGCTTCCTGAGGATTTCCGCCAAGCATACGTACTCTTTTCGCAGCCATGCTTACAAGAGTGTATCTTGAATCTACTTTCTTTGAAAGTTCGCTAATTCCTGGTTTGATCATCATAGTTTTATTTCTCCTTAAAATTAATTATTACTTAATAGTCTATAAACTTTTTTACGACGTTCCTTGCAATCATCCATAATAGCTGAAACTTCAGCCACGCATTGTGCAAGGTCGTCATTTTCTACAATATAATTATACTTTGCAGCCTGCATAAATTCCCATTTAGCAGAATTTATTCTGTCATTTATTTCATCCTCGGATTCTCTGCCGCGAACTGTAAGCCTTTGTCGAAGAATTTCCATTGACGGTGGTACAATAAATATAAGAATCGTTTCCGGAAGTTCCGCCTTTACCTTTAATGCCCCCTGAGGCTCAATCTCAAGAAGTACATCCTTTCCTGATTCAAGCATCTCCTCTATCTGAGCCTTGGGAGTTCCGTAATAGTTGCCATTATAAACAGCCCATTCAAGCAGTTCTCCATTTGTAGCCATTTCCCGAAATTTTTCAGGTGTTGTGTAGTTATATGTAACACCTGCAATCTCCCCTGCTCTTTTATCTCTGGAGGTGGTAGAAACGCTCAAATGAATATCTCTGTGGTCAATAAGCTCTGCACAGATTGTACCTTTTCCTGTGCCGCTGGGACCTGATATTACATATAAAATTCCTTTATTCATTTGTGTCCTCACTTTCAGGCTCAATACGGCTGACAATAGTTTCAGGCTGAACACTTGAAAGCACAACGTGTCCGCTTTGTGTCACAATCACCGAGCGGGTTCTTCTGCCGTATGTTGCATTTATTAACATTCCTTTATCTTCACTTTCGCGGATTATACGCTTAATGGGAGCAGACTCAGAACCTACAATGGCTACTATTTTATCTGCACATACCATGTTTCCGAAACCGACATTTATAAGTTTCATCTGCTTCCTCCTATTCTATATTCTGAATTTGCTCGCGCATTTTTTCAATTTCGCCCTTAAGGGTAACAACTGTTTTCGTTATGAACAAATCGTTTGCTTTAGAGCCGATTGTATTCACTTCACGATTGATCTCCTGAATGAGAAAGTCAAGCTTTCTTCCTGCAGGCTCATCTGAGTCGAGAATGTCATAGTATTCTTTGAAGTGGCTTTCAAGACGTACTGTTTCTTCGTTTATGGCAACCTTATCTGCAAAAATAGCAACCTCTGTTAAAATTCTTGCTTCATCCACATCTCTGTTTTCAAGAGTTTCCTTAATCTTCTGATGCAGTCGGTCTTTATATTCTGCTACTACCTCAGGAGATCTTTCGTCAACCTGCTTTGCAAGCTCACTCATATAATCAACTCTTGCCTTAAGGTCTTCGTAAATCCGCGCACCCTCTCTTGCGCGCATAGCCGAAAAGCTCTCAAGCGCTCTTTTTAATACTGACTGCACATCGCTCCAAAGCTCGTCCTCGCTTATTTCGGCACGCTCCATACGGAAAACATCTCCAAAACGACAAATTGACATAGTTGATATATCATCTCTAAGCTGAAAAGTATCTCTTAGCTTACGTGCAGCTTCAATATACTGCTTCGCAACTGCCTCATTAAGTATTACCTGACTGTCATCGGCATAGCTTTCTATATTAACGTAAATATCAACCTTTCCTCTGGTTATGTATTCTGATGCTTCTTTTCGGATTTTATCCTCAAGAAACAGCATATGTCTTGGTATTTTAATATTATAATCAGAAAACCTGTTGTTTACTGATTTGATTTCTATTGTTATTTTCCGGTCAGAAAGAATATCCTCACATCTTCCGTAACCTGTCATACTTTTTATCATCTGCTCACCTTCCAATTTATATCTGATTACAATTATACAAATTTTATTATATCACATTTTCATAAAATGTAAAATACTTTTTAGTGAAATTTTTTAAAATTTTTGAAAAAATTTTTAGGCATATTTAACATATATATAAAAATAGAGCTATTTTAATAAAATACCTTGAAAATAATGTGCCTCTGTGTTATAATTACTAAACAACAAGCAACGCCCTCATAGTTAAGTGGATATAACATGCCCCTCCTAAGGGCAAATCGTGCGTTCGACTCGCGCTGGGGGTGCCATCAACACCGCATAATTACTGATTTTTTGTAATTATGCGGTGTTTTATTTTTTATCACATGATTTTGGCGCATCTAATATCGGTTGTATTTCTTGTTGTGAAGCCTGAACATTTCACAAATCCGCATTAGGTGTATGTGTGCTTAAGCAAACAACATCTCTGTCAATCGTATCTGTTGATACATCAATTCCTCTGTATTTTTTAAGAATGTATATTTTGAAGCCATGAATACAAAAAATGCCGAACTTGTCCGTTTGATTTTTTGACAAGCCCGGCTTAATATAGACTTTTAAAACATATGTTGCTATCCCACACATTAATACCTTTCTCTTCTTGTTAGCAAACTACCATAAATCATAGCATCCCTGTATAATATTTATTGAAGAATATTATACAGGGATAAGCTTTACATTAAGATTATAAACTTGTGTTTCATCAAGCTTTGCTATTTTTTCGCCAAATACATAAAGTGTAGTCGCTCTGTCCACAGGAAGAGTGCGCATATCGACTCTTGATCCTACGAACATAAACTCACCCTTTATCAGTTCTCCGCTGCCGTTTTCAAGTCCTGCAGTCCCTGACATATATCTTATAGCTGCTCCATTTTCAACATCATCAGCCACCCAGATACCAAAGCCCTCTCCGTAGATAGAATGCTTATTCGGCGCTTTAAATGTTACATTAAAATCAAGCTGTCTTCCTTCTATTACGGAAGATGTGATATTTGACCTTTTAGCAAATGAATAGTTTTCAACACCGGGTTGTCCCGTAATCTTAAGAGCCTTTCCGTTGCCAACGCCTGTGGATTCAGCGATAAGTGCTACATCATTTGCTTCTGCAGGAGCAGGATTGTTTTTAATCCACTTACGGCATATGATTTGTTTGAATACACAAAATCTGCTATTCAAATCGGCGTTTTTGAATATTTGCTAAAGCCCATAGATTATGAACAACTCAGTCAGTCAATAAGCAAAGCAATAAAAGCTGTGGAAAACGATGTGAAAAAGGCGCAGGATATAAGCAACGCTAAGCTTTTTAAAGAAAACAGATATTGGCTAAAGAACTTTTTCCTCTCTTCACTAAAGAAAAATTCAAGTCTTGATGATATTTGCCACATATTCTCAATACCTAAGGATGAAACAGTTTACACTACTATTTACGTTAAAATACACAACGACAAAAAGGAAACTTATTCGGATTTTTCAAAAATCATTTTGCTTCTGGAATCAGAAGACTATTATATAATACCTTTTTATGAATACGACAGCTATGTTGTTTTTGTAAAATTAAAAACAACTATCAGCTCATATCGCGCCCTGACGATATTTTCAGAGATAGCAGAAAATATTAAAAAGTTTTTTGAATTCAACTACCCGCAGGATGAGCTTCAGTATTCAATTACAATAGGTGATATTGTAACATCTTTGTCAGAACTTGCATATTCATATGAAACAGCAGAAAACAGCCTTGATTACCGATTCTATATCGGGAATAATCAGATTATTTATTCAAAGGATATGGAGCCTTCCACAGATATTATCAAGTACAAGGAACATATACGAAATGCTACACTTGCGCTGAAGACGGGAAACCTCCCTCTTACCATCGAACACATTGACCTATTGTTTTCAAAATTTAAGGAAAACAACATTGATATAAGCACAATTCAAAGAATATGTCTTGAGCTTGTGGTTAATATTTCAACTGCTATGATTCAGCTCAATCAGGATCCGAACTATATATTTGATAAGCTTGATGTATGGAATTTTCTCAAGAGCAAAACTACGCTCAACGATATTCAGGAAACTTTGAAAAACACGGCAGATGTTATTATTTCTAAAATCAACAACATTCGTCATTCTCAAAAAAAGGATTTAATCAACAATGTTCTTAAATACGTTAATGAAAACTATACAAGTCCGCTGACTCTGGAAAGTGTAGCAAGCAAGTTTTATATTTCTCCCTGCTATTTAAGCACATTATTCCGTCAAGAAACTCAAATTAATTTCAAGGCATATATAAAAACCTTAAAAATGGATAAGGCAAAAGAGCTGTTATCCTCTACCAATATGTCTATTCAGGCAATATCTGAATATCTGGGGTACAGAACCGCATCATATTTCAGCGAAATTTTCCATTCCGAAATGGGCGTTTTGCCCAGCGAATACAGAAATAACAGCAAGATTTAAAAAACCGGAGCAGAATTTTATTTAAATTTCTGCTCCGGTTTTTTAATACATTTTATAGCATAGCATTACTTCTGTGATTATTTGAAATCTTCTACACTAAACTTCCAATCTTCCCTTTTTCTGAAAGGTGTTTTGAAGTGTTTTGTCAATATTCCCTTCTCTTCCAGATGAATATAACATGCTATATCACAGGCGCGTCCGCATATAGAGCACTGGTACGCATGCTGCGCCGGTGGATAGAAATATATTTTATCAAGAATTGCTTTGGCAGTTTCCGGTGTTACTTTTGCCTCGCCTGCAATTATTTCAAGGCGATTATCCATTCCGGCAAAAGCATCATATGGCATAAAAGGATTTTTTGTACCGTTTGCACCGTTATAGTAAACTGCGCATTGCCATGAATCTACATTTCCGTCAGCATCAATGGCTTTGCCCGGACACGCATCCTTACACTTTCCGCACTTATCACATATATGCGGCTTTACAATATCAGTTTCCTCGATTTCTGCATCGGTAAGTATAAAACAGTATCTTACCATCGGTCCAAACTCATCAGTGAGTAAAGTATTATGAAAACCTTTTTCACCCAAGCCGCATTTAACAGCAGTTTCAAGAAAATCTATCTGTGTTTCTGCTGTTTTTCCTCTGTATATTGCATCATATGCAACTTCCGGATTTGTGCTGTTTTTCTCTGCCATAATCTGTTGATGACGACGTTGAGGGAGGGCAATATAACCCTCTTTTTCAATTAACATTGAAACCTTAAGTTGCGCCATAGGCATGATTGTTTCTTCCATATTTTCAACTGCCATAGTCGTGTATTGATAATATGTACTTCCTTCCTCAATACCTCGATAAATGCCTCGGAGAACACGAAATGCAAGCCCGATAACTGTCTTTGTTTCAGGCATGATTTTAAATATAGGATTATCACTATCAAAACGACTTGCGGGTGCAAATCCAACAATATCTGCACCGTTAGCCTTTGCAAGCTCTATGATTTTATTTCTCATAATTACAGTTCTCCTTTCAGGTGTTTATAACAGGCAATATCACACTTCTTACCGCAAAGACACGGAGCATAACCCCATTGAGTATTGGGCAGAAAATCCATTTCTTTATAAATTTCACGAGCTGATTCTGCATCAAAACGCTTTTCACCATTTAAAATTGCTTCACGTTCAGGATGATTCTTCAAAAAGTCATCTGTAATAAACGGATTGGATTTATGTGCACCTTTATAATAAACGCCGCATTGCCATGTATCCAGCCCTTCCTGACTTATCGCCCTGCCGGGGCATGCATCTATACATGCACCGCATCTGTCGCAGACACTTTCCTTGAGCGGTTCATCAAATTCAAGTGGCATATCTGTTATGATAAAGCAGTATCTCATAAACGGACCGTATTCCTTATTTATTATCTTTCCGCTAAGACCGATTTCTCCAAGACCACACGCCTTTGCAGCCTTGCCAAAATCAATAATAACATCAGGTGCGGGCTTGTCATCTTCAACAGCTTCTGCATAAATAAGCTCATATGTGTCAACAACCTCAGGGTTTGTTGTTTTATCACCTTTTATTCTAAGGTTGGGTACTGCCTTCTGAAGACAGGCATCATAACCCTCATTTTCAATCATACCACCAATTTTAAGAAGAAAAATTTCTGCCATTTCTTCATCAAAATATTTTACTCCCAATGTTGTATATGTATAATACTGAGAGCCTTTGTTCATTGCCATATAAATACCTTTTGGTACTGCGAAACCAAAGCCGATGATTGTCTTTGCATTTGGCAGAATACTTCTTGGATCTTTTTGCGGATTTTCTTCTTCATATATTCTGCCTATTCCACAAATTGTTGCCCCTAACTCTTCTGCTTTTCGCTTTATAAATTCTGATGTCATTTTACCAACCTTCTTTCCGAGTTTTCTCTTAAAGTGTTGCTGTTTTCCACAACAAGCACCTGTGCATCTTCTGATACGACAATATGATGCCAAAGTCCTTTTTTTACATTATATACCTTATACGGCTCCATTTTATATTCTTCATCTTCTTCATATATAACAGCGTTGCCTTTTAAAAGCACAAAGGATTCATCTGTAAGGAGATGTCGTTCATCTTCAACCCTTTTTGAAAATCTTTCATCATAACGAATCATGCCTATTCTCCACCCCTCAAATTCAAAGAGCGGATTCCAGCCTTCGCCTGTATGTTCATAAATCTCCATTATCTGTCAAGCCTCCATGCTTTTTTTGTCCTGAGAGGCTCTTTAAATCTACCTTCCATACAGCCGCCTTTCTTTTCAAGCACAGAAACGCAGGCTCTTATACAACCACCACATTTTGCCATATTATAGCCTACCCAGCTTGGGAAGTATTTTTGAAGTGCTGTATATACCTTCATAATTTCTTTTTCATCGGCAATATCATTAAAGCCTTCCATAAGGTCAAGGTCACCGTTTTCGTTTTTATCCCATACATCTTTTGGAACAAATGGATTGTAGTATCTGCCGGCGTGAGTATAGAACGCATAACAACGCCACATATCAATATCGCCCCACTCTAAAATTTTGCCATCAAGATTAACTGTAACAGTTTTTCCTGAGTTTATTGCAGGGATACAGCTTCCCGGACATTCTCTTACACACGCTCCGCATTTGCGGCATAATGGCTTTCCGCTATACATATCATCATATTCGTCAAATTCAGCATCAGTAAAGATAAAGGCAACTCTTTGAAGCGGTCCGAATTCAGGTGTCAGGAGCATTTTACTCCAGCCAATCTCACCAAGTCCGCATGCAACTGCCGCAATTCTGAACTGAAACTGCAAATCCGGCGCAACATTTCCCTCTCTTGTAGGTCTTGTAAATTGCACACTTCTGTGATGCGCGGTGGATGTCTTTGCGTTCTCGTTTACCTCAATCTGTTCTTCCGGTGAAAGTGTATTTCCCGGCGAGCCATCCATATCCGACACAACACCTCTGGCACCGGTATTACGGTACACAAATGCTTCATAGCCCTCGTCTTCAATTACCTTTCCAACCTGATAAAGTACAGCCGGAGCAAAAATTTCGTTTATTCCACCATACGCCATAGAAGGATACTGAAAAAACTGTGTTCCTTCTTCAATTCCTCTTTGAACGCCTCTTGGGATTCTGAATACAAATCCAATACAGCTTTTTGCTTCAGGGAACAAAAATTGCGGGTTCATTTCATCCGGTGCTCCATCAAATCTTGACATGGGCGAAATGCCACAAACATCTGCGCCTGCTGCAAGAGCAACCTCTTTAATTAATTTACTACTAATCATAAATCTTCCTCCTCTATGTATATATCTGTATTTATTATTTACTTAAGCGGACTTCCTTTCGGAAAATATCTTCCAAAAAAATATATGCCTTGTATTTTGAATTATACAATTTACAAACTCCATATTGTTTTTTGGGCAATTCAACTTAAAATTCCATAAAAACACCTAATTATGCATTTTATACCTTGATTTTATCACAAATAAATGATAATATAAATATAAAAAACAAACTATATTTTCAATAAAACAAACATTTGGAGTGAATATAATGAAAATTGCTGATATAAATCCGCATATTCGTTTTGCTGAAGAAATTACATATTCATCAAAAAAACGAAACGTTTATGTAAAAGATTGCCGTCTGTTTTATATTATAAGCGGAAGCGGGAAAATCTTTGTGGAAAACAATGAGCTTTTGCTTACTAAAAACACCTTGTTTTACTGCCGTGGAGGAATTGACTACACAATTAATACAGAGAAAAATCTGCATCTGTATTCATTAAACTTTGATCTATCCCAAGCACAAAGAAAGTTTATTATGCCTTTTATACCTCAGGACTTTCAAAAATCAAACCAACCTTCACCCATTGATTTTTGTGATATTAAAGACAGCAGTTTCCTGAATTCATTCTATATTTTGAATAATGGTGCCGAATTTAAAAACAATATAGCCTCCATAGTAAGTGAATACTCAGATAAAAGACTATATTTCAGAGAAACTTGCAGCACCGCTCTGAAAAATATAATAATAGAGCTTCACAAAAAAAATTCCGAAAATCAAAAAAATTCTACTGATACAGTAGAACGAATTATTGAGTACATAAATTTAAATTTTACCAAAGAGATAAAAAACAATGATTTGGCAGAAATAGCCGGTTATCATGAGTACCATCTGAACAGATTGTTTATTAAGCATACCGGAATGGGTATGCATAAATATATTTTAAATCTAAGAATAAATGAGAGCAAGCGTCTTTTACTTAATACTGATATGTCTATATCTGATATTGCTTCACAAACCGGATTTTGCAGCAATACCCACTTTTCAACATATTTTAAAAAAGAAACAAAAGTTTCACCTTATGAATACAGAAATTGTTTTAAAAACAAAATATAATATAAAAGCGCATTTGAATAACAATAAGCCATGCTGTTATGGAGATAATATAAGTTTAACACTACGAAAAACACCGTATAATTACCGGTTTTGTTGTAATTATACGGTGTTTTTTTATTTTATAAAACTTCATAGCCATTTAACCGCATTAATGCTTCCAGCATATAATAATCAGCATAAATCAGAGAAATATGATGACCTTCTCTCCACATTACACTGCAATTTTGTAAAACAGACTCTTCATCATGGCTAAAATCACAGTTGTTATAGATAATATTCATCAAAGTCTCTGCTGATTTTTGATAAAAAGCTTTTTCTTTATCCGGCACATGCTTTAAAACTTCCAGCAATCCGCACACACAAATTGCAGCTGCGCTGTTATCTTCAAGAGTCGAATCTTCCGGCTGGCAAAAATCAATGGGTACATACTCATTTCTGACATTTTCCATAAAATACTTTGCAACCTTTTTCGCAGTTTCAAGATAGCGTTCATTTCTTGTATAATAATACGCCATAGCAAAGCCGTAAATCGCCCAAGCTTGACCTCTTGTCCATGAAGAACCGGAAGAATAACCTTGTCCCGCCGGCTTATCTGTCACTTCACCCGTTTCCGCATCAAATACCACAATATGATTTACGCTGCCGTCTTCTCTTACAAAATGTTTTATCACTGTTTCAGCGTGAAGATTGGCAATTTGCTTAAAACGCGGATCTTCTGTAACCTCACTTGCCCAATAAAGCAGTGGTATATTCATCATGCAATCAATGATGACATAGCCCGTTTTCTTGCTTCCTCCGTCAATATACGGATTATCATTCCATGCTCTTATGAACCGCCCCGTCGGATTAAATCTTCCTGCTAAAATTGTTGCTGCATGCAACGCTCTGGTTTTGGAAGCTTCATCTCCCGTCAGCTTATAGTCCGCAACATTGGTAAATAAAAACTGAAACCCCGTATCATGATCCATATCTACAAAATCTGTCAGGCATTTTTCAAAACGGCTTGCGCTTTCTTTTGCAAGCTTCAAATATTTTTCATCTTTGGTAAGCTGGTACATAGACCAGAGAATTCCGCCGTAAAAACCTGATGTCCAACTAAACGGATGATTCTTTGCATTCTCATACTTTCCTTCTTTAGTTGAATACGGATATAAAAAATCAATTTCATCAGTTACCCATGAAAGTTTTTCTGTCACTTCGTCTAAAAATTTTTTATATGAAACACTCATTTTAACTCCTTATATAAACGGTCTCCTGTCAAGAACAAGTTTCAACGGTTTTTTAGTCCGAATTTCTCCCGGCAATGCTTGTTGAAGCTCAGCAAGACAACAAACAGTACCAAATAACATATGCAAATCGTTGAATCCGTCGTCTGTTTTTTCATCAATCCCGTTCAGATACTCAATAAATTCATTTGCAAATTTTCTCAGCACGTCTTTGCTTTCACTAAACCGATGGGAAGTCTGCCTGCTTGCGCGATTAAGGCAATATACCCAATCTATTTCAGCAAATGTTATATGGTGGCCAAAGTCTTCTACCACATCTCCTCTTTCATATAAAGAGATACATGTATCAACAACTTTATCCGGATACCTGAGCGGTCTGTGAGCATATTCATGATTAAACATATAATGGAATGTTCCCGCAAGATGTGCGAAAACAAAAACATCTCCGCTTAATACAGCATCTTTTCTCCAAAATCCTGTTTCATCATCAGCATTTTCCCACAACCAATTAAAATACGCATCTTCCCATTGACTATCTACGCTGTCACTTAAAACCATTGCCGCATAAATTCCTGCACCTCTATGGGACATATCCCAAGGATTAGTTTTCCACTCAAGGCTTTCAAGAAGATTTTTCACTCCGACATCCGTGCCATACTGCATCAAATCTGTTAACGGATATAAAGGCTTTGCATCAAACAATTCAAGTGCCGCAACACAATGTGCCGTTGTATGAATAGGATGATGAGTTGACTCCGTAAACAATCCGGTCTTTGGGCTTTGGAAGTCTTGCAACACTTCAATGTGTGCTTTTCTGCTTTCAACAGTGCTTGGAAACTCACCGATAGTATAAAGGATATTGGCGGCATCCGCACAACCATATTCATTAAGACCAAGTTCGCGGTTATTATCATCATTCTGCCATAGCCAGCGACAATAATTACCTTCATTTTCCATGCGATGCGATGCTACTGTATCAGAAATTTTCTTGATAATATTATCGATATTGATAGCCATATTTTCACCTCAAATTTATCCTTTTACTCCACCTATATTTACACCGCCAAGAATTTGTCTCTGGAAGAAAACAAATATTACAAACGGAGGTAAGCTGGCAAACACAAGCGCCATAAAAAATGTATTCATCTGAATACCTGTATCACCCTGCAGTCTGTAAATAGAAAGGGGCAAAACCACATTTTTATCAAGCACCAAAAGTGGTGTGAAGAAATCTGACCACGATGCAGTCAAAATATTGATGGCTTCGTAAATAAGTACAGGCTTCGCCAGAGGCAACATGATTTTAAAGAACACACCATAATCAGTACAACCATCCAGCTTTGCAGCCTCTACATAGGAATTTGAAAGTGCATCAAAAGCATTTTTAAACAATAGTACAGCGAATGTATCAGCTCCGGCACCTAACCACATAGGCCAATATGTATCAAGCAGGTTTACTCCTATTCCAACATCAAATGCAAACGGAAAATGAAGCCATGACATATAGTTCGGCACCATTCTTATCTGAGACGGCATCATCATTGTCCATACTACAAGTGCGAAAATAAGCTTTGTACCCTTGGGTTTCAGTTTAGACAAAACATATCCGCCAAAACCACATACTACTACCCTGAAAATCAGATTTCCAACAGATAATACAACGGTATTTATAAATGAATTACCTAATTGCAAATCAGCCCAGGACTCCGTTAATCTTGAAACAATCTTCCCCCATGACATATCCGCAGGGAAGAAACTAAAAGCTGCATATATTTCCTGTGTATCTTTAAACGCAGTAGATATAGTCCAGATTGTCGGCAGAATTGATATAATTGAAGCCACCGCAAGAGCTGCAAAGAACACCCAATATAATACTTTTCCATAAGCTGACTTTAAATCGAAGAAACTAAGTATTCCGGTTTGTTTACTTGAAAATCTATTCATTTTGCAACCCCCCTTTTAGTAACGGTCTTCTACTTTTCTATTTAACCAGAAATAGAAAATAGTAAATACAATAAGTATCACAAATATAATAACTCCTAATGCCATAGCCTGACCGGTTCCTTTACCGCCGCTGTTAAATCCATACTGATACAACTGATAAGAAAGTGAGGTTGACGCTCCGTTAGGACCGCCTCCCGTCATTGCAAGCGGTTGTTCCATAATCTGAAATACATTGATAATCTGTCTTACAAACTGAAGCAGGATAATACCTTCCATTGCAGGTCTTGTCACATGCCAAAGACGTCTTAACGGCCCTGCTCCGTCAATCATAGCTGCTTCATAAAGCTCCACAGAAACACCTTGTACTGATGCATAGTATAAAAGCATTGCCGCCGGAAAACTTTTCCAAGTAGTATATATCATAATACCTATAATAGCAAAATCAGGATTATTTAACCATTGCTGAGGCTGTACGCCAAATTTGCCCAGCAGCATATTCAAAAGACCTGTCTGGTCGGGATAATACATATAATACCACATAAGCATTGCAGCAATTCCGGGAATAAGTGCCGGAAGGTAGATAAGGACTCTGAAACCACCTTTGAAATGAACCACTTCATTAATCATAATTGCAATAAATATAGGCGGCAAAAATCCGATTATCAGCGACCAGAATACATATTGCACCGTATTCCATAACGTAGGTAAAAACTGCGTATGTGTCAAAACTCTTCTATAATTATCAATTCCGCAAAAATCTGTAACTGTATAACCCCTCATGTTGAAAAATGACTGTACAGCACCTAACACAGTCGGACGCCATACAAACAAATATAGTATAATTACCATAGGCAGCATCAGTATCCATGCGCTAACATTTTTTTGCAGTCCAAGATTTCGCTTATGTTTTCTTTGAGCTATTGTATTAATGGTTTTAATTTTTTTCATAATCTCATTTTTACCTTTCTGTTAGCCTTAATTATTGTTTAACAATGATGTTTCAACAAAGCAATACCCATCATTCCATTGTTCTGCCGGGCTGTTGGCATCCCACAGCCAAATGCTCCTTCCTTTGAAGAATGAGGAAGGTCGAACCCTATAACTCTCTCCTTCTTCGAGATGATGCGGGCCAAGCAGATTTCTGAGATTGTTTACCAACGTAAGCTCTATGGTGTTTTTGCCACTATTAAGACAGTCGCTTAAATCAACCTCGCTGTTGTTCCATATCTCTGTGCTGACGGGTTTACCATTAACTGCAATAACAGCTCCGTTTAATCCCTTCATTTTAAGAACAATCTTCTTTCTTGTGTCGGATATATCAAATTCTTTTTTTACAGTTAATTTACCTGAGAAGAAGGGAAATCCCTGCTGTTCAATATTTTGAAGTGCAATTCTCTCCGCAGGCTTATCAACCACAAACCCTCCTGCATAACGAACTGCATCTTTATCAAGTTTTATGAATTCTCCGTCTGTCTTTATGGAAAAATTACCCACAAGATAAATGTTCTCTATCTCCATATCATAAGTCAGCTTATTTCTGATAACTTCAAAGCCAACTGCTTTTCTTACATTATCGTAGGTTTCAGGAGTCTGCTTGAAGTTACAGTAAAGCTCTATTTCATTTGTGCCGATTTTAAGATACCTTGCAATATTTGATTTTCTGAATGATTTATCTCTGAAATATCCGATATCATTAAATTCAGCAGTTTCACCGTTAATTGTGTATGTAAAGACTTCAGGAGTTTCACATACAAGACAGATGTTATCAGGCACAAAGGAAACATCAACACGAAATACACACTTAATATCTACTGCTCTTTCAAGCTGGCAGGCTTTGCCCTGAATTTCACTTACTGATAAGTCCTTGCCAACAAGTTTTCCGTCGAAGTAACAATCACATACATCAAGAGTTATTGCATTATCGCTGAATTCGCTAAGCTCCCATTCTCCGCCTATATTTAATTGTTCAAGTTCTTTGTTGTTACAACAATCATACTTTCCATTTCTGTAATCAAGCACCACAAGACTGTCATATGGCTTAAAATTATAGCTTCTGTTAAAGTTTTCTTCTTCACCTGTCATAATATCAAGCTTAACTCCGGCTACGTCAATATATGATTTTTGAAATTCATCTGTACTATTGACAAAGTAGTGCATATCAAAATTGTCAAGCTTTCGTTTAAGGTATGTAATATGGGGGTTATCTATTACCGGATTATCTTCTGCTTCCTCAGGAGTTATGATTATACCGCCGTTATTTTTGAATTCTTCAAGTAATTTTTTAGTGTTGTCCAGAAAATCAATATGGGGCGGCAAGACAACTTTGGTATATTCCATTTCTCCAACAATGAGCTTATTTCCCACTACTTTGCCATGACGTTCCATAATTGTTTCATCGCCCAAGTGGAACTGAATATGTTTTTCTTCCAGAATCCTGATTGATTCTTTGAATTTATTTTCATATTCGCTAAGCCCCGCATTCTTATCTGCATCAAAACAAATCCACACTGTTGTTTGTGGGTGGATAAGCAGAGTGTTACAGTCAGGCGCTCCCTCTGTAATTAACATTCCGACTCTGGTCATGGCGTCTATGAACATTTTATATTCATCCCACCAAGGTTGCTGATAATACACAGTCGGTGGATAGTCCCTTTTTCTTATTCCTCTTAATGAATATGCTTCAAGGTGTGGGCATAAAAGATTAATTCCTCTCGCCATCTGCCATTCGTATATTCTTCTAAGTTCGCTAAAGCTTACATTATGGCCGCAAAGGGCAAAGGTTTCACTTATTATCTGTTTTTTTCCTGCCTGCATTGCTGCAGATACCACCTGCAGCTGCGCGAGGGGTTCTGCGATATCTCTGCCAAGCCAATCCATACCGGGAATGTCAAAATATTCATAGTTAGGCATTACGCTACCGCTTGACATAGCTTGACTACGCAAACATTCCTCACACAGCATATGTCCCGTAAACTTCAAATTACGCTCATTACACCACTCATATACCTGCTTGACAAAGCTCTCAGAGAACAATTTTGTTATGAGTCTGTAAAATCTTTTTCTGGTTTCTTCATATTCACCTATTGGTTTAAATAATTGTATTAAATCAGGAAGCAACTCCCTGTTATATTCTTTTTCATATTCTTCGGGCAAAATCAAACTCCAGGGTATGCCCATTCTGGTAAGCTGAGGTTCGTCTGTGAAAAAGCCCTCTAAGCTGTTACCAAATTTTTTATAATAAGCAGCATAGATTTCATCTATAAATCTTTTAACTACTTTTTTATCTAAGTTATCCACATAGAACGGGTTTACATCATAATAAAAGTGTATTCCGTCTATATTACAAATTGTTGTGGGAGTTTGTTTTTCTCCCTCTTCCATGCGCAGAATCTTCTGCTGATATTCTTCACCCAAACCACTTATTTTGGAATTACCAAAACCGCTTGGCCAGCCGTTTTCATCATATGCCCATGGGCGCATATTCCTTTTCTTTGCTTCTTCTGTTCCGACAGTAATATTATCGAACCATTCCTTGCACATATATTCAGTCTGAAGTCCGCCACGGGCATGCATAAAATATCCGCCAATACCTGATTCATCCATCATTTCAATCTGACGTCTTGTTTCCTCAGTATCAAGCTTTTCGTTCCAACTCCAAAATGGAATCGGTCTGTATTTTTTTGGAGGATTTTTGATATATTCTTTGTTCATATTCTTCTCCCATCGTTTTGCCATTGCTATAAAGCCGGCGGTCATTACCCACTGCATTCCTTTGCTGTAGGGAATGACCGCCTGATGTTTTATAATATTAATATGTTAAATTATCAAGGTAGTTTGTCTGGAAATCTGCATTTGCTTTCTTAAGAAGCTGTGCACAATCTGCATCTTTATTAGAGAGAACTTCCTGAATACAATCGTCAAGTATTCCATAAAGTTCCTGACAGCAAACCGGTTCTTCTGCCTGAATTTCAGCAGGACAGTTTGCACAGAATTCGTTGTAAAGCTTTACATGATTTGTATTAGCATTTGCATGCTCGTCAATGTATTTATGCTCCCATGCAAGTGCCTCAGAATCGCCTGACCATATACTCATACCTTTGATACCTACAAGAGCATTTGCATCAAGTGCAATTTGGGTTCGTTTTTCTATTGATGTTTTAAGTTCCTCTGTAAGATTAAAGTTATGTTCTACTTCATACCAACGAACAGCTGCATCAATCTGGTCTTTTGTTGCGTTATCTTCCACAAACCAAGCACCGCCACCTAAAAGTGTTACATTACGCTTAGGTCCTGCCGGCATAGCCATCATACCCACATGCTCCGGATTCATATTATAGCGTGAAACCTGCGCAGGCAAGTCGCCATGGAATACGAGCATTCCTGCATTACCCGTTGCATAGGTTTTGAAATACTCTGTTGCATCAATTAATGTGTTGTTTGGTAATACATCGTACTTCCACTTCAAATCCTTGATATACTGAAGAGCTTCTGCGGCTTCAGCTGTATCAAAGGTTGCATGCCATTTGCCATCCTTATCCTGCTCCATAAAGTCAACACCAAATGACCATGCAAGTGATGAGAAAATCCAACCTCCCACATGATTTGCTGTGGGGAATATAAAGCCGGCTTTGCCTGTTGCTTCCTTAATCTTTACTGCAAACTCTGCTACTTCATACCAATCCTTAGGCTGTTTTGGTGTACCGTCTGCTTCCATCAGTCCTGCAGCTTCCATAAGCTCTGTATGAAAACCAAGACCTAAAACAAATGCAGTATGAGGAACTGCTTTTATATTGCCTTTATCATCGCTGATGATTTCGAGAACATCGCTGTTGAATTTTTCGTCAAATCCGCGCTTTTTCAATGCGTCTGTTAAATCAGCTGAATATTCTGATGCAAAAATTTCGGGGATTTCAGTATAACCTGCATGATAGAATGTAGGAAGCTGACCTCCTGCTGCCTTTGCATAGAATGTCTTACGTTCAAAAGTCCATGCATCAGGTTCAATTACAACATCAGTATTCACTGCTTCAAATTTGGCTTTTCTTTCGGTAGCAGCATCAAGAGATGCGCCTTCTTTGCTGGGCCAATTACCTACTGAAACAATGGTTCTTCCCTGCTCATCCTTGTCTGTCGCCTTACCACAGCTTGCAAGCATGCCGCAAGACAACGCCAGCGCTGTTACAACAGAGACAATTTTAATAAACTTTTTCATCTTTCTTCGCTCCTTTTATTATAACTTTTAATTTACGGTAAATAGTATAAAACTATTCAACACACAGATAATCCTTAAACAGCGTACTGTCTTTATTAAATCCTATTCCGGCAGCATGCTCAATCCAGCCCTTTCTGCCGTCGCCATCATTATCGTTCCATATCATACCAAACCTTAAAGTTGCACCGGGAGCCGGATGCCAGCCTTCAATACCAACCATCTGTTCCCACGGAATTGCTACTTCATAGGTTGTAATATTTCCTTTACGTATAGCCTTTGCAGGAACCTTTACGGGACCTACTGCTGTTCTGTCATCCTGAACTCTTGACTTATAAAGCTCAGCTTCATTGGTATCCTTGTTAATGGCTATTGCATATTCGTGGTAAGTAGTATTTCTGACACCTATTGCTACGAAATCCTCTTCCCCAAGGTCAGCATATATACCCATTTGCATACCATCACAATTCCATGAATTCGCCATAGTTTCATTCTGGAAATAAACATCGTCCGTAACTTCTGTGTACATATAGAAGTTTTCTTCATCCCACATTACTCCGAATTTTGCGGACTTGTCTTCCGGTGATACAATCCTCATAGAGTTGTTGGTAACAAAATTCTGCGGAGCTGATACTGTCTGCCAGATACCCTCTGCCCATTCTCCTTCAGAAGCTATACCATCAACAACAACCTTATCCTTCGGCTTTACTATAACGCCGCTGAAGTCATATTCCTTTTTATATTCAACCGGTTTAATAGAGCCTTGTCTATCTGTAATTGTATATACAATCTCTGTTTTCTCTCTTTCAGAGATGTTGGGAATATTAAAGGTTATTTCTTTACTTTCTTCTGCTCTGACATTACCTATGTCAATTTTGCCAAGTTCCTTGAACACAGCGGGCTTTGAAAATTCTACATATCCGTCAAGCGCCTTATTGACACTATTATTTTTAATGTTCAGCTTTGCATCCCAATTTCCAAGATTGTTGCTGTCAACAAGGTTAAATGAAAGTTCAGCATCTATAGCATTTTCCATGGTCAGCTTTATCTGATTAAAGGATATAAGACGTCCGTCTTCAAAAACCTTTACATCAACATATGATTTATCTCCGATAGAGCCATTTCCGGGCACGCTGAAGCTTGCTTTTCCGTTTTCAAATTTTACGGTAGTGCTTTGTGCTGCTTCCCCATGTGTTGTAAAGATTGCCTCGCAGTTTCTGCCGGCATCAGTTTCAACAGTAAGTACTTTTTCATCGTTGACCGGCACAACCATTTCCAGATTGTTATACTCCACAACCGGTGCATAATTTACAACTCTGTTCTTTTTAAAATCGCCTACAATATAGGACGGCCTTCCGTCTAAAACAAATGTAAATATGCCGTCTCTTCCATATATCGTCGTCTGATTTCCGTATCTGTCATAATAGTCAACCTTGTCAACTCCCAAATCAAGAGTTATGGTCTCAGTTTTATCTTCACACCACATAGCGAGGATATTTTTATTGAATTTGTCGCTCTTGAATCTGTTTAAATAAACATCATTGTCAAGTACCCATTTTCCGTCCGCTTCAACGGTTCCGCCAAGCACGTAATTCATAGCGGTAAATGCAACATATCTGGGCAATACTACTCCAAGCTTTCCTTCTATATTGTGATGTGCTGCATTTGTACTTGTTACTATACCGTAGGTGTCCTCACCGTCAATACCAACTATACCTCTTCTCTCAAGATTGAAATAAAACAATCTGTCTCCGACACCGTGGGCTTTATAAAGAATTGACGCTCTTACGCCCCAATTAACATCAGCACCATCCACCGCTGCAACGTGCGCAAGGGATGCAGGAAAACCATATTCGGTTATATTAACAGGTATTTCACCGGCACCGGTTTTGGCAGCATACTCGTTAGCGATTGTTTGCCACTCCTGAACCCATTCATAAATGCTCTTGCCGGTGTCTCTGAAAGCTTCGGGAGATTCGGTAAAATGATATGTATGCAATGACATCTCATTCATACCGTTATCGCCGTCAATTATTCCTCCTTCAAGGAGTTTATCTCTCCATTCAAGTCCCGTACCGTAAATGTAAACAAGACACATTCCTGAAACAGAAGCAGTCGGATCGTATTTATCTACGACTTTTCTTACACGCTTTGTAAGCTCTACCAAATCCTCAGGCTCACCACCGTTTTTGTTGAAGGTTGTAACATTTGGTTCGTTCCAGACTTCCCAAACATCTACATACGGTGCATAGGTTTTAACCATAAGCTCTGCCCAGCGTCCAAAGCCGTCATACGCCTCTTCATTTGAAGGCATAAAGTCGCCTGCACTTGATGTAATGCCTTCATAAAACTTGTTATCCGACTTCAGAAAAGCAAGGACATTAAGACCACATTCCTTGGCATATTTAGCTGCTCTGATATTTCTTTGACTTCCGTGAAAATATAAATCTCCCTTAATTCTTTCATGGTCTTCCCATGCCACATAATCCTTTTCATGTCTGTACCAACCGCAGTTAGAGGCAACGATAAGGTCAATAAGGTCTTTGCTGACATCATTGAGATGTCTTGCAGCCTGAGAGTGAATGCCTTGTGTTTCACTCTTGATTCCGTTAGGATCAGTTTTGATAATTGAAATACTGTCTTCCTTGAAAACAGAGTTTATAGTTCCGTCAGCATTTGTAATATTTACATACCATCTGTATGTTCCGCATCTTTCAGATTCAATATTCACATCGGTTGTGACCGTTGATTTTGCCGGAATTTCTATCTCTTGTGTTTTTGAAAATACCTTATCTTTGACCTCTTCATCTATAAGACAATATTCAACATTTACCTTTTGCTTTTTATTGGTGGTATTTCTCAGCTCGTTATGTACAATCTTTTCCTTGCTGTAATATCCAAAAGCATTTCCCACAACGTCAACAAAGCTTTCAGCTAAAATCGGGTTAGCCTTTGGTATTCTGGTAATTTTTATTGACCTTATATCAATAGGCTGAGGCGATGTAGGAAGCGAGCCGCCGATTTCCTTAAACGACAGCATTATGTCGCCTTTTTTATCTACCCCGCCTTTAAATGCGGCGTTATCAACAGTAAATTTTACCGTTTTCCACATTTTTGTTTTTCCCGGATAAAGCTCATAAGCACGCTGCTTCCCCCATTTAATAGCATCATACCAAACAAACATATATCCGCCGTTATTATCGAAATAATTGATTTCAAACTCATAAACAGAGCCATCATCATATGAATTGCCAAAAGCAGATGGTAAATCAATATAGAAATACGGATAGTTTCCTTTTGCAGTAAATCTTCCAGCTTCAATTCCACCTGATAAAACCGTTGATGTAAGCATTGTTGAACTTGCCGCATTATAGCTTTCGATATTAATAGTCTGTATATCTTCTCCAAAAACGATTAAAGCTTCGTTGGGGTTTTGGGATATATCATCGGTATCTGCTGCCCATACGGGAGTAATGCTTGTAAACAGCATAGCAAATGCAAACACACATGAAAGTATTCGCTTTGCATTATTTATGTATGTTGACATCATACACTTATTCACCTCCCGGATATACATAGAGATACATACCTCTTGAGTTATAGTTTACGGATGCCGCTATCATATAACTGCCACCATATCCGCTACTGTATGTTGTAATATCCTCCCAGGATGTACCGCTGAATACTTTGTCATTCTCTATATCGTAAATGGTAATTGCATCACTTGCTAAAAGGAATTGTCTGTCAACAGTTGTTGTATTAGAATATCCGAGATCTACAACCACCGGTGGACGTTCAACCCAATCAAGCTCGCGGAATTTGTCATAATAAACATCTATAACATATCCTGCTGTAAGTGAAAATGTCTGATATACGTTACCTAACTCACCAGGTCTTGTACCTTCGTACAAAGTGTTCTTACCATACCAATAAGGCTTTTGGTTCTCTTCAAAGTCATGTAAAACCTGTATAAGCGCAACTTTTCCGTCTATTCCGACTGTGGCACGAATCAGGTCACCTCTTCGCAAATCATCAACTGATGCAATGCTCACACCCGGATCAATATTGGCTGTTGGCTGTCCGTTGCTTTGTATTGTTTTGAATATAACGCTATCTCTACACTCTGCTTCATAGAGAACACCTTGACGTACACCCTTTATAACCTTTACCGGCTCTGCGTATTTATCAAGTCTTGTATATATTTCATCCACCATAATCGGCATGTCTGTTCCATACGGTCTTTGTGGAGTGAATTCCTCTCGCACAACTATGAAATCCGAATATGGATGTGTATAATCTGTTTTATATGACGAAATCTTATACTCCTTTACCTGATTGAAATAACTTTTATCAGTTGACTTAAATAAATCCTTATCTGTTGAAGAAAAAGTTTCCTCAGGAACAACTATTACTTTCGTGCCTTTATAATATATTGGTCCAAGCTCAAATGAGGGATTATTTGACGGTATCCTGTGTGTTGTGGCGGTACCTGTATACTTAAGCTGTGTTACAAGAGAGCCTGCTTCTTCTGCTTCAACTTTAGAAGCCGCCGCGGTATCAATTTTGGAAACCTCGCCACTATTGTTTGTTCTTATTCCCACAAGCTGCCGATATGTACCCATATCACCGCTTGAAGCAAGAGCTGCAAGCAAACCATCCACAGTTTTTACACGATTTCCGTCAACTGTGACCGGAACTTTTACATCAAGAATCTCATGATTTCCTGCCGCAGTAAACACCTTCATTTTAACTTGTGTATCTTCCCCTACATCACTTTTGTAAACGCTGTAAATATAGGCAAATCTGTTCTCATCAACAACCGGTTCCATAGCGCTGATTTCGCCATCAGCATCTAAGTAGAAGCATGCGTTAACGCCTAAACCAAGCTTTAAATAAGGCTTCATTTCTTTATTGATTTTATAAAATACGCCGTCTATTGCCACTTCATCATCAATGATTTGGTTTGCAGTTCCTATAATTGATGTGTCTGACATATACACATCTGCTACCTTGCCGTCCAATGATTTATATATATTGAGGACCTGACCTTTTTGCATATGGTAGAATGAAATTTTCTCGCCGCCGTTAACCTTATAGACGTTTATTCTGTCGTATTCTTTTTCGTCAAATATGAAATATTTGCCTGTTCTGTATTCATCCCACACAGATTGTTGATTTTCGTTTGTGCTTCTTATTACTATTGTTTCCTTGCGTCTGATATGAACAAGTGATACTTCATCTTCCTGAAAAACCACCTCTATGCGCCCGTTTGTAGTGTTGTTAAACGCAGCTGTAATGTTAGTTTTTACAGGTCTTCCGTTAAGTAAAATCGGAGCAGTTGTGTCAATATCGATAGTTCTTTTTTTGCTGTTTTTTCCGTCTGTATAGGTTAAAACGCCTCTATTATATCCTTCAAAATTTTCAATATCAATTATTTGCTTTTCAGAACCGTCATAATAGTAAATCATTGTTCCGGGTTCATCATCGGAAGTTCTGCGGTAATACGCTTCAACATTGTAGCCTAAAGCCTCTTCAATACCGGACTTACCTTCATAAAAGGAAATACCGTTTATCTCCACTAAATCTTTTCCTATACGCGTTTCATCTATAATTGAAACATCATCTGCTTTATCTACTCTTCCTTCTATATAGCATATGTCACGACTGCGCGAAAGAATTGTTTCTGAACCCTGTTCCCATGTAATATAAGAGCCAACAGTTCCCTGAATATCAAGAAGCGGAACATGACAAGCATTATATAGCATCTGCATAACGTTTTTATAATTCATATCTCTGCCTACAAGACCATAGTCTATATCGTTTTGCATTGCTATATATTCATATCCCTTTGAATAACCACCATGTGCTTCTGCATAATCCTTGAAACCAAGAACACAAACAAGGATTTTACAAGCCTCATGATAGGTTATTACATTATGAGGATTAAAAAGTTTGTCTTCGCCTACTGATAATGCTCCAATCTTAACAAGAACGGATGCCGCATCGTAGCAAAAGCTTCCAACGGGAACATCGTTGTAATACATATGACTTTCTCCATTGTTATCCCCTATAAGCCTTGCAGCATAAATTGCAAACTGTCCACGTGAAATTAAAGTATTTTTATCTACGTTATCTTCTGGTTTTGTAACACCAACTGCGTTAAGAAGGCCTGAAACTCTTTGTGAAACCTCATATGTTGTGATTTCTTCCGCCTCTGTTATTGGAACAAACACACTACAAGCAGTCACACAAATACAAAGAATTAATGATAATAATCTATTTACTTTCATATTTGAGCCTCCTTATTGATTAATGTAAATAAATTCACGGATAAGCTTTGCAGCTTCAGCTCTTGAAACATTTCGGGAGGGTTTGAAGCTGCCGTCATCATATCCATTGATTATTTTTAAATTACTAAGCATCTTTATGGCATCTGCTGCATAAGCCGATATCATATCAGCATCAGTAAACTCAGTTTCGTCTGTTTTTTCCGGCATTGCCACGCCATTTTTAATTGCTATGTTATAAAGCATTACTGCAATATCTTGTCTTGTAACATTTTTTCCGGTTCCGAAAACACCATCGCCAATGCCTTTTACAATTCCATATTTTGCTGCCGCATTTACATATTTACAGAACCAATCGTTTTTGCCTACATCTGTAAATATCTCATCACTTTCATCTAATGTAAGATTTTCCATTACTGCAAGCATTTTAACGATTTCTTCCCTTGTAATGCTTTCATTCGGAGCAAAGCTGTTTTCGCTTTTACCTGAAATAATGCCTCTGTCTGCAAGCTCATAAACAGCATCATAATACCAGTCTGTTTCTGAAACGTCATCAAAACCGTCTTTCTCTTCAACAATGGGCTGAGGTTGGATTTCAGAATTTTTTTCGCTATCGGCAGAAAATGTAGGCATGCTTCCGCCGCCACCGCCACCTCCGCCGCCTTGAGTATCAACAACGGGAGTAGTGGTCTTTTTAAGATTGGTTATTGCTGCTGAAAGAGCTGCATAATCGGCATAATTCTGTCTTTCAAGTCCATCATAAACACCTTGTCTGAGTCCTGATGTAGCTATATTAGTGTAGCTTTCAAAATTCGTCAGCATCTGTCTTACCTCTCCGTCTCCGTCTGCATGATGGATACGGGTAAGAATTGCCATCTCAACCGCCTTTTTTTCAAATCCTTCAAGGGTTTGATAGGATAAGCTTTTTAATCTTGAAATAATTTCAGACTTTTCCTCTGCTGACGCTTCATCATACCACCCTTTAAGTATGCCGTTTTCATCTGTAAATATAGGTAAATATTCAGCATATGTATCAAGGCTTGCTACTTTATCTTCTGAAAGCGCTCTCATAAAAACAAGTGTTCTGAAAATTCCTGATGCTTCATCTCTGTTATTTGTATCAAATGGCTCATCTTTTAAATGTCTGATAAGAGTTTTTATAACCTCTGTATGATTTACGGTATTTGCTCCCTCGTACAATGAAAATCTGAATGCCAAAGCATCCTTATTTGTATCAACAAAGTTTTCAACATCTGTAACATCTGCGGCAATATATGCATTTGTTGCAGAGTTTATCCCCACTGCTGCCGCCTTTATGTTAAGTTCTGTCAGCTTTGATACATTTTCTGTTTTGTTTGAATAATATATGGGTATTCTCGCAAGAGTCTCTCCATCAACTGCCGGCCCGAAATATGCCGAATATTCGCCGCTGGCACCTGTAAGGGTGATTTCAATAGTAAACTCGCCGTTAGCGTCTGATTTTGCTCTTCCCGTATATGGCAATATGCTGTTCTGATTGCTTCCGGGTATTAAGTCACTCTGGTCCATATCCGGTGCAAAAATCGCAACAGTTACATATTCTCCCGCTTGGGCAGTTGTAAACTTGCCGCTTATCTCTGCCTTGCCTTCATCGTTGAAATCACCTATAAGCACACTGCATTGATTGTTTGCAGACACATAAGCTTGTGCATTTACTAAAGATGTACTGCACATCAGAGCAAAGATTAAAAGCAATACTAAATATTTTTTCATATCCTATTCCTTTCGTTGTATAGGCGACGCACATATCGCCCTGATTCCGATTATTGCATTGTACATTAATTTGCTGCAGGTCTTGTAAGTATGCATTCGTCAGTAAGCTCAACAAGTGTTGCAAATCCATCCCACAAGAACGCCTTAACAGTTGTGTAATCGCCTGTTACCGTTAGATTCTGACCGATTGCCGTATCATCATATCCCGCTGTTGCATAAATCGGTTTTAAATCTATATATTTAACCTCTGAGCCGTTATATGCAACCCAGATAAGATATGGTGTTTCGGAATTTTCAGTTGAGTTAAATATACCAACCTTTGCTTGTATTACATCATCATTTGTAAGCTGACTTACCGGCACATTTGCTTTCTCAAATCTTAAATCTGATACCTTATACTCACCGTCGCCCGTTGTAAACACGTAATCTCTGCCGTTTATTGTAAGCGAATAATTGGTATGTCCTACAAGCATATCATCGAGTATAACTGTATAAACACCATTCGCCGCATCAAATGTACCTGAAACCAAAAAGCCGTTAAGCATTACTGTTGGCTCAGTGGTTGCATTATCAAAATAAATTTTTGAGGTCTTTGCGCCTGCCTTGTTATCGAGCATACTTCCTTTTGCAGTTTCGAAAGTAGCAGCCTTAACAGTTGTACTTCTTTCGGGATAGCTATAACTTGTAATGCTCAGGTTATCTATGTAAGTATCTGTATTGGGTGTAATTGTCTGGATATTAATTCCGCCGACACCGCTGCCATGTGTTGTTGTATTCCATGTAATAGGAGTTTTACCGGTGTTATCAGTTTCTCGGTCAGCATATGTCAAGCCTTTGTAAAACGGAGTTTCACTGCCATTTACATAAACCTCCAGCTCACCTTTATTTGGATAATATCTTAATTTGTAATTTGTCCAGACGTTGCGTGTAATTACTTCGGTTGAAACTACTTTGCTTGCAGAAATCATCTTGCCGTTGCGGCTTACAGGTGCTATGGCAGTCGCAGCAGCGGCAGATTCAATAGAAATACCGGTATGTCTTGTAGTTGTGTTACTTTCTGCAAACATTATATAAGTTTGCCATGTGGTATTTCCGGAAGCTTCTGCTCTTAAATCAAAGTCTGCATCAATATATTCCACATTTTCATTTATAGGTATATTAACAAAAGGCTGATTTTCAGTATCCTTACCACTTAGAAACTGTCCATATGCTGTTGTACCGGTTGAACCTTTTAACACATTTGTCTTGCCTTCATAATCCCCTGAAACATAGTCAATAGCAGTAGTTGATGTTGCAGAGTTTATAGTTGTCCATTTTTCTATTCCGGTATCAAAGCTATCACTGAAGTTTGCCATTTGTCTGCGGCTTGCATCATAACCCCAGCTTGAAGCTTTAACATTATCAAGATATGTAGTGGAAACCTTACCAAGCTGTATATCAAAGCCTGTAATTTTACTTCCGAAACCGGCTCTGGTCCATGTATAAGGATCGGTACCGGATCTCTGAGGTTGTCCATCGTGATTTAAATAAGTCAGGCTGGTAAGTACGGGTTGGTCAGAAATTGTTTGCTGAGTATCACCGGCATATACTTCCATTTTACCCTGCCAGGGATAATATCTTAATCTGTAAGATTTCCATACATCAAGCATATCAGCATTTGAAGCATTAGGTCTGTCAATTCTGGCTCCGCCTTTGGTTATAGGCTTTATATTTGCCTGATTAATTAAGATACCTGCAGCATATGCGCCGTTTTCATCAACAAGCTTAACATAAGCCTCGAACTCATCCGCATCATTTTGTTCAACAGCCTTCATATCGAAATCCAGCTGAACGTATTCGATACTGTTATCTACGGGCAGGTTCATATTCTTCGGACTTTTAAGAACGTAATATCCCACCATAGCATCAGCTACAAGCTGATTTTCAGTTGTATCAAGTGAAACATCAAGGTTAGCGTCACTGCTTGAAATCCATCCTTTGTCTGATGTGAAATCATCTGTGAATGCTTCACCTTTTTGGCTTGCAACATTTTTCACAACAAAGTTATACGCACGGTTTACTGTCTTTCCATATATATCCGTTGCACCGGTTACCTTAACCTGATATCTTGCAAAATTTTCGGTTAAGGGTGTATCAAATGAAATACCTACGCCGTTTGATGCTTTATATTCAACATTACAGTCTGCATCTGTTGCACCAACTCCGCTGAAGGTAATATCATCTTCAGCCATTTTCTTAACGGTTACATTATTTATTGTATTTTTGTCAACGGGAATATCCCAATTTGCAAAAATGTAGTCCGTACCATTTCCTACCTCACTAAATTTCACCTCGTCTGCAGCAGAGACTGTTACAACCAAGATGTTGTCAAACATTGCAGCGGTTTCAGCACTCTGATAGCCGCCACCCATAATGTTTATATTACCCAAAGGCTTACCCGGAGCAAGATTGGGAATTGTATATGTACCGCTGGCACTTGTTCCTGTCCATGCCTGTCCTACCGGATGTGAGTCCAGATACTTACCGTCTATATAATAATCCACCTCACCTGTTGAGGGATGATATATATAACAAAGATTATACCATGTATCAGGAGTTACTGTGAAATTACTTGTAGCTGTTGAATTATATTCAAAACCGGCGCTGTCTTTTCTTGGTGCGCCAATACATACCTTCCACACGTTTGCCGGATCCAGATCGTCGCGGTTATAGAAGAACAAACCGAAGGCAGGACTGACTGCCGGATTGTAGCTTGTCCAGCCGTTTGACGCCGCTGCATCTGTTGTGCTGTTTCCGCGTGATACAAAAAATCTTACATACTGCTTAGCGTCCATTATATTGGTTTCAGGAATATATACATCACCGCTGATGATAATATCCTCTTTGCCGATAGTTATATCGGGGTTTATGTAAAGAGAAGGACCTGCAACATCTGTAACATCAATTCCTAATTTAAAAGCCTTGCCACTCTTCACAGAACCTGTATCCACTGTGGATAAATCTATTCCCGTTATGTTGCCTGAGCTTCCTACTGCGTTTCTTACTTTCCAACCACCTGCAAATGCATTGTCGTTAGCATAAGTATCATATGATACATCACCATAGCCTTCAAAATTTTCGTAAAAGCTTTGGTTTGTCACCGCTTCTGTCTCTGCTGAAGCATTTATTCCTGCAAATACTGTAACAAAAACTGAAAGTGAAGCAACTAAACTGATTGTTCTCTTTAATTTTTCTTTCCTAAAATTCAACAATGTAATACCTCCATTCATATATTTTGTATATTAAAAGGTTATTATTTACTGTATAACGGTCTCACTTATACACAATACTGCTTGCAAATCGGATTTTGCCCTTATGATTATATCTCTAAAGAGCGAAATGCATAAATACATTACCTACCGAAAAAAACAAATTTTGTAGGGAATGTATTTATTCATTCCGCTAAAATTCGTGTTGTTAAACCGTTTTTGCCGGGGGAGCAAGATTTGTGCTCCCCCGAGCTATTTACGATTTAGTTTTCAGATATATTAATAGTTATGGGATTAAGCAACGGGGTGATTGTATCAATACCATCCCAGATAAATGCCTTAACAGTTGTGAATTCACCTGTAACTGTTAAACTCTTATCTGCTGACTTTACCACGTTTTCACCGCTTGCAGCAGTAAGCTTTACGAAGCCAACATCTGCAAGTGCATCGCCTTCATATGCTGCCCAGATAAGATAAGGTGTTTCTTCGCCTTCAGTTGAGTTATATACGTCAACCTTTGCAGTAATCACATCACCTGCTACCAATTTGTCTGCAGTCACACCTGCTTTTTCAAATCTTAAGTTTGATACCTTAAATTCGCCGTCGCCCGTTGTAAATGTATAAGGTGTGTTATTTACAGCAAGGGTATATTGTGTATTACCGATAAGCATAGTGTCAAGGGCAATTTCATATACTCCGTTTGTACCCGTTACGGTTTTTGCTTCATTATTAATTGCAACCGTAGGCACTGCGGTTTCGTTCGCCATATAGATATTTATATTTTTTGCACCGGCTTTGTTATCAAGCATACTGCCTTCTGCTGTTTCAAAGACAGCTGCCTTAACAACAGTCGGTCTGTATGCATAGCCGAAGCTTGCAGCACTTACATTTTTAAGATATACACTTGTGCTCTTTGAGTATACCTGAATACTCAAGCCTGTTATTGAGTTGCCGTCAGTTGCACTATCCCATTTGTATGTAGTAGTACCAGCATTGCCTCCTGAAGCTGTAGTATAAAGAGTATCAACAATAAGTGTGGGCACTTCAGAAATCGCGGTCTGGCTATCGCCCATAAACACTTTTAATTTTCCGACATTCGGATAATATCTTATTTTATAAGACTTCCACACACCAAGTATACTGCTGATTGATTTAGTAGGAGTATTAATTTTATTACCGTTTCCTGCTGCAGCAAATATAGCATTGTCTTCAAGCACAAAGCCTGCATGAAGTGTGTTCGCTTCCTGAGTTGTGCTTGTTGCATCAGTCATCATGATAGATGCGCCAAAGTCTGTTGCACCATCTACATATAAATCAAATGCCATATCAACATACTCAACATCTGCGTTCACAGGGACATTAAAGTTAAGAGGGCTTCTTAATTTACCATATGATGCATCACTCGGAGTAGTGCCTTTAATAGCTTGTTTCTCTCCGTCATAGCTGACTGATAAATTAGCTGTGGCATTACTTCCCCATTTTGCAGAAGCTGTCGTCCATGCAGCTGTACCGTCAATTACATCAGATGAAATTACCGCACTGTGGCTTCCCTTTGTTTCGCGGTTTTTTGAATAGCTATAGCTTGCGGCATTTACATTATCAAGGTAAATATTTACGTTAGCTGTATTAACCTGCATACTCATACCAACTATACTGTCGCCATGAGTTGATTCAGACCATTTAAATTCACCTGTTCCGTTGCCACCTGATGCTGATGTGTAAAGTTGGTATGCAGTAAATATCGGCTTATCAGAGATTGTTTCCTGAGTATCACCCATGTAAACTTCAATTTTACTGTCGTGGGGATAATATCTTATAATATAAGACTGCCATTTATCAACTGTGCTTTCAAATGTTGCCATTGGATTCCTAACATAGTTACCGTTTTTAGCTGCTGAATACACTGCATCTTCTTCAAGAACAATACCTGCGTGCAGGTCTGAAAGCTCATCACACATCATAACAGATGCCTGGAAATCCTTATCTGCCTTTAAATCAAATGCCATATCAACATAGTCAACTGTATCATTAAGAGCAACATTAAACTTCTTGGGGCTTCTTACTTTTGTATATGCTGCTGTACTTGCAATCTTCAGTGCCGTTGATGTTTCATCGTAGCTTACTGTCAGATTAGAAGTGTTAGCACTTGCCCATTTTGAAGAAGAAGTGGTCCAAGTAGCCGCAGTGTCAATTACATCTGCTGAAAAGCTCTCGTTATAGCTTGCACCTACAAGATTTACTTTATCTCCTACAACAAAGTTGTATACATAATCCACTGTTTCTCCGCATACATTCTTTGCACCTGATACCTTGATCTGATATCTTTCAAAAGCAGTATCAAGAGGCTGCGTAAACTTAACGCCCACACCGTTTGAATATGTAGTTACAGAAGCATTTGTAACATCGGTTGCACCTGCACCGCTGAAGGTAACATCGTTTGCTGCCAGCTTTTTAACTGTGGCAGTTTTATTTGTAATATCAACGGGGATATCCCAGCTTGCGAAAACAGAGTTTGTACCCTTTTCAATCTCGTCATATTTTACATTGCTTGCTGCTGATGCAGTAACAACAGAGATGTTGTCAAACATTGCAGCAGTGTCATTACTCTTGGTACCACCCGCACAAAGATTTATATTACCTAACTTTTCGCCTGCTGCAAGGTTAGGAATCGGATATGTAACACCATTTACCTGTCTTTTTGTAGGATGAGTATCAAGGTACTTGCCGTCAATATAATAATCCACGTCACCTGTTGATGGGTGATAAACAAGGCAAAGATTGTACCATGTTTCAGCTGCTACATTAAAAGCATTTGTATTGGTGGTAGCAATTTCAGCCTGAACTACAGTAGGTGTAGCTCCGCCTATACGAACACGCCATACAGGCTCTGACTGACTTACATCAGCAGTAAAGAACAAGCCGAAGGCAGGGTAAGATGCAGGAACATAATTTGCCCAGGTTGTTTCTCCCCAAACTTCATCTCCTGAAGTATAGTCCCTAACAACATCGGTTCCCTGTCCGCGGGATACATAAAATCTTACACGCTGATTTGAATCCGCTGTATTTATATTTATTTCAGGAATATACACATCACCGCTTATTATAATATCTTCGTTACCTATTGTTATATTGGGATCCTTGTAAATAGCAGGACCTGCTGACGCAGAAACTGAGGTTCCCATCTTAAACACTCTGCCGCTTGCCTTAGCAGCGGATTCAACCGTAGATAAATTAAGTGCGGTTATATTATTTCCGCCTCCCCAGGTGTTCCAAGTCTTCCAACCACCAGCAAAATCCTTGCCGTTAATAGTCGTAAAACCTGTTACATCGCTATAGCCTTCAAAGTCTTCAAAAAAGCTTTGGTTTGCTACGCTTGTCACCTGTGCGGAGACGTTTATTCCCGCAATAGCAGTAATTGCTACCGAGAATGCTGCAATCAAGCTAAGAAGCCTACTTAACTTTTTGTTTTTAAACATACTAATATCTCCTTTTTATATTTAAATATCTAAGCAACTGCGAACTTAAACCGCAATCACCTATTTTATATATTTAAGGTATATGCCTTAGCACCTATATTGTCTTTTCCCGTCTGTTTGTATTTAATAACTCGTTCTTCGCCGGGAAGAAGTGAAAAATAATTATCCTCAAAGACCGCATCTCCGCAAAGCTCCACAGTATGTATGTAAGCTTTTGCTTTAATTTTAACACCTTGAATGCCCGTTTTCAATGTATCAATTCTGTCATTTGAAGCACTTATTTCCAACATTCCTTTTTTATAGAATGCTCTGTCGTTATTTATTTCTGCCACTACAAAACAATCTTCAGGTACTTCGCTTGCATTCACCTCATGCCCGATAAATGATGTGTTTGCACTTGCATATATTTCTTTAGCTTCTGACTGTGCTGCTATACTGCCGTTTTTTGAAACTGCATACCATTTTAACGTCAGTTTTTCTTCTTTTCCATCATTACAGATATGGAATTTATACTTTCCATCTTCCAAATCCACCGAAAGCATCATCGGCTTTGCGGCACGCTTAAATGAATAATATGCCGCCTTTGGTTCTCCGTAATAATCAATAAGTGCCCAACCTGACGCCGCAGGCCAACAATCATTAAGCATCCAATAAACAACCCCCGAGCAGAACCATTTTTCACGTCTGACTCGTTCAAGCGATACTCGCAACCATTCGTATTGCAGATATTTTAATTTGAAAAATCTATCTTCACCATCTTTGAACTTTCCAAGTATCCCCTGTGCAAAGCTGTACAAGTATTCAAAAACCTGAGTTTTTAATGACGGGTTTGTTCTTGTATGATAAAGCCACATTGACAAATCATCGCCGTATATATCATCAACCGTCATAAACTTTTTGAGACAGTTTTCAGACGCTGCTCCAAGCACCGGCTCTTCTGCTATAAACCTTGCATTATACAGCTTGAAGTAATCCTTGTAGTCGCTTACATCGTCTTTGAGCATATATTTGAAAAAGTCACCCAAAAACTGTGTGTTATGAGTTGTACCCTTAGTGTTTGACGCATAGTTCTTTCCGCCGTATGGACTTGAGGGTAAAAATCTCCTGTTGTAATCCCTTTTATAGATAATCGGTGCAATAGCCTTATACGCTGATGCTCTGCCCTTGTAGTTGGTATCCATGTCACAGCCATCTATGGCGTTTTCGTTATCACCGGACCACCAGACAAGACACGCCTTGTTTCTCAAAGCTTCGACGGCATATTCCGCTTCCCGTTTGAGATGCTCTAAAAACCACTGCGCATCCTCCGGGTACTGACCGCAAGCCATAAGGAAATCCTGAGTCACCATAATACCGAGTCTTGAACATTCGTTATAAAAATGCTCTGTTTCAATATCACCGCCGCCCCAGACTCTTATCATATTTACGCCGCCGTCTTTTGCAAGCTCTAAAAGCTTTGTTACCTTTTTATCTGTGTTTCCTTTTGCAAACGGCTCACAAGGAACCCAATTTGCACCTTTACACATAATCTTCGTGCCATTGATTTTGAGTATAAAACCTGAAAACTTATCGTTTTTATCATAAAACTGAGAAAATGGTGTCTTTTTGAGTTCTACGCATTTTTCAAAGTTTTCGCTGCCCTCTTTATCGCACAGCTCCATGATTTTCACAGTTCTTATACCAAACTCAGTATTGTAAAGAAGCTTATTCTTACATTTGATTTCAAGTCTGTAAAGCTCTGCACTGCCGTAACCGTTAGGGTACCAAAGCTTTGGGTTCTCTACGTCAAGGTTTATGCGCATGAAGCTTTCTTCGTTGTAGCGTGAATATTCTGCCGCAATATTGCCGCCGGAGTCAATTATATTTACATCCACAACACCGCCACACTCAAAGTCTTTAAAATCAATATCTATAACAACTTCTGCCGAATCCTCATCAATGCTTTTTGTATAGACGTAAGCTGTATCAACCTTTATGCCTGTATCAATTTCTTCTACATATGCATTGCCTACTCCGCAGGAGACAAAACGCATAGTCCAATCCCAACCATAAGTACACTGCGGTCTTCTTGTGTATAGGCGGTCTTTGGCAAAGGCAGAAGGAAGTTTTTTTCTGCCAAGCATCTGAGTCACGGGTGAATAGAAATAAATACTGACCGTATTTTCTCCCTTAGTCACAAGCTTACTTATATCAAACCTATGTGGAATGTATCCGTTATCACAAGAGCCTGCGTGTTTATCATTTACATAAACATCGCAATATGTATCAAGCTTTTCAAATACGAGAACAAGTTTTTTATCTGTATCATCCATTTGAAAACACTTACTGTATATCCAGTTATAGTTTTCGTATTTCTGAACCTTGTCTGCATTGTCTCTATAAAATACATCCAGATTTTTTTCAATATCAGAGTTTAGTATGGCACTTAATGTACTTCCGGGAACATCAGCAGAAATCTCAATTACTTCTCCATCAGGAGATGTACCCTCAAGATGCCATGTTCCGTTTAAATCGACTTTTCGCATCACATCCCCCTCTTTATATATGGTCTGTTATAGCCTTTACATCTGTCAATAGCGGCTGTCCGCCTGCGGCAAATTCATCATGCTCATGCACACACAAACACATACAATTTCCAAATTCGCCCGCTATTTTTCTGAACACGCGGCATTGACCGTTATAAAGGAAAAGAACGGGTATATCCAGCTTTTCTTTAAGTAAATTTAAAATCTTTAAATTTTCAAACTTTTCTTCTTCGTTGTCAGCTTGCGTTACTATCTTTGAAATATCCGCTCCGCGTCTTTGATGCTCAAGAGCAATTTCTAAAACTCTTTCAGCAGGGGTAAACTTAAAAATATGAGAGGACATCAAAACCTCTGCGCCTTTTTTATGTAATGCATCAATCAGCTTCCTTTGCTTTTCTATGGCCTCTTCTGATATCGCTACTTCATCAGGCTGTCTGTCATAGAGGTCACCCATAACATCACAGAGTGTAGCACCGCAATCTGCCAGCTCAAGTAATTCTTCTGCTAATTGTTCATCTGATTTATCCAGATTTTTTGCAAGTCGGTAGTTGGTTACATAAACAGGCTTATCATTTGCATAATCAAACAAACTATGATATACTTCTTTATTTCGATATTCCTCTTTCATTTGTTCAAACTGCATTCCAAAGGCTTCTGCTCCTTCGGGTACAGATTGGTCCATAAGCTCCTTGACTCTTTCAGGAGTGTCCGCCTGAACCATAACCGTCAATATTGATTTGTCAGAATTTAAAAATGTTTTTTTCATGCTCAGTTCTCCCGATACATAGCATTTCTTCCGCCGTCAATCATAATGTTTTCTCCGTTGATAAACTGTCCCTTTTCCGAAGCTATGAAAAGACACAAATCAATGATTTCCTGGGGCTCTGCCGCTCTTCCTAATAAAGTTTTCATTCTGGACATATCGCTTCTGGTAAGAACCGGTCCAGGAGATACACATACGCATCTGATATTATGCTTCGCACCATACTGTGCTATTGACTTTGTCAATCCATACATAATTCCTGCCTTAGCAGTTGGATAATCCGGCCCGGTACTTGATCCTTCTGCACCGGTAATAGAACCAATGTTTATAATAAGTCCGCTTTTTTGCTCTCTCATTTGTTTCAATACAGAATGGGCAAAATAAAACGGTCCCTTTAAATTCACATCAAGTCCCCAATCATATACATCTATAGGCACATCAGGGAACTCCAGACGAGGATCAACATCAAGCATTCTTCTTGCATAACCGCCTGCAAAGTTTATCATAACATCAACGCTTCCAAAAGCTTCAACTGCTTTGGATACAGCACTACTAACCTGTTCATAATCACGCACGTCGCATATAGCACCAATCGCTTTGCCTCTACCAAGTGAATTGATTTGTGAAACCTTTTCATTAAGCACTTGTTCGTTGACGTCACACATTACAACATTTCCTCCAAGTGCGGCAAAATTTTGGGCAAATAAAAGTCCCATTCCTGACGCAGCACCTGTTGATATTGCAGTTTTTCCTGAAAAATCCATACAATCACCTTTTCTAACTTTACTATTTTATATAATGATAATAATCTAAATTCGGTCGGTTTACAATGTGAATTACGATATTAGATTGCTGTTTTTGATACTAATTGCAACTTTTTGTTGATTTTTTATTCAAAAAATGATATACTAACAAAAAATCCTTCGGAGGAATCCATCATGGAAAAATTAAATAAGATTATCATTACAGAATGTGACGACATTAAAACTGTTCCGTCTGCCAAAGGACGGTATGAAAGAATGAATAATCGAAGATGCTATGGATTATCCTTTTGTATCAATGGTAAGATTACATATACACACAACGGCAAAGAATATGTTTCTGACTCTAAAAATGCTGTTATTCTCCCCAAAGGAGGAACTTATACATTATACGGAAACGAAAAAGGCTTGTTCCCATGCATTAATTTTGACTGTACAGAAAAGCTTTGTGATAGCTTTGTGCTGATACCCCTTCCGGAAAGTGAATCCCTGATTAAAAAATATAACCAGATGCTCTCCCTTTCGCTTTTTGATGGTAATCAGGCAAAAATTTTCAGCATCTTTTATGATATTCTTCATAAATTATCCTCTTACGGAAATGTAAACCAAATAATTGCGCCTGCTATCAGTTTTATAGAAAAGAATTATCACAATGCCAATCTCAAAAATGAGGATTTAGCCAATGAATGTAATATCAGTGAAGTGTATTTCAGGAAACTGTTCCTTAAGCAGTTTCATACCACTCCGAAACAATTTATTCTTGATGTACGCATACAAAAAGCAAAACAATTATTAAAAGAGGGTGGACTTAAAATCTACGCCATTTCAGAACAATGCGGTTTTTCAAACTCATATCATTTCTGCCATACCTTTAAAGAAAAAACCGGACTTAGTCCTACGGAGTATATGGAGCAGAATAAAAAGTTTAAAATATGATAATTATCCACAGCTTTAGATATATTGAACTCAATTACACAATTTTATAACACAAAAAATGAACAAGTCCGTTGAAAAAGGACTTGTTCATTTTTAATTATTCAGCATTTACCTTCAGAACCAAACAACATTATTTTGTTCATTACCACTTCTTTAATTGCTTTCACTTTTTCTATTCTTGTATCGTGATAATCGCCTTTACACTCAATCATTGCTTTCTTTCCTGCAACATACAAATCGGTAAATATATTGACTTTAGTTATTCCGTTTTCAATGCAGTTTTTAAAATCTTCTCCGGAAAGTCCTGAGCCGCCGTGCAAAACAAGCGGTGTGTCTATTGCACTTCTAATCTGTGCCAACCTTTGTATATCCAATTTAGGTTTACAGGTATATGTTCCATGAGCTGTCCCGATTGCTATTGCCAAAGCATCAATGTTTGTTGCTTCTACAAATTCTTTTGCCTTCAATGGATCGGTATAAAATTGTGAGGGATCTTCAAGGTGTGAATCTCCCTCCATTGAACCAACATTGTCACCCACATGTCCAAGCTCGCCTTCAATGGTTGCACCATAGGAATGGGCAATATCTGCCATCTCTTTAACCCTTTTTATGTTATTTTCATAAGAATCCGTAGAGCAATCATACATAACTGATGAAAAACCAATTTTTAAAGCTTCCATACATCTTTCAAACGAAAGACCGTGATCGTAATGAACAGCAACGGGAACGGACGCATTTTTTGCCATGTTTACCATTGCAGGACCTATTAGCTGAAGTTCGCCATATGGAAGTAAAACCTCAGCTGTACCTATAATTATAGGTGAGCGCATCTCTTCCGCTGCCGAAATCGCTGCTGCGAGGGCATCAGAATCTGTTGTGTTAAAAAGTCCCACAGCATATTTATTTTTTTGTGCATCACACAATATATCATTTAAATTAACTAACATTTTTTATCTCCTTTGCATCAATCCTCAATTTGTGGTTCTCTTACAAGACGCTTATCTGTAAATTGGTCAGTTTCGTCTGTGCTTCTTGTTGAAAACTCCGAAATTACTGCACCTTCTTCTCCTGCCTGAAACCAATGCCACGTTTCAGGCATTATAGTATATTGCTCACCGGGGTTTAAAATCACTTCGTGAAATACACTTACATCCGTCTCAGGAATTCTTGCTTTGATATCCTCTTTTCTGCCCTCACCGGGAACATATAGATATACCTTACCATATCTGCAACGAAATGTTTCTTCTTTTCCTTCCATCCCGTTTGTCGGAACATGCTTGTGTTCAGGGCATGTCTGACCGGGAGTTAAAACCATTTCTTTTGCACAAACCCGCTCAGTATTTATGTATGTAAGAAGCTGAAGTCCTACCTTTTCTACCATGCCTATTCCATGGTCACAAACCTCAATATTTTTCTTTTCTTCTTCGCTCAGAATAATACCTGCCTTTTCGTAAAACTCAAGCGCCGCCTTTACCTGCCTGTCAAATTCTGCTCTTGTCATAATGCTAACCTCCCGTATTTTTTTTCTAAATTCATTATTTCCGATTTAGACCTCATACCGTCAATAGAATTTGCCGCAAACAGATTACAAGCGGCCGCTGCTGACGCAAATTCAAGTAATTGCTTATCCGAAAAATTATTATAGAGTGCATAAAGGCATCCGGCACAAAATGCATCTCCGGCACCTACGCTGCCCTTTATTTCACTTTCCGGAATTTTGAGAGACGCAGCGTATGTGAAGCTGCCTGTCTTTGCATCAATTACAAATGAACACTGTTTGCTGTGAATAATGACCTTATCCTTAACACCACATTGTACCATTTTTTTCATAGCGATGCGTATATTGTCATGATTTAACTCACCTTGCGGAGTAAATGCATCAAGCTTGAAAGTATTACAGCACTCTATTTCATTCATTATTGCAAAATTACAATACTTTAAAGTGGGTATTATCTTTCTTTCATAATCAGCCGTACTGTCGCTTACAACATCTATTGATGTCTTTATGCCTCTTTTTTGCAAAGAGTGCAGAAATTTTGCCATTACAGTCCCGTACTCTTTGTCGTATTCATCAAATTTATCAAGCAACAATATATATCCCATATGGAATATATCACAATTAAGCGTCTCTAAATCTATATCATTCGGCAGAAACTCTGCATTAGCGCCTTTTTTGTGAAAAAAAGTTCTCTCTCCGGTAGGCATGCTCATTACATCACAAAAGCTTGTTGGGGTTTCGGAAGATGTAATAACGCCCTTAACATCTATTCCATATCGCTGAAGTTCTGATAATATATATCTTCCATATTCATCTGTTCCAACCTTGCCAAATACGCTTATAGGTATATTCCGATCAATTTTAGCAAGATTGATTGATGTATTGGGAACGCATCCGCCCACCGCATAGGATATATCAGACATTTTTGACATCATTCCAACTTTTGGGTAAACATCTATGCTTTTTACCACATCTGCAATAATATTCCCCGCAATAGCTATACCCTTCTTTTCACCAATCATAATGTAATCAACCGTCACTCCAAAAAGTGATGCAAGCTTAGGGAAAATAGTAATATCCGGATATCCGACTCCGTTTTCCCATTTACTAACAGTTTTGTCACTAACATCAAGTTTTTTCGCCAAAGCTTGCTGAGTCAATCCACTCTTTTTTCGCAATTTAGCAACTATATTTCCAATACTTTTTGCATCCATGGTTTCACCCCAATGTTATTTATTAATTTGATTCTAACACATTTTATGTTCTTAGTAAACCTGCGATTTTAAGAATTTTTTGGATAATGATATATATTTTTGCAAATAATTCCACTTTACGTAGAGTTCCGATTTCCGCTCATGTCAAAATCGTAAAGGGGATGTTTAAAAATGCACAAACCGATCAATGACGTGAAACTGTTATTATAAGCATTCCAAAAATTCAGAAAACTTATAAATCATTGAGAAAATCCGCAAACTTGCGGATTTTTTCGTGTTTTTATGTCATTGAACTAC
>JBGVIT010000047.1:0-12370 GCA_045128915.1 Clostridia bacterium
TTTAATTCGACAATTTGTTTTTCATACTCTTGTATATGTCTATAACTTCTTGGCATAAAAATACCTCCTATGGCTTTTTTATCATTATACCATAGGAGGCTCTTTTTTTCTATTGTCCGTTTTTACTGGTTCTGTTCAAATCATACATATTATTTAAAGGTACAAAAGAAAGAATCAGGAATAGTTGTTCATTCTTTGGACGCTCTGAAGGAGAGGGAGTTTTCCGGGATTGAAGTTATTGCAGATAAAGATGCGGATGTAGAAGCAAATGCAATAAAAAATATGCTTATACAAGCTATGAATGCAGCAAAAGAAAAACTCGAATCTGATGAAAGACTGCTTTTGAAATTGCTTTACGAAGAAAACATGACTGAGGAAGAAGCAGGAAATGTTTTTGGTATAACTCAACAAGCAATAAGTAAAAGACATAGTAAAATTATACAAAAATTAAGGAAAATCATGAAATTATAAAAATTCGTGGTTGTGAAATCCCAAAAAAGTCAGCCTTATATAAGAGTGAAGGGGTAAAATATAATTTCTCTTCGTTTGAAGCTTGACAATAGAATACCCAACAACGAATACGTTAGCAATAATTAGAGCAAGTTGCGAATGCGCCAAGACTGCCTGTGAAGGGATAGCTTTCATAAAAAGGACCGCACATTAAGGTACGAGCGTGTTCCCATTCAGCAACAATACGGAAAGTGACTTCCCGTATTGCCATGACAATTATTGCCTATAATGATACTCCCGTACAGTCGAGGTTAAGTCCCAGAGTACGGCCCGGGCGTTGCCGGGGAGGTGAAAGTCCTGTGATGCTATAAGTCATAGCAGTTCGATTGATTGCCCATAAGTCAGGGGACAGGAATAATTCTGATTGATGTAAAGTAAAAGATAACCTGTAAGGTTATATATATGTTCAACGAAGGAGTGGCGGATAATGTCCGTTGCTCCTTCGTTTATGATATTTGGAGGGATTGATATGGCAGACGAAAAATTAAAAAACATGTCCATCTACATATATGTAATGCATATAATGGAGAATTGCGAAGAATTAAATACAGTTGTTAAAAATGATTTAAAAGGAATAAAAAAATATATTAGCTCGAATTTAAATTTAGATACAAAAAATGTTGCTTATGATGCAAATTAACATATAATTTTGTTGGTATTGGTAATAGACTTTCAAACAAAATTGTAGTATGGTGTTGTTGAAAATACAGGAAAGGAGATGAGCGAAATGGCTGAAGTTATAGTAATAAATCCTACCAAAACAGATGCGAAAATTAACGGACTAAAAAGAGTTGGAGCATACATAAGAGTCAGCAGTGATTCAGACGATCAGGAAAACTCATTCATGACTCAGTATGACCACTATATGAACCTTATCAACAGTAACCCTGAATGGATGTTGGTTGATATATATAAGGATGACGGTATCACAGGAACCAAAATGGAATGCCGTGACGACTTCAACAGAATGTATCAGGACTGCGTAGACGGAAAGCTTGACTTGATACTGACAAAATCAATATCCAGATTCGCTCGAAACACCTATGACTGTATAGATACAACAAGAAAATTTAAAATACTAGGTGTAAACATAATATTTGAAAAAGAGAAGATAGATACGAGCAAAATGACAAGCGAGACAGAATTAGCTGCCCTGAGTTCAATGGCACAGGAAGAATCAATCTCGCTGTCGCAGAATGTACGGCTCGGAATTCAGCATAGAATGAAAAACGGTACATTCAGGCAAGGCAGAATACCCTATGGATTTTACCTTGGAGATAATGGAGAATGGAAAATAAATGAAGAACAGGCGAAAATAATTCGCCTTATCTTTAATGCATATATAAATGGAATGAGTCTTCGGAAAATTGCAGAAGAATTAAAAACAGCAGGAGTTAAAAAAAATAACGGTTCAACCGAATGGGGAGAAAACAGAATAGCATACATAATTAAAAACGAAAGATATAAGGGAGATGCACTTTTCCAGAAAAGTTATACAGAAGACTTTCCGTTCAAATCAAGACCAAACCGTGGTGAAAAAGATATGTACTATGTAAAAAACAGTAATCCTGCAATAGTTACAGAGGATATATTTGAAAAGGCTAATGAATTACTGAAGGCACAGAGCAAAAGATACAGAGCAAGCACCGCACCTAAAGAAAAAACATTTACAAAAATGATATATTGTGAAGAGTGCGGAACATTGTTCAAGAAAAAATCAGGTGATGGTAATATACATTGGACATGCAGAACAAGAGATGATGGCAGTGAAAAATGCCCCACACCGCAGGTATCAGAGCGTGCAGTAATGAATGCCTTTATGAATATGTATAACAGGCTTGTAAACAATGTGGATATAATTCTCACCCCGATGCTTACACAACTGACAGAATATAAGGATCAGAGAATGATAGATAAGGGTGAAATTGCAAATATAAACAAGGAAATAGCAGAACTGACAGAGCAGGTTCATGTACTCCAGAGTGCAAAGGGAAATGGATACATTGAACCTGCTTCATTTATGGAAAGGATGAATGAAATCGCAACAAGAACCGCCAAATTGAGAAAGGACAAAAAGTTCTTGCTTGGCAATGACGAGTGTGAACAGGTAAGAAAGAAAACTGAAATTCTTGTGAATTACATAAAAACCGCAGGTCCTATGGGAGAGTTCGATAAAAAAGCTTTAAAAAAGACAGTGAACAGAATTCTCGTGAATAGAGAAAAGGACCTGACATTTGAACTTATAAACGGTCTGAAACTTAAAATCAAGTATAGTGAGGTGGGATAGAGAATGGCAAACAGATACATACCCTTTGGATATGAAATTATTGACGGAAAAATTGTAATCATCGAAAGAGAAGCTGAATTGGTAAGGAATGTGTTCAGCTTATATGTGCAGGGACAATCGTTAAAAACAATTGCTGAACGACTGAATTTACTGCCGATAAGCTATGCAGGGGATGGTCGTGAATGGAATAAGAACATGGTGAAAAGAATGCTTGAAAATAAAAAATATACAGGCGATAGCGACTATCCTATAATCATACCGATAGAAACTGCAGAGCTTGCACTCAAGTGTAAGGAAGACCGAAACGGTGAAACCAAAGCTGAAGACAAAATTAAGCTTGATGCATACCGAATGAAGAACTGTTGTGCAATATGTGGAGCAAGAATGATAAGAAAACATGCAGGTTCAGCTTATAGACGAAAGATATATTGGCAATGCTCGAATCACGAGTGTGAGGGTAGCAGACATATATTCAGAGAAAAGATACTTGACAGTATAATAGTAGAACTTCTAAATGAGCTTACAAGCAACCTTGCTATGATAGAGTATCTTGAAAAACAGGATTATGAAAAGGATTCCGAGATTATACGGATGACAAATGAGATGCATGATATGATGCAAAAACCTGATGCAGATACAGGAGATGTCATAAACAGAATCATGGACCTTGCTTCAAAGAAATTTGAGATGTGCAAGGTAGGCGATAATACTGCAATAACCAAGAACATTCAGACCGAACTTGCTATATTCCCTAAGAAAGAAAATGTCGATGGAGAAATGGTAGGGAAAATAGTAAAAACAATAAAAAAGCATCCGGACAAGCACGTGTGGGTGCAGCTTATAAACGGAAAAGAATTTGAAAGGACAGAAAGTACAGTATAGAAAGGAGAAAACTATGGATGTACGATACAGTCAGACTCAGACAATGCCGGAATTAGAGGTTGTTATAATACCTGCAACAAAAAGTCCTCAAGAAAAGAAAAAGAAGGGGAAAAGAAGAGTAGCAGCATACTGTCGTGTAAGTACAGATGATGAAGAGCAGCTTACAAGTTACACTGCACAGATAGAACACTATACACAGGTTATTGAAAGCAATCCAGAATGGAAGCTCGTAAAGGTATTCGCAGATGAAGGCATAACAGGCGTTATGGCGAAAAAAAGAGACGAATTTAATGAAATGATAGAGATGTGCCGTCAAAAGAAAATAGACCACATTATAACGAAATCCATTTCAAGATTTGCAAGAAACATAGTTGACAGTATCAAGCACATAAGAGAGCTGAAGGCTCTTGGAATATCCATATACTTCGAAAAAGAAAACATTGACACAGGTGAAATGACCAGTGAAATGATGGTTGCTCTATACAGCGTGTTCGCACAAGCAGAAAGTGAATCAATCAGTAACAATGTAAAGCTTGGTAAAAGATTCAACTACAAATTAGGCCGAGTTCCGATGATGTACGGAACATTACTTGGCTATAGAAAAGGAGAGGACGGCAATCCTGAAATTGTACCTGAAGAAGCAGAGATAATTGAAATTATATACTCAAAATACCTCGAAGGATACAGTTATCAGGGAATAGCACAGTACCTTAAAGAAAATGGATACAAGACTAAGAAAGGCAATACTGAATGGAGAAGATCCGTAGTACAGGGAATTTTGCAAAATGAAAAATACAAAGGCGACGTCCTTGTACAAAAGACCTACGTGGTGGATTTGTTCGATAAGAAAATAGCAAAGAATACAGGCGAACTTCCCATGTACCTGATAAGAAATCACCACATACCAATTATAACACCTGAAGTATATGATCAGGTGCAGGTTGAATGTGCAAGAAGGAACAGTCTTAAGCCTGTATCGGAGAAAACCGTGTCGAAGAAATCGAGATTCAACAGTAAGTATGCTTTAACAGGGATAGTGGTATGTTCAAACTGCGGAAGTAAATATCGCAGAACAACATGGGCAAGAAACGGCAAAAAGAAAGTTGTGTGGAGATGCATAAACAGACTTGATTATGGCACGAAATACTGTAAGGACTCATATACCATAGAAGAAGAAAGACTGCATGCAGGTGTACTTGAAGCAATGAACTCTATGCTTGACAATACAGAGAAAATCAAAGCGTTAATGAAAGGGAGCATCGCAGAATTATTGTCAGCACCAAATACAGTCATGCAAATACATGAACTTGAAAGCAGTATAAAAGCCAAGAATGACGAAATTGTAGAGATAATACGGTTAGGAGTAGAGAACAGAGAGGACAGAAATGCCATAGAGGAAAAGTGTCGTCTGAAGCATCAAGAGGTAAATCAACTGCAAGCGAAGCTCAATGCTGCCACTGCAAAAAGCCAAATAGAGAATGCACAGACAGGTCAGCTCAGAGCAATATACGATATCATAGACAAGCTCCCTGGCAAGTTCGTGACATTCGATGATACTGTGGTGAAATCAATGGTAACAAAAGTAAAGATAATTTCTCAAGAAAAAATAGAGGTCACACTGTTCGATGCAGTAACCCTTGCGGTAAATATATAATATGGATATGTCACATTACGAAATAATTGTAATTTATAATAAAGAATATGGCGAAGTCATTGAATTTGAAAGCAATAGTATTATGAATGATGCCAATGATATAGTAACAGAAGCCATCAGTTTAATGCTATTCGAAGAAAAATATCGTAACAAGGTTAGATGGGCATATTGCGTTTCTGAATATGAACTCACAGAAAAGTGTTAAATGAATGTGTGTTGTTATATAAGGGTAGGAGCTAAAGGGCAGTCAGTGAAGACTTCTGCAAAAAGAACCTGGACAAAAACCAAACAGGCAAGAAAATAATAAAAAAATAAGTTATCAGGACGGCTCCGGTGTTGGAGTCGTTTTCATTTAGAGGAGGGAAGAAAATGGCTCTGACATATAAGGATATATTAGATGGTATTTTTAATGCGAAAACTCTGGAAGGCTTGAAGAAGGCTGTCAATGTCTATATATTTGCAGTTTCATGCGAAGATGACGGTGAAGACGTTTTCGCTCAATTGTTAATGGATGAACTTGAGAAAAAAACGAATAGTCCGATGCATCAAATGTTATATGCATTTTTGGAAGAGCCAATAACAAACAGAGAAATAGAAAATGCGTTATTGGAATTCTTCGTGATGTGTGACGAATTTAAAAGGGCAAAAAAGAATGACACATCGCAAGTAACGGTAGAAGAATTTTATGAAGTTTTGGATGAGCTTGAAGAAAAAAGAGGTATAAGAAGTATATTGGAAAAAGAACATAAGCTTATTGTGTTTGAAACAAATATGCGAACATGGTTTCATATGGGAAGAATCATATATATAAAGGATAAAATTTTTGTACCTCTACCGAGAATACAAAATGATATAGACAAAAAACAATATATATGCAGAATGATAGGGATGAGTCTGATTGAATTGTGTAATATCAAATGCAGTTTCAAGCACATGGTTTTATTACTATATGGATTTATTCCTGAGTTTAAAAATATAAGTGAATTAATGTTAAATTTATTTGAAGAAAGACTGTACGAATCAGTTTTAAGCAGTAAAGAACAGAACAGTAAAATTGAAAATGATTTTAAACTTCAGAGATATGATTTTATTCATAACCTGAAATCGAAAATTAATAATAAAAGGAAAAGTATAATTTTTAATTAGGAGGTAAGCAGATGGATATCAGGAATATATTAAATGCAAAAGCATTATCAGAATTATTGGATGTAGCGGAAGAATTCTGCCAAAATGCTATTATGAGAGAAGATGATAGTGAGTGTATGGAACTGAAAGAAACACTTGAGCAGGTAACGGATAACGACTATCTGACAATACTGTCTTCATATATGTCGGTAGCCGAAGATGGTGATGAGGTTATTGATTCAATATGCGAGTTTGTGGAGATTTGCAGAGCATTTGCGGAGCCTGAAGCAGAGACGTCAGAGAAGATAACAAAAGCAGAATTTGAGGGCATTTTGGACCACTGTGAAGACGTGTGTGCGGTTAAAACATGTATAGAAACAGAACATACAATCAATATGGCTGAAATTCCGTTAGTGTGCTTACATAACAATTTTGCAGTAACAGAAAAGAATGATTCGTTTAATATATTTCTCCCGATGATTAATAAACTCGAAGATAAAGAAAAGTATATATCTGATATGATAGCCAATATGTTTTTTGACAGTATAAAAGGAACTCTTGGGGATGAGTATGTCCTCAAGGAAATTAAAAGGTATATTCCTGAGAGTAGAAATAGCGACAAATCGGTTAAGGAATTGTTCCGTGAATACTTCTGCTATGTTGTTAAATATAAGGAAAGAAAACCGTGCATATACACTGAGTTTAATGAACATATGAAAGGAGTTATAGTAACTGCATGCTATACACGGCTTGCACAGGAATATATGTGCAGGTTTGAAATATAACATAAATAATTAGTTTGACAATATCCTTTATTCGAAGCCTGGGTGCTGCCGGTGATGTTATCAAAGCTTTTATTAAGTTGGGTTTTATGTCACAGAAACCCACACCTCCTTATAACTTTGGAATAACAGGCAGCTATCGGCAGTACATCAGGCGAATAGTATTATTAAAAAAGCTTAGAGTATTTTTTGTGCATAACATAAATATAAATAAAATCACCAATACAAAATGAGTTTGGTAAATCGACAAAAAACATAAAATTATTGCCATTTCAAAATATATATGGTATAATATAGAAAAATAATTTAGTACAAAATATTTTTTATTGATAGTAACGAAAGGGTGAAAACAAATCGTGTATAGTATAAGGAACATACGGTTTAAAGGTTACAAAGTCTTTTCTAATGATATATATTCTGAAATTGAGAATCTTTCCTGCATAAATGTGATAATAGGAAAAAATAATAGTGGTAAGACAAGTTTATTAGATATTATGGAAACTGTTTTTGACCGCAAAACTAAACTTAATATAGGTGCAGATGTAGAAGAAATACAAATTGATATACCTTTTGATGATGAAATGATTAGCAGTATATTTTCAGGACTTTCTGGGATAGGGTCGTGGAATAAAAGTAATTTGAGCGACTACACAAAAGGCAAAGTTTTCCCGTTCAAATTAAGTATAGGTGATAAAGTACAAATACTTGATGCGCCATTTGGTAATCTGGGTGGACACATAAATGCTGCAAATAGTGTTGTATCAAAGAGAAAAAGCAACTATATATTTAGGAAAATCACAGCAGAAAGAAATATTTATCCTGAATCAGAAGGTGAGCTTATACTTAATAGTGATGGCACTGGGGCTAGTAATTTAATAGCAACTTTTCTTAATGATAGTAATTTTGATGAAAGCATTATTGAAGAAAACTTTTTAAATGCACTTAATGTAATAATGAAACCAGAAGCAGAATTTGAAAGTATTAGAGTACAACAAGTTCTTTATAACAAACAAAAGTTATGGGAAGTGTTTTTGCAAGAAAAAGGATTAAAAAGAGTGCCATTGTCAAGAACAGGAAGCGGTTTAAAAACTATTGTTTTAGTGTTGTTAAATTTATTAGTGGTTCCTCAGCTGGACGAATATAAAGGGAAGAATATAGTTTATGGATTTGAAGAATTAGAGAATAATCTCCATCCTGCATTACAACGTAGGTTGTTTGAATATATTTACGATTATATCGAAAAAAAAGGAGACATCTTATTTCTGACAACACATTCACATGTTGCTATAAATGCTTTTTATGATAAAGATAAAGCAACCATATATCATGTTGTTAAGGATAGAGGTAATGCACAAATTAAGTCCATTGAATCATATATGGATAAAGCGGCAATATTAGATGACCTTGATGTAAAGGCTAGTGATATTTTTCAAGCCAATGGTATTATCTGGGTTGAGGGTCCCTCTGACAGAATCTATATAAAACGATGGTTAGAATTATTAACACCTAATGAATACGAAGAAGGTAAAAACTATCAATTTCTCTATTATGGTGGGCGATTGCTGTCACAGTATTCGGCAAAGGAAGAAACTGATTTAATAAACATTATTACTACTAATAGAAATGCTGCTATTGTTATGGATAGTGATAAAAAGTATCGTTCCCAAAAGATAAATGATACTAAAAAGCGAATAATTGATGAATTTGATGATTTGGGAATGGCCTATTGGGTAACAAAAGGCAAAGAAATTGAAAACTATTTGCCTAAGAAAGCTTTAGAAACGATGTTGAATATCTCAATAGAAAATGAATGTAAGCAATATCAGTTATTTCCAAATTATGTGGAAAAATATTACAGGAATTTTTCCAACAAAAAAGTTCCATTTGCAAATGAAATTAAGGAGTTTATCACAAAAGAGGACTCCGAACAAATTCTTGATTTAAAAAAGCAAATAGAAAATCTTTACAAACAAATTCAACTTTGGAATCAATAATGATGAGCTATGAATGAATTTTTAGACAATAAATCTTATGCATCTATTATGTAGCCGAAAGCCAAGCAAATGCTGTTAAACACTACGTTTATCAGCATTTTTGCTTTATAAGCAGAAATGAAATAATATATAATTTTCTTATGTAAATAGATTCATTCGATAGAAAACTGCGAATGATTGTTAACCGGAATTTTTGTCAATGTCAATTTTAAAGCAAAATGCAAAGTTACGCATCATAGTTACCTTTTATGAAAAAAAGAACTAAAATTCATATATTTGAGTTTTAGTTCTTTTTTTATACATTAAAATAAATTTTATGGAGGGATTTTTTATGAGTGAGGTTATTTCCTTAATTAATTTAAAAGGAGGAGTTAGTAAAACTACATCGGTAATCAATTTAGCGTATTCTTTATCTTTAATGGATAAGAAAATCTTAATTGTTGATACCGACAGTCAGGGTAATATTTCTACATCTCTTGGTCTGCAGGCTGATGAGTTCTCTAATACTCTTGTAAATCTTATGACAGAGGCTATTGATGGTGAGGTTACAGTAAGTGATATACATTCCTGTATAAGACGGGTTGGAAATGTTGATGTTCTGCCATCTAATTTATCATTAGCTGCAATAGACTGTAAACTGATGAACGCATACGGCAGAGAACGCATCTTAAAAACAGTCATTGATATTATTCGTGATGAATACGACTTTATCTTGATAGATTGTCCGCCGTCGCTTGGTCTTATCGTTATAAACGCACTTGTTGCTTCTGACTATACTTTAATACCCGTAGAGGCTCATTACCTTAGCTTTGAAAGTATGAAAGTGATGCTTGACACGGTTAATATGGTAAAAAAGAAGCTTAATCCGAATTTAGAGATTGCAGGAATGTTCATAACAAAGTATCAGGCACGAACTAATTTAAGTAAAGCAGTGTGGGAGCTTGTTACAAGCACATACGGTAATAATCTGAAAGTTTTTAATGATTACATACCATATTCCATTAAAGTTGCAGAACAAGCTCTGCATAGTAAAAGCATTGTAGAAATGTTTCCGGACCATCCTGTATCGGTAGCATATATGAAAATAGCAAAGGAGCTGATAAACTATGGCAAATGATGTTTTGTCATTGCTTGCAGATAGAAATGATAGCAAAGCTCATACATCAATGAACGGACTGAGTGAACTGTTTGGGTTGTGTAAAAGCGTTAAGGTAGAAACAATTCAGATTGTTAATCTTATGGAAAAGGAAAATCATCCGTTTAAGGTGTTAGATGATGCAAGTATGAAAGCTCTTGCAGAAAGTATAAGCAAAGTCGGTGTTATGCAGCCTATTATCGTTAGACATGCAGACGGGAGCCGATATGAAATCCTGTCAGGACACAGGAGAACAAGGGCAAGTGAGATTTGTGGTAAAAAGGAAATTGAAGCCGTTATTGTAGAGGCAGATGATGAACTTGCAAACAGAATAGTTATTCTTACAAACTTTCATCAGCGTACTGTTCGGTACCCGTCCGAGATTGCAAAATCCTATCAGATAAGGTATAACGATTTGAAAAATCGCAGAAATTCCACCGGTTGGAATTGTGAAACAGACAAGCTTGACAGGATAATGGAACGTGAGTTCGCAACCTCAAAATCGAAAATATATATGTATCTTCGGTTGAATTATCTTACAGATGAACTTCTTGAGGCTTTGGATAATAAGAAGATAAAGCTAAAAGCCGCAGTCGAGCTGTCGTATGTAAACGAGGAAATACAAAACATTATCTATGACTATGTTATCGTCCGGCAGATATATAAGCTGAATGTAAGAAAGGCAGTAAAAATAAAGAAACTTAGTATTGAAAGTAATGTATCAGCAGAAAGCATTCAGAAGATTTTGTCTGATGAAGGCAAAATAAAAAGCGATACATACCTAGATACATCTGAGGTTGAGAAATATAAGCACAAATTCAAAGATGATGAGGAAATGAAAAATGCAATAATAAATTTCCTTGAAAATTATTAAAAAGGAAGGTGATATACATTGAGGAAGATATACATATACGAAAATGAAGGGAAATGTCAGATTAATGAATTCTTTTTAAAATCAAATCCAAAAATACAGAAGAAATTAGAATATCAGCTTAAATATATACGAGACAAACATAACGGTTTTACTGAACCCCACGTTAAGCATTTCACTATCGAAAAATACAGACGGTTGTATGAATTACGAGTTAAAGCAGCAGGCACTATGGTCAGAGTCATTTTCTATGACAAGGACGGAGAGGTACTGCTGCTTTATGCTTTCTATAAACGTGACAGAAAGGATACAGAAAAGGCTCTTGAAACATCGCTTAAAATTCTCAACTCTATTTCTGATACAAACGGTGATATAGACAGCTCATATAAAAGAGAGTTGGTGCTGCGATGATAAATATCGTGATGTGGCTGAAAGAGGAAAAGAACAAAGAAAAGATTTCAATGGCTTGTGCAAGAAACAGTATCCGTATTGTAGAAAGTGAATTTGAAAATATTTCAGACTTCTTAACCATCTTCAGTGAGCTTGACACAAACATTGATGTTCTTGTCATAAGTCATGAAATGCTTGCAGAAACAGACATAAACGAATTTGTGGGAGTTGTAAGGGAAACTGAGCCGAATCTCAGAATAGTAATTGTTTTCCCCGGATACAGAAATCAGTATATAGAACCGCAGGTAAAGGAATATGCGAAACTTGGAATTCCTGATATTATATATGAAGGACAGTACATTGATGAAGAGTGCTTCGTTGAGGTTATAAGGAAAGGCTTTGTATATGATTATGATGTGAATGTTTATGATGAGCCGGGAGAAAAGCCGAAAACGGTAGAACAAAAGAAATGTATCACTGTAGGAGTTATGGGTATTAATCACGGTTCGGGAGTTACAAATATGGTTGTAAATATCGCAAACTATATTTCACTCTCCGAAGAATGCAGTGTAAAAGCAGTTGATTTTTCCGGCACGGGTAGTTTACGGTTTGCAAAGGGTAGGAAAGTAACATACATAGTTCATTCCGATGTGGATATACCAAGACTTAAAAAGAACAATAGGGCAATCATATATGATTTCGGAACCCCATATAACATATCTGCAAAAGGAAAGCATATA
>JBGVIT010000048.1:0-2232 GCA_045128915.1 Clostridia bacterium
AGAATGGTCTTGTGAAACCGGAGGATACCGAACGGTTTGTAGGTAATATTAAAAAAGAAGCTTCGCGTCTTGTTGCACTGATTAATGATATTATTCGTTTGTCTCAACTCGATGAGGACAGTGAGCCTGCTACCGAATCGGTAGATCTATATGAATTATCAAAAGAAGTTATTGAAGTGCTTTCGGTTTCTGCCGCCAAGAGACAGGTGAACCTTGAACTTAAAGGAGAATCCTGCATCATTAAAGGCATTCGCAGATATCTATACGAAATCATTTATAACCTTTGCGATAATGCGATTCGCTATAATAAGGAAAACGGAAAGGTTGTTATTGATGTTTCTCAAAAGGATGGGAACACAGTGCTATCCGTAACCGATACCGGAATTGGTATCCCCGTAGAGCATCAATCACGTATCTTTGAACGTTTTTACCGCGTGGATAAAAGTCATTCAAAGGAAACCGGCGGAACAGGTCTTGGTCTTTCAATTGTAAAGCATGCGGTCGGTTACCACGACGGAACCATCAAGCTTGATAGTAAGGTTAACGAAGGCACTGTTATTACGGTAACATTTTAAGTAAAAGAAAAGCATACAGCACCGATTGGTACTGTATGCTTTCTTTATGTTTAGATTATGCACATATTAGGGCAGATACCCATAACTGAAACAACAATTATCAAAATAATTTTTAAAAATTTTTATTTTCTTGATGAAATTTTGAAAATTTGATGTATAATAATATTTGCTTATGCAGAGTAGGCATCCGAGCGTTAAGTGCTACGTGGACGGGGAGTTGCCACGTGGACGAAGGTTTAACCGCGGTTCGGTTGTCGCATCCCGCTGCCGGAAATATGGATCCCACCTCCTTATATTTCGGACACAACGGGTATAAGGAGGTTTTATAATGTCAAAAAGTAAAAACACAGTAAAATTTATTTGTCTCGCGGGTATCATGGCGGCTATGTATGTTGGTCTTGATTTTCTCGCAGTCAGCGTCAGTGCTCCCTTTGGCGGTAATTTAAAGATATCTCTTAGCGGACTTCCTGTAATTATCGTTTCAATATTTGCAGGACCTCTTTGGGGTGCCGCCACAGGTTTTGTTGGGGCTTTTACAGGTCAGATGATTACATACGGTATGAGCGCAACCACATTGTTGTGGGTTCTTCCTGCCGTGATACGTGGCCTGTCTATGGGTTATTTATTCAAAGCATTTAAAAAGAGTCTTAAACCGGGAATCCTAACATTGGAAACCTGTATTAGTTCCATTCTTGTAACTCTTTTTAATACCGGCGCTATGTTGGTAGAACAAAAGCTTTATGGTTACTATCAATCATTCTACGCTATCTATATAGCCATCCCAACACGAGTTATTGCAGGTATTGTAACTGCAGTTGTCTTCTCACTGATGCTCCCAACCATTATTGATACACTGAATAAGCAATTCATTAAAACAATATAAATCATAGGTTTTAGCATAAGTAAACTCCTATGGAATGCATGGTGGGATGTTGCTTATTCCAAAAGAACAGGCGTAGGCGAAATATGCTGCGTCTGTTTTCTTATTTAATAACAAAAATGGGGTGGAACGAAAATACTATTTATGATGCATAGAATGAAACAAATCTGAAATCTTGAAAATATTATGATAGCATTGCGGAAAAGTTACACTTGATAGCAAGCTTGGTAAGGGTAGAGCAATAACAATTAAATTTAAAATAAAACCATATAGTAAAGGGTGCCGTTCATGGCACCCTTTCTTTTATTTGGCTATAAGTTCATAAATCGTGAGTTGTTTGTATTCTTGACCTTTTCCGTAGATGCCTTCACCGTGGTTGATGCAGTTTGGCTCGGTTTGAGCTTCTAAGCATAATGCTCCTTGACGAATCTGTGGGATGTGACCCTTGAAATCCGGTCCGTTGCCGAGAAAATTGCCGGTATAAAACTGTAACTTCCGAACTTTTTTTCAAAACCTTTCTCTAAGTAGTTGACAAATTGATCAAAAAATAGTATAATACATGGGTCAAAAAGGCAAAGGCGTCTTTGAGTTACAAGCTCGGAGTGTCTTTGTCTCTTTTTTTATCAATAACTGAATAGCATATAAGGGCAATGGTGTCTTTAATGTTTACGCATTAAAGCATCATTGCCCTTTTTTGTTTTCAAAGTCGTTATTAAAATCTGGAGGTACATAGATATGACCAAGAAAGAACAACTCTACGAAGGAAAAGCAAAAAAG
>JBGVIT010000049.1:0-54503 GCA_045128915.1 Clostridia bacterium
TTCAAAAAATCTGAAAGTACATTATTTCGTCATGTTTTTGTCACATTCAGTGTGACAGCTTGTTTAGTATATCACATGTTCCCTGCACTGTCAACATTTTTTTCTTTATTTTTTAAGGTTTGAATGTTTTGTACAACCATATTCTATATTTTTACGAATTTAGTTATGCAATTAGTTCAAGTGTTTTATATTTCATTGATTTTAGAGCATCCATATGTTAAAATTATTCTATTATAATATGAAGCGAGTTTTGAACAGTATGGAAAGATTTGATGCAAAATTTATGCTCCAGGCAATACGTCAGGCAGAAAAAGCAGCGATGATTGGTGAAACTCCCGTCGGCGCTGTTATTGTCCATGACGGCAAAGTAATTGCCAGAGGATATAACAAGCGGGAAAAAAACAAATGCGTTACAGAACACGCTGAAATAAACGCTATAAAAAAAGCATCCAAGGTTCTTGGCGGATGGAGACTTCCTGAATGTGATATGTATGTCACTCTTGAACCCTGCCCCATGTGTTCTGGTGCAATTATTCAAGCACGTATTGATAATCTGTACTTTGGCGCATACGATAAGAAAAACGGATGCTGCGGTTCTAAAATTAATTTGTTTGAACCTGATTTATTCTATTATAATGTCAATGTCGTAGGAGGAGTTATGGAAAAAGAATGTTCCTCTCTTCTTACTGATTTTTTTAAGAACTTGCGAAAATCAAAAAAATTACTGAAGGGAATGAAATAATATGAGATTTTCTGACAAGCAGAAAAAGATAATATGCACAGCTATTGTTGTTGCACTTATAATTCCTGTTATCGCAGCAGCCATTGCGATAATTTATGGAATGTAATTACAAAATAGTTATTGCAATTTTCTCTGAAATGGTATATAATTAAATCAGTATTTATTCACATAAGAAAGGATTGAAAACATGTCCAGAAAATTATTTACATCAGAATCTGTAACAGAAGGGCATCCGGATAAAATCTGCGATCAGATTTCAGATGCAATTTTAGATGAAATTTTAAGAAACGATCCCACAGCAAGAGTTGCATGCGAAACAACCTGCACAACAGGAATGATTTCCATAATGGGTGAAATAACCACCAGCTGCTATGTGGATTTCCAAAAAATTGCCCGCGGCGTTGTGCTTGACATTGGATATGACAGAGCAAAATACGGTTTTGACGGTCATACATGCGGCGTTATAACTTCTATCGACGAACAATCTCCTGATATTGCTCAGGGCGTTAACTCAGGTATTGAAAACAGAGAACAAGGCGGCACAAGCGTTGACAACTCTACGGGAGCCGGTGACCAGGGTATGATGTTCGGTTATGCTTGCGACGAAACGCCCGAGCTTATGCCGCTGCCTATCTCGTTGGCACACAAGCTTTCAAAGAGACTTACAGAAGTAAGAAAAAGCGGTATAATTGATTATCTCCGTCCCGACGGAAAATCTCAGGTTACTGTTGAATACGAAAATGATGTTCCGAAGAGAATAGAAACAATAGTTATTTCTTCACAGCATTCCGATAAGATTGACCTTGAAACTATAAGAAAAGATATTAAACAGCATGTTATACTCCCCATCGTTCCGGCTGAGCTTATGGATGATGAAACAAAAATTTACATCAATCCTACAGGCAGATTCGTTGTAGGAGGACCGCAAGGCGATTCAGGTCTAACCGGAAGAAAAATTATAGTTGATACCTACGGCGGTTATGCACGTCACGGCGGCGGTGCTTTTTCGGGAAAGGATCCCACTAAGGTTGACCGTTCTGCTGCATATGCAGCACGCTGGGTTGCCAAGAATGTTGTAGCAGCAGGTCTTGCAAAGCGATGCGAGGTACAGCTTGCATATGCAATCGGTGTTGCAACTCCCGTATCAATCATGGTTGATACTTTCGGAACCGGCATAGTGTCTGACGAGATAATTGAAAAGGCTGTTGCCAATACATTTGACCTTCGCCCTTATGCAATCATTAAAGAGTTAGACCTCAGAAAACCGATTTACAAACAATTAGCAGCATACGGACATGTTGGACGACCTGAGCTTGGCGTTAAATGGGAAGAATGTAACAAGACTGAGGAACTAAAAAAATATATAAGTAACTGTTAAATTATCAGGCTGTTGCTACTTGCAACAGCCTCTTATTTAAAAAAGGAGTAAAAATGCAAAAAAAAGTTCTTATGGGAATGTCCGGCGGTGTTGACAGCTCGGTAGCAGCTTATCTTTTAAAAGAACAAGGTTATGATGTTACGGGAGCTACCATGATACTCACAGATGACACCGGAGCACTGCAGAATGTAGAAGATGCAAAGTCAGTATGCAACCAACTCGACATTCCATTTATAGTTTTGGAGTTCAAAGAGCTGTTCAGGTCAAAGGTTATAGATTATTTTTGCAATGAGTATAAATGCGGAAGAACTCCTAATCCATGTATTGAATGTAATAAGCATTTAAAATTCGGTGCTTTTTTTGAGAAAGCTGTTGAGTTAGGATTTGATTATGTCGCAACAGGTCACTATGCAAAAATAGCGCTTAACCCAAACACAGACAAGTATGAAATGCACATTTCGGCTGCCATGGGAAAGGACCAGAGCTATTTCCTTTACAATCACACACAAACAACTCTTTCAAAAACCCTGATGCCACTCGGCGAATACAACAAAACAGAGGTCAGGGAAATTGCTGAAAAAATCGGGATAACTGTTGCAAACAGACCTGACAGTCAGGAAATATGCTTTATTCATGATGATGACTATGTGAGATTTATAACTGACGACGGATATGTTTGTCCACCTGGAGATTTCGTTGATGCGGCAGGAAACGTTATTGGAAAGCATAATGGAATTATAAATTACACCATCGGTCAGCGCAAGGGGCTGGGTGCTTTTGGCAGACCTATGTTTGTTATGAAAATAGATGCAGAGAAGAACATAATTACTCTGGGCGAAAAAGGAATGGAGTTTGAAAGTGAGCTTTGTGCCACTAAACTGAATTTTCTTGCAGGAAGTCCTCCCTCTTCAAAGTTTAGATGTACAGCAAAAAACAGATACCAGGCTAAGCCTATGCCTTGTACTGTCAAAATATCAAATGATATAGCCATAGTTACTTACGACGAACCCGTAAGAGCAATCACGCCCGGTCAGGCTATTGTATTCTATGATGATAATATACTTCTTGGCGGAGGGACTGTTATTCAATAATAATAAAAAGCTTATCAACACTTTAGCATTGATAAGCTTTTTTACTACTTATTTTGAATTATAGCCGCCTTAACAGTATTTTTCATCAGAATTGCTATTGTCATAGGACCAACACCACCGGGGACGGGGGTTATTGCTCCTGCCACCTTTTCGGCACTTTCAAACTCTACATCACCCACAAGCTTTTTATCGGCTATGCGGTTGATACCTACGTCTATAACTACAGCGCCCGGCTTAATCATGTCGCCTGTAACGAAGTTTGGTATGCCCACTGCTACAACAAGTATGTCCGCCTCTTTTGTCTTTGCTTTCAGGTCTTTTGTCCTTGAATGGCATACTGTAACGGTTCCGTTTTGATGAAGCAAGAGCATTGCCTGAGGCTTACCCACGATATTGCTTCTGCCAACTACTACACATTCCTTACCTGAAACCTCTATGCCTGATTCCTTGATAAGCTCCATAACGCCCGCAGGAGTACACGGTACAAAGTCAAAATCACCAACCATGATTTTACCTACATTTACGGGATGAAACGCATCAACGTCTTTTATGGGATTGATTGCTTCTATAATTTTCTTTTCGTCGATGTGGTCAGGCACGGGCAGCTGAACAAGTATTCCGGATATTTTAGAGTTATTATTCAAAACATCAATCAAATCAAGAAGCTCTTTTTCCGACGTTTCTGCAGGCAATGCATATTCCTCTGAATATATACCACATTCCTCGCATGCTTTCTTTTTGTTATTTACATACACCCTACTTGCAGGATCATCTCCTACTATTATTACAGCAAGACCGGGATTAATGCCGCTTTCTTTCAGCTTTGCCACTTCTTCCCGAAGTTCCCCTTTTATTCTTGCTGACACTTCCTTGCCTAAAAGTAGTTTTGCCATTTTTATTCCTCCCTATTGGTTTATTTATTTGTTTTTCAGGTCGTATAAGGCACTTGTCGCTAAAACCTATAAGGTCTTCTCTACCTGCTATGCGAAGCGCCTCTTCAACCAATTTTCTGTTTGCCGGATTTCTGTACTGCAAAAGCGCTCTTTGGAGCGTTTTTTCTTTATACGTTTTGGGTACATACACCTTTTCCATCGTAAATGGGTTAAGCTCCGTATAAAACATACAAGTGGAAATTGTTCCGGGTGTGGGATAAAAATCCTGCACCTGCTGCGGATTTATACGATGCGCATTAAGATACTGCGCAAGCTTTATTGCGTCATGCAAGGTGCTTCCCGGATGACTTGACATAAGATACGGAACAAGATACTGCTTTTTGCCAAGCCTTTCATTAATTTTGTAAAACTTTTCAGAAAATGCATTATACACCTTATTTGACGGCTTACCCATACATTTCAGTACGTTATCCGAAACATGCTCCGGCGCAACCTTCAGCTGTCCGCTTACATGATGCTCACACAAATCATTAAAAAAGCTGTCATTTTTATCTGCCATAAGATAATCAAATCTTATTCCTGAACGGATAAATACTTTTTTTACGCCGTCTATCTCCCGAAGCTGACGAAGCATTTTCAAATACTTTGTATGGTCAACCTTCATGTTTTTACACACATCCGGGAAAAGACATTGCTTATTCTTGCAAGCTCCATGAGTTTTTTGCTTTTCGCAGGAAACTGCGGTAAAGTTGGCAGTCGGCCCCCCTACATCATGAATATATCCCTTGAAATCAGGATCCCATACCATTTCTTTAGCTTCGCGGACTATGGATTCAACGCTTCTCGACGTTACAATCCTGCCCTGATGAAATGCAAGGGCACAGAAATTACAGCCTCCAAAACAACCTCTGTTTGCTGCTATACTGAATTTTACTTCTTTTATAGCCTCTATTCCGCCGGCCTCTTCATACATAGGATGATAGTTCTTCATATATTTTAAAGAATACACCCTATCCAGCTCCTTTGTAGAAAGCGGGCTCTGGGGTTTGTTTTGTACAAGATATTTATCGCCATGCTTTTGAACAAGCACTTTTCCCGTATAGGGATTTTGCTCGTAATACTGCTCTTTGCATGATATTGCATAAGCTTCCTTACTATCTCTGCACTCCTCCATTGACGGAAGCTCTGATGCTTTTTCGGGGATTTCGGATGAAATATAGCACGTTCCGTCAACACCTCTGATTTTCTTTACGGGAATTCCATCATTCAGTAGGTTGGCAACCTCTACAATCTGCCTTTCCCCCATGCCGTAAATAAGAATATCGGCTCTTGAATCAAAAAGTATTGAACGGCGCACTTTGTCGTCCCAATAATCATAGTGAGCAAATCTTCTCAGACTCGCCTCAACACCACCTATAATAAGCGGTATATCACCAAACGCTTCCCTAACTCTGTTTGCATAAACAATAGTTGCTCTGTCAGGCCGCTGGCCTGCTTTATTCCCCGGAGCATAGGCGTCGTCACTTCTTCGCTTTTTGCTTACGGTATAGTGATTTACCATGCTGTCAATATTTCCTGCAGTTATAAGAACACCAAGCCTTGGTTTGCCAAGCTTTTTGAAATCATCTGTACTATGCCAATCGGGAAGCGGCAATATTCCGACCTTATACCCTTCAGCCTCAAGAACTCTTGAGATAATCGCATGGCCGAAGCTTGGATGGTCAACATACGCGTCTCCCGATATTAATAAAAAATCAAGCTGCTCCCAGCCGCGCTTTTTCATATCCTCACAGCTGACAGGTAAAAAAGAATTCTTCAAAAAATAATCCTCCAAAAGACGAAAATTCGCCAAATACCAATTTAGTATAGCATATCACAGCAACGCTGAAAAGTCAAGACATACCGCTATTCTTTAAGCTTTATTTTCAGTATTACGTTTTATTGCAAACCTGTATTATTTTATCTGCAGCACCTTTTGCGCCTGAAGAATTTTTAAACCCTTCCGAAATTTTCTCAGCATTTTTCTTATAGGTACTGTTATTAAAAATTTCATTTATAACATTGAAAATATAAGCCTCATCGGTTTTATCAAGATTTATTCCTGCACCAAGCTCAGAAACCCTGCGAGCAACGCCTCTTTGTTCGGGTGTTTGCGGTAACATAACAAGCGGCACCTCAAAATACAAGCTTTCACTAACACTATTCATTCCGCAGTGGGATATAAAGACATCAGCCTGCTTTAGCACGGCAATTTGGTCAACGTGTGAAAAGACAGATACATTTTCAGGCAAATTCATAAAGTCATCCATAGACACTAAATTACCAACAGACATTATAACCTGATAATCTGTATTCTGCAATGCTGATATACAAGTTTTATAAAAAGGCATCATATTGTTATTCACAGTTCCCATTGATATATAAATCAGTTTATCTCTCTTTTTATCAATCACATCGGCAGCCGGCCTTACAGAAGGCCCGACAAATGCATACTTTTCCGAAAAAGTTTCTGAACACGGCTGAAACTCCGAAGATGTATATACAATGGTATGGGTATTATCATCACTCCCAATAATGTCAAGAATATTTTTGATGGGATACCCCTTATCTTTCAGACGCTTAACCTGCTTTGAGGTTTTGGGAATTGATAACAGCATTTTAAATAAATCACCAATCCCTTGTTTCATTATCTTTGCAGAATACTTGTTAAAAGCAAAGGTTGTTGTTGAACAAATAAAAGGAATCCCAAGCTTCAAGGCAACTGCTTTTCCCCAAAGCGCCATAGAGTCTGCTACTATACAATCAGGTTTTAACTCCCTCATTTCTCTGCAAACCTTGTCATCAAGAGCCAAAGTTGTATCTACCAATATCCTTATAGAGAATGCAAGGTCTTTTCCTATACGCTCAGAATCCCCGGCACTTAGTTTCTGCTCCATATCATAGTCATCACAGGATATAAACTTTGCTCCCGCTGACTCAATTTTTTCGCGCATTATGTCATATGAATAATACCAAACCTCATGGCCCCGTGAAACTAATTCCTTTACAACATTTAAGGTTGGGTTAGTATGCCCATGTGAAGGAATAGAAAAGAAAACTATTTTGCTCATATTATTTCACCTTCCATATCGCTGAAAATTTGTTTAACGATATCCTGCTGTTTTGCTTTAGGCGGAATTGCTATTCCTCTTTCTTTATCACCAAGAACTAAAATCTCATCTCCCGGCTGTAAGTCAAACAGTTCTCTTGCTTCCTTAGGTATAACGAACTGTCCCTTTTCTCCAATTTTAACAATCCATGCATATTTTCCACTATCTATGTTCATAGCCATTTCTCCTCGTATGATTAGTATGAATAATCATACCACAATTAAATATAAATGTCAATAAAGACTATAATATCTTTTACAGAAAATCAACCTTACGCACCGTTGCTGCTTTTTAGGCAGATTGTATAAAAAAATGAGGGCTGTAAATTGTTATTTGATTTATCATGCTATCGCTTTAACATTTTACTTGACTAAAGCGATAAAGTGTGTTATACTTTATGATGTAAAATGATTGAATTATAATATTGAAAGAAAGGCAGTTATACTATGGCTAACTACAATTTCTGTTCGCAGGATGAACTTATTCCAAAGCTTCGTAATCTTTATGAAAAGCTTGGCTATAAAAAGTATAAAATGAGCAAATTTGAAGAATACGACTTCTACTCTGAAAACAAAAGCTTTCTTAAAAGTAAAAATATAATTACATTCAACGACCTGAACGGAAAGCTTCTTGCGCTGAAACCCGACGTTACATTATCTATTGTTAAAAACTCAGGACTCGGCACACAAAAGCTTTATTATACAGAAAATGTTTACAGAATTAAATCAGGACAGTACAAAGAGATAATGCAGGTAGGACTTGAATATATGGGAAAGGTTGACTCATATACTGCAAGCGAGGTAATTACCCTTGCCGCACAAAGTCTTAACGCTGTATCAGAAAGCTATGTGCTTGATATTTCACATATGGGATTTATTTCCGGTATGCTTGACGAACTTTCTCTTTCAAGCAACGATTATGATAAAATGCTTGAGCTTATAAGCCGCAAGGATGCACACGAAATAAGAAATCTTTGCGCAAGCCTTTCTACCGATGCAGACCTTACAGAAAAAATTATCACAATGGCTACTTTATACGGAAGCTTTTCAGAAATTTTACCCGCATGTAAAGAGCTTTCTCTAAACAAGAAAACCGATGAAGCTTTAAGCGAGTTAAACAATCTCTATTCCCTGCTTTGCGCTACGGGTGCTGACAAAAATATCAATATTGACTTTTCAATAATTAATGACATGAGCTATTATAACGGCGTTATATTCCAGGGATTTATTAACGGAGTTACCGGCAGCGTTCTTTCAGGCGGCAGATATGATAATCTCCTGTCTAAAATGGGTAAAAATGTTGAAGCTATCGGGTTTGCAATATATACTGATATGTTTGAATACCTTGATGTTAAGACAGAAGATAACGATGTTGATGTTATGCTGTGCTATGACAAAGGCACAGATGCTGTAAGTGTTGCGAGAAAAGTTAAGGAACTGACTGACGGCGGTCTTTCTGTTCTGGCTGCAGACTCAATACCTCAGAACTTAAAATACAAGTTGTTGGTTAAAATGGATGAGAAGGAGGACAAGACAGTTGGCTGAAATGATTAACATAGCTCTTCCAAAAGGAAGACTTGGAGAAAAAGTATATAACATATTTGAGTCACTTGGCTACGGTTGTCCGTCAATCCATGAAAACTCAAGAAAACTGATTTTTGAAGACGAAAAAAACGGAGTCAGATACTTCTGGGTAAAGCCATCCGACGTTGCCATATATGTTGAAAAGGGCGCTGCAGACGTAGGCGTTGTCGGAAAAGATATTATTCTTGAATATTCACCTGATGTATATGAGCTTCTTGACCTTGGGATTGGCAAATGCAAGGTATGTGTTGCCGGCGTTAAAGGAAAGAAACAACCGGGAGACAGAACCATACGTGTTGCAACAAAATTTGCTTCAATCGCAATGGAGCATTACAGAAGTAAAGGCAAAGACATCGAAATTATAAAGCTTAACGGCTCAATAGAGCTTGCTCCACTTCTTAAAATGTCAGACGTAATAGTTGATATTGTAGAAACGGGTACTACTCTTAAAGAAAACAATCTTGAAGTATTTGAGGATATTGTTGATATTTCTGCAAGATTTATTGCTAACAAAACAAGCTTCAGGTTCAAGACAAATGAAATAAATGAAATGAAAAACCGTCTTTCACAGGTTCTTTGAAAGGAATGAAAAGTAATGATTAAAATATATGAAGGTCTTACCTGCCCCATTGATGAAATAATGGGACGTACGGAAACTACCGTAGGCGAAGGCGTTGCAGACATTGTTCGCGACATTATATACAATGTAAGAAAAAACGGCGACAGCGCTGTTCTTGACTATACCGAAAAGTTTGACGGTGCAAGACCTGAGAAATTAGAGGTAAGCAAAGAAGAAATAGACTCTGCATATTCAAGAGTTGACAAAGAATTAATAAACGTTATAACAGAAGCTGCAGAGAACATACGTGCATTTCACGAAAAGCAGGTTAGACAAAGCTTTGTTATGAACGAAAAGGAAGGCGTTGTTCTCGGTCAGAAAATAACTGCACTTGAAAAAGTCGGACTTTATGTTCCGGGCGGAACCGCAAGATATCCTTCATCGGTGCTTATGAATGCTATACCTGCAAAAATTGCAGGCGTTCCTGAAATAATAATGGTAACTCCGCCTGATAAAGACGGAACTATTCCTGATGTACTTCTTGCTACCGCAAAGATTGCAGGCGTTGACAGAATATTTAAAATCGGCGGCGCTCAAGCTGTTGCGGCTCTTGCATACGGAACTGAGAGCATACCGTCTGTATATAAAATAGTAGGCCCAGGAAATGTATTTGTTGCAGAAGCAAAGCGTCAGGTATTCGGAAAGGTCAGCATCGACATGATAGCAGGACCAAGTGAAATTCTCGTTATTGCAGACAGCTCATGCGACGCTTCAAACGTAGCTGCTGACTTGCTTTCTCAGGCAGAGCATGACAAGCTTGCATCAGCAGTTCTTGTTACTGACTCTAAAGAGCTTGCAATTAAGGTATCAGAGGAGCTTGAAATACAAATACCGCTTCTCGAACGCGCCGAGATTGCAAGAGCATCTATAGACAGCTTCGGCAAAATATTTATAACAGACTCAATCGAAAGCTCCATTGACGTAGCAAATGAGATTGCGCCGGAGCATCTTGAGCTTTGTGTTGAAAATCCTTTTGATTATCTGTCTAAAATAAAGAACGCAGGCTCAATATTTCTCGGAAAATACAGTCCTGAAGCTTTGGGCGACTATTTTGCAGGCCCAAACCATACACTTCCAACGAGCGGAACCGCTAAATTTTCAAGTCCATTATCTGTTGATGACTTTATTAAAAAATCATCATTTATTTACTACACCAAGGATGCTCTTTCTAAGGAATATAAAAAGGTAGCAGCCTTTGCTGAAAAAGAAGGTCTTACAGCGCACGCTAAATCTGCGCTTATAAGATTTGGAAAGGAATGAAACTTACTATGAGCAGATTTTTAAGCAAACGCCTTGAAAACCTCATTGAATATGTTCCGGGCGAACAGCCCCGTGACATGCAGTATGTCAAGCTGAACACAAACGAATCTCCGTTTCCTCCCTCCCCGTCAGTTTTAGAGCTTATGACCGAGGGTAATGCAAATGATATGCGTTTGTACAGCGATCCAACCTGCAAAGAGCTAACAGATGCAGTATGCAAGGTTTACGGCATCGACAAGGACTGCATCATATTCGGAAACGGCTCGGACGAAATATTGTCATTTGCATTCACAGCTTTTTGTGACAGCTGTACTCCTGCAGTATTTGCAGATATTACTTACGGATTTTATAAGGTTTTTGCAGACCTTAACTGTATAAGCAGTCGCATTATACCTCTTAGAGATAATTTTTCAATTAATGTCAAGGATTACAAAAATGCAGGTGGAACTGTTTTTATCGCAAACCCCAATGCACCGACGGGGCTCACCCTGACCATTGACGAAATACGTGAAATTCTTGTTTCAAACAAAAACAATGTGGTAGTCATTGATGAGGCTTATGTTGATTTTGGCGGAGAAAGCTGTTACAAGCTAATAAACGAGTTTGACAATCTTTTGGTTGTACAAACCTTTTCAAAATCACGTTCTCTTGCCGGCGCGCGTTTAGGATTTGGTATTGCATCTCCTGCAATCATATCGGACTTGCAAAGAATTAGAAACTCAAATAACCCGTACAACATAAACAGAATGACACAAATGATGGGAAAATGCTCTATTGTTGATACGGACTACTTCAAGGAATGTACAGGACAAATTATCAAAAATCGTGAGTTTCTTACAAGCGAGCTTATTAAAAGAGATTTTGAGGTAATACCGTCAAAAGCAAACTTTGTATTTGCAAAACATAAGGTTATAGACGGAGAAACTATATACAGCGAACTAAAAAAACTCGGCGTTCTTGTAAGACACTTTGACAAACCGAGAATTTCGTTGTATAATCGTATTACGGTAGGTAATGCCGAAGAAGTAAATAAATTAATCGCTTCTATTGACAATATCCTTGAAAGGACTAAATAATATGAGAGAAGTTAAAATCCAAAGAAAAACAAATGAAACTGATATTACCATGACTTTGAACTTAGACGGTTCAGGAAAGTCAACCATTGATACCGGCTGCGGTTTTATGGACCATATGCTGACTTTGTTTGCAAAACACGGAAGATTTGACCTTGATATAAAGTGCAAGGGTGATATTGATGTTGATTTTCACCACACAGTTGAGGACATTGGTATCGTTCTTGGTAACGGTTTTCTTCAGGCACTTGGTGAAATGCGCGGAATTGTCCGTTACGGATATATGATTCTTCCCATGGATGAAGCGCTTATTCTTGCAGCAACAGATATTTCAGGCCGCTCACATCTTGAATTCGGTCTTGAAATGCCAACTGAAAAAATCGGCAGCTTTGATACAGAGCTTGTTCAGGAATTTTTTGAAGCATTTGTCAGAGAATCTAAAACAACTCTGCACATAAAGCAGCTTGCAGGAACAAACTCACACCACATTGCCGAAGGTGCTTTCAAAGCCTTTGCAAGAGCTATGAGAGCAGCAGTTTCATTAGATGAAAAGTTTGCAGACGAAATACCTTCAACAAAGGGCAGTCTTGTTTAAGAAGGGAATTAAAGTATGATTGCAATTATAGACTACGGCGTAGGAAATATTTTTTCACTCCGCTCATCATTTGCATGTATAGGCGCTGATGCAGTCCTAACATCCGACAAAAAGGTAATAGAAAAAGCAGATAAGATTATACTCCCCGGAGTTGGGGCTTTTGGGGATGCCGCAGACAAGCTTAAAAAATCAGGCTTGTTTACTGTAATTCAGGAAAACTGCGCCAAGGGAAAGCCGCTTATGGGAATTTGTCTTGGTATGCAGTTATTGTTTGAGAAAAGCTATGAATACGGCGAAACCGAAGGTCTGGGACTTATACACGGCAATATAAAATATATAGGCGACAGCATAGAACAAGGACTTAAAGTCCCCCACATCGGATGGAACAGTCTTAATTTCGGCAAAGAAAAGAATGAAATATTTAAGTATCTTAATGAAGGTGATTTTGTGTATTTCGTTCACTCATTTCACGGGACTGAATGTGAAAGCTCGACCATAGCCACTACTGAGTATGGCGGAACGCTTACTGCCGCAGTTGCTGACAAAAACATTTACGGAATGCAATTCCATCCTGAAAAAAGCGGAGATAAAGGGCTTAAAATACTAAAAGCCTTTTGCGAACTATAAAAACCGAAAGGGACAGAAACATATGAATATTTTTCCCGCTATTGATTTAAAAGACAAGCAGGTTGTACGTCTTTTAAAGGGCGATTATAACAAAATTACTGTTTATGGCAACAATCCGTCCGAGGTTGCAAAGGATTTTAAAAAAGCCGGTGCAGAATATTTGCACGTAGTTGACCTCGACGGCGCAAAAAGCGGTAACGGCGAAAACAGAGAAATTATTAAGGCTCTTGCCTCCAAGAGCGGACTCAAGGTACAAACCGGTGGCGGCATCAGAACTCCGGAAGCTGTTGAAGAATACATAAACGCCGGCATTTTCCGGGTTATTCTTGGCACCGCTTCAGTAAAAAATCCTGAATTTCTTAAAGAAATGGTTCAGGAATACGGTTCAAAAATTGCGGTGGGAGTTGATATTGCAGACGGGTATGTTGCAATAAACGGATGGACTGAAAAATCAGAGCTTGAAGCATTCAGCTTTTGTGATAATTTAGTTAATATAGGTGTAAGCACTATAATATGTACTGACATTTCAAAAGACGGCGCAATGGCAGGAACTAACAGAGAGCTTTACAAGGAGTTATCTGAAAAATTCCCCCTTGATATAATTGCATCAGGCGGCGTTTCGCACATGGACGATATACGTGAGCTTACAAAGCTTAACCTTTACGGTGCAATTATAGGACGTGCATTATATAACGGAGCCATTGACCTTGCAGTAGCTATTAAGGAGAGCAGAGTATGATAACAAAAAGAATTATTCCCTGCCTTGATGTAAAAGACGGTAGAGTTGTTAAAGGGACAAATTTTATGGGACTAAACGATGTTTCCTCCCCCATAACTCTCGCCAAATTTTATTCAGAAAACGGAGCAGACGAGCTTGTGTTTTATGATATAACAGCATCATCCGACGGCCGCAAATTATTTACTGACATACTCTGTGAGGTGGCATCAAAAATTTTCATACCCCTTACAGTAGGCGGCGGTATAAACACAGTAGATGACTTTGACAGAGTTTTGAAATGCGGTGCTGACAAAGTAAGCGTGAATTCAGGTGCAATAAGAAATCCTTCGCTTATAAATGAAGCAGCAAAGAAGTACGGCGACCAATGTGTTGTACTGTCAGTTGACATTAAAAGAGTAAACGGTAAATTTACTGTTTTTGCTAAAGGCGGCAGAGAAAATACAGGTCTTGACGCCATTGAATGGATAAAAAAAGGAACTGCTGACGGAGCAGGTGAAATAGTTGTCAACAGCATCGACACAGACGGTGTAAAGAAAGGCTTTGACCTTGAGATGCTTGAGGCTGTTTGCAACGCTGTATCAGTTCCGGTGATTGCATCAGGCGGAGCAGGATGCGCGGAGGACTTTACCGAGTTATTTAATAAGGTACAAGGAGTGGATGCAGGACTTGCCGCTTCAATCTTCCATTTTGGTGAGGTTAAAATACCGGAGCTTAAGAAAAAACTCAAAAACGACGGAATTAACGTTAGAATATGACGTGAAAGGATGATTTTTAATGATAGATATATCTCAGATTAAATTCGATGAAAAAGGGCTTGTTCCTGCAATAGTAACAGATGCGGAGACAAAAGAAGTTCTTACCCTTGCATACATGAACCGTGAAAGTCTTGAAATAAGCATAAAAGAAAAAAAGACATGTTTTTATTCACGTTCAAGACAATGTCTATGGAGAAAAGGTGAAACTTCAGGGAACTTCCAGCATATAGTTGATATTACCGCAGACTGTGATATGGACGCGCTTAATGTGAGCGTTATAAAGGATGGCCCTGCATGCCATACCGGAGAGAATTCTTGCTTCTTCAATAAATTATTTGAAAATGACGAGCTTGGTGCATTTTCTCTTGACGGGCTTTATAAACTGATAGGAGGAAGAAAGTCCGATAAAAAAGAAGGCTCATATACCACATATCTTTTTGAAAAGGGTATTGACAAAATCCTTAAAAAAGTCGGTGAAGAATGTACCGAAGTAATTATTGCATCTAAAGCTGATGATAAAAAAGAAACCATTTACGAAGTTGCTGACCTTGCATATCACGTTATGGTAATGATGGTTGAAATGGGAATTTCACTTGATGATATCAAGTCAGAATTAGCATCAAGACACGTGATTGATAAAAAAGTCAAGCAGGAGAAAATGACAAAATGATAAAACAAAACCTCCATACACATACGGTTTTCTGTGACGGAAAAAACACGTGCGAGGAACTTATTAAAGCCGCTATTGAACGCGGCTTTACTTCACTTGGATTTTCAGGTCACGGATTTACTCCCTTTCACGATGAGTATTGCATGAGCATAGAAGCAACAAAAGAATATTCAGACGAAATTAACAGACTTCGTGAAAAGTATAATGGTAAAATTCAAATTCTGAAGGGTACAGAGAAGGATTTATATTCCGTCTGCAACAACGATGAATATGATTATATTATCGGCTCGGTGCATTATGTATATAAAAACGGACAATACCTTGAAGTTGATGCAAGTGCTGAAAAAACAAAAAAAATAATCAAGGAACATTTTGGCGGAGATTACCTTGCATATTCTAAAGCGTACTACGAGGAAGTAACAAAAGTTCCCGAAACAACCAAATGCGATATTTTAGGGCATTTTGACCTTGTTACAAAATTTTCAAAACAGCTTGAATACGACTTTACAGACCACAAGTATATGGCATATGCAACCGACGCAGTTGATGCCGTATCAGATAAGCTTAAAATCTTTGAGGTTAATACGGGTGCAATGTCACGAGGTTATACAGATGCTCCCTATCCGACTAAAGCTATTTTAAAGCATATGTTATCTTGCAACATGTGTCCTGTAATATCCTCTGACTGCCACAGCAAAGAGCATCTTGACTATGCCTTTGATGAGGCAGCAGCTATTTTGAAAAGCGTTGGATTTAAAGAAGTCTATTACCTTGCTTCAAATGGTTTTGAGGGGTATAAAATATAATACTTGAAAAAGTGATTATTTTCTGTTATACTTTAAATTGTATGATTTATAGATTGGAAGTTATTTAATGAAAAAGTTTTTCCTCAGGCTTCTGCTGACTGTTACTATGCTGTTTTTAGCAGTATATATTGTAAATTCAGAAACGGATTTTTTTAAAGCTTTTGATACAAATTACCCCAAAGTTTCACAGAAAGTTCCGGGGTTATCCGCTGCCATGAATGGCGTATATGATGCTTTTTCAAAGCTGCCTACCATATGGCAGATAAAAGAGCATATAACCAAAGAAAAAATGCCCGTTTCGCCTGACACCATTGCAGAAAACGCCTATATAAAAGATAGTCCCCTGCTTATGTTCTATGAAAATGAAAGCATAGGAATTACAGTAAACGACGATAAAACCTTTACTTTGTTCGGCGTTCTTACGGAGCTTGCACATTCAAATCTTATTGTCAGGCTTAAAAGCGATGACGGTAAAGTTGTAAGTGAAACTGATTTTGGAACAGACACAGCATTTGAGTTCAGTAAAACAATAAAAATCCCTGAAACTTCACATGATAAGCTATGGATAGAGGTTTTTACAGGTGAAAGAAAATACGGCGATTACATCGGCTGGGTAAACGATTATATTTTTATTTCAAAAAATCAAGATAAATGGGGGCTTGGCAAATCACCGGTAGAAGAACACAACCAAAAGCTTTTTACAGCACCACGCTCCACGTCCAAAGCGCTGAAAGCAACTGAATTGGTTCAATCCGATAATAACTCTATTATTTCAGTTGCAAATCAGCTTACGGCAGACTGCAATACGGACTATGAAAAAATCAAGAAATTCCATGATTGGATATGCACATATCTTCACTACGACAATGACAGTCTTTCAAAGAGCCATATAGCTCCACATTCGGCAACAGATGTTCTCAAATCCCGAAAAGCTGTTTGTATCGGATATGCCAACTTGTATGCCGCACTTTGCAGAAGCGTTGATATACCATGCTATGTAGTAACAGGGTATGCTCTTGGTATTTCATCAGGCAGCGATAAATGGACTAAAAAAATCGTTGAGGGGAACGAAGAAAATCACGCATGGAACGAAGCTTATGTTGACGGAAGATGGGTAATTATAGACCCCACATGGGATACCTACAATAGCTACGAAAACGGTGAGATGAAAAAAGGCTCACAAATTTCACATCTGTACTTTGACTCAAACATTGACTTTTTCGGCATGAACCATAAGATAATGCACTACGAATAAAAAAGGGGATGTTTAAAAACTCCCCCTGAAAATCGAGGATGAAAGTCCTCGATTTTTTGTGCAAAAAAATAGGCTGAAACCATAGCGGAATCAGCCATTTTGTGGTATAATATAGTTGATGAAAAAATTAATAAACCACAATGAATATTATACACCAATTCAAATGAAAATTCCAGTAGATTTAGAAAAATTTATTGAAATTTCTGACCCAATCTACACATTTAATGAAATTATGGAGCAAATTGACCTATACAAATATTTTGTTGGGAAAGGAAACAAAACAGGTCGCCCGAGATTTGACTCCGTAAAATTGTTAAAAATCATACTGTTTGCCTTTATGGAAAATGGATATGCTTCTGTTAGAAATATAGAAAAACTATGTAAAACAGATATCCGCTTCATATGGCTTCTTGATGATCTGGAAGCACCATCATATTCGACTGTATCAAATTTCATGAATGAAATGCTGATAGACAGCATAGAAGATATTTTCAATGACATAAATTCATACATATTTCAAAAAGAAAATGTGGACTTAAACCATGTATATATAGATGGCACAAAATTAGAAGCTAATGCAAATAAATATACTTGGGTATGGAAGAAAGCCTGCAGGACAAGCAGAGATAGAGTATATATGTATCTTACTCAGTTAATACAGGAAATCAATGAGACTGATTTGTTTTTTCACAACTTTAAAATTGGCATTAGAAAAGAGTACACTATCGAATATGTTGAATTTGTAATAGAACAGTATCAAAAGATAATGGAAGTAGACACATCAGCTTTCGTTTATGGCAGTGGCAAAAGAAAGACCGCTCTGCAAAAGCATTATGAAAAGCTCACGGATTATCTGAAGAAATTAAAGAAATATGCACATCATATTAAAGTTTGCGGAGATGATAGAAACAGTTATTCAAAGACTGACACAGATGCGACGTTTATGCGAATCAAAAGAGATTACATGGGCAACGACCAGTTGTTGCCGGCATACAATGTACAGCTCGGAATATGCGATGAATACATAGCTGTAATGGATATGAAGCAATATGCATCAGATATGGAATGCTTTGTACCCTTAATGGAAAAATTCAATAACACTTATGGCTTCTATCCACGCTATCCCGTTGCTGATGCAGGATACGGAAGCTACAATAACTACCTGTATTGCGAACAAAAAGGTATGGAAAAATATATGAAGTTTACTATGTTCAAAAAAGAAACAACAGATAAGAAATACAGAGAAAATGAATTCAGAGCAGTAAACTTCAAAAGAGATACAGACGGCAATCTGCTTTGTCCTAATGGCAGAAAATTCCAATATTTGTATGACAGAGCTGTGCGTGGAAACAAATACGGCAGAACAGAGGAATTTTATCAATGCGAAGATTGCAGTAATTGCCCTTATGCAGAAAAATGCAAAAAAGGGGAAGGAAACAGAACCATTAGAATTAACGAGGAATTAACAGCAATTCATAAAGAAGTTCTTGAGAATTTAACATCTACCCATGGCTTGTTGTTAAGAGCAAACAGAAGCATTCAAGCCGAAGGGACTTATGGAGTAATTAAATGGGACAGACAGTATAAAAGGATACGAAGAAGAGGCTTAAAATCTGTAATTTTTGAATTTACATCAATTTGTATAGGGTTTAATCTATACAAGTACCATTTAAAGAAACAAAGAGGATTGTTAGCAGCATAAATTTCAAAGAGAATATATTAAAATGTGCTCATTTTAATATGGGTTTATTTTGTATACCAAAAATTAACAATTTTTTTCAACAACACAAAAAGGACCTCGATTAGAGATCCTTTTTGTAATTTAGGGAGTTTTTAAACATCCCCATTTTTTATCTTTCGTAAAGTGCATTCCATTTACGGAATTTTTCTTTATTTATAGTTGAAAGTTGCTCCTTAGTTATTCTGAAACTCCAATTACCGCCGCATTTGCCGGGTGTGTTCAGTCTTGTGTCTGCACCGTACAGCAAAAGATCCTGAACAGGCAGTATTAGTATTCCTGCATGACTTGCAAATACTGTTCGAAGTATTTCGTCGTAGCATCTGTCCCAATTATCACCTTCAAATCCGCAATAGTCGAGGAGTTTTCTGCGAGAGCTGTCATCAAGCTCCCATACATAGCCGAGAAGCGTATTATTATCATGAGTTCCCGTATAAGCGATAGAATTATTAATGTAATTATGAGGCAAATGGGGAGAGTCTGTGTCTGACAAAAATCCAAACTGCAAAACTCTCATGCCCGGCAGATTACTGTCTTTAACAAGCTTTTCCACACGCTCGGTTATAACGCCTAAATCTTCCGCAATAAGCATAGTGTTTCCTGCGGCTTTTTTTATCGTTTCAACAAATTCAAGCCCCGGTCCGTCATGCCACTTGCCGTTTCTTGCATGGCTATCGGAAGCGGGGATTGCATAGTAGGAGTCAAGACCTCTGAAATGGTCAATTCTTATGCCGTCAAATATAGCAGCCTGAAACTTTATTCTGTCACACCACCATTTATATCCGTCAGCTTTCATCTTATCCCAATCATATAAGGGATTTCCCCATATTTGACCGTCGGGGCAGAAGTAATCGGGTGGTACTCCTGCTACCCAGGCAGGCTCATTGCTGTCCGTAAGCTGAAATTGTTCAGGACATGACCATATATCAGAGCTTTCAATATCAACATATATGGGAATATCGCCTATAATTGATATACCCTTGGAGTTTGCATATTCTTTTATTTCTGCCCATTGTGTAAAAAATATGTACTGAATAAACCGCCATACAGCTAATGTATGACTGTCAGGCTCAGTTACAGTAAATTGCTGCCAGGGTAAACCCTTGTTTGATTCCTTTAATGCCATATATTCGCAGAATTTGTCTGTATAGGGATTGAATTTGAAAAATTCGTCTGCCTTATCCCAATCATTGAATCTGTCTGCTGCTTTAGAGAGAAGCGTAAACCTTTCTTCCTTAAGTCTTTCAAATTCACATACATACGGAGTTTTTTGCTTTGCGTTCATAAGCTCCTCATCAGTAATAAGCCCTTGCTTATGAAGCCATGGCAAATCTATAAAAAAAGGATTGCCGCTGAATGTAGAGAACGATTTATATGGAGAGTTAAACTCGTCAGGCATACAAAAAGGAAGTACCTGCCATATACTAAAGCCGCAGTCTTTCAGAAAATCTATCCATTCCTTTGCTTCGTTTCCAAAAGAGCCTTCCGAGTATTCGCCCCATAATGATGATATATGCATTAACACGCCGCTTTTGCGTTTCATAATAAATTCCTTCCTGTTTAAATTGTTTTTCTAAACTAATTTTATCATTTAATTTATAAAAATACAACCTTTTTTAGAAAATACATAAAAAAGGCTTTGTTTTTTTGTTATTATTAATAAAAACACAAAAAAACAAAGCAAAAACAAAAAAAACACAAAAAAACACTTGATTTTTCTTTTGGTTTGTTGTATAATGATAGAGTAACGTATTATAGGTTATGGATTTTTTGTTTTGTAAATAATACATTCGGGAGGAATACAAATGTTAGTTAATATGAATGAAGTTTTAAGACCTGCCAAGCAGGGCAAGTATGCAGTAGGTCTTTTCAACGCTGTTAACCTGGAGCTTGCTCGCGGTATTATTAATGCTGCAGAATCAACCAGATCACCGGTTATTATGGGAACAGCTGAAATTTTGCTTCCTTACGGACCGCTTGATGAGGTTTCATACTATCTTATACCTATGGCAAAGAAAGCATCTGTGCCCGTAGTTGTACATCTTGATCACGGTCTTACATATGACACATGTGTAAAGGCGCTTGAACTTGGTTTCAGCTCTGTTATGTATGACTGCTCAACTGATTCTTATGAAGAAAATGTACGTAAGGTTAAGGAAATGGCAGACCTTGCTCACTCATACGGTGCTACTATCGAAGGCGAACTTGGCCATGTAGGCGATAATGAAGGCTCTGCTGAGGGAAGCGACCATCTTGATGATCCTTCAAAATTCTTCACAGATCCAAAGCTTGCTAAGGATTTTGTTGAAAAAACAGGTGTAGATGCTCTTGCAATAGCTGTAGGAAATGCTCACGGCGCATACAAGCTTCCGCCTAAACTTGATTTTGAAAGAATAAGAACAATAGCAAATACAGTTGACGTACCCCTTGTACTTCATGGCGGTTCAGGTCTTACCGATAATGATTTCCGTCAGGCAATCAAAGAAGGTATCAGCAAGGTAAATATTTTCACAGATATCAACGTTGCTGCTGTTGAAGCAGAATTCAAGAAGTTCTCAAGCATGGAAAAAGGCCTTATCGACCTTATTCCTGCAGCTGTTGAAGCAGTTAAGCAGGAAAGCATGAAGAAGATGAAGCTGTTTTCAAGTGACGGCAAGGCAGGCATGAGTGCCGTTTCAGATTCTAATGATATTGAAACCATCACAAAGCTTGTTGCAGCTGAAGTTGCGAAGTATCTTAACAAATAATTTTTGCGAGGGATAATATAATGAAGAAAATAGCTTGTGTAGGAATTCTTGTGGCTGACGTTATTGTTGAGCCTGTAATGGCATATCCTAAAAAAGGCGTGCTTGAGCCGGTTAATACCATTACAATGCACAACGGCGGAAATGCTATGACCGCTTCCATAAACGTAAGAAAGCTTGGAGTAGAGTCTTCCATGATTGGTATGGTGGGCGACGATATGTTCGGTGAATATCTGAGGAAGATACTTGTTGAGTACGGAGTTAATGTTAATGGCCTTAAGGTAAGCAATAAGGTGCAGACCTCTGCGTCTGTACTTATGATAGATAAAGAGGGCGAGCGCTCATTCTTCCATTGCACCGGAACAAATGCAGTATTTGCTGAAAGCGATATTGATTACAGCATTGTTGAGGACTGCGACCTTGTATTTGTAACAGGCTCATTCCTGCTTGATACATTTGACGGTGAGGGAACAATGAAATTCCTCAAAAAGTGTAAGGAAATGGGTAAGACAACATTCCTTGACGTTTGCTGGGATGCAAAGGGCAAATGGGGCGAGCTGCTTGATATGTCCATGCCGTACATAGACTTTTTGATGCCAAGCATAGACGAGGCTGTCTGCATTGCAGGAAAGGAAAACCCCGAAGAAATTGCTGATGTATTTGCTTCAAGAGGAGCAAAGAACATTATTATTAAGCTTGGTTCTAAAGGCTGTTATCTGCGCAAAGACGGCGAAACATCAGGTAAGATTTATCCGCCGTTTTATGTGGAAAATCCTGTTGATACAACAGGTGCGGGAGATAGCTTCTGTTCAGGCTTCCTTGCTGCATATGCAAGAGATATGAAGATTGAGGATTGTATGGTATTTGCAAGTGCTGTAGCATCACATTGTGTACGTGAAAAAGGTGCTACAACCGGCATCAAATCATACGAAGAAACAATGAAATTCATAGAAGAAAACAGATAATAAGTGGTGTCTTAAGACACCACTTTTTCTGTAATATATTCTGCAATCATATCCTTAACAGACAGAGGAGTGACATGAAGCCTTAAAAGGTCATCTGCAAATTCTCTGGCGTTTTGTTCATATGGAAATATTCCGCTTATATGTCGGGCATTGTTTGAATCCTTTACAAGCACTCCATAGTACAAAAGTCCGTCAGTAACGGTTTTTGTAATGTAGTATTCAAAGGTAAAGTGTTCGTTTTCGTCGTTAACGGTCAGGGTATGGTATAAATTTTTCTCCATCAAAGTCACTCCTATCATCAAGATAATAACATTATATGGAAAATTATTAGCGTTGTCAAAAAATGACAGTTTAACTGAATAGAAATAAAATTACGTTAAATTTTGTAAAAATCCGTAATGTGTTACAAAATACGGAACTATATTTATGTATTTTGACCTATATATGAGAAAATTTGAGTTTTCTGCCTGAAATCACCGGTTCTTTGTAACATAAATTGAATAATAAGTATTGTTTACAAATTATATATATTCTTTAAAAATTTATTATTTTGTCCTCAAATTATATGAGTGGGTTATAAAAGCACATAAAAATTATTATAAAACACATGATATTGTGTTATGTTTGCATATAATTAATCTAAACAGTTGACAAATTTCGATAAAAGTATTATACTATTGTTAACAAATTATTAATAATGCTAAGTGAAGTGTGTAGGAAAAGGCGTATGCCTGCCGAAGGAGTAACACTCTCAGGCGCTGTTTGGCGAAGACTGCAGACGGATAGCACTCCGGAGAAGTCCGATTCCAAAGCGGAATCAAAGGATGCCGAAGGTGTAAGGCTCATTATGTGGGCTAATCTCTCAGGCAAAAGGACGGAGATACAGGCTTTAAACAGCTTTGTTATTGAGCGGAGTTTTTGTGTATTCAAAAATTCTGCTTTTTTTACTTTGTTTAGCAAAGAAAAGGAGTTAAATTATGGAAAACTTTTTAACAGCATTGACAAATTTCAATGACTCAGTTAACAGCTTCGTATGGGGCAAGGGACTTTACCTGCTTCTTGTAACAGGTGTGCTCATGACTGTGCTAACCGGTGTGTTTCAGGTAACTAAGATTGGCCATTGGATGAGTGAAACTCTTGGAAGTCTTTTCAAGAAGGATGTTTCAGGTCATGTTAAGGGCAAGTCAATATCTCAGTTCCAGGCGCTTTGTACAGCACTTGCGGCAACAATCGGTGTTGGTAACATTGCCGGTGTTGCAGCTGCTATCGTAGGCGGTGGACCGGGTGCAGTTTTCTGGATGTGGATTGCAGCATTCTTCGGAATGATGACAAACTACTCTGAGAATGTTCTTGGTATCTATTACAGAAGAAAGAATGCAGACGGCGAGTGGTCAGGCGGTGCTATGTACTACCTTCAGGACGGTCTCGGAAGCTTGAAGGGCTGTAAGCAGATAGGTAAAATCCTTGCAGTGCTTTTCTCAATATTCTGTATTCTCGCATCATTTGGTATCGGTGCAATGGGCCAGATAAATAAAATAGTAGTAAACATGGTATCAGCATTTGATATTCCGGCACTTTCATCTAATATGCTTTATGAAGGTGTTTCAATGTACCACTTGATTATTGGTATAGTTCTTGTAGTTATTGCAGCTCTTATTACCCTTGGCGGTCTTAAGAGAATAGCGAACTTTGCTGAAAAGGTAGTTCCTTTCATGGTTATTCTTTTTGTAACAGGCAGCATAGTTATCATTATTGCAAACTACGCGTTAGTAGGTGCAGCATTTGCATCAATATTCAAGTATGCATTCACAGGTCCTGCTGTATGGGGCGGCGTAACAGGTATCGCTGTTAAAGAAATCGTAACACTTGGCTGTAAAAGAGGCGTGTTCTCAAATGAAGCAGGTCTTGGTTCATCAGTTATGGTTCACTCAAATTCAAACGTTGTAGAGCCTGTACGTCAGGGACTCTGGGGTATATTTGAAGTATTTGCAGATACAATGGTTGTATGTACTATGACAGCTCTTGTAGTTCTCACATCAGGAGTTATAGACCTTGGAACAGGTGAAATGATGGCAGGTGCGACTGATGCAAATCTTGTTGGTAAAGCGTTCTCAGGCATGTTTGGCATCTTGGGTGAAAGATTTATTGCTATTGCCATTCTTCTCTTTGCATTCACAACAGTTCTTGGTTGGGACCACTATGGCTCAAAAGCATGGGAGTATATGTTTGGTACAAAATCTGTTAAGGGCTATAAGGTAATCCATCTTGTAATGATTTTTGCAGGTGCGCTTCTTACATCATCACTTGCATGGGATATTTCCGATACATTTAACGGTCTTATGATGGTTCCGAACCTTATAGGTGTTCTTGCTCTGTCAGGTCTTGTAAGAAAGATTACAAAGAACTACATTGACAGAAAGTTCAAAAACAAAGACATTAAGCCAATGCTTTCTGTATTTGATGATATTCAGGAAGAACAAGAAAAGAAGTTATAATAAAAATGGTGTTGCGCAATGCAACACCATTTTTTACTTGTTTTTTTCATATATCAACATAAGTCCCTTTAACAGCAAATCATCGTCACATATTACTTTCCGGTTGCATAAGGGGACAATCAGATGAGCAAATCCGCCCGTTGCAATTACGGTACATTTTTCTCCAAGCTCATCTTCTATACGGCTTGTTATACCGTCTATTATGCAAGCGGCAGAATACATGATTCCGCTTTTCATACTGTCAACAGTATTTGTCCCAACAAGCTTTTTCGGTCGGTCAAAGCTTATTTTGGGAAGCTGGGAGGTTTTGCTTGCAAGAGCCTCTGTGGAAACAGCCATTCCCGTTGTTATAAGTCCACCGCAGTAATTGCGGTTTTTGTCTATTACTGAAAAGGTCGTAGCAGTTCCCATATCAACAATAATCATGGGAGTTGGATATTCGTTAATGCCTGCCACCGCATCAACCACTAAATCACTGCCAAGCTGTGCAGGATTGTCAATGAGAATGCTCAGTCCTGTTTTGATGCCGGGGCCTACAATCATTGGAATTATATTACAGTATTTTTCTATGGCGCGGCAAACAGTATTGGTAACTGAGGGAACAACAGAAGATATAATAGCTCCGTTTATATCGTCACCACAAAGATTGTGCATTTCAAGTGCAGTTTTAATGTTAACGGCATATTCAAGGTCGGTTGCTGTGTGGTTTGTGGATATTCTTTCTTTAAATATTATATCACTATCCTTGAATGCACCAATTACAATATTTGTATTTCCAACATCTATTCCTAAAATCATTTATTTGTAACCACCTTAATGATACGTACAATAGCAGGTGCAAAAATAATAATAACCGCCATTTCTATAAGGAAGTTACCACCTACTAATCCTAATATCAGATATTTTCCAACATTTGTTCCGCCTGCCCATTCGGTAACAGTTTTGATAAAGAATGTGACACATCCTAAGAGAAAGACTCCTGTATTTATAACCGGACACGTAATTGCAGAAATAATTCCCGCCATGTAAGGCTTAGAGATAAATTTTTCAACAATTTCATACACAAGTCCTGCTACAAAGCCGCAGGCAATTCCCTTTGCAAGAACCGTAATTACAGTTCCCGGAACATTAACTACCATAAACGGAGCCGCATCTCCGGTTGCAAGAACCGTAATTCCAAATACCATTCCAAGCCATGCGCCCATTCCCTTGCCGCATGTGATTGCTCCGATAACTATCGGAATCAATGCTAATGTAATGGAGAAAGAGCCTGTTCTGATTGCCATGCTTACATATTGCAATGCAATCACTAATGCTGTCAACAATGCGCCTGTCACCATGGTCCTTGTTGACATTTTCTTTGAAGCTGTCATTATTAAATTCCTCCTTGTTATTATTCCCATACAGTGGGATACAATACATCCGACAAAGCAAGTCTTTTTATATGCTGTCAGATTTCACATAGGAATACCTGCAATGCATAATTAAACTGTTTACCATGTCGTTTACTTGATTGTATCATAATTTTTTTGAAATTTCTATGGATTTTTAAAAATTTATATGATATAATGAATACAATTTAAAAAAAACAGCAGGTTTTGTAAATTTTTGATTAAGTAATCAGGGAGAGATACTGTGGATAAAAAACATCTCAAACATGCCGGAAAGCGAAAACCCTTAGGCATTGGGGTAGGTAAGCTGTTTAAAACAAATTCAAGTCCGGACACCCAGAGCGTTGCAGATGATAATATACAACAACCGCTTCTTGAGTGGTCAGAAAGAAATGTGCTGGTAGGAGTGCTGAGAAATGCGGCACAGCTGACTGTGTGCTTAAAGCATAACTTCTATCATATACCTGAAAAATATATATCCGAAAGAAATCTTCCTATAAAATATATTGCAATCTATCAGTCCAAAAACTTTTTTGGTTCGGATAGCGGAGTAAGATATTACGGTGAGGTTGAGAGCTTTAAGCGTGTGAAGCGAAATACCATACATGAAATTCCAAAGGATTCCGATGAATATTACTACATATTTTATATAAAACAATGGAATACGCTTCCTGACGCAATAAAAGCAAAAGAGCTTGGGTTTGTAAGAATATTTACAAATTATGAGCTTATGTTAAACAGCAGGGAGGTTCCTGAACTTATGCTGTCCAATAAAAAGGAGCATGAGCTGTATAACTGTATCAAAAAAGCGATTTATACTGCGCGGTATGATAAAGAAAATAAAACTGCCGCATTCGCTTGGGACGATTATGGCTTTGCAGTTGATGTGGATGATATTCATCTCATACGAAGCGGGCAGCTTATAAACATCTATTCTGTTTATGAATTTGAAGATATACCTCTTACGATTTTAGGTCAGATAAGACGTGATATTGACCGGAAATTATAATTGTGCTGTGACATTGTTGCCACAAAGAGTAAGATTTCCTCTTTTCCTGATACCGTTAAATCCTGAACAAAATGCAAATTTCTGATTTGCATTGGAGTTTAGTGCGAGCGCATATATTTCCTCAAGTGACGGTCTGGGTGAGAATAATTTTGCAGGTAATATAAATCCTTCCTCATAATTTTCGGGGCGTGATGTTATAATAACCTTGGGTGATTTATCAAATGATGATAAAGGCTTTACGTGCTTTGAAAACACCGTACAATCAAGCTTTAGGTATTCGCAGGCGGCGGCAATAACTGAGTCGTCAATTCCCGTATTGATTGCTCTCTTATCATCATTAAAAAAGTGCAGGACGTCGTATAAATTTGCAAATTTATCAATGGCAACAATAATCTTTGGCATCTTTTGAATGACTGATTCAACAGGTGCTTTTTTATTGCAATTAATAATCAGGGTATCGTGATGCGGAAATGGTTTATCCCATGGAATTCCACCATGAACGTATAGTATTGTATCTTCTTGCGTTTTGATGCATACTGCGCATACGCCCGGTATATCATTGTAGCCGTAAAACAGAATGTCACCTTTATAGATGCCGTTTTTGCGTAGAGTGTTTTTTGTTCTCTGTCTGCAGCTTATAAGCTCATCAATGTGCTTTTTGCTTGTCTGTGTGTTTAAAATGTTGTATTTAATGTAATTAAGGTTAATCAGTTTTTTTGTTGTTGCTGATGTAAATACAGGTATATCTTCGTTTCTGCTTATGCTATCGAGAAATTCTACAGTTGCAGATGACGGACATGACAGTACAGCACCGTCTGGTCGGGAGTCGGAGGGTATGCAGTCGTAGTCTATTAAAATATCAGCACCACCTGAAAAAATTCTGAATCCTTTTTTTGAAATTATAATGCTACCGCTCATAAGCTACCTCCTTTCTATATAAATAGTAACAAAAAAAGTGTCCTATAAAAAGGACACTTCATCATGTCAATAATCATTGACATGATGGCAGAGTTCGAAAAAGGAAGTTATATTTTGTCAACTTGAATTCGTCGGCGTACATTGGTACGGTAGAGTTCAAGTTGGCAAAAAGCAAGCAACCACAAGGAAAACTCGATGTTTTTCTTGTGGGTTTTTCTCGCATAATCAAAAAAATTACCAAATGTATATTTTCTCTTTAGCTTGTGGTAGAACGACTTTTTCGACGGTCTGAAGTGTCCTGTAAAAAGGACACTTTTATATATCAGCATAACACATTATAGTTCCCATAACGTTCATGAGTATTCCGTACATGGTCATTATTGATAGTCCCAAAGGATAATTTTCTTTTCTTAAATCCGACATTGCAATAATAACAAGTGCCAACGGCAGGCAGTCGTTAGTGTATCGGTTACCAAATTGCCAGCCACCCATAGTTTTGTGCAGTGTAATAAAAATCAGCTCAATCAATATGGTAATAAGAGCGACTGTTTTGATAAATTTATTTGTGCGGAAGTTTTTGATATATCTGTATATTGCATAAGCAAAAACGGGACTTGCAATAAAAAGATTCATACCATCAAATCGCTGCGGAACAAACCTTCCGTTACTGCTAATTTCAGGAAGCCGTATAAGAGAGAAAAGGTTATTTTTCATATAGGAAATATGAAATTGACCGTTTTGGGAGTTTACAAACTCCGGAAGATAATTATGTCCGAATTCAAATATGTTTCCGAATCGTGCAAAATTCAGCCACATATAAAAAGCTCCCACTATAATCGCGCCCGTAAAAACGTAAGGCTTCTTAATAAGATTAATATCCTTATTTAAAATCATATAAAGAATGGGGAAGTATAGTATTTGAAAAGGTCTGCACCCGACAGAAAATGCCCACAGAAGGAAGCATAAAAACGGTTTTTTTGATTTTGCACATACAAGCGCACCCATGGTCATCGTAAAGCACATATTCTGTGCAATAAACCACATCCATGGTGTAACTGATACAAACAGCATATTCGAGCCACAGGTCATTGCAAGACTAATCAAAAATGAAACCTTATCACTTAAGCCGCAAAGCTTTGAAAATTTATAACAAAGCATCCCGCCGCATACTGCGCAAAGGAGAGCAATCACACCTTCAGGAACGGGAAGTCCAAGAAGAACAAATGGGAAGTACGCCATAGCCGGAAACTGCGGAAAGCTTACAAAAAATCTGTAATCATACTCTGCAAGCTCCAGATGCGAATAGTTTCTTCCCAGATCGAAGCTTCCGTCTTTCCATGCCTCTGCCTGAAGCACATATGCGTTGTACGGGTTAGAAACAAAAGGGGAGTTCCCTGCCCAGAACCACACAATCATATGTACTATAATTACAACAGCGGCGATATACCAATAGTTTATATCGCCGCCAAATATTCTTTTTTTAATCATACGTTGAACCTGAAAAGAACAATATCTCCGTCTTTCATAACGTATTCTTTGCCTTCTGAACGGACAAGCCCCTTTTCCTTTGCCGCTGCCATAGTGCCGCATTCCATAAGGTCGTTGTATGCAACAACCTCTGCTCTGATAAATCCTCTTTCAAAGTCTGTGTGGATTTTGCCGGCTGCCTGCGGCGCCTTTGTACCATTTGTGATAGTCCATGCACGAACTTCAGGCTCACCTGCAGTAAGATAGCTTATAAGACCGAGAAGCTTGTAGCTTGCACGAATAAGTCTGTCAAGACCTGATTCCGACATACCAAGTTCTTCAAGGAACATCATTTTCTCTTCGCCGTCAAGCTCTGATATTTCTTCTTCAATTCTTGCAGAAACAACCATTACCTCAGAATTTTCTTCTCCGGCAAATTCCTTTACCTTATTAACAAAAGGATTGTTTTCAATATCGCTTGCCATATCGCCCTCAGCCACGTTTGCGGCATATATAACCGGCTTCATGGAAATGAGCGCAATTTCTTTCATTATAAGAGCTTCTTCATCCGTATATTCAAGACTTCTTGCAGGTTTTCCGTCTTCGAGTGTAGCCTTTACCCTTTCCAAAAGTGCAAGCTCTGTTGCAAGCGTTTTATCGCCCTTCATGGCTTTCTTTGTTCTGTCAATTCTGCGCTCTATCATTTCAACGTCGGAGAATATAAGCTCCAGATTAATTGTTTCAATGTCACGGATTGGATCTATTGAACCTTCAACGTGTGTAATGTTTGCATCTTCAAAACAGCGTACAACGTGTACTATTGCATCAACCTCGCGTATGTGAGAAAGGAACTTATTTCCAAGACCTTCTCCCTTGCTTGCGCCCTTAACAAGACCTGCAATATCAACAAATTCAATGTATGCACGTGTCACTTTTTTCGGATTGTACATCTGTGCAAGACGGTCGATTCTCTCATCAGGCACATCAACAACTCCCACGTTAGGCTCGATTGTGCAGAACGGATAGTTAGCCGATTCAGCACCCGCCTTTGTTATTGCATTAAAAAGAGTAGATTTTCCAACATTAGGAAGTCCCACTATACCAAGTTTCATATATCATCATTCTCCTTTAAAAAATCCTTATATTTCAAGGTTTTCAGGTGTTTTCAATTATTGGCCTGACACCAATTTGACACCATTTTGATCTTGATTATTTCTCTCAAATTGCTGCACACCTTTTCTCAATGAATCATCAGTAACGTGTACGTATCTATCCATTGTTGTTTGAAGCGAGTTATGACCAAGAAGTTTTTGCAACACTTTAGGTTGCATTCCTTTTTCAATAGCTCGTGTTGCATATGTATGTCTCAAGGCATGCATACAAAAACGTTTAATTGTAGCTTCATCACAAAGCTTATACAAATGGGTATCATAAGAACTGTTTTTTGCAGGTTCACCGGTTCGCCAATTTATAAACACAAGGTCTTTCATTACAAGAGAAGACTTTTCACCTGTACGCCTATCCATAAACTCCAGAACTTGATTCAATGCGGGCGATTGCTTGCGGGTATCCTTTGTAGCATATACACTTTGTAGAATCTCGTAAGCACGATTGGTAAGAGGTATCGTTCTATAACTTGATGGTGTTTTTGGTGGACCAGCTCTCCAATAACCTTGTTTATGCCTATATTCCAAAGTCTTATTAATTGTTATTGTACGCTTTTCAAAATCTACCGAGTCCCACGTCAACCCTATTAATTCCCCGGTACGAAGCCCGGTTTCTAAAATTAGGGCGTACTGATTATAGTTGTGCGACTTTCTTGCAGTTTTTAGAAACGTTTCCTGTTCTTCGACTGTAAGGAATTTAATATCATTAACCGCACGCACAGGTTTGGTGTATCTGACACCATCCATAGGATGTTTCGGTATCAGGTCATTCATCAATGCCGACTTAAACATTGTTCCCATTGCTATAAAAGTTTGTCTTATAGTAGAGCCTGCGTAATCAGCATCCATTTTATTCAACACCATTTTGCAATGAAGTGGTTTAACATCTGCAATAGGTAATTTGCCTATGACTGGCTGAATATTGAAGAAATATCTTTCCTTATAATTACGTATTGTGTTTGGAGCTAAATCTCCAACAATATTGTTTATCCAATATTCAAACCAATTATCGACAGTCATTTGAGTAGAAACAATACATTTCTTATTATGTTCATCCTCATACTTTGCTTCTGCCAACCATTTCTTCGCCTCGTTAACCTTATAAAAGTACTTCTCGACACGCTTTCCGGAAACCTTACTGATGTACCTTGCTACGTATCTCTTATCCTTTCTCTGGACAATACCAGCACCTAATTCTTTACCTTTTAGATCTTTACCCAAGTTATCAACTCCTTCCGAAAAAAGAGTTTGACACAGTATTATATTATATCATAATACCACCGAATAGTCAATTATTCTGCATGATTTTGTATTATTTTTGTGTCAAATCTCTTAAATCTCTAATGTTTTTTCTATATATTTTTCAAATTCTTTTCTCTTAACTAATCTTTTTTTGCCAACATGTAAAACAAACTCACATAATGGGTTATTTAACAGTTCGCTTATTTTATTAACACCTATATTACTGTAGCTGGCAGCTTCTTCAACGGTAAGCAATACCTTTTCAGATATAGGCACGTAATATTTATTATTCACTCTGTTTGCACCTCACTCTAATAATATTTTTGATTAAAGATTTTCTGAACATCCAAAATATTATGTTAAAGTACAAAACACAGAAATAAATTCCAAATCGCTGTAAGTGTCTTTCAACTTTAATTTTATAATATTTATGTACTATTCTTTATCAAAATCAGATTCATCATAAGATGGTGGTAACGAGCCAAAAACAGAAATAATCTTTTGATTTTTCTCATCCCATAAAGTCAAATATGATTTATCTGCATCTACATCATCCGTCTGTAACATTTTTAGAAAATCAAATTTTTCATTTTCATTGGGTGGCTTATGAATACCAAATATATCAGCAATTCCGCCTTTATATGTTACGTGTGCAACTCCATAGCCTTGCTTTTCCTCCTCACAATCACCATCTTTATAATAACTCCACCCACATCTCTCACAAAAAGCACTCATTTGTCCTTTTCTGTAATAAGAATTAACAATACATATGCCACCACATTGAGGACATTTATCTGCATATATAACGCTAGCCATTATTATTCACCATCCTTATCTATTCCAAAATAATTTTCTAACTCTTCCAAAAACTCTTCAAACGAGATGAACTCAAGTTCAGTTATATAATCAACAGCATCTTCTTCGATGTACTTCTCAAATTCTTCATCCGTTTCAAAGTCATCTCTATATTCACCAACATACAGTGGCTGACACGAATTCTCTAACAGATGTATCTTATGAGACATATACACCTCTGATGGTAAACTTATATCAGAACTCCAAGGCAAATCATAATAGTGGAAAATCTCATTATCTTCATTTACACAAATCATACTAATGAGCCCACCGAACCTCTCACTTTGATCGTATCTACTGATACCATCTCCGTTAGGACCATACCATCTTTCTTTGGTGTCCTTAACAGCCTCATCATAGATAGCCTTCAATTCTTCCATACTATAACCTTTTACAAACTTCAAATTTTTCATTATGAAAAACCTCCTTAAAATTATTTATTTTTAGCAAATATTTGCTGAAAGCAGAATCGCCAGCCGGAGTTGAAAAAATACCGATTGGCGATTCTGTTAGAGCCAATATTCACTTGTTTATATTAAAATTATATCACGTAATTTTTGAAATCGTGATAATTCGTCATTTGACGATTTTTATTTTAAATTGTCATAGGTGTGACTATCAAACTATATGCTAAATTTCCATTCTATACCGCCAACTGATATGTAATCATCTGCATTATCCCAATCTTCTTGGGTAAACTGAGTACCACAACACTCATTTAACTCTTGTACATCAGCATAGTCATCAAGATAATATTCTTCATAATCAATTACTTCTTCCAAAAGTAGTTCACCATTCTTTATATGATAATGTTCCATAAACTCATAAACGGGTTCGGAAGAATATACTTCAATTTCAAGGTTCAGCTTTTTGCTTTCACAGAGCAGAGTAGTTCCACCACCATCAGGGTACCATTCTTGGTATGTGTGTTGACCATCAAACATACACGAATATACAGAATATGCACAATACCCACGTATATCAACAATAACCACACCATTTTTTAGTTCTTCAACTTTGCTATGAAAAAATTCGTTAATGTTCCAGAAATGTCTATCACTATTTCCGTAACAATCGTAGCGGGTTTTACCCACACCATTTTTTGAGGAATAAGTCGCTAAACAATCCGTTCCCATTACATCAATGAATTCTTCCACATTCTCTTTTTTGCCTCTAACTCTCATTAAAAAATCACAAAGTTCCATAGAAAACCCTCCCAAAATCAAATTTTATTTTTAAATGCAGGGCACCGGCACTCACCGGCGCCCTGTTAAACCTTTATATTATTCTTTTTTGTGTGTTTCACAACAATTCAGACAGCAATATTTATCAAGACTTTCGCACCAGTCGAAATTCTCATTATAATACAAACCACCACAAACATCACACCTCTGAGCAAAAATATCTAAATTTGCTTCACAAAGTTTAATAGGTTCTCCTGTTTGTATATGACTTTCGCTTAATTCAACTATTGTACTTGTTGGCATAAAACATCCATCAATGTCCTCTACACATCCTGTACATACAGTGTACCCTTCGGTATTAGCTATACAATCATTACAAATGTGCTCATCAAAACCATGATAGTACAATGTTTTAAAATCATCCTTATTTTTATCTGTCATAGCCTTACCACATATAGGACAATGACCTATTACATCAAAGTCGTCTGGGTAAGGGACTATATAACCTGCATTGGCATCGTCAATAACTCTTTTGAAAGCCTTTTCAAATGCACCAATGCCGGCAAATAGATCTATTATTTGCACGTCTTCAAAGAGTTCAGGTATTACCTTAAACAACTCCTGCAACACTTTTTCAACAACGGGTACAACAATGGAGTTTCCGCACTGCTTGTACAACTGTGTCTTGCAAGTAACTTTTGATGCTTTTTCATAATCTTCATCGTCGAAGCCCATAAACCTAAAAGCTTCAAGCGGTGTTAATCTTTTTATGTAATACTTCTTACCTTCAGAAGTGTTGAATGTTTGTAATGCAAGAGTGCTTGAATTTTTTGCTCTCAAAGCGGGTACAAACTGAATGCCCACGGCATTGTCATTAAAACCTGTGGTACACTTCATACGGAATATGCCTTTGGTTGAAGTGATGATTTCGGTGACGTCTCTCTCCACATTCTTTTTTAAATACGGAGAAATCTTGTCATCAATAATGACATTTGAAGCTGTACTCTTGAAAATATCGAGATTCTTTTCAAGCAAATCATTAACGGTTAGTACCTCACCACAGGGGTCAGGGAACTTAAATTTACCATTGTCTACATCTTTTCTGATAGCGAGAAATATAACTCTTTCTCGATTCTGTGGAACTCCATAGTCTTTAGCATTCATACATTTATAATATGTATTATAGCCAAGACTTTGAATTTTGCTTTCAAACAAGCCAAAGGAATGTTCAAATTTCTTACTGAGAAGATTTTTAACATTCTCAAAAATTGCAAGTTTGGGATTCACTTCCTTAAATATTCTCAACCAATCTACTATCAAAGAAGACTCTGTTTTTATCAGATCAGTTGAATTACAATCAGGGCAACAACAATTGTCAAGATCGTCAATCTCTAACGGATCAAACTTCTTACCGCAATCATTGCAAGTCCATACTGAACCTTCCTGTTTGCCGGCTGATGAAAAAGAAGTGCAAGGACTACCCCCAACAAGAACCGTTATATCCTTAGAAAGCTTCTTTGGATCAACTTTGGTGATATCACCGAGATTCAAAGTCTCGTTCACACCGTGAATAGCAGTATATGAAGCAACTGCTGATTTATCAATTTCTGAAAAATAAACTATATTTAAATTATATAACTTACGCATATCGCGCCTCCTAAATTTTTATTTTTTAGAAGGCGCAGGCCTGCACCATTCCGAAGAGGGGCCTATTCTCTTCGTTTCTATTAACTTGTTTATGGATGTCGCGACATCCAATTTGAAGTGTTGGGAGATTGTATGTGAGTTGTTTCGAGGACATCTCCCGGAAACTGAAACAACTGTGTATATTAGTAATTAGTAATTAAAACCTCAATATCAGGAGACTTGTCCTTCTTGTGATAGTTACAATTACTATAGTTAGCATTGAGATAATGCACATTGTACTTCTGCATCCACTCTTTGAGAAGTGGGTTGTCGTACTTTAGATTATTACTCAAAGCAAATTTGATTCCTTTATTGTTAAGGTTATCTAATATAGAAAGTAACGCTTTCTCATGTTCTTCCGTCCAACCACCGTTTTCATTATAAGCTGCCACGGAGTTAAAATACGGTGGATCAGCGTACACGAAATCGTCTGTTCCAAGACTTGAAAAATCAAAATCTCGAAAATCTTCGTTGGAGAAAGAGCAATTCTTGTTATGTAGTGCTTCAACAAAATCAACAAACTTCTTCCTTAATGTAGGATTGAAGCTACTACGGTCTTTGCCAAAAGGCATATTAAATTGACCGGATTTATTGTATCTTATCTGATTGTTGAAAGCGTAACATACAAGAGTGTAAAACACCATTGGATCACTCGGATCCTGATTATAATAATCTCTTAGAGCGTTATAACCTTCTGCATTTGTTTTAGAGAGGTCAAACTTCTCTATAAGTTTATCGATAGCTGTAACTGCCTCATTAACATCTGTAGTATGAAGATGTTGTAAAAGGTCAACTACGTGAGTTTCTATGTCGTTATAGACAACTTTGTTGCATTTTGCATTGATAGAGACGTTCATACCGCCCCCAAACAAATCTGTAAAAGTATTTACCTCTGGAAAGAGAGGCAAAATTTCATTTAATAATTTGTACTTACCGCCCACATAGTTGAGAGGCGATTTAATTAAAAATTGTTTCATTGTATTTCAGAGGAAAAGCGCTTTTTCTGGTTAACCAACCCTTTCCTCCTATTATTATTTTTTTATTTGAACCCTGCCGTTGTACACCGGCGAGGTTAAAACATGATTATTTCAGTAAGCTTTGCGCCACTTTATTTATGAAGTCATCAACTTCAGCATTCTTTATTATCAGGTGTTCTATGTAAGGCTGTCCGAAATCACCGGAACAAATTTCATGCAATACTTGAAGTTCATCTTCGACAAAGGAATCACATATATATTTCTGTACTGCACCTGCCAAGAACCAACGAATTTCTTCTGGTAATGTTCGAGGGTGATTTTCTTTAAATTGTTGTTCAAGGAAGTGCCTATACATATCTGTTAAAGCAAAACCATTCTTCCTTGGTGCTTTAAGCACTTGTTTTATGACATCAGATATAAAGCTATTGAAAGTATCACTTACGAGAGTATCAAATGTTTGCCAAAAACCTTTGTAAGCAGATGGATGCAAATTGCTTTTCAATAGTTCATTTAATAACCAAGTTGAACAATTTTTTTCCGTCATGTTGTTATATGCAAAATGTGCAAGAAGCGAATATTCATTATATAACTTTTCATTTGTTTTAGGACGAGCACCCTGTATTAAGTTCTTTTCAACATTTTCACAAATAAGATTCACAATTTTTTCCATTATCTTTTGCCTCCTTTATTTATAATAGGTATAAACTCTTTTACTGTCTCAACTGACACCCCAAGAATTCTTGCGATCGTGTCGCTGTCATAACCAAAGGTTGTTAACAACCTTACAGTTTTGGTTAAATATGCTTTCATAATGAAAAGCCTCCTTATTTAATATATTTAAGCCTGCGTTTGCTACGATGCGAAATCACGGTTCAACATCAGAGGAGTGAACTATGATTCGGTATGAGCAAATTGTTGGTTGCCTATATAATTTTTATATCATAAAATTTTCAACTTTCTTTTTTTTCGGCAGTTGACGATTTGTTTTTAATCATTTAATTTAGATCCAAATAATATTGTAGAAGAATAGTGGCGTCCTTAGCAGACATGCTTTTGTTTTTCTTGCTTGGTATCAGTGAATCAATTGTTCCCAAGTAGTTATCGGATGTGTGTTCGTTGATGTGGAAAGTATAACCACCTATTTTGTAGCAATCCATACAGTTATGAGTTAACCTGTGATATCCAATGGGTTCTGAACTTGTTTCATTTATGAGTTTTGAAAGAGTAGCATTTTTTAATGCATATAATTGTTCTTTCTTATCTTTGCTTTGATGCAATAGATAATGTAATGTTTTCTTTGGAAGGTAATTTTTATAATAGCTATAAGCATTATCAGCGTGCTCGTTTTGTTTATCTCTGTATTTTTTTGCTTCCTTATTTATTACATAAAGAGCTTCAGCAATTTTGTCGACTGATATTTTTGAAACAATCTTTGCTTTACGGTTGTTTTCTTTTTCTTCTAATGCTTTAAGATATTGGTTTTCTTTATCCGAAAAATCCTCATGTATAATATTGACGAGTATAGGCGAGTAGTAATTTTTACCACGACTGTATTTTTCTTCGAATCCAATACATGCTTTATAAGTTGGAATTTCCAACTTCCTTAATTGAGTAACAGTTAGCTGCGACTTTACCCAGTTTGCCGGGAGCAACACATTACCATCATCGGTATATGCTGTGACATTACCATAGGTATTGGTTTTTAAAATGTAATCTTTCTTCATTATTAGTCCTCCTATTTTTTTCATAATTTCTGCTATAATACAGAAACGCCATCCGGATTCAAAAAATACCGATTGGCGTTTCTGTTCAAGACAGTATTCAATTGCTTACATATGACATTATAACACTCGATCGCTGAACCCACCTCTGAAATCGTCAGTTGACGATTTGGTGTTTTTGGGGTGTTTTTATGAAAATCACAGTTTATGTATGCCTTATATTGTGATTATAACACACGATCGCTGAAACCACCCCTGAAATCGTCAGTTGACGAAAAAGCCCCTTGATGCGTAAAATGCATCAAGGGGCAAATATAGTTTTATTTATCTTTGGTATCAACTTCATCGGTAGAGATGGTGGAAGGCGGAGGTGTTGTTCCAAGTAATTGACTTGATGGTACACCAAGAACCATTGAAATAAGATATAAGTGTTGCATCGGAAGCATTGTGTTCTCCAACTGATATAACTGATTGTTTAACGCTTCTTTTGAACTTCCGCAAATTTTAGCCAGATCTTCTATTGTGATATGTTCGAATTTTGAAAGTGCTGTGTTTATTGACAGATTAAGTTGTCTTTTAAGTAATCCGGTCAAGGTGTTGTCCAAAATATCACCAATCAGTTTTTTGTCAAGATTAAAATACTCATGTGTTAGAACGGAATACATCGACTTATAGTATTTCAAAATTGTGGTACTTTCTTTATCAATCACTCTTGTATTAACATTTAGTAATCTTAAATATTCCTCACGACTTTCCTTGGGTGTTAAATCACGGGATGTTTCTTCAGTTTTCTTTTTTGTTTTAGATGTATTGGAAATCTCCGTCTCTGGTTCTCTGGTATGAACTGCATCAACTTGGCTATATTGTCCTAATATTTTTTTGCTTCTAAAAAAAAGCCTATACATTTCAGAATTGAAATAATAAAAAGGTTCACCATCTTTCCCGGTTAGTCTTAATTCTTTCCATCTATACACATTACAATCAGAGTCTAACTCGTCGTCGGCTGTCAGCACTTCACCATCGAGCCAATCATCATTATACTCACCGTCATATATTATACTGTCTATTGATAACTCTTCATTTGAGCATGCGCACAAACAATCAACTATTTCTTGATAGTTTTCAGCACGGTTTTGTAATGCGGTAGTGAGTCTCTCTGTATATTCAACAAATAAATCTGTATTGAATTTAGAGTAGTTTTTTATGTTGGTCTTGAAATTTTCCATCGGTATGCCGTTAAATTTCATGCTGGCTTTTTTGTCCTTAAAAATGGATATGCAGTCAGACAAATCACTTAGAGTAACTTCACCTTTCTTTAAAGCATCAACAAACAACTGCTCCAAGGCAGACTTTTTAAACCATACATGAAATGCAAAGAAAGGGAATTCTTCTACAAGTTCAAAATTTGAATAGTCTGCGGCACAAATGTTTTTAATTTGTCTCTTAATCTCGGTATTTAAATATTTAATCCTTATATCTTCTATCATTATATATTCCTCCAAAATATTATTTTTTAAAAACAAACAGATACTCGTGTGCGATCAGCAGGAAGTTATATTTCACGCTGTTCGTCTTCCAATATCCTGTTGCTTTGCAGTTGTGTTGTTCTTTTATAATAAGTTCCTTTAATTTGAAGCCGACGTCTTGAAAGATTTTCATGACGTCAAATGACATAGGTATCATATGACCTTTTTGCCGAGTGTCGCCCATAAGCACAGCACAGAACTTGTCCTTTTTAAGCACACGGTAACTCTCTGCTGCAACCTTTTTCATTTCTTCAAGAAAATCTTTCACTTTAAGTTGTGATAAATCTTCTTCGATACCGTCGCTATACTTTATGATATCCGCATACGGTGGATGAGTACAGATTAAATCAATGCTTTCATCGGGAATGAAGTCGAGATTTCTTGCATCACCTTTTTTGATATATACTTTACCTTTGGCAGTTTCATAATCAAAGTCGGTTTTCTCTCTACAACGTTCCAAAGCTACATCATTTACGTCAACACCGATTATATCACGGTTAAGAAGTTTAGCTTCAACAAGAGTAGTTCCGCCACCGGCGAACTGATCGAGAACCAAATCTCCTTCTTGTGAGTATCGGAGAATAATGTTTCTTGGTATGTAAGGAGACCAATTACCACGCCACTTTGCGTCGTGTGTTGCCCAATCACCACGTTTAGGGAAAGACCAATGGGTAGTCATTTCAAGCTCGAAATCTTCCGGTTCCCATTTCTTTATTTTCTTTTCAGCCATTATTTGAACACCTCACCAATAATACCATTTTCTAAATCATTGATGCTGTATATATGTGGCATAACATCAAAGGTTTCTTCTAAATTATGACGAGCACTTGTCCAACCTTTACCATCGGTGAACCATACAAATGTAACTCCGTCAATAGTATCGGCTTCTAAAGCAAGGGTTTTATAACTACGGGCGGTTTCGTTAAGTTTAGAACCGCCACTTCCGTAGAAGTTGGTTTCAATAACATAAATCATATTATCGGTTTTCACTACGAAGTCAAAGCGTTTTTCCATCTTGCCTTGGTTTGATATAGCCGAAAGATCAATGTTCCATTTGTTTGTGATTTGGTGTATGTAGAACTCTTTGAAATAAGTTTTGTCCTTTACAAAGCCTGCTTTCTGTAAGTAGCTTTCAACCAAATCTTCCATAAGATGACCGCCACGGTTCTTACGACCATTCGAGTCAAGACCTGTTTCCACACCTGTAACATAGTCAATCAGATTATTGATAAGATGACTTTCAAGCAGGTCGAAAAGCCCTGTTTCTCTCATGAAGTAAACATACTTTTCGCCTTCGGTCTTATACTCATCTGTATTAAAGCGGAATAGGTGACCGCCGTTTGCATCCTGACAGTATATGTCGCACTCTCTTTTCGCCAGAAGTATAGGAATTGCTTTTAACACTTCCGGGTATTTGGTATATAGGTTAATGAAATCGGTTTCAATGTCTTTTGAACCTATGAGCGAGTTCAGTAGGTTTAACTCGATTTTCAAGGCATTCACATTCTCATATACCTTTTTGAAATTAATATAGTACTTGTAATCAGCTATACTTTCCCTGAACTTTGAAAGCCACGCATTAAAATCTCTTTGCATTATAATCCCTCCTTAAAAAGTTGATATTAACAGTTCTTTGATTTTGCCACGAGCTTCACTCTTGGAGTTAATCATACGGGTAGCTTCAACTCTTCTGATTGAATGTGCCGAATAAATTTCATCAAAGAAATTATCATCTTCGTCAACATTTTTAGGATCGGAGTTACTTACTACTATCTTTGCACCCTTTGTGTGCATTTGATTAACAAACTCTGCAAGCTCTATCTGGTCTTTATCGTTGAATTGGTTTTCTGTATATGAAGTAAAGCTTGATGTTTCTGTAAGTGGTCTGTATGGTGGGTCAAAATAAACGAAAGTCTTATTATCGATAAAGTCTGCTGCATCCTTATAATCGCCACAAACAATGGTTACATTTTGCAGTTTTTCAGAAACAGCACGAAGGTTTCTTTCATCGCATATCAACGGATTTTTATATGAACCCATAGGAACATTAAATAATCCTTTTTTGTTCACTCGGTACAATCCGTTAAAACAGGTTTTATTCAAGAAAATCATCAATGCTGCTTTTTCGGTATTGTCTGATTGTTTGCCGGAAGAGCATAAGTAGTTGAAACGTTCTCTTTTTGCAATGTAGTATGCTTTTCTTTCTTCGGTTTCAAGTGGTACATACTCTGATTGGTATTTAGATAATAGGTCTATAAGATTATCATTATCATCTCTGACAATCATATAAGCATTGATAAGCTCTGCATTGGTATCACTTATATACACATCCTGCAGATCATATTTTTCAAGTATATCAAACAGAACAGCACCTCCGCCTACAAAGGGTTCCGCATACTTGATAACGGTACCATTTTCAAACGGATAGTACTTTTCAATTTCTTTTATAAGCTGCCCCTTACCACCAGCCCATTTCAAAAAGGGTTTTACACCTTTTTCATCTGTATCTACATATCTTGTAGTTCGTGCATCTTCCGGTTTTTCAGCAGTATCGGGTATAATCCACATATTGCCAACCATGGTTGCGTTTGCAATTCTGTCTTCGGAGCAGAGTACGGCAACACGTCTTTGCGAGATACCCCACTTATCTGCCGCTTGTTTTGCAGAAATAAATCCCATATCGGTACACTCCTTATATGTTATGTTTTATATTATATTCCAAAGCTGGAATAATTGCAATACCAAGAGACAATTTTCTATGTTTTTTACAATTTTTTTCGAAAAAAACTTTCCATTGCAATACCAACATCCATAAGCATCAAAAAAACGAATTTCTACAGTTGGGACCAGATTGGTCATAAATCGGAAGAGAAAACGCTACAGTAAGTAGAGGGGTTTAAAAAATGTATTAATATAAATAATGGTAATAATCCACTACAACTACAACATAATAAAACATACATCTATAATACTTCCTATCAGATGTTCTGTAATAGTGGATGGTATCAAAGGTAATTTGTTTATTATATATAAATAAGGTAGAAACACGTTCGGAACGGATCACTTCTCGTGATCCGTTCCTCATTTGCCGGGAGAAAAGGTTGAAAATGGTTGAAGTATAGTAATAATAAAAATAGCTTGCGATTAATGATAAAGCGCGATACAATTGCATGCAATTTAATTGCGAGGTGATTGTTATTACGTTATCAGAGTTAATGCTTAATGTAAAAAATGTTCGTATGGAACAACTTGTGTTCCAGAGTGATATTAAAACACAGGAAAAGGTTAAAGAATTAAATGAAAAGGGTTATCGTGTGAGCTTTACGGATGAAGAGTTCAGAGATAAGTTCAAAGTACCAACAGACTGCGTAGCCTATACTCCTTCAATCTCATACTCCTGTATGTACTTTAACAGAGATAGCCTTGCTGTCTTACAGTTCCCGTTGGACTTTTACATCGCCGATGGCGAAAAAAGTCCATTGTGGTCTGACATAGAGACATTTTACAGAGCTGTAAGGTCTATTGAAGCAGAAGTTGCAAGTGGTGACTACGCCACATCCATAAGTGGTTTACCAGATAGTATGAAGATTGAGTATTTCAATCTTCTTGTAGAGCGTGGTATGGACTTCGAAGGGGTTTATAGAAAATTCATAGACTTCTACACCTATGCGGATTATGGGTTTGGGTGTATCTCCGAAGAAAACATAGAGAAAATATTTCAAAAGAAAACACCCGAAGATATCCAAGCAACAAATGAAGTTCTAACATCCCTACCCGATACCATCACTATATACCGAGGTCAAACCCAAATGGGTACTCCGTTGAAAAGGGCGTACAGTTGGAGTTTAGATAAGAGCGTAGCGATGTTCTTTGCAGCACGTCTGGGTACAGACGATGCAGAGATAATTGAAGCAAGGGTTAGAAAAGAAGATGTCGTAGAATATATTGAGGGTTATGAGCAAGAAATTTTAGTAAGACATAGAGACGTAGAGATTATTGAGGTCACCAAGTTATTTGGGTTAGATAGACTTAAAGAGCTTCTTCCAAGGGTTACAAAGACATACTTGGAATATAAAAAGAAGTTATATAAGCTGGACTATATTCTTAAAGACACAGTTCACGGATATGAACACAGCCTTAGGGTTCTCCTTCTCTCTTTGCTATTATCGGAGGAGTTGGGGTTATCAAACAAAAACAGAGACCGTCTTGCAACAGCGGCAATCTATCACGATTGCCGGCGTAAGCACGACGGTGAGAGTAAACAACATGGGTATGATAGTGCTGAATATTACAAGAGTTCTGTCAGCCACCCTGATGAAATAACAGTTTTTCTGATTCAGTACCACTCCGTAGACGACAAGTATGGGTATAGAGAGATAGAAGAAAACCCTATCTTGTCAGAAAAAGCAGATATAGTAAAATTATTATTTAATATTTTTAAGGACTGTGACGGATTAGATCGGGTAAGATTTGGATTACGAGCTTTAGACTTGTCATATCTTCGTATGGATATTAGCCATCAATACCCTTTAATAGCACGTATTTGCCATGAGGAAGTTCACTCATAAATTCTCATTCTCACTCAACTCCATATTTCATATTCCCAAAGATAATGCACACCGGGCGCGCCCGGTGTGCATTATCTTTTATGTTATAGAGAAGATTTGACTAAATTGGATGAGATTTAATTAAATTTTATATTTTTTGAAGAGTTTTTATGAGAAAAGGACAGTGGAGCTTCAAAAAAGACATGTGAAAATTATATTAAATTAAAGGTGGTGAGAAAATGGAAAAGTTTATAGCAGCGTTAAAGTTATTACTTGGAGAGTTAGAGAGACAGTCAATAAGTGAGGACAGGGTTTTAGAGATCAGAGACACTACGGTGGAAATGGCAGATAAGATTGATTTGGAAACAGGTGTTTCAGTAGCATCAGGGATGGTTAAAGATTACTACTCCACAGAAACAAAGTACTTAAAAAGAAGAGTAAAGATGGTGGTAAGGGTTTTACTTAGCTATTGTGAAGTGGTTGTAGAGCAGAAAAATAATGGTAAGGAGAGTTGATTTTATGGATGATGTTATTATGGATAAGGTGTCAAAAGCATTAGCGCCTATAAATGCGTATGCGGATGCACTTTATGGGGTTAGAGAAGAGCTTTGTATCACCAAAGAGTTTTTGCAGTCTCGCTATGAGAAGGAAAAAAATCCCGAAACAAAAGTGGTATTGAGCTTGGCTATAAGAAGACTTCGTGAGCAGATTGATAATCTTGATAGAATCAGGGGTAATCTTCTTCCTGACGTGCAGACAGCAACAATGAAGTTCGCATCGGAGATAATTAAGGATGCAGTGAGTGAAATAGGTAAAATACAAAATGAGAAAAATGTATAGAGATAAGATCGGCAAATGCCGATTCCAAGAAGAACAGCAGTATGTGGGTGTTATAATCAAAATGTAGCCGAAAGCCGGTTCCACCTTTCGGCTACACAATAAAATAAATTTATATATAAAGGAGTAGAAGTTATATGAAAAAAGTTGATTGTTTAAAAAATGTTGGTGTAAATGTTAAGGCGGATAACGCCGGTGAAAAAAAGAATATTTTGGATGGTTGCAAGTTTTGTATGAAAGTAGATGGTTTTAAGTGTGATAAAGCAGAGGCGTTATTCAATCATAGGTCAGTTTTATCTTCGCATTTACCTTGTTATCATGGTGTTAGATTTGATGTACAAGATCCACCAAAGCCTTTAGAGTTTCCATTAATGTGTTTTAGAAATTTTGTAGTTGAAGGATTACATTGTGTAGATTGTAATGTTACATATAAAGCAAGATATAACCCTGATACGGAAAATTATGATACCAGTTGCCCAATTTGTGGAAGTGATGTTGAAGATTTTGTGGATAAGCATGGCGACTATTATGCTTATAACACATCCCATTTGCACGGTATGCATTGTCATGATTGTGGAATTGTGTACTGTGAAAGATATAATGTCATAAATCATAAAATAATTGGTAATAGTAACTGTCCCCACTGTGGTAAAAAAGGAGAATATTTATCTGATATGATTAACGAACTATACCCCAGAATCCACTCAGATGGTGAAACAGATGAAGAGTATGATATACTGGCAAGATACTATGAAGAACTTGAAGCTGAGTATGATAAACTTGAGGGTATTACCTTTTATGAAATGAGGGAAAAATTGTATGCAATAGCCTTTGAAGAGGCACTTTCTATGTGCTATGATGAGATGGCTGGTTGTTTTATTGAAGATAAAGAAGACTTTGAGCGCCTCTGTATGTATTATGAAGATCTAAGTCTTTATGATATTGAAGACGTAAGAAAACTTACTAATATAGTATATGTAAATCAACCTCATATGTCCAAGAATGAGATTATGGTTGCTCTGGATCTTGTAGAGAGTATATTTTGCAAACAGCAACACCCAACAAACGAAGAAAACTATCAAAGAAATGTCGAGTTCCTGCGTAACTATGAAGCTGACGACGCATATAGACTTACACCATGTTACGGCAATTGTGATGGTATGTGTGAGTTGTGTCCGATTGACGGACGCGAAAAAGAATATGTATTTAAGAACATTGAAGAAAGGCTTAATTATGCAAAAGAAAGTTTACAGTATAAAAAAGAACAACTTTTTAGTTTGTATGCAGAACTACTTGATATATCTTTGATTTTAAATCAAACGGTTAATGGCGATTTTAATAAGGTGGTCTCTCTTATCCGCAAAATATGTATACGTATGGATGAAAAAGATGCAGACAACCTTGTTGCTCTTGTGGTAAGTTTATTTGAAACAGCAAAAGCACTTGCAAGAGTGGATACATCTTATATGAGGGCAAAAGATTAATTGGGGTGAATATCACTTAGAGTTGACAAAAGAAGAAATAGTGGGTATAAAAATACATCACTATCTCGTAAAAAATTTATACATATCTTCTGGGTTGATGAATTTGAAAAGTTAGAAGAGATTTTAATTGACATCAAAAATGGTGTGTTAGCTCTTCCGGGTAAACCTTAATAAATTTTATAGTTCAAAATGAGTGACAGGGTTATAAAAATACCCTGTCATTTTCTGTGTAAAAACCTTGAAAATGGCCTTGTTAAGCGGTTTCGGAGATATTCCATTGTTGTTTTGCGTCTGAAACGCATTTCTTGCCCACCAAAACGACCTGTATCGCATTTTTTATACCCAGCCCAAGAAAAGATACCCGTGAAACATAAAAGGGCTTTTAAGGGCGTTTTTGTCCATATCGGAGTTTTAGGGATGTAATGTCAAAGTGCCTCAAACCCGTACAACAAGCGGGTTTGCGGATATTGACATCAAATTTTAACCAGATGATGTCAATCGTCTTCGTGAACTTTCACCAGACTTTAAAAACTTTTTAAAAAGGCCTTGGCGAAAACAATTTTTCGCGGTAAGCTACGGTCACGTTGATGTCAAAGAAATATTATAAGGAGTGATACTTAATGGCAAATGGTATTTTGAAAAGACTTGGTGGTATGTTTACGGCGGAACAAACAGATACTCCTCCTCTTCTTGCCACCGATACTCAAAAGGAAGAAAAAGCGGTAAAAGCAAAGAAACGCAACGAGAGAAGCTACGAACGCTATCGTGGCAGAGGTGGTAACTCTAAACCGATGAGTTATTACATTCCAGATACTCCCGAAGAACCTATACTAAAAGCTTTGGAACTTAAAAAATCAAGAGATGGCATAAGTAAATCTGACTTGGTTGTAGAGGGGTTAAAGTATGTCCTCTCCGCCGAAATAAAAGAGCTTAAAGAAAAAGGAGAAATTTCATTATGAGACATGGTATGACTGACGAGCAGTTAATTGAAGAAATCAGGAAGAACCATTTAGAGCCGGAAGATACATTCTTATTCGGGTGTAAACAATGCGGTAACTGTTGTCGTAAGCGCGAAGAGCTTATAACAGTTACGGGTTACGATATATACAATATTGCAAAGGCTATGGGTGTAAGTACAGCCGAAGCTGCTATGAAATATTGTACCATTTCTCCCGGACATACCTCTGCTCTGCCTGTGGCACACCTTAAAGAAAGATTGGATGGCTCTTGCTCGCTTTTAAGAAAAGGGTTATGTATGGTTCAGAAAGACAAGCCTATCGTGTGTCGTCTCTATCCCATAGGCAGATACTACGACGGTAAAGAACAACGTTATTTCAGACAAGGTGCAGGAACCTGCACCGGACACGGACAAGAGATTAAATTGAAAGATTGGCTGACGGAGTTTAATATCCCTGCTCTTGATGAAGCAAGCGTCCTTTGGGGTAAGTTTATCTTTGCAGCTTCTCTCTATGCAAGGAACTTAAAGGAAAAGCGTAAAGCTGAAGAGTATGTGGAGTTCTTTAAGGATGCAGGTTTAGCATTTTATATGAGATATGACCTTTCTCTCCCGGTAGAAGAAAATATCAAAGCGAATATAGCTTGGCTTGAAGAAAAACATAAAGGGTTTAAGGTTAAATAAAATAATCGGAGTTGGATCACATTTTCAGATCCAACTCCATTTTTTAAAAGTATAACAGTTTGGGGTATTTTTGATGCATATATAACTCCGAAAAAATACGGCATTTTCATCAGGCAAGGTTTTCCTACTGATAATAAGAAAACAAAAAATTTTAATTTTTTTGAAAATGGTGTTTTGTTGTTATTACTGCATTTGCTACAGATGAGGTATTTTGTTTATGCATAAATCGCTACAGAAAACGCTACTATTAATGAGGGGATAATTTCATGATATAAATATTTTGAGTTCCTCCATTATTAATAATATAGTAATAACACAATAATACAACGTGACCGTACCGTTTATCGTACACTACAAAGAAATTTGGTCAAAGGCCTTGGCTTTAAAGAGAACATCCGATACAATGAAGGCGGTATGCCTATTGGCATATACTTTATTTAAGGAAGTGAAGTTATGTTTAGAGACTTAGGACAAATACTTTCTATGGTAGCCGGTAGCAAAAAGGTCAAGGATGAAAATGTTTGGGTGGATAAAATCTTAAAGCATTGTGAGATACATTCGGATTATCTGCATTTCGTGAATCTACGTTCAAATCCTCGAATGTGGTTTGGTGTTGCTGATACGAAGTTTGAGTGCCACCCCTTCATCCTCTTTCGGCAGTTTAAGAATAATGATGAAGTAAAAGAAGTCAGAGAGTTTGAGATTTATACCTTTGAAAGATTGAATGACAAAACATTTACAGAGCTGTTGGAAGATAGTTATTGTAGCCATTACGATATAATGGAAGATTTCAGGGTTTATTTCAACAATAGAGAGATTGATTTCAGATTAGAACTCGCCGGCGGAGAGCTGGCAAAGTTCGGAGAGTATAATGATTTATCCGAGGGATATTCAATAACAACGGACCTATATAAGGTAACAATCACAGGTTTTGAAGATTATGTCGCCTACTGCGATAGTGAAGATCTGTTAGAGCTCACCCTAACAAACTTAAATGGGTATATGAAAATAAATAATAAAAAGTCATCAGCAGATCGTGTGGTCTTTGATTCCCCGGTAGTAACCGTGTGGAAGTCGGGTGAGCCTGTGCCGTTTGAGTTCTTCAAGGATGGTCAAGGATATCACATAAAACTCCTATAATAAACAAATAAGGAACTGTCATTACAGGCAGTTCCTTATTTGTTGACCAAGTTCTTAACTAAATTTTCAACCATTTCAAGCTGTTCATCATCCAGCTTTTTCAAGTATTCATTTATCTTATTAAGTTTAGCAGGGTTATTATTATCAATATCAAAGAACTCACTAAGCGTAATACCGAGATAATCACAGATATAAATAATACCAGCAAGTGACGGTGCGCCTTGGTTTGTCTCAATATGATTTATATAATTAACGTTTTGTCCAATAGCTAAACTCATTTCTCTTTGTGACACTCCCTTTTTCGTTCTTAACTGTGCCAAACGAAGAGCAAAATCTTTTTCTTCCATACACTTTCACCTCTCATACAATATTATAAGGTATAAAAGGTTTGAAAATACACGAAGAAAAGGTGCTTTTGTATTGTGCTACACCTTTATATGTGATATAATTATAAAAATGCCATTTTATAAGTTATATTTACTTAATTTTATCTCTATTGGTATAATAAAGTTATAGTTTGAAAAAAGAGGTGTAAACGTGATAGTTATAGTATGCGTTGATGATAATTTAGGGATGATGTTTAATAATCGCCGGCAAAGTCGGGATATTGAGGTGGTTAAAAAGATTGTAGAGTTCACCAAAGATAACAGACTTTGGATGAACAGGTATTCGTATGAACTTTTTGAAAAATCAGATCGTTCTAATATCAATGTAGATAGTGGTTTTCTCTCGGAAACGGCTAACGGAGAGTACTGTTTTGTAGAGAATGTTGATTTAGAACACTTTGAGAAATGGGTAGAGAAAATAATTGTTTTTCGATGGAACACAGTTTATCCGTGTGATCGTGAGTTAGATATTGACTTGAAAACGTGGCAGTTAATAGAGAGTTCAGAGTTTGCGGGTAAATCACATGAGAAAATAACTATGGAGGTTTATGTAAAATGAAAAAAATGACTTCGGCAGTAGCGTTATTATTGTCTTTTCTTCTACTTCTTTCGGGATGCGGCACAACTGAAACGCCCGTTACAAATAACGAAAACACTCAAAATGAAATAGTTGAAACCGTTAAGCCTTCTTCGGTATCGGATGAAACCAACGACATACCCGAACAAGAACCACCCCAAGCAACCGTAACGAAATTTGATTTGAGTAGTATTCCTGCTTATAGTGGTAAAGCATATATTGGTGTAAATAACAATATTCCGTATTTCACAGAAGCTGAATATAGAACAACATCCTTTGAGCAGTATGCACCACTTGACAGTCTTAGTCGCTGTGGTGTTGCCTTTGCTAATATCGGTACAGATATAATGCCTACAGAAGAACGTGGTTCAATCGGTATGGTAAAGCCAACTGGCTGGCATACAGTACTATGGTGTTGACAAAGTATTGATTACTATTAAAGGCTTCACAATGCCCCTCGAAACTGCTTTGGAAAAAGGCAGAATAACATTAGACGGAATTGTTGCTAATTGTAATAAGGATGTAATGAATGGCACTCTCGAAGAACTTGTCTATAAAGACGGTGGCAGCCAAGTGTATAAATATCCTGAATACACTATAATCAAGTATCATACCATTGATGGGAACCGTGATGTTTATATCGGTAGTACGGATATGGATATTCACATAGCAGATAAATAAAACAACAGAGCCTATCGCTCTTTGCGGAGTGATAGGCTCATAATATTAAAAACAAACAAACTTTCTCTTATTCATTGAATGGACACAGAGAATGTGGTATAATATATCTGTACTTTAATCTATCGAAAGGAGCATAAAAATGGATAATCAAAGAAAAAATCGAACTTATCTTTGTATTGACTTAAAATCGTTTTATGCTTCTGTCGAATGTATAGAACGAGAGCTTGATCCGCTTAAAACTAACCTTGTTGTAGCGGACAGTTCACGAACAGAAAAGACAATCTGCCTTGCTGTCACACCGAGTCTTAAAGCTCATGGTGTTTCAGGCCGTGCAAGATTGTTTGAAGTTGTTCAAAGAGTTAAAGAAGTAAATCGTCAGAGAAAATGGAAAGCACCCGGAAAAGAATTTACGGGCGAATCATACGATGCTGATGAGTTACAAACAAACCCTTCACTTGCACTTGGATATATCGTAGCTCCGCCCCGTATGGCTCATTATATGGAATATAGCACAAGGATTTATGATGTGTACCTGAAATATATCTCTGCTGAAGATATTCTTGTTTATTCCATTGACGAGGTATTTATGGATATTACAAGTTATCTGAATACCTATAAAATGACCGCACACGAATTGGCAATGACAATTATTCGTGATGTGCTTGCAACAACGGGAATTACTGCTACTGCAGGAATAGGTACGAATATGTATCTTGCTAAAATAGCAATGGATATAACTGCAAAGAAAATGCCACCTGATAAAGACGGTGTACGCATAGCTGAACTTGATGAAATGAGCTATCGTAAAGAACTTTGGGAACATAAACCCCTTACGGACTTTTGGAGAGTTGGTGCAGGTTACTCAAAAAAACTTGAAGATAACCGAATGTTTTGTATGGGAGATATTGCAAGAGCATCTACCACTCCGCACGGTAGAAAGTTATTAAAAAAGCTTTTTGGTATAAACTCAAAAATGCTTGTTGACCACGCCTGGGGATATGAGCCTTGTACTATCGAAGAAGCAAAGGCTTATACACCGAGCACAAAGAGTATGAGTGTCGGACAAGTTCTTCATTGCCCTTATGACTTTGACAAGGCAAGGATAATAGTTTGGGAAATGCTTGAGCTTTTATCTCTTGACTTAGTTGAAAAAGGTCTTGTTACAAATCAGATTGTTTTAACTATTGGTTATGACATAGAGAACCTGACGAACCCGGAGATAAGCAAGTATTATTCCGGCGAAGTTAAAACCGACCATTACGGAAGAAAAATTCCGAAACACGCACACGGAACTGCAAATATAGAAAGACAAACTTCATCAACAAGACTAATAACAGATGCCACACTAAAACTCTACGATGAAATAGTTGATAAAAAGCTCTTGATAAGACGAGTTACAATAGCGGCAAACAATCTTATCCTTGAGAAAAACATTGAGGATAAGCAACACTATGAGCAGTTAGATTTATTTACTGATTATGATGAACTTGTCGCAAAACGAGAAAAAGAAAAAGCGGCACTTCAGAAGGAACGCAAAATTCAGGAAGCAATGATTGATATTAAATCCCGGTACGGAAAGAACTCAATTATAAAAGGCACTAACCTTCAGGAAGGTGCAACATCAATAGAAAGAAATAAACAAATCGGTGGGCATAAAGCCTGACCGATAAATAAGAATTTGTAAGGAGATAGCAAAATGCAATTAACAAAAATTGAAAAGAATGGAATTACTTGCGCCATTGTTAATAGTAGCGAACTTGTAATCACAGATACACAAACTGCTTTGGATGTGCTTATGTCTGCAAAATACGATATTGGAACAAAAAATATCGTTATCGACAAAAAATTGATTGTCGAGGACTTCTTCATCCTCAGCAGAGGCCTTGCAGGCGAGATTTTACAGAAATATGTGAATTATGGTGGTCGCATTGCAATTTATGGTGATTATTCCCATTACACAAGCAAGCCGCTAAAAGACTTTATCTATGAAAGCAATAAAGGCAAGGATGTGTTCTTTGTTGCCACACAGGATGAAGCTGTTGAAATGCTGACACGCTAAATTCCAATTTATCGAATTGCTAAGGAGGTGCAAGATGAGCAATTTTGAATTTGAAGATATATTAAATATGCAATATCCAAACCCTGAAATAGAAAAAGACTTCCCGGATAAAATTCTCAGAGCTGCTCAGTTTGCTCCCTTCGCAGCGCTGACGGGATATGATGAAGCGGTAATAGAAACTGCAAGGCTAACCGATAGCAAATTAGAACTTGACGAATATACAAAAGAAGAACTCAATAGAAAGCTTAATTTTATAAGTGAAAATATTGATGATTTACCTGAAACATCTATAACATATTTTATTCCGGATAAGAAAAAATCAGGCGGTAAATATGTGACGAAAAAAGGATATATCAAAAAAATCCGTGAGTATGAAAGTGATGTGGTGTTTGATGATGGCACGGAAATTTTCATTGATGATATTATTCATATTGAAAATGATTTGATTTCAGAAATCTGAAATATAAAAATTAAATGTCACTCGTCGAGCGACCATTTTAAAATTAAAATGATTTATAATGTGATTGTAAGGTTGAGAAACCAAGCAATCACATTATTTTTTTTGGAGGTATTTGAAATGGTAGAAAAGATTAAAAACGGTATTACAGAATTGGTTTTTATACTCGACAGAAGTGGTTCTATGTCAGGACTTGAAAGCGACACTATCGGTGGTTTTAACGCAATGATTGATAAGCAGAAAAAGTAAAAAGAATGTTATAATGGAGTATATGAGAGAAAATCCGGGTATAACAAAAAAGGCAGCAATAGCAAGAGCTGTGGGAGCAGATAGAAATACGGTTATTAAATACTATGATGAAATAGTTGCCGAGCTGC